>NZ_JBIBZN010000013.1:0-230063 GCF_043084305.1 Streptomyces sp. NPDC014656
ATTGCGAAACCCGCCCGCCCCGGGGGCGAAACCGGCCCCCCCGGCCATCTTTTTTACACTTTAAACACTACGGCCCCCCGGCCCCCGCTCCGTACGTGCTGTACGGAGCGGGCCGCGGCGGCCCTCACCCGGCCGGGACCCGCCCTCACGGGCCGGGACCCCGGCCACCTCAGTCGAAGAGGCTGCCGCCTCCGGTGGACCCGTCGCTCGGCTCGCCGCCGCCACCGTTGTTGTTGCCGTTCCCGGGGCCGCCGGGCTCCGTCGTGGTCGGCGGTGGTGACGTGCCCGTGTCCGTCGGTGTCGGATCCGTCGGCTGGCCGGTGTTGCCGCCGTCCCCGCCACCCGTGGTGTCGCAGTTCCAGCTGTCCCAGATGCTGCAGGTGGTCTTGCCGGGCTTCGGCTCCTTGGTGGTCGGACGGCCCGAGTCGGTGGGCGTCGCCGGGGGAGTCGTCGTCGGAGCGGTGGTGGCCGTCTCGGTCGGCGTCGCCGTCTCGGTCGGCGTCGGGGTGGCCGTCGGGCTCGGCGTGGCGCCGCCGCCGTAGACCGCCTTGGCGTCGGGCAGCTTCTCCGGCTTGGGGAACTTCTCGACGGGCAGGTCCGCGACGGCGTCCGTCATGTAGTCGTTCCAGATCTGGGACGGGAAGGACGAGCCGTGGATCGAGTCCTGGCCACCCGTTCCGTACATCTCCAGGAACTCGCGGCCTTCCTTGGTCTCGTCGTCGTCGAAGCGGTACATGTCGATCGCCGTCGAGAGCTGGGGGGTGTAGCCGACGAACCAGGCCGACATGTTGTCGTCGGTGGTACCCGTCTTGCCGGCCACGTGGCGGCCCGGAATGGCCGCGTTGTTGCCGGTGCCGTCCTCGTCCTCGACGACGCTGCGGAGCACGTCGGTGACGTTGGAGGAGACGGCCGAGGAGAACGCCTGCTTGGGGTCTTCCTTGTGCTGGAAGATGACCTGGCCGCCCTTGACCACCTTGGTGACCGAGTACGGCTCGTTGCGCACGCCCTCGTTGGCGAAGGTGGAGTACGCGCCGGCCATGCGGATCGCGCTCGGGCTGGAGATACCGAGGGAGAAGGAGGGGACCTCGCCCTTCACCAGGGAGTCGGGGCGCAGACCGGCGGCGACGGCCGCCTCGCGCACCTTGTCGATGCCGACGTCCATGCCGAGCTGCACGAAGGGGGAGTTGGCGGAGACGATCATCGCGCGGCGCAGGCTGATGTTGCCGTAGCTCTGGTCGCCCTCGTTGTCCTGCTTCCACTCCTTCCCGTTCTCGTCGTGCCAGATCTCACCCGTGTAGGTGCGGACCTTGAGGTCGTCCTTGCCGCTGTAGCGGCTCTTGTCGGGGTCGACCAGCGTGCGTGTGGAAGCGTCCTGCACCTTCTCGCCCTTAGGGTCGCGGACGCCGTCCTTCATCGCGGCGGCGAGCACGAAGGGCTTGAACGTCGAGCCGACCTGGGCGCCGGTGGTGTCGGCGTTGTTGGTGTAGTGCTTGGTCGCGTCCTGGCCGCCGTAGAGGGCGACGATGGCACCGGTCTCGACGTCGACGGAGGCACCGCCGAACTCGACGTGGGTGTCGTCCTTCGGACGCTTCTTCTCGTCGATGTACTCGTCGTAGATCTTCTTGACCGACTCGGACATGGCGTCCACCTTCTTCTTGTCGAAGGTGGTGTGGATCTCGTAGCCGCCGAGGTTCAGGGCTTCTTCGCTGATGTCGTACTTGCTGCGGAAGTTGGCCTTCGCGGTGGCGACCAGGTAGCCGATCTGGCCGCCCAGCTGCGCGTCCTGCTTCGGCTTCTGGATCTTCGGAAGGGTCTTGTACTTCGCCCGCTCCGCCGCCGGGATCTTCCCGTCCTTGACCATCTCGTCGAGGATCCAGGACCAGCGGATGGTGAGCCGCTCCAGGTTCTTCTGGGGGGTGGCGTTGGGGTCGACCTCGGGGTAGCCGGCCGGGTCGAAGTACGTGGCGCCCTTCAGCACGGAGGCGAGGACGGCCGACTCGGAGGCGTTGAGGTTCTTGGCGTCCTTGTCGAAGTAGGCGCGGGCGGCGGCCTGGATGCCGTAGGCGTTGCGGCCGTAGTAGGCGGTGTTGAGGTAGCCCGCCAGGATGTCGCGCTTGTCGACCTCGTTGCCGACCTTGATGGAGATGAAGAGTTCCTTCACCTTCCGGGACAGGGTCTGCGACTGGTCGTTGAGCAGGCCGTTCTTCACGTACTGCTGGGTGATGGTCGAGCCGCCCTGGGTCTCGCCGCCCTTCGCCATGTTCCACACGGCGCGGCCGATGCCCATGGGGTCGACGCCCCAGTCGGTACGGAAGGTCTTGTTCTCCGCCGAGATGACGGCTTCCTGCATGACCATCGGAATCTGCTCGATGCCGACGATCTGGCGGTTCTGGCCGGCGCCGGTCGCGACCATGCGCGAGCCGTCTTTCCAGTAATAGATGTTGTTCTGGGAGGTCGCGGCGTCGGCCACGTTCGGGATGGTCACCTTGGAGTACGCGATGACCGAGCCGCCCATGATGAGCGCGAAGAAGACCAGGAACGTTCCCGTGACGAGCTTCCACGACGGCATCCAGCGGCGCCAGCCGTGCTTGCCGAACCGCGGGTAGTCGATCATGCGCTTCTTGCCGGGCGGAGGCCCGCCCGGGCCGCCACCGCGGCCGCCCCCGCCGCCTCCGCCGCGGCGGCCACCGCCGCCGGGACCGCTCGGTCCGCCGGGGCCGGCCGCGGGCGCGCGGCGGCGACCGCCCCGCTGGGCGGCCCGCCGGGCCTCCGCGCGGCCGCCGTAAGGACGTGCCTCCTCCCCGTGGGAGGAGGAAGACCCGTAGGAACCGGACGACCCGTACGCATCGGAGGACCCGTAAGGGGCCGGCGATCCGTACGGAGGCGTCCCCGTACCGGGGTCATGGGCCGGGGCCGACCTGCGGCCGGCCGGCTGCTGGGCGGCGCGTCGTGCCGCCGCGCGGCCGCCCGTCGGCGGCTCCTGCGACGGCATCCTGCGACGGTGCTCGCTCATCGAACGACTACTCCTCGGGCAGGCGCGTACGCCTGGAAGCGGCAGTTGAGTTCCGGTCCCCCCGAAATGCGGACGCCCGGAGCCCATCGAAGGCCCCTTTCGTACCGCAGCCGGTCACCCGCTGCACTGACGCCCCAGCGCGGCTCCTGGTTCCCGGTGGTGTGCATGCCGCACAGACTACGCACGGCCAAAACCTCTCTTGCGCCGGAGTTCCCCCCAAATCAGGCAAGTCGCACGCTGTGAATTGACGATGTGACGCCGGTCACGGCACGTCCACTTGTCGGACCTCTCGGGCCGTTCTATCGTGCTGATGTATCGAGTCGATACATCAGCACGGCATAAAGATTTCCGAGGCGAACCGCAGGACGGAGGAAGGCGACACATGAGCAGACGCTCCGGCATCCTCGAGTTCGCCGTTCTCGGCCTGCTGCGTGAAGCCCCGATGCACGGCTACGAGCTGCGCAAGCGCCTCAACACCTCGCTCGGCATCTTCCGCGCGTTCAGCTACGGGACGCTCTACCCCTGCCTCAAGACGCTGGTCGCCAGCGGCTGGTTGATCGAGGAACCGGGCAGCGCCCCCGAGGAGGCACTCGCCTCGTCACTCGCAGGACGCCGGGCCAAGATCGTCTACCGGTTGACCCCGGAAGGTAAGGAGCACTTCGAGGAGCTCCTCTCCCACACCGGCCCCGATGCCTGGGAAGACGAGCACTTCGCCGCCCGCTTCGCGTTCTTCGGCCAGACCGAGCGCGAGGTGCGGATGCGGGTCCTCGAAGGCCGCCGCAGCCGGCTGGAGGAGCGCCTGGAGAAGATGCGCGCCTCGCTGGCTCGGACGCGCGAGCGACTCGACGACTACACGCTTGAGCTCCAGCGCCACGGAATGGAGTCCGTGGAGCGCGAAGTGCGCTGGCTGAACGAGCTCATCGAGAGCGAGCGGGCGGGACGCGACCAGCGGCCCGGCACCGACGCTCCGCACGACAACGATTCTGGAGAGACGGGCGGCCTGCCCCGGCACGGGGGCAGTACCCGGCCGGATCCGTCCGACGACACCGCCAAGTGAAACCCTGCCTCAGCAGGGCTTCCACGATCACAACAGGGAGCAACCGGAATGGGTTCGGTTCGCGTAGCCATCGTCGGCGTGGGCAACTGCGCCGCCTCGCTGGTGCAGGGCGTCGAGTACTACAAGGACGCCGACCCGGCGACCAAGGTGCCCGGCCTGATGCACGTCCAGTTCGGCGACTACCACGTCGGTGACGTCGAGTTCGTCGCCGCCTTCGACGTCGACGCGAAGAAGGTCGGCCTGGACCTCGCGGACGCCATCGGCGCCAGCGAGAACAACACCATCAAGATCTGCGACGTGCCCGCCTCCGGCGTCACCGTCCAGCGCGGCCACACCCTCGACGGCCTGGGCAAGTACTACCGCCAGACCATCGAGGAGTCCGCCGAGGAGCCGGTCGACGTCGTCCAGGTCCTCAAGGACAAGCAGGTCGACGTCCTCGTCTGCTACCTGCCCGTCGGTTCCGAGGCCGCGGCGAAGTTCTACGCCCAGTGCGCCATCGACGCCAAGGTCGCCTTCGTCAACGCCCTCCCGGTCTTCATCGCCGGCACCAAGGAGTGGGCCGACAAGTTCACCGAGGCCGGTGTCCCGATCGTCGGCGACGACATCAAGTCCCAGGTGGGCGCCACCATCACGCACCGCGTGATGGCCAAGCTCTTCGAGGACCGCGGCGTCCGTCTCGAGCGCACCATGCAGCTCAACGTCGGCGGCAACATGGACTTCAAGAACATGCTCGAGCGCGAGCGCCTGGAGTCCAAGAAGATCTCGAAGACGCAGGCCGTCACCTCGCAGATCCCGGACCGCGAGCTGGGCGAGAAGAACGTCCACATCGGCCCGTCGGACTACGTGGCCTGGCTGGACGACCGCAAGTGGGCGTACGTCCGCCTCGAGGGCCGCGCCTTCGGCGACGTCCCGCTGAACCTGGAGTACAAGCTCGAGGTCTGGGACTCCCCGAACTCGGCCGGTGTCATCATCGACGCCCTGCGCGCCGCGAAGATCGCCAAGGACCGCGGCATCGGCGGCCCGATCCTCTCCGCGTCCTCGTACTTCATGAAGTCCCCGCCGGTCCAGTACTTCGACGACGAGGCCCTGGCCAACGTCGAGAAGTTCATCAAGGGCGAGGTCGAGCGCTGACCTTCCGAGGTCCGACGCGCTTCACCTGACGAGGGTCCCCGCGGCACTGCCCGGGGACCCTCGCCGTGTGTGAGTCTTGCTGCCATGTCCGTCGTACGTGATCTGCGCGTACTGCTGCGCCTGCGCGACTTCCGGCGCCTGCTCGCCGTCCGGCTGCTCTCCCAGTGCGCCGACGGGGTCTATCAGGTCGCCCTGGCCACGTACGTCGTCTTCTCCCCCGAGAAACAGGCCTCGCCCGCCGCCATCGCCTCCGCCATGGCCGTGCTCCTGCTCCCGTACTCCCTCGTCGGCCCCTTCGCCGGGGTCCTCCTGGACCGCTGGCAGCGCCGCCAGGTCTTCCTCTACGGGAACCTGCTCCGCGCCCTGCTCGCCGGCGGGACCGCCGTGCTGGTCCTCGCCCCGGTCCCCGACTGGCTCTTCTACGCCTCCGCCCTCTCCGTCACGGCCGTCAACCGCTTCGTCCTCGCGGGGCTCTCCGCCGCCCTGCCCCGGGTCGTCGACGAGGAACGGCTCGTCGTGGCCAACTCGCTCTCGCCCACCGCGGGCACCCTCGCCGCCACCGTCGGCGGCGGACTCGCCTTCGGCGTCCGGCTGCTCGCCGACGGCTCCGACGCGGCCGTGGTAGCCGTCGGTGCCGCCCTCTATCTCTGCGCCGCCCTCGCCTCTCTGCGGATCGCCCGGGAACTGCTCGGCCCCGACCCGGACCAGGTGCCGGCCCGGCTCTCCACGGCGCTCGCCTCCACCGCCCGGGGCCTCGCCGCCGGACTCCGCCACCTCGCCGAACGCCGGCCGGCCGCCCGGGCGCTCACCGCGGTCGGGCTGATGCGCTTCTGCTACGGCGCCCTGCTCGTGACCGTGCTGATGCTCTGCCGGTACGCCTGGAGCACCACCGAGTCCGAGGGGCTGGGGCTCCTGGGGATCGCCGTGGCCGCCTCGGGCGCAGGTTTCTTCGCCGCCGCCGTCCTCTCACCCTGGGCCGTGGGACGGTTCGGGCCCTTCGGCTGGATGGTCCTGTGCTCGGCCGCTGCCGCCGTCCTCGTCCCGACGCTCGCCCTGTCCTTCACCCCCGCGCCCTTCCTCGTCGCCGCCTTCGTCCTGGGGCTCATCACCCAGGGAGCGAAGATCGCGACGGACACGGTGGTGCAGACCCAGGTGGACGACGCCTACCGGGGGCGGGTCTTCTCGCTCTACGACGTGCTGTTCAACGTCGCCTTCGTGGCGGCGGCCGGGGTCGCCGCCCTGATGCTGCCGCCAGACGGCCGCTCCCCGCTGCTGATCGTGCTGGTGGCGGCGGGGTACGCGGGCATCGCGCTGCTCCTGCGCGGCGGGCGGGACGCCCGGTGATGTTTCACGTGAAACAGCCGACGCGCCGTTTCACGTGAAACACCGGCGCGCGGTCAGTCGCGCGCCGCCCACCACTCCTTGAGCGCGGCGACGGCCTGCTCGTACTCCATCGGGCCGTTCTCCAGCCGCAGCTCCAGCAGGAACTTGTACGCCTGCCCGACGGCGGGACCCGGCTTGATCTCCAGGATCTGCTGGATCTGGTTGCCGTCGAGGTCGGGACGGATCGAGTCCAGCTCCTCCTGCTCCTGGAGCTGGGCGATGCGGTCCTCCAGGCCGTCGTAGGCACGGGAGAGCGCGGACGCCTTGCGCTTGTTGCGCGTGGTGCAGTCCGAGCGGGTCAGCTTGTGGAGGCGCGAGAGCAGCGGGCCGGCGTCACGGACGTAGCGGCGCACGGCCGAGTCGGTCCACTCGCCCGTCCCGTACCCGTGGAAGCGCAGGTGCAGCTCCACGAGACGCGAGACGTCCTTGATCATCTCGTTCGAGTACTTCAGCGCGGTCATGCGCTTCTTGGTCATCTTCGCGCCCACCACCTCGTGGTGGTGGAAGGAGACCCGGCCGTCCTTCTCGAAGCGGCGGGTGCGCGGCTTGCCGATGTCGTGGAGGAGCGCGGCGAGCCGGAGCACCAGGTCGGGTCCGTCCTCCTCCAGGTCGATCGCCTGGTCGAGGACGGTCAGGGAGTGCTCGTACACGTCCTTGTGCCGGTGGTGCTCGTCGCTCTCCAGCCGCAGCGCGGGCAGCTCGGGAATGACGTGCTCGGCGAGACCGGTCTCGACGAGCAGGCCGAGCCCCTTGCGGGGGTGCGCCGAGAGCAGCAGCTTGTTCAGCTCGTCCCGGACGCGTTCGGCGGAGACGATCTCCAGCCGGTCGGCCATCTCCGTCATCGCCGTGACGACCTCGGGGGCGACCTCGAAGTCGAGCTGAGCGGCGAAACGGGCCGCCCGCATCATCCGCAGCGGGTCGTCGGAGAAGGACTCCTCGGGCGTGCCGGGGGTGCGCAGGACCCGGGCGGCGAGATCGTCCAGGCCACCGTGCGGGTCGATGAACTCCTTCTCGGGGAGGGCCACGGCCATCGCGTTGACGGTGAAGTCACGCCGGACGAGGTCCTGGTCGATGGAGTCGCCGTAGGAGACCTCGGGCTTGCGGGAGGTGCGGTCGTACGCCTCGGAGCGGTACGTCGTGACCTCGATCTGGTAGCCGTCCTTCTGCGAGCCGACGGTGCCGAAGGCGATCCCGACCTCCCAGACGGCGTCGGCCCAGGGACGGACGATCTTCAGGACGTCCTCGGGGCGGGCGTCCGTGGTGAAGTCCAGGTCGTTGCCGAGCCTACCGAGGAGGGCGTCCCGTACCGAGCCGCCGACCAGGGCGAGGCGGAATCCGGCCTCCTGGAAGCGGCGGGCGAGGTCGTCGGCGACAGGGGCCACACGCAGCAGTTCGCTGACGGCGCGGTGCTGCACCTGGCTCGGTTCGGTCGGGGTGTCTTCGTTGGCGTTCGGCACAACAGAAAAGGGTACGTGCCCCGCCCCGCCCCGACGCCCCCGTTTTCCCGTGCCCGCTCCCGCCCGGCCAGGAGCCGTCTGTGGGGTTCCTGTGAAAACGGCCTCCTCCGGCGTCATCGGCTGGAGGACTCCCCGGCACTCGGCCCCTCCGTGCCTCGTTACCATGCCTGGACACAGCAACCGGGCACCACTGGCATCACGGGCACCACCGACAACGACGAGGACGGGCGAACGCGTGGCTGAGGCGGCAGCTTTCCAGGGAACCGGTCCCTCACCTGCCCGCCGATGGCTGCGGCGCACCCTCACCGTCGCCGTCGGGGCGCCCCTCCTCGCCGGCCTGCTCCAGAACCCCTCGGCCTCGCCGGCCCAGGCCGCGGAGGAGGCCCCGGTCTCCCGGACGGTCGATGTGTCGATCGACACGCTGACGCCGAGCGCACCGGTCGAAGGGGACACCGTCACTGTCACCGGCACCCTGACCAACCGCGGCAAGCGGGTCATCACCGACGCGACGGTGAACCTGCGGGTCGGCCCCCGGATGGACAGCCGCAGCGAGATCGACCAGGTCGCCCGGCGGAAGGGCTTCCGCTCCGACAGCGACCCGCAGCCGCTGGACGCCCCCGAGATCGACATCGCCCGCCTGCCCGTCGGCGTCCCCCGCGACTTCCGGATCTCCGTACCCGTCTCCGAGCTGGACCTCGACGACGAGGGCGGCGTCTACCAGCTGGGCGTCTCCCTCACCGGGCAGACCTCGGACGCGCGCTGGGACCGCGTCCTCGGCATCGAGCGGACCTTCCTGCCGTACCAGCCCGAGCCGACCGCCAAGCGCACCCAGCTCACCTACCTGTGGCCGCTGATCTCCTCGGCCCACATCTCGGCGGACACCGCCTCGGACGACCAGCAGACCCCCGTCTTCCAGGACGACGACCTGGCCGAGGAACTCCGCCCGGGCGGCCGGCTCGACGAGATGGTCACCCTGGGCAAGGACCTCCCGGTCACCTGGGTGATCGACCCGGACCTGCTGGCCTCGGTCGACGCCATGGCCAACGGCTACCGGATCAAGGACGGCACCGGGCACGCCGCCGGCACCGATGCGAACCGCAAGCTGGCCGAGCGCTGGCTCGGCCAGCTGGAGAAGGCGGTGCAGGGCCGCAAGGTGGTCGCGCTGCCCTTCGCCGACCCCGACCTCGCCTCCCTCGCCCACCGCGGCAAGGCCGTCCCCGGCTCGCTGAAGCACCTCCAGTCGGCGACCCAGCTGGCGGGCCCGACGGTCGAGACGATCCTCCACGTCCAGCCGTCCACCGACTTCGCCTGGCCCGTCGAAGGCGCCGTCGACCCCTCGATCATGGCGGTCGCGACCTCGGCCGGCGCCCGCAAGGTGATCGCCCGCAGCGACAGCATCCAGGACGACGACCTGTCCTACACCCCCACCGCGGCCCGCCCCCTCGGCGGCGGCACCACGGCGGTGGTCAGCGACGCGGAACTGTCGACCGCCTTCCAGGGCGACATGGTCCGGGCCGAGACCTCGACGCTCGCCGTCCAGGAGTTCCTGGCGCAGACCCTCGCGATCACCCTGGAGCAGCCGCAGGACCGGCGCAGCGTCGTGGTCGCCCCGCAGCGGCAGCCGAGCGTGTCCCAGGCCCAGGCGATGGCGGCGGCCGTACGCGGACTCGGCGCCAAGCGCTGGACCGAGCCGCTCGACCTGGTCGCCGCGGCGGCGGCCAAGCCCGACCCCGACGCCTCCCGGACGGTGCCGCGCGCCGGGCAGTACCCGAAGAAGCTCCGCGGCGGCGAGCTGCCGGTGGACGCCTTCCGCGACATGAAGAGCACGGGCGACGAGCTGGACGACTTCAAGGTCATCCTCTCCGACGCGACCCGGGTCGTCCCGCCGGTCGGCACCGCGATCAACCGCGAGATGTCCACCTCCTGGCGCGGCCGGGCGGCCGAGGCTGCGATCTACCGCGTCGACGTCCAGGACGTCCTCCAGCGCCTCACCAAGAGCGTGGTGCTCGTCGACAAGTCCGACCTGACCCTCTCGGGGCGCAGCGCCACCATCCCCGTCACCGTGCAGAACAAGCTGCTCCAGGACGTGAAGGGGCTCGTCCTGCGGCTGACCTCCAGCAACGGGACCCGGCTGAAGGTCGACGGCGAGACCTCGGCCGACCTGCCCATCACGGTCCGCGCCGGGCACAGCCAGTCGGTGAAGTTCCCCGCCTCGGCCAATGCCAACGGCCAGGTCTCCATGACCGCCCAGCTGTACACGGTGGACGGCACCCCCTACGGCTCCCAGATGACCTTCTCCGTGAAGGTCTCCGAGATGACCCCGACCGTGATGCTCGTCATCGCCGGCGGCGTGCTGCTCCTCGTCCTCGCCGGCGTCCGCATGTACAGCCAGCGCAAGCGCCTCGCCGCCCGCACCGCCGAGGCCGAGGCCCGCGCGGAGACCGAGGCGGAGACCGGGGCGGAGACCGGGGCCGGGGCCGGGACGGAGAGCCCGGAGGGCCCCCTCGCCGGCGCCGGCGAGGCCCCTTCCACGAAGGACACCACCGCGGACGGCACGGCGGACGGAGCCGGGCACCCGAGTGACCCGGACACGGACACCGGCTCCGAAAGCGGCGACCCGTCGGGCCCGGGTGAGAAAGTGGACCGTTGAGCGATGTCGTGGCCGGTCGGCCGGGGACGATGAGGTGGGGTAACCATGAACGCGCCGTACGACGCTGACCGCGGCCAGGGTGCGGGCGGCGCCGCACCGTCCGGCGGCATGCCCGTTCCCCCCACCGGGCCGGACGGACAGCCGCTCCCGCAGGGGCAGCACCCCGAGTACCCGCCGCAGACCCCGACCGGGTACCCGCCGCAGACCCCGTACGCGCAGAGCCCGTACGGGGCCCAGCCGCAGGACCCGTCCGCGCACCCCGAGAACCCGTACGCCCAGGACCCCTACGTCCAGGACGCCTACGCCCACGACCCGTACCGGGCCCAGGACCTGTCCGCGCAGGACCCCGTGGGCGAGGCGCTCTACGACCGCGCCGCCCACCCGCCGCCCCCGCCGGGCACGTACCAGGAACCGCAGCCGCTCTACCAGCAGCCGGCCGCGCCCCAGCACGCCCCGGACCCCCGGGTCTGGGCCCAGACCCCGGCGCCCGAGCCCGACGGCCCCTCCCGCCACCTCCCGTACGGCGACGACGCCCGCACGGTCCAGTTCACCGGCGTCGACGACCTGGTGACCCGGGCGAGCGAGGAGGAGCGGCCCGAGCAGGACGCCTTCGCCCACCTCTACCGCGACCAGCAGGGCCAGGTGCCCGCCCCGGCCGCGGAGCCCGACCCGCTGCCCGCCCCCGCGCCGAAGAAGGGCGGCCGCGCCTCCGGGCTGCTGAAGTCGAGCGCCGTGATGGCCGCCGGCACGCTGGTCTCCCGGCTCACCGGCTTCGTGCGCTCCCTGGTCATCACCGGCGCCCTCGGCGCCGCGCTGCTCGGCGACACCTTCACCATCGCGTACACCCTGCCGACGATGATCTACATCCTCACCGTCGGCGGCGGCCTCAACTCGGTCTTCGTGCCGCAGCTGGTCCGCTCGATGAAGAACGACGAGGACGGCGGCGAGGCGTACGCCAACCGCCTGCTCACCCTCGTCATGGTGGCGCTTGGCCTGATCGTCGTCGCGGCCGTCTTCGCGGCCCCCGTCCTGATCCGGCTGATGTCGAACACCATCGCCGACGACGCCGCCGCCAACAGCGTCGCGGTGACCTTCGCCCGCTACTGCCTGCCCACGATCTTCTTCATGGGCGTGCACGTGGTGATGGGCCAGATCCTCAACGCACGCGGCAAGTTCGGCGCGATGATGTGGACCCCGGTCCTCAACAACATCGTCATGATCATCACCTTCGGCCTGTTCATCTGGGTCTACGGCACCTCCGCCGAGTCCCACATGGGCGTGCAGACCATCCCCGACGAGGGCATCCGCCTGCTCGGCATCGGCACCCTCCTCGGCCTCGTCGTCCAGGCGCTGGCGATGATCCCGTACCTGCGCGAGACGGGCTTCCGCTTCCGGCCCCGCTTCGACTGGAAGGGCCACGGCCTCGGAAAGACCGTCAAGCTCGCCAAGTGGACCGTCCTGTTCGTCCTCGCCAACCAGGCGGGCGTCCTGGTCGTCACCCAGCTCGCCACCGCGGCCGGCGAGGAGTCCGGCAAGAACGGCGCCGGCTTCCTCGCGTACTCGAACGCCCAGCTGATCTGGGGCATGCCGCAGGCCATCATCACGGTCTCCGTCATGGCCGCCCTGCTGCCCCGGATCTCCCGCGCCGCCAGCGACGACGACCCGGGCGCCGTCCGCGACGACATCTCCCAGGGCCTGCGCAACTCCGCCGTCGCCATCGTCCCGGTCTCCTTCGCCTTCCTGGCCCTCGGCGTCCCGATGTGCACCCTGCTGTACGCCTCCAGCGGCGTCGAGGCCGCCCAGGGCATGGGCTTCATCCTGATGGCCTTCGGCCTCGGCCTGATCCCCTACTCGGTGCAGTACGTCGTCCTCCGCGGCTTCTACGCCTACGAGGACACCCGCACCCCCTTCTACAACACGGTCATCGTCGCCGCCGTCAACGCGGCGGCCTCCGCCCTCTGCTACGTCCTGCTGCCCGCCCAGTGGGCCGTGGTCGGCATGGCCGCCTCCTACGGCCTCGCCTACGCCGTGGGCGTCGGCATCGCCTGGCGCCGGCTGCGCAACCGCCTCGGCGGCGACCTGGACGGCGCGCACGTGCTGCGCACCTACGCCCGCCTCTGCATGGCCTCCCTGCCGGCCGCGGTCGTCGCCGGAGCCGTCGGCTTCGGCCTGCTGAAGCTGCTCGGCGAGGGCGCCCTCGGTTCGCTGGTCGCGCTCGTCGTCGGCGGAGCGGTGCTCCTCGGCGTCTTCTTCGTCGCCGCGCGCCGCATGCGGATCACCGAACTGAACACCCTCGTGGGCATGGTGCGGGGCCGCCTGGGACGCTGATCCCCACCCCGGGGCAACCATCGGGGGGACCCGTGTGTCGTGCATAGCGTCCGACTGTGGGCACAATTGGCTTGGCTGTTGGATGTGGCGCAACGGATGGGGAGGCAGGAACGACGGTGGCGGAACGTAGCACGGCTGCCGTCGACGTGGCCGACAACAGCGGTGACGACCCGCTGACCGCGCAGGCGGACACGGCCGCGACCGACGGGGTGGCGGAAGAACGGAAGACGGCGGAGGAGCCCACCGGGTCCCCCGAGCAGAAGGCGGTCGAACGGAAGAACGGCGAACAGCCCTCCCTCGCTCCACCCGAGCTGCACAGCGGCCACAAACTGGCGCGGCGCTACCGGCTGGAGGAGTGCGTCACCCGTTTGGACGGCTTCAGCAGCTGGCGCGCCGTCGACGAGAAGCTGCGGCGCGCCGTCGGCGTGCACCTGCTGCCGGCCGACCATCCACGCGCCCGCTCCGTCCTGGCCGCCGCCCGCTCGGCGGCCCTCCTCGGAGACCCCCGGTTCGTCCAGGTCCTCGACGCGGTCGAGGAGAACGACCTCGTCTACGTCGTCCACGAGTGGCTTCCCGACGCCACCGAGCTGACCGCGCTCCTCGCCGACGGCCCGCTCCAGGCCCACGAGGCCTACCAGCTCGTGGCCCAGATCTCCCAGGCCATGGCCGCCGCGCACCGCGAGGGCCTGGCGCACCTGCGGCTCACTCCGAGCGCCGTCCTGCGCAGCTCCACGGGCCAGTACCGCATCCGCGGCCTCGCGGTGAACGCCGCCCTGCGCGGCATCACCGCCGACCGGCCGCAGCGCACCGACACCGAAGCCATCGGCGCCCTCCTCTACGCGGCGCTCACCCAGCGCTGGCCGTACGAGAGCGACGCCTACGGCCTCTCCGGGCTGCCCAAGGGCGTCGGCCTGATCCCGCCGGACCAGGTCCGCGCCGGCGTCCACCGGGGCCTCTCCGAGATCGCCATGCGCGCCCTCGCCAACGACGGGGCCACGGCGTCCCGTCAGGAGCCGCCCTGCACCACGCCGGACGAACTCGCCAAGGCCGTGGCCGCGATGCCCCGCGTCAAGCCGCCGGAGCCGGAGTTCCCCCCGCCCGCCCAGTACCAGCGCACCACGTACCAGCAGGGCACGTACGGACGCCCGCAGCCGCGCCCCGTGCCCACCCAGCCCCTGCCGGTCCCGCCGGCGCCGCTGGAGAGCCGCACGGGCAAGGCGCTGAAGTGGGCGGTCGGCGCCCTCCTCATCGCCGCGCTGGGCCTCGGAAGCTGGCAGATCGCCGACCGTCTCCTCCCCCAGGAGTCCAAGGAGGAGCCGCAGATCGTCCAGCCTCCGGTCGACGAGAAGCCGGAGCCGCCGAAGCCGGTCACGATCGTGTCCGCCAAAGACTTCGATCCGCTCCCCAAGGGCAGCGGCGCGGAGAACCCCGAAGCCGTGAAGAACGCCTTCGACGGGGACACGAGCACCTTCTGGCACACGCTGAACTACACCAGCGAGAACTTCGGCAACCTGAAGTCCGGCGTCGGGCTGGTGCTGGACCTGGGCACGGCCCAGAAGGTCAGTGAGGTCGACCTGTCGTTCGTGGGACACACCTCGGTGGAGATCCGCACGGCACCGGACGGCGCCTCCACGGCACCGTCCGGGCCGGAGGGGTTCACGACTCAGGTGTCCAGGGCCGGCAGCCAGGTGAAGGCCAAGCTCACCAAGCCCGTCACGACCCGCTACGTTCTGGTCTGGCTGACGAAACTGCCGCTCACCAACGGCGAGTTCCGCGGCCAGCTGACCGAAGTCAAGGTCATGGGCTGACGACAGGGGAGGGGGCACACCGTTGGACCGTCCGATAGACGCCGCAGACGACCGGGAACTCCTGGCCCGTCATGTCGCCGGGGACCCGGACGCCTTCGGTGAGCTCGTACGGCGCCACCGCGACCGACTGTGGGCGGTGGCGCTCCGCACCCTGGGGGACCGCGAGGAGGCCGCCGACGCCGTCCAGGACGCCCTCCTGTCCGCCTTCCGGGCCGCCCACACCTTCCGGGGCCAATCGGCCGTCACGACCTGGCTGCACCGCATCACGGTGAACGCCTGCCTGGACCGCCTCCGGAAGAGCGCCACCCGACGCACCTCGCCCGTGGACGACACCGCCCGCTTCGAGCAGCTCCTCGAACCGCACGAGTCCGCCGAGGCCCCCGCCGAGCGCCAGGACCTCCACCGGCAGCTGCTCGCCGCCCTCGCGACGCTCGCCCCCGACCAGCGCGCCGCGCTCGTCCTCGTCGACATGCAGGGATACCCGGTCGCCGAGGCCGCCCGTATCCTCGGCGTTCCCACGGGCACCGTGAAGAGCCGCTGCGCGCGCGGGCGGGCCCGGCTGCTGCCGATGCTCACTCATCTGCGCGTGGACACCGTGGGTAACGAGCCCCCCGAAGGGGGAAGGAACCGGACGCCGGGGGCATCCGTCCCACCGGTGTCGGAGCCGACGGAAACCGGACCGACTGATCCAGCTGCTGTGAAGGGTGGAGGTGGGGGCGCGTGAACACGACCGAGAAGGCCGACGCCGCACAGCACCCGGACGTCTCGGAGATCTCCGACCTGACCGAGGGCCTGCTCTCCCCGAGCCGCTCCGCGACGGTCCGCCGGCACCTCGACGGCTGCGCCCTCTGCGCGGACGTCCGCAGCTCCCTTGAGGAGATCCGCGGCCTCCTGGGCACCCTGCCCGGGCCGCCGCGCATGCCCGCCGAGATCGCCGGCCGGATCGACGCCGCCCTCGCGGCCGAGGCACTCCTCGACGCCACCGCGCCCGAATCCACCCGGCCCGTTTCACGTGAAACAACGTCCGCCAAACCCGCGGTTTCACGTGAAACAGTCCCCCCGGCCCCCAAGGCCCGCCCGTCCGGCGGGCGCCCTCCGGCTCCCCGGGCGGCCACCGGCCCCGGACGCGGCCGCACCCGCCGCCGGATCGCCGTCCTCTCCGGCATCGCCGGATCGCTGGTCGCCGCCGTCTGCGCGTACAGCCTCTACGCGCTCTCCCAGAACGGCGCGGACACCCACGGCGTCGCGGCCGACACGACCACCAGCACGTCCCTGAACACCTTCTCCGGAGAATCGGTCGAGGACAGGGTCGAGAGCCTGCTCGCCGACGGGAACCCCTCCGCCCGCGCGCCGAAGGCGGATCGACCCGAGTCGCTCACGGCCGAGGAAACGGGGAACGTCGGCACCGCCCAGCGGAACAGCGACGGCGCCCTCCCCCCGTGCGTCCTCGCGGGCACCGGGCGCCAGGAGGCCGTCCTCGCCTCCGAGCGCGGCGAGTACGAGGGCGCCTCCGCCTATCTCCTCGTCCTCCCCGACCGGACCGACGGCGACCGCGTGCAGGCGTACGTCGTCGACGCCTCCTGCACCGGGAACACACCGGCGAAGCTGCTCCGAACGGCCTCCTACCCGAAGCCCTGAGCACCGCCGCGTCCCGCCGCCGTCTCACGGTTCGTCTCACGCACGCGCCGCGCGGCGCTCTCGGGAATGCTCGCCCCTTAGGATCCGTTGGGTGGGGTGAGAGTGACCGAGACACCGCCCCGTAGGCAGTAGGCAGTCCGCAGAGACGAGGAAGAAACCCGTGAGCGACGTCCGTAACGTGATCATCATCGGCTCCGGGCCCGCAGGTTACACCGCTGCGCTCTACACGGCCCGAGCGTCGCTGAACCCGCTGGTCTTCGAAGGCGCCGTGACCGCCGGTGGCGCCCTGATGAACACCACCGAGGTCGAGAACTTCCCCGGCTTCCGCGACGGCATCATGGGCCCGGACCTCATGGACAACATGCGGGCGCAGGCCGAGCGCTTCGGCGCCGAGCTCGTCCCGGACGACGTCGTCGCCGTGGACCTCACCGGCGACATCAAGACCGTCACCGACACCGCCGGCACCGTGCACCGCGCCAAGGCCGTCATCGTCACCACCGGCTCGCAGCACCGCAAGCTCGGCCTGCCGAACGAGGACACTCTCTCCGGCCGCGGCGTCTCCTGGTGCGCCACCTGCGACGGCTTCTTCTTCAAGGACCAGGACATCGCCGTCGTCGGCGGCGGCGACACCGCGATCGAGGAGGCGACCTTCCTCTCGCGCTTCGCCAAGTCGGTGACCATCGTCCACCGCCGTGACACCCTGCGCGCCTCCAAGGCCATGCAGGAGCGCGCCTTCGCCGACCCGAAGATCAAGTTCGCCTGGGACAACGAGGTCACCGAGATCCACGGCGAGCAGAAGCTCTCCGGTCTGACCCTGCGCAACACCAAGACGGGCGAGACCAGCGCGCTGCCGGTCACCGGTCTCTTCATCGCCGTGGGCCACGACCCGCGGACCGAGCTGTTCAAGGGCCAGCTGGACCTCGACGAGGAGGGCTACCTCAAGGTCGCCGCCCCGTCGACCCGCACCAACCTCACGGGCGTCTTCGGTGCCGGTGACGTCGTCGACCACACCTACCGTCAGGCCATCACGGCCGCCGGTACCGGCTGCTCCGCCGCGCTCGACGCCGAGCGCTTCCTGGCCGCCCTCGCCGACAGCGAGAAGCTGGCCGAGACCCCCGCGGTCTGACCCGAGCTCCCTTCACCCACACCCCGCGAAGTTAAGGAGGCCGCCGTGGCCGGCGCCCTGAAGAACGTGACCGACGCTTCCTTCGAAGAGGACGTCCTCAAGAGCGACAAGCCCGTCCTGGTGGACTTCTGGGCCGCCTGGTGCGGCCCGTGCCGTCAGATCGCCCCGTCGCTGGAGGCCATCGCCGCCGAGCACGGCGAGATCGAGATCGTGAAGCTCAACATCGACGAGAACCCGGCCACGGCCGCGAAGTACGGCGTCATGTCCATCCCGACGCTGAACGTGTACCAGGGCGGCGAGGTCGTGAAGACCATCGTCGGCGCCAAGCCGAAGGCGGCCATCCTGCGTGACCTGGAGCCCTTCGTCTCGGCGAAGTGACCCCACGCTGTTTCACGTGAAACGGCCCGCCCCTCTCCCGGGGCGGGCCGTTCCGCGTTCGGAAGTCACAGCGGCCGGAGCGCGGGTTCCTTCTGCACCGCGCCGAGCAGCCGGTCCAGGGCCAGCTCGACGTCCTCCTTCCAGGAGAGCGTCGTCCGCAGTTCCAGCCGGAGACGGGGAAAGGAGGGGTGCGGGCGTACGGTCTTGAAGCCGACCGCGAGCAGGTGATCGGCCGGCAGCACGCAGGCCGGCTCCTTCCAGCGGGCGTCGCCGAACGCCTCGATCGCCTTGAACCCCCGCCGCAGCACGTCCTTGGCGACGGTCTGCACCATCACCCGGCCCAGCCCCTGCCCCTGGTACTCCGGCATGATCCAGGCCGTCATCAGCTGGACGGCATCGGCCGCCACGGGGCTCGTGGGGAAGGCCGTCGACCGGGGCACATAGGCCGGGGGAGCGTAGAGGACGTACCCGACCGGCACCTCGTCCACATAGACGACCCGGCCGCAGGAGCCCCACTCCAGCAGGACGGCGGAGATCCACGCCTCCTTCTCCGCCTCCGCGCGGGCCGCCTTCACCGCGGCCTCTCCGCTCACGGGATCGAGCTCCCAGAAGACGCAGGAGCGGCAGCGCTTCGGGAGGTGCGGAAGATTGTCCAGCGTGAGCGGTACGAGCCGACGCCCCACGGCTGCCCTCGCTTCCCTGGCCGCCGGGCGGCCACCGAGCACGGATACGGCTCTCGGAATCGTATCCATCGGACTTTCGGGGCGACACCGCACACGGGCAAAGGGCGGGGAGCCTCCCGGTGACACCCGGAACGCTCCCCGCCCTGGGGACTGCGAGGGAGGGCTACTCCTCCTCGCCCTGCTCCCACTCCTGGTCGGCCTTCAGCTGGTCCATGACCTTGTTCTCACCGGGGGCCAGCGTCGCGAGGATCCGGTCGAGGTCCTCCACCGAGGCGAACTCGACGACGATCTTGCCCTTCTGCTGCCCCAGGTCGACCTTCACCCGGGTCTCGAAGCGGTCCGAGAGACGGGTGGCCAGGTCGGAGAAGACCGGCGAGACCCGAGCGCCGGCCCGGGGCTTCTTCGCCTTGGTGACCGCGGGCTCCTCGAAGCTCATCAGCCGCACGATCTCCTCGACCGTCCGCACCGAGAGTCCTTCGGCGACGATCCGCTGCGCCAGCTGGTCCTGGGCCTCCGGGTCCTCCACGCCGAGCAGGGCGCGGGCGTGCCCGGCGGAGAGCACTCCGGCGGCGACCCGACGCTGCACCGCCGAGGAGAGCCGCAGCAGCCGCAGGGTGTTGGAGACCTGCGAGCGCGAGCGACCGATCCGGTCGGCGAGCTGGTCGTGGGTGCAGCTGAAGTCGGTGAGCAACTGCTCGTAGGCGGCGGCCTCCTCCAGCGGGTTCAGCTGGGCCCGGTGCAGGTTCTCCAGGAGGGCGTCCAGGAGCATCTTGTCGTCGTCGGTGTCCCGGACGATCGCCGGGATGGTCTGCAGGCCGGCCTCGTCGGAGGCTCGCCAGCGCCGCTCGCCCATGATCAGTTCGTAGCGCCCGCCCTCGATCTTGCGCACGACCACGGGCTGGAGGAGGCCGACCTCGTTGATGGAGGTGACCAGCTCGGCGAGAGCGTCCTCGTCGAAGACCTTCCTCGGCTGGTGCTGGTTGGGGGTGATGTCACCGATCGGGATCTCGGTGAAGTACGCCCCGGCGACCAGTGCCGGCTCGGGCTCCGCCGGTGCCAGCACCGGCTCGGACTGCGGGACGCCCTGGGGGAACAGGCGTGCCGCACCGCTCCCGGGGAGCGTGGAGACGGCACCGGCCTCCGGCGCCTGCTGGTCCTGGGGAGCACCGGCGAACAGCGCGCCGAGCCCCCGCGGTCCCAGTCCCCTACGTCGGTCGCTCACTGAAGTTCCTCCGCCATGCTGTGCTGGTTGTTCTGGTGCCCCACGCGGCCGTGCTGCTGGGGCTCGTAGTGGACGGCGACGCCCCGGTAGGCGATCTCGCGCGCCGCTTCGATGTACGACAGGGCCCCGCTGGAGCCCGGGTCGTAGGTGATCACGGTCTGGCCGTAGCTGGGGGCCTCGGAGATGCGGACGGACCGCGGGATGCTGGTCCTGAGCACCTCCTGCCCGAAGTGGGTGCGGACCTCCTCGGCGACCTGGGAGGCGAGCCTGGTCCGGCCGTCGTACATGGTCAGCAGGATCGTCGAGACGTGGAGCGTCGGGTTGAGATGCCCGCGGACCAGGTCGACGTTCTTCAGGAGCTGTCCCAGGCCCTCCAGCGCGTAGTACTCGCACTGGATCGGGATGAGCACCTCGGCGCCCGCCACCAGGGCGTTCACCGAGAGCAGGCCGAGGGAGGGCGGGCAGTCGATCAGGACGTAGTCCAGCGGCTGCTCGTACGCCTGGATCGCCCGCTGGAGCCGGCTCTCGCGCGCCACCATCGACACCAGCTCGATCTCCGCACCGGCGAGATCGATCGTGGCCGGGGCGCAGAAGAGACCCTCGACGTCCAGGACCGGCTGGACCACTTCGGAGAGCGGCCTGCTGTCGACGAGGACGTCGTAGATCGAGGGGACGTCGGCGTGGTGGTCGATGCCCAGCGCCGTGGAGGCGTTGCCCTGCGGGTCCAGGTCGATGACGAGGACCCGGGCGCCGTGCAGCGCCAGGGAGGCCGCCAGATTGACCGTCGTGGTCGTCTTGCCCACGCCGCCCTTCTGGTTGGCCACCACCATGATGCGGGTCTGCTCGGGACGGGGCAGTCCCTCCCCGGCGCGCCCCAGCGCCTCTACGGCCAGCTGGGCAGCACGGCCAATGGGGGTGTCGTCCATCGGGGGCAGCGTTTCACGTGAAACATCTTCCCCAGCCGATTCGGTTCGGGGACCGGGGACCGGATCGGTCATCGGTCCCGCGATGTTGGCGTCGGACCGCAAGGATTCACTCTCCTCGGCATCAAGCTCGCGATGGGAAGAGCCTGCCATGCCTTCGGGGTCCGGAACCAGCGAGGTCGGTGGATCTGTGGGTGAATCCACCTCTGTGGAAAACTCCGTAACCCTCGCGGGTGGCTTCACACGGGGTCTGCGGTCCCGGGGGGTGGCCGCCGCGCGCCCGCGGCTGATGATCCCCTGGAGCAGTGAGCGATGTTTCACGTGAAACACGATGCCCCTGCGGCCCTGCCGGGACCGTTCGACACTCCGTGAAAGCGGACGAATGCGACGCTCAGCGGCGTCGGCGGGTCTTGCTCGTCCGGGCGGCCTTGGCCCGCTTGGCGGCGAAGCGCACCCCGCCCGGGCTCTCGCCGACCTCGACCCGGACCACCGTGGACATCGGGTCGACGATCCCCTCGCCTACCTGGAGCACCGAAGTCTCCACCACACCCAGCTTGGCGAGCGCCGAGCGTGCCCCGTCGAGCTCCTCCTCCGCGGTGTCGCCCTTCAGCAGCAGCATCTCGCCGTAGGGGCGGAGCAGCGGAACGCCCCAGCCGGCCAGCCGGTCCAGGGGCGCCACGGCACGGGCGGTCACGACATGCACCGGCGGGAACTTGCCGAGCATCTCCTCGGCCCTGCCCCGCACGACGGTCACGTGGTCGAGGCCGAGCAGTTCCACGACCTCCAGGAGGAAGTTCGTGCGGCGCAGGAGCGGCTCCAGGAGCGTGATCTTCAGATCGGGCCGCACCAGGGCCAGCGGGATGCCGGGCAGGCCGGCACCCGAGCCGACGTCGCAGACCGTGACGCCCTCGGGAACGACCTCCGAGAGGACGGCGCAGTTCAGCAGGTGGCGCTCCCACAGCCGCGGAACCTCACGAGGGCCGATGAGCCCCCGCTTCACACCGGCGTCCGCGAGCAGCTCCGCGTACCGCACGGCCTCGGGGAAGTACTCGCCGAAGACTTTCCGCGCCTGTTCCGGCGCCTCGGGGAGCTCCGCTGCCTCCGTCACGGGGACCGTCCTTCCGTACCGCACGCGTACGTGCGAGCGCACTGTGGTGGCTGAGTGGCTGAACTATCAGGCTGACAAAGATCGGCCCCGTCTGCGAACAGACGGGGCCGACGCGATGAGAGGGGTCAGGCAGGGAGGACGACGACGAAGCGCTGCGGCTCCTCGCCCTCGGACTCGCTGCGCAGACCGGCGGCGGCGACCGCGTCGTGCACGACCTTGCGCTCGAACGGGGTCATCGGGTCCAGCTTGACCGGCTGGCCGGAGGACTTGACCTCGTCCGCGGCCTTGGCGCCGATCTGGGCCAGCTCCGTGCGCTTCTGCGCGCGGAAGCCGGCGATGTCGAGCATCAGGCGGCTGCGGTCACCGGTCTCCCGGTGCACGGCCAGGCGGGTCAGCTCCTGGAGCGCCTCCAGCACCTCGCCGTCCCGGCCCACGAGCTTCTGCAGGTCGCGGCTGTGCGAGTCGCTGATGATCGAGACCGCGGCCCGGTCCGCCTCGACGTCCATGTCGATGTCGCCGTCGAGGTCGGCGATGTCGAGCAGACCCTCAAGGTAGTCGGCCGCGATCTCACCCTCCTGCTCCAGGCGGGTCAGGGTGTCGCCACCCTCGGCGGCGGAGGTGGTGCCTTCCGTCACGGATGGACTCCTTCTAGCTACGTGGACGCTTCTACTTCTTGGAGGACGGGTGCTTGGGCCGCTGCTGGCCCTTGCGCTGGCGGGAGCTGCCGGAGTTGGCGCGGCTGCGGCCGCCCTGCGGGCCGCCCTTGGCGGGCGTCTCGGGCTTCTTCTCCAGCGAGGTCTTCGGCTCGGTGTCCTGGGCGGCCTCGCCCGCGGACTCCTCCGCCGTCTCCTCGACCGCCTCGTCGGCCTTCGCCTGGGCGGCGGCCTGGCGCTGGGCCTTGGTCTGGCGCTTGGGCTGCTGCCGCTTGGGGGCGGCGGTGCCCTCGGCCTCGGCCACGGCGGCGTCGCTCTTCACCACGCTGCCGTCGGCCTGGGCGGCGAAGCCGGCCTTGGCGAGACCGCCGATGAAGCGGCGCTCGTTCTCGTTGCGGTCGGAGCCCTTGGCGACGATCGCCTTGACGACGGCCTTGTGGCGACGGCTGCGGATCTCACCGTGCTGCGTGACGCTCTTCAGCAGGCGCTGGAGGTAGGAGTCCTGCGCCTTGCTGCCCGGGGTCGGGTTCTGGTTGATCACGTACATCTGCTGGCCCATGGTCCACACGTTGGTGGTCAGCCAGTAGACGAGGACACCGACGGGGAAGTTGATGCCCATGACGGCGAAGATCACCGGGAAGATGTACATGAGCATCTTCTGCTGCTGCATGTACGGGGTCTTCACCGAGAGGTCGACGTTCTTCATCATCAGCTGGCGCTGGGTGAAGAACTGCGAGGCCGACATCAGGACGATCATGATCGCGGTGACGATGCGGACGTCGGTCAGCGAGGCGCCGAGGGCCGCGACGGCCTCGGGGGAGTCCATGAACTTCGACGCGATCGGGGCGCCGAAGATGTGCGCCTCACGGGCGCTGTCGACCAGGTTCTGGTTGAGGACACCGATCTCCTTGCCCGACGCGATGTTGGACAGCACGTGGTACAGGGCGAAGAAGAACGGCGACTGGGCGAGGATGGGAAGGCACGAGGAGAGCGGGTTGGTGCCCGTCTCCTTGTACAGCTTCATCATCTCTTCGGACTGACGCTGCTTGTCGCTCTTGTAGCGCTCCTGGATCGCCTTCATCTTCGGCTGGAGCGCCTGCATGTTCCGCGTCGACTTGATCTGCTTCACGAAGAGCGGGATCAGGCAGATGCGGATCAGCACCACGAGGGACACGATCGACAGGCCCCAGGCCCAGCCCGTGTCGGGGCCGAAGATCGCCCCGTACAACTTGTGGAACTGGACGATGACCCAGGAAACGGGCCAGGTGATGAAGCTGAACAGACTGGCAATCGTGTCCACTAATCAGGCTCCTTGAGCATTGGGCGAGGTCTCTGCGGCCGGGCTCGTCTCGGCGGAGATCCCGCCCTTGTCGCCGCGCAGCGCGTTCCTGAGCATCTCGTGCCAGCGCGGACGCTTCCGCGGGGGGACATGGTCCACACCGCCGGGCGACCACGGGTTGCACCGCAGGATGCGCCAGGCGGTCAGGGCGATGCCCTTGATCGCGCCATGCCGGTCTATGGCCGTGAATCCGTAGTGGGAACACGACGGGTAGTACCGGCAGACGTCGCCCAGAAGCGGGCTGATCGTCCACTGGTACAGCTTGATGAGGGCGAGGAACGGGTACTTCATCGCGTACCCCCTCCCAGCAGCCGCTGGAGGGCGGCGTCCAGGTCGCGGGCCAGGTGGGCGTGGTCGGCGTCACCGGCTCCGGGCAACGCCCGTACGACCACCAGGCTACCGGGGGGCAGCGCGGAGAGCCGGTCGCGGACGAGGTGGCGCAGACGACGCTTCACCTGGTTGCGGACGACCGCACCGCCCACGGCCTTGCTCACGACGAAACCCGCACGCGTCGGGGGAGCGCTCTCCCCAGGCGCGTGCGGGTCCGTTGCACCGCTACGTAGGTGGACGACGAGGAGGGGGCGACCGGCCCGGCGTCCTCGACGTACCGCGGTTGCGAAGTCCTCGCGCCGCCTCAGCCGATTCTCGGTAGGCAGCACGTCATGACCTGTTTAGGTGGATCAGGCGGACAGGCTCGCGCGACCCTTGGCACGGCGGTTCGCCAGGATGGCGCGGCCGGCACGGGTACGCATGCGCAGGCGGAAACCGTGGGTCTTCGCGCGACGACGGTTGTTCGGCTGGAAGGTGCGCTTGCTCACTCGGGGGCTCCAGAAATGATTCGGGTGGTGGCGGGACATCGCCTGGCTGTCACCGTGCGCCCACGAGTAGCTCGCAATACGCCCGAGTGCACCGCTTCACAGCCACACTACGGTGACCTTCGCCCATCGGAGGCAGGCGGCAGCAGCCATCGACAACTCGACCTGGTTACGGTACGCGCGGTTACGCCATCCGGTCAAACCGACCCGGCGGAGGGGTCGCTTGTGCACAGGCTGTGGACAACAACTTGAACCACGTCAGCCGCCCCGACTACCGTGGCTGGACTCGACTAACTCTTCCGTTCTGTTCTTATCGTCCCGAGAACCACACCTTCGTGGGACCTGCGAGAAAGCGTGCCCCGTGGCTGACGTACCTGCCGATCTTGCCGCAGTGTGGCCACGCGTGCTCGACCAGCTGCTCGGAGAAGGACAGCAGGGCATCGAGCCCAAGGACAAGCAGTGGATCGAGCGCTGCCAGCCGCTCGCGCTGGTCGCGGACACCGCGCTGCTCGCCGTCCCCAACGAATGGGGCAAGCGCGTCCTGGAGGGCCGGCTGGCCCCCCTGATCAGCGAGACCCTCAGCCATGAGTGCGGCCGCCCGATCCGGATCGCGATCACCGTCGACGACTCCGTCGGCGAGCCGCCCCCCGTGCCCTCCCCCGGCCGGCCGCCGCAGCCGCGCTACGACGAGCGTCCGCAGCCCGAGCCGTACGAGAAGTACGACGCGTACGGTCACCGCGCGCTGCCCGACGACGGGCTGCCCACGGCGCGCCCCGCCTACCCGGACTACCAGCAGCAGCCGCGCCCCGAGCCGGGCGCCTGGCCGCGGTCCCAGGAGGACCTCGCCTGGCAGCAGCCGCGCCTCGGCGGCTTCCCGGAGCGCGCCCCGTACACCGGCCCGGCCGCCCCTGAGCCGTCCGGGCGCCCGCGCTACGACGAGCCCTCCCGCGGCTACGAGCAGCCGCAGCGGCCCGAGCGCTCCGAGGTTCCCGAGCCCCCGGGCGCCGGTCCGCGCCCCGGTCCCGGCCCGGGCGGCCAGGGCGTGGGGCCCGGCGTCGGCCAGGGCTCCCTCGGCGGCTCCGGTACGGGCTCCGGCTCCGGCGGGCCCGGCGAGCCGCACGCGCGGCTGAACCCCAAGTACCTCTTCGACACCTTCGTCATCGGTTCCTCGAACCGCTTCGCCCACGCGGCCGCGGTCGCGGTGGCCGAGGCGCCGGCGAAGGCGTACAACCCCCTCTTCATCTACGGCGAGTCGGGGCTGGGCAAGACCCATCTGCTGCACGCCATCGGGCACTACGCGCGGAGCCTCTACCCCGGCACGCGCGTGCGGTACGTGAGCTCCGAGGAGTTCACCAACGAGTTCATCAACTCGATCCGCGACGGCAAGGGCGACGCCTTCCGCAAGCGCTACCGCGACGTGGACATCCTGCTCGTCGACGACATCCAGTTCCTCGCGAGCAAGGAGTCGACGCAGGAGGAGTTCTTCCACACCTTCAACACCCTGCACAACGCGAACAAGCAGATCGTGCTCTCCTCGGACCGGCCGCCCAAGCAGCTGGTGACCCTGGAGGACCGGCTGCGCAACCGCTTCGAGTGGGGACTCACCACCGACGTGCAGCCGCCGGAGCTGGAGACGCGCATCGCGATCCTCCGCAAGAAGGCGGTGCAGGAGCAGCTGAACGCCCCGCCGGAGGTACTGGAGTTCATCGCCTCCCGGATCTCGCGGAACATCCGCGAGCTGGAGGGCGCGCTGATCCGGGTGACGGCCTTCGCGAGCCTCAACCGGCAGCCGGTGGACCTGGGGCTGACCGAGATCGTCCTCAAGGACCTGATCCCGGGCGGCGAGGACTCGTCGCCGGAGATCACGGCGCCGGCCATCATGGCGGCCACGGCCGACTACTTCGGGCTGACGGTGGAGGACCTCTGCGGTTCCTCGCGCAGCCGCGTGCTGGTGACGGCCCGCCAGATCGCCATGTACCTGTGCCGGGAGCTGACGGACCTGTCGCTGCCGAAGATCGGCGCGCAGTTCGGCGGCCGCGACCACACGACCGTCATGCACGCGGACCGGAAGATCCGCGCCCTGATGGCGGAACGGCGCTCCATCTACAACCAGGTCACCGAGCTGACCAACCGCATCAAGAACGGCTGACAGCGGCTCCGTACGACCGCTCCACAGCCGTTGCACGACCGCTCCACCGCCGTTGTACAGCCGCTCCACGCCACAGACCCGCGCCCCGCAGCCACCGTGCGGCGGCGGTACAGCGGCTGTGGATGGATCGAAGGGCGCTCCGGGACACCTCCTGGAGCGCCCTTCGGCGTTCCCGCGGGGCCGCCGACGTGGCGAGCATCCGTCAGGAGCCGGGCCGCTGTGTTCGATTGCTCCGTTTCGGTGGCGGGTTCTCCACAGATTGGGGGATGATCTCCCGTCCACAGGGTGGGGACTGTCGAGTTATCCGGATCGTGTCCACAGGCGAGGCCGACGACCGGCCATCGCTCCAGCTCAGGGGGGTGTGGATTTGTTGGCAACTGTTTTCCACAGGCTGTGGATGAATCCTTCGTCCACAGGGGGCCCGGAGAGTTGTCCACCGGCTGCCCACAGGCACGAGCCTGTTGCCCACAGCTTCTCCACACCGCTGTCCACTGTTCGGCAACAAAACACCCCCTCTCACCGCTTGGAGTGAAAGGCGTCACACCAAGGGAGACGTTTGGGCTGTGGGGAACCTGGGGAAAGCTGGGGACAGCGCTGGGGAGAACTCCCCCTCGCCTGTGTATGGGGTGTGCAGAACTTTCCGGTGTCCACAGAGAACCGTGGTTTTCCACTGGTTCCACCCACAGGGGCAGTGGACAAAAAACCGGCTCTGACCTGCGTGGACGACGTTATCCACGGTTTCCACAGGCCCTACTACTACTGCCACTCATAGTTAGCCCGGGAATCGCTTTGAAGCGGGGCCTGTGCACAACTCGGCGCCGGAGCCCCGAGCCGCTCTCGTCACGACTTGACCCCGAGCCGCACCGAGTGTCGGCGGCGTACGTCAGACTGGATCCCGCAGTCGACGAAGAGCCAGCAACAAGCAGGAGGCGGTTCCGGTGAAGATCCGGGTGGAGCGCGATGTACTCGCGGAGGCGGTGGCGTGGGTGGCCCGCAGCCTTCCGGCCCGTCCGCCGGCGCCTGTGCTCGCCGGCCTCCTGCTGAAGGCGGAGGACGGCGCGCTGAGCTTCTCGAGCTTCGACTACGAGGTCTCCGCCCGCGTCTCCGTCGAGGCCGAGGTCGAGGAGGACGGCACCGTCCTCGTCTCCGGCCGCCTCCTCGCCGACATCTGCCGCGCCCTCCCCAACCGTCCGGTGGAGATCTCCACAGACGGTGTACGGGCGACCGTGGTCTGCGGCTCCTCCCGCTTCACTCTCCACACCCTCCCTGTGGAGGAGTACCCGGCGCTGCCGGAGATGCCCACCGCGACGGGCACCGTCCCCGGCGAGGTCTTCGCCGCGGCCGCCGCCCAGGTGGCCATCGCCGCCGGCCGGGACGACACGCTGCCCGTCCTCACCGGTGTGCGCATCGAGATCGAGGGCGACACGGTAACCCTGGCCTCCACCGACCGCTACCGCTTCGCGGTCCGCGAGTTCCTGTGGAAGCCGGAGTCCCCGGACGCCTCCGCGGTCGCCCTGGTGCCCGCGAAGACCCTCCTGGACACCGCGAAGGCGCTCACCAGCGGCGACACCGTCACGCTGGCGCTCTCCGGCTCCGGCAAGGGCGAGGGCCTGATCGGCTTCGAGGGCGCGGGCCGCCGCACCACGACCCGTCTGCTCGAAGGCGACCTGCCGAAGTACCGCACGCTCTTCCCCACCGAGTTCAACTCGGTCGCGGTGATCGAGACCGCCCCCTTCGTGGAGGCCGTCAAGCGCGTGGCCCTGGTCGCCGAGCGCAACACCCCGGTCCGCCTCAGCTTCGAGCAGGGCGTGCTCATCCTGGAGGCCGGCTCCAGCGACGACGCACAGGCTGTGGAAAGGGTCGACGCGCAGCTGGACGGCGACGACATCTCGATCGCCTTCAACCCGACCTTCCTGCTGGACGGCCTGAGCGCGATCGACTCCCCGGTCGCCCAGCTCTCCTTCACGACCTCCACCAAGCCGGCGCTGCTGAGCGGCCGCCCGGCCGTGGACGCGGAGGCGGACGAGGCCTACAAGTACCTGATCATGCCGGTGCGGCTGAGCGGCTGACCCTCTGCCGGGGGTCCGGGGGTCGCCCCCCGGGTGGCGAGGTACGCCGGTGCGGCTGAGCGGCTGAGGTGCTCCTCGGCCGAGCGGCTGACCTGTGCTCCGAGGGGTTCGACTGAGCGGCTGACCCCACAGGTGTGCGGCCGGGTCCGGGCGTAGGCTCGGACCCGGGTAGGAACCGCACACGACGCTTAAGGAACACTCTGATGGAGCTCGGTCTCGTCGGTCTCGGCAAGATGGGCGGCAACATGCGCGAGCGCATCCGCCGCGCAGGCCACACCGTCATCGGATACGACCGCAACCCGGACCTCGCCGATGTCCACAGCCTCGAAGAGCTTGTGGGCAAGCTCAAGGGTCCGCGCGTCGTCTGGGTCATGGTCCCCGCCGGTGCGGCGACCCAGTCCACCGTCGACGAGCTGGCGGAGCTGCTCTCCCCCGGCGACATCGTCGTGGACGGCGGGAACTCCCGCTGGACCGACGACGAGAAGCACGCCGAGGAGCTCGCCGCCAAGGGCATCGGCTTCGTCGACTGCGGTGTCTCCGGCGGCGTCTGGGGCCTGGAGAACGGCTACGCCCTGATGTACGGCGGCTCCGCCGAGGACGTCGCGAAGGTCCAGCCCGTCTTCGACGCGCTCAAGCCCGAGGGCCCGTACGGCGCCGTCCACGCCGGCAAGGTCGGCGCCGGCCACTTCGCGAAGATGGTCCACAACGGCATCGAGTACGCCATGATGCAGGCCTACGCCGAGGGCTGGGAGCTGCTGGAGAAGGTCGACTCCGTGGAGAACGTCCGCGAGATCTTCCGCTCCTGGCAGGAGGGCACGGTCATCCGCTCCTGGCTGCTCGACCTCGCGGTCAACGCCCTCGACGAGGACGAGCACCTGGACCAGCTGCGCGGCTACGCGTCGGACTCCGGCGAGGGCCGGTGGACCGTCGAGGCCGCCATCGACAACGCCGTACCGCTGCCGGCGATCACCGCGTCGCTGTTCGCGCGGTTCGCGTCCCGGCAGGACGACTCGCCGCAGATGAAGATGATCGCCGCGCTGCGCAACCAGTTCGGCGGCCACGCGGTCGAGAAGAAGTAGCAATCCACAGGCTGTGCACCACCCGGTGCGCAGCGACCGGGGGAAGGCCGGCGCCCACCATGCACGTCACGCACCTCTCGCTGGCCGACTTCCGCTCGTACGCCCGGGCCGAGGTGTCCCTCGACCCGGGCGTCACCGCGTTCGTGGGGGCGAACGGCCAGGGGAAGACCAACCTCGTCGAGGCCGTCGGCTATCTCGCCACCCTCGGCAGCCACCGCGTCGCCTCGGACGCCCCGCTGGTGCGGATGGGCGCCGAGCGCGCCGTCATCCGCGCCGCCGTCACCCAGGGCGAGCGCTCCCAGCTGGTCGAGCTGGAGCTCAACCCGGGCCGCGCCAACCGCGCCCGCATCAACAGGTCCTCGCAGGTCAAACCCCGTGACGTGCTCGGAATCGTGCGGACCGTGCTCTTCGCGCCCGAGGACCTGTCGCTGATCAAGGGCGACCCCGGCGAGCGCCGGCGCTTCCTCGACGAGCTGATCACGGCGCGCGCGCCCCGCATGGCGGGCGTGCGCTCCGACTACGAGCGCGTGCTGAAGCAGCGCAACACCCTGCTGAAGTCCGCCGCCATGGCCCGCCGCCACGGCGGCCGGGGCATGGACCTGTCCACACTCGACGTCTGGGACCAGCACCTGGCCCGGGCCGGAGCCGAACTGCTCGCCCAGCGGCTCGATCTCGTCCACACCCTCCAGCCGCTCGCGGACAAGGCGTACGAACAGCTCGCGCCCGGCGGCGGACCGATTCTGCTGGAGTACCGCCCCTCCGCCCCCGGCACCGGGCACACCCGCGAGGAGCTGTACGAGCAGCTGATCGCCGCCCTGGAGGAGGCCCGCAAGCAGGAGATCGAGCGCGGGGTCACCCTGGTCGGCCCGCACCGCGACGAGCTGCTGCTGCGCCTCGGCGACCTGCCGGCCAAGGGGTACGCCAGCCACGGCGAGTCCTGGTCGTACGCGCTGGCGCTCCGCCTCGCCTCGTACGACCTGCTGCGCGCCGAGGGCAACGAGCCGGTCCTGGTCCTCGACGACGTCTTCGCCGAGCTGGACGCGCGCCGGCGCGAGCGGCTGGCGGAGCTGGTGGCCCACGGCGAGCAGGTGCTGGTGACGGCCGCCGTCGACGACGACGTGCCGGAGGTGCTGGCCGGGACGCGGTACGCGGTGGCCGGAGGGACGGTGGAGCGCGTATGAGCGGCGTACCCGGCGAAACTTCCCCACAGCCTGTGGACAAGCCCGCGGCTCCCGAACCCTCGGGCGTGGACCTCGCCCGGGTCGCGCTGCGCGCCGCCAAGGAGCAGGCACGCGCGCGCGGGGCGGCCGCGCAACAGAAGAACCAGGCCAGGCGCGGCGGCGGACTGCGCTCCGGCGCGCGCGCCGACGGGCGCGACCCGATGGCCCTCGGCTCCGCGATCAACCGGCTGCTCGCCGAGCGCGGCTGGGAGACCCCGGCCGCCGTCGGCGGGGTCATGGGCCGGTGGCCGCAGATCGTCGGCGAGGACCTGGCCAAGCACTGCGTACCGGTGAAGTACGAAGAGGAGCCGGACGCGCGGGTGCTGACCGTGCAGTGCGACTCGACGGCGTGGGCCACGCAGCTGCGGCTGCTCGCGCCGACGCTGGTCGCCCGGCTGAACGAGGACCTCGGGCACGGGACGGTACGGCTGATCAAGGTGCTGGGGCCCGGTGCGGGAGCGCGGCGGTTCGGCCCGCTGCGGGCGCCGGGATCGGTCGGGCCCGGGGACACGTACGGCTGAGCCGGTCCCGGCCCCGACCCCGCTGCGGGCCCTCGCGGCGCGGGTGCGGCAGGCCGTGCGAGGGCCCGCGCCCGCCGGTTCCGCCCCCTCGGGACGAGGCTCCACCACGAGACGCCACGGGCCGTCACCGGCCGAAGCGCTAGGTGGCCGTCAGGGGCCCCTGGAGCCCCTGCCCGGATATGGGGAGTCGTCTCGGGGCCGCGGAGGGCGGCACATGCGCATTCAGGTACCGGCAAACCCCCATGAGTGTCAGCGGTACCGGTAGACTGGAAGACAATCCCGCCACACTGCGGAACTGTCGAACGACGCAGCCGGCTCCCCTATGCCCGGAGCACGGCCTGTGCTGTGCCAGAAAGGGCGCTTCGTGGCCGATTCCGGCAACCCCAACGAGAACAACCAGTACACCGCCAGCAACATCCAGGTCTTGGAGGGCCTGGATGCGGTGCGCAAGCGCCCCGGCATGTACATCGGCTCGACCGGCGAGCGCGGCCTGCACCACATGGTGCAGGAGGTCGTCGACAACTCGGTCGACGAGGCCCTGGCCGGCCACGCGGACACCATCGACGTGACGATCCTGCCCGACGGCGGCGTCCGCGTCGTCGACAACGGCCGCGGCATCCCCGTCGGCATCGTCGAGTCCGAGGGCAAGCCGGCCGTCGAGGTCGTGCTGACGGTCCTCCACGCGGGCGGAAAGTTCGGCGGCGGCGGCTACGCGGTCTCCGGCGGTCTGCACGGCGTGGGCGTCTCCGTCGTCAACGCGCTGTCCACCAAGGTGTCGGTGGAGATCAAGACCGACGGCCACCGCTGGACCCAGGACTACAAGATGGGCGCCCCGACCGCGCCCCTCGCGCAGCACGAGGAGACCTCGGAGACCGGCACCTCGGTCACCTTCTGGTCCGACCCCGAGATCTTCGAGACGGTCGAGTACTCCTTCGAGACGCTCTCGCGCCGCTTCCAGGAGATGGCCTTCCTCAACAAGGGCCTGACGATCACGCTCACCGACGAGCGCGACTCCGCCAAGGCCACGGTCGGCGCCGACGACCCCGACGCCGAGGCCGCCGCGGAGCCGGCCGCCCGCACGGTGACGTACCACTACGAGGGCGGCATCGTCGACTTCGTGAAGTACCTCAACTCGCGCAAGGGCGAGCTGATCAACCCGACCGTCATCGACATCGAGGCCGAGGACAAGGAGCGCCTGCTCTCCGCCGAGATCGCGATGCAGTGGAACTCGTCGTACAGCGAGGGCGTGTACTCCTTCGCCAACACGATCCACACCCACGAGGGCGGCACCCACGAGGAGGGCTTCCGCGCCGCGCTGACGACGCTCGTCAACAAGTACGCGCGCGAGAAGAAGCTCCTTCGCGAGAAGGACGACAACCTCACCGGCGACGACATCCGCGAGGGCCTGACCGCGATCATCTCGATCAAGATCGGCGAGCCGCAGTTCGAGGGCCAGACCAAGACCAAGCTCGGCAACACCGAGGCGAAGACCTTCGTCCAGAAGGTCGTCCACGAGCACCTGACGGACTGGTTCGACCGGAACCCGAACGAGGCCGCGGACATCATCCGCAAGGGCATCCAGGCCGCCACCGCGCGCGTGGCCGCCCGCAAGGCCCGCGACCTCACCCGCCGCAAGGGCCTCCTGGAGTCGGCCTCCCTGCCGGGCAAGCTCTCCGACTGCCAGTCGAACGACCCCACCAAGTGCGAGATCTTCATCGTCGAGGGCGACTCCGCCGGCGGCTCCGCCAAGTCCGGCCGGAACCCGATGTACCAGGCCATCCTGCCCATCCGGGGCAAGATCCTGAACGTCGAGAAGGCCCGCATCGACAAGATCCTCCAGAACACCGAGGTCCAGGCGCTGATCTCCGCCTTCGGCACCGGCGTCCACGAGGACTTCGACATCGAGAAGCTCCGCTACCACAAGATCATCCTGATGGCGGACGCCGACGTCGACGGCCAGCACATCAACACCCTGCTGCTCACCTTCCTCTTCCGCTTCATGCGGCCGCTGATCGAGCACGGGCACGTGTACCTCTCCCGCCCGCCGCTCTACAAGATCAAGTGGGGCCGGGAGGACTTCGAGTACGCCTACTCGGACCGCGAGCGCGACGCGCTCGTCGAGCTCGGCAAGCAGGCGGGCAAGCGGATCAAGGACGACTCGATCCAGCGCTTCAAGGGCCTCGGCGAGATGAACGCCGAGGAGCTGCGCGTCACCACCATGGACGTCGAACACCGCGTCCTCGGCCAGGTGACGCTGGACGACGCCGCCCAGGCCGACGACCTGTTCTCGGTGCTGATGGGCGAGGACGTCGAGGCACGCCGATCGTTCATCCAGCGCAACGCCAAGGACGTTCGCTTCCTCGACATCTGAGTCGGTCCCAGCTGACCGTACGAAAGGACTGACGACCAGCAATGGCCGACGAGAACCCCCCCGTGACCACCGACGAAGAGGGCCCGCAGCTGCGGATCGAGCCCGTCGGGCTCGAGACCGAGATGCAGCGCTCGTACCTCGACTACGCGATGTCCGTCATCGTGTCCCGCGCGCTGCCCGACGTCCGCGACGGCCTCAAGCCCGTCCACCGGCGCGTGCTGTACGCGATGTACGACGGCGGCTACCGGCCCGAGAAGGGCTTCTACAAGTGCGCCCGCGTCGTCGGCGACGTCATGGGTACGTACCACCCGCACGGCGACACCTCCATCTACGACGCGCTCGTCCGCCTCGCCCAGCACTGGTCGATGCGCATGCCGCTCGTCGACTCCAACGGCAACTTCGGCTCCCCGGGCAACGACCCGGCCGCCGCCATGCGCTACACCGAGTGCAAGATGGCGCCGCTGTCGATGGAGATGGTCCGGGACATCGACGAGGAGACCGTCGACTTCCAGGACAACTACGACGGCCGCAACCAGGAGCCGACGGTCCTCCCGGCCCGGTTCCCGAACCTGCTGGTCAACGGCTCCGCCGGCATCGCGGTCGGCATGGCGACCAACATCCCGCCGCACAACCTCCGCGAGGTCGCCGAGGGCGCCCAGTGGTACCTGGCCCACCCCGAGGCCAGCCACGAGGAGCTCCTCGACGCGCTCATCGAGCGGATCAAGGGCCCCGACTTCCCCACCGGCGCGCTCGTCGTCGGCCGCAAGGGCATCGAGGAGGCGTACCGCACCGGCCGCGGCTCCATCACGATGCGCGCGGTCGTCGAGGTCGAGGAGATCCAGAACCGCCAGTGCCTGGTGGTCACCGAGCTGCCCTACCAGGTCAACCCGGACAACCTCGCGCAGAAGATCGCCGACCTGGTGAAGGACGGCAAGATCGGCGGCATCGCCGACGTCCGCGACGAGACCTCGTCCCGGACCGGCCAGCGCCTGGTCATCGTGCTCAAGCGGGACGCCGTCGCCAAGGTCGTCCTCAACAACCTGTACAAGCACACCGACCTCCAGACGAACTTCGGCGCCAACATGCTGGCGCTCGTCGACGGGGTGCCGCGCACCCTCTCCCTGGACGCGTTCATCCGCCACTGGGTGACGCACCAGATCGAGGTCATCGTCCGCCGGACGAAGTTCCGGCTGCGCAAGGCCGAGGAGCGCGCCCACATCCTGCGCGGCCTCCTCAAGGCGCTCGACGCGATCGACGAGGTCATCGCCCTCATCCGGCGCAGCGACACGGTCGAGGTCGCCCGCGAGGGCCTCATGGGCCTCCTCCGGATCGACGAGATCCAGGCCAACGCGATCCTGGAGATGCAGCTCCGCCGGCTCGCCGCCCTGGAGCGCCAGAAGATCATCGCCGAGCACGACGAGCTCCAGGCGAAGATCAACGAGTACAACTCGATCCTCGCCTCGCCCGAGAAGCAGCGGATCATCGTCAGCGAGGAACTGGCCGCGATCGTCGACAAGTTCGGCGACGACCGGCGCTCCAAGCTGGTGCCCTTCGACGGCGACATGTCCATCGAGGACCTCATCGCCGAAGAGGACATCGTCGTCACCATCACGCGCGGCGGCTACGTCAAGCGGACGAAGACCGAGGACTACCGCTCGCAGAAGCGCGGCGGCAAGGGCGTGCGCGGGACGAAGCTGAAGCAGGACGACATCGTCGACCACTTCTTCGTCTCCACCACCCACCACTGGCTGCTCTTCTTCACCAACAAGGGCCGGGTCTACCGGGCCAAGGCGTACGAGCTGCCGGACGCCGGCCGGGACGCGCGCGGCCAGCACGTGGCCAACCTGCTGGCCTTCCAGCCGGACGAGCAGATCGCCCAGATCCTGGCGATCCGCGACTACGGGGCCGCGCCCTACCTGGTCCTCGCCACCCGCTCCGGCCTGGTGAAGAAGACCGCGCTGAAGGACTACGACTCGCCGCGTTCCGGCGGCGTCATCGCGATCAACCTGCGCGAGCGCGACAACGGCGCCGAAGGCGTCGCCGACGAGCTGATCGGCGCCGAGCTGGCCTCCGCCGAGGACGACCTGCTGCTGATCTCCAAGAAGGCGCAGTCGATCCGCTTCACCGCCACGGACGACGCGCTGCGCCCGATGGGCCGCGCCACCTCGGGCGTCAAGGGCATGAGTTTCCGCGAGGACGACGAACTGCTCTCGATGAATGTCGTCCGGCCCGGTACGTTCGTCTTCACCGCGACGGACGGCGGGTACGCCAAGCGCACCCCCGTCGACGAGTACCGCGTCCAGGGCCGCGGCGGCCTCGGTATCAAGGCCGCCAAGATCGTGGAGGACCGCGGCTCGCTCGTGGGCGCGCTGGTGGTCGAGGAGACCGACGAGATCCTCGCCATCACGCTCTCCGGCGGTGTGATTCGCACGCGAGTCAGCGAAGTCAGGGAGACCGGCCGTGACACCATGGGCGTCCAGCTGATCAATCTGGGCAAGCGCGATGCCGTCGTCGGCATCGCACGGAACGCCGAGGCCGGCAGCGAGGACGAAGAGGTCGACGACGCCGAGGGTGCCTTCGAGGCAGCCGAGGCCGAGGCATCGGTCGAGGGCACGGAGCCCTCGGCCGGGGATCACGAGGAGTAGAGCGTGAGTGGAGCCACGGGCGCCGGATCGTCGGCTGCCGGAGCTTCTGCAGGTGCTGGAGCGTACGGCGCCCGTGGCTCGGCCACGGACTCCCAGGGGGGTGCGGTGACGGACACTCGGGGGCAGCAGCCCCCCTACGAGGCCTACAACGGGGCTCTGCCGGGCGAGCGCCAGGGCGCGCAGCAGCAGGGTGGCCCGTACCACCCGCCGCAGGCGTACGGCGCTCCGGCGCCGGCCGGCCAGGCGCGGGGCGGCAACACCGGAGCCGTGCGCCGGCCGCGGACCGGGGCACGCACCACGCCCCGCACCCGCAAGGCGCGGCTGCGGGTGGCGAAGGCCGACCCGTGGTCGGTCATGAAGGTGAGCTTCCTGCTCTCCATCGCGCTGGGCATCTGCACGGTCGTCGCGGCGGCCGTGCTGTGGATGGTCATGGACGCCATGGGCGTCTTCTCGACGGTCGGCGGGACGATCAGCGAGGCCACGGGCTCGAACGAGTCCAACGGCTTCGACCTGCAGTCCTTCCTGTCGCTGCCGAGGGTCCTGATGTTCACCTCGGTGATCGCGGTGATCGACGTGGTCCTGATGACGGCGCTGGCGACCCTCGGCGCGTTCATCTACAACCTGTCCGCCGGCTTCGTCGGCGGCGTCGAGCTCACGCTCGCCGAGGACGAGTAGCGCGCCCGGGGGCCGGACCGCGCGTCTCCCGGGGCCTTCGGCCCGGGCGATTTTGGGACTGGCCCCCACGTGCGCTAATCTTCAGGAGTCAGCGCGCGGGACACACACCGCAAAGCGCGGCGGGGCTATAGCTCAGTTGGTTAGAGCGCATCCCTGATAAGGATGAGGCCACAGGTTCAAATCCTGTTAGCCCCACAGAAGTGATCGACCCGGACGGTTCCACCGTCCGGGTCGATTTCGTTGTGTGAGGTTTGGCGCTCGTACAGGTCACCGATCGGTATCGGTCGATGTGTAGAGTGGGCGTCAGAAGTCTCCTACGTCAACGAAAGACGAGGTCGCGCGGTGAAGAAGCTGCTCCTGGTCGCACTGGCCGCCATCGGCGGGCTCCTCGTGTACCGCCAGATCCAGGCGGATCGCGCCGAGCAGGACCTGTGGACGGAGGCGACCGACTCGGTCCCGTCCGGCTCCGGTGTCTGAGACCCACCCCAGCTGAGAACCGAGGTCCCGGCCGCGCGCACCGCGCGGCCGGGACCTCGGCGTTTCCGGCCCTGGTGCGGGCCCGTGCGGCGCGGGCCGCTCCCCGTCGTGACGCGAAGCCCCTGAGTTCACCGAAGCGAATCACCGGATTGCGTGAGCGAAACCGCGGGCAAGCGTGCGCGGGCGGATCCCCTCGACGGCGGCCGGAGGCACCGGGACCGCGCCCGGCGGAGCCCTCGTGACGGGTGCTCGGCCGCGGCGGGTGCTCGACCGCGTCGGGCTTCGAGGCCGCCGTGGCCGCCCTCACGACCGGGAGCCACTTCCAGCGCCTTTTCCCTCCGCGAGGCCGCCCGAGGGGCCGCCACGGCCCGCCACGGGCGCCACGCGCGCGTGGCGGCCTCCGAGGGCGCGAAGGGCGGGGACGAATCCGCCCCCGGTGCGGACACCGGGGGCGCGAGCGGGGCAGGATGGTCCGGCACGGCGGCCCTGGCGGCCGGCGGCGGGGCACGGTGACGTACACGACGAGGGGAAGCGCGTGAGCACGCAGGCGGGGGCCACGGCGGGGGACGGGACCGGACGTCGGGGGAGGACCGCGGCCGGGACGCGGAAGGTCGCGGCGCTCCTCACGGCCGCTGCCGCGGTGGGCACGCTCACCGCCCTGCCCGCGTCGGCGGCCGAGGGCGCTCCCCCGCCCGCGTACTCCTTCGACCCCGGGGCGCGGCGGATCGCGGGCGCCTCCTCCAGCGCCTTGGCGTCGGTGCTGGAGCCCGGCAAGACCTACCGGGACACCCTCAAGAAGGACGGCAAGCTCTACTACCGGCTCAATCTGGACACGCTGAGGAACTCGTACGTCTCCGCGGTCGCCGTCCCCGAGCCGGGCGGGAAGGTCGCCTACGGCGACGGTTTCAAGATCACCATCCAGGACGGCTCAGGCACCGACTGCGGCTACCAGGACGTCAACTTCGGGTCCGGCGAGTACGTCCGGCCGCTGGCCGGCTACGCGCGCCGGATCGTCCACCCGGACGGTTCCTCCTGCCAGGAGGCCGGCACGTACTACGCGGTCGTCGAGCGCGAGTCGGACGCCGCCTCCGCCCCGGACGACTGGGAACTGGAGCTCCAGCACGTCACCGAGCCGCTGCTGAAGCAGAACGGCCCGGACAAGCTGCCCGACGCCTGGCCCTCGGGGACGCCCGCCCCGGTCGCCGGCGAGCCGAGGGAGCGCCAGGGCGGCAACGGCTTCCACGACGCCGTCTCCCTGGACACGGGCGAGTGGCGGGCGAGCATCCGGCCCGGCCAGACGCTCTTCTGGCGGGTGCCCCTCGACTGGGGCCAGCAGCTGTTCGCCAGTGCCGAGCTGGGCAGCAGCGACGCGGGCGACGACTCGGTGAGCTACGCGCTCGCGCTCGGGCTCGACAACCCGGCGCGCGGCTTCGTCGACCTCCGGACGGTCAACTTCAGCGGCGATCCCGCCACGGTCGCCCTCGACCCGCAGCGGCCGGTCGACCACAGGAACCGCTCCTCGTACGAGACCGCCACGAGCGGCATGCGGTTCGCCGGCTGGTACTACCTCACCGCCACCCTCAGCCCGGAGATGGCCCAGGAGTACGGCGACCAGCCGGTGCCGCTGGTCCTGCGGACCATCGTCCGGGGGGACAGGAAGCCGGGCCCCGGGTACGACGGCGACCCCGGCGTCTTCCAGGTGACCTCCGACGACAGGGAGGCCGCGAAGAACGGCGCGACGGGCGCGGCGGCCGCCACCGATTCCACGATGGTGGCCGTCGCGGCGGGCGGCCTCGGCCTCGGCACCGTCCTGCTGGTCGGCCTCGGCGCCTGGACGCTGCTGGCCCGCAGGGCGGCCCGCTGACTCAGACCTGGGTCAGCGCCCAGAAGCCGACCGCGAGCGACACCAGCGCGAGGAGCAGTACCGGGACCGCCACCTTCGGGGGCGGTCCCGGACGTCGTTCCGGGGACGACGTCAGGGTCGGCTCGGGGTGGTGGACGGGAACCCGGCCGGGCTGGGCGGTGTATGGATTCGTAGGGGAGTGCGGAGCGGAGGGACCGAAGGGGGGCACGGGATGGGCGACCGGCGGGGGCAGATGGAAGCTGCCCGTCTCGGAGGCCGCGGGCACCGGCTGGTACTGCTGGTACGGATTGCTCTGGGGGGCCTGGTACGGCTCCCGGTACGCCTGGGGCACGGACGCCGGCGCGGGCGGTACGGGGGCGGGCGCGGCGGCCGGGACCTGCGGGGCCTGCGGGGTGTGAGGGGCCTGCGGGGCGTCCTGGACCGGCGGCGGGGCGTCCTGGACCGGGCGGACGGCCGGGCCCTCGGGGCCGAAGCCGGCCGGCAGCGGACCGATCTGGTCGGAGATCTCCACCCGCTCCTCGCCGGCCTCCGGCTCGGGCAGCGTCTCCACGGCGGCGTTCAGCGCCTTCCGGGCGCCCGTGGCCGTCCGGAAGCGGGCCTGCGGATCGGGCTGGAGCAGCCCGGCCAGCACCTGCCACAGCGGCTCCGGGACGGTGGCGGGCGCGGGCGGGGTGCCATGGGCCAGGAAGTGCTCCACCAGGGCCTGCGAGTCCGGCCGGGTGCCGTGCAGCAGATAGAGCGCGACCAGGCCGACGGCGTACAGGTCCGCCGTGAAGTCGGGCTCGGCGCCCAGGAGTTGCTCCGGCGCGAAGTAACCGGGCGTGCCCACCACGTAGTTGGTCTCGGTGAGCCGGGGTTCGCCCTTGCGCATCGAGATGCCGAAGTCCGACAGGCGCAGGTGCGGACGGCCCGCGCCGGTGGCCTCCATCAGGATGTTGGCCGGCTTGATGTCCCGGTGGACGACGCCTTCCGCGTGCACCGTCGCCAGGCCCGAGAGCAGCTGGTCGAGGAGGGTGCACACATAGCGGGGCGGCAGCGGGCCGTAGTCGCCGATGACGTGGGCGAGGGAGCCGCCGGAGACCAGATCCATCGTGAAGAGGACCTTGTCGTCGTCGGCGGCCCAGCTGGCCGGGGCGAGGACGTGCGGGTGGTCGATCCGCAGCGCCTGCTCCCGGACGAAGCGGAGCAGCGTGTGGGCGTCGCTCTGCTGGAGCACCTTGGCCGCCACGTAGCGGCGCCGGCGGTGGTCCCAGGCGCGCCAGACCGCGCCGGCCCCGCCCCGCCCGATGGGGTCGATCAGTTCGTACCTGCCGGCGAAGACCTCACCCATCGCGCTGCGCCCGCTCCCCGTCGTCCGTCGTCAGTCGTGCGTGTGCCGTGTCAGTTCTGGTGCGCCTCGTAGTGGGCGACCGCGTCGGCGGTGCGGCCGGCGCCGTACACCCGGAGGAACTCTGCCAGTTCCGGGTGGGCCGGGGCGAGGGAGTCGGCGGCGTCGATGATGTCCCCCGCGGCGGCCACGGAGCGCAACAGCGACTGGATCTCGCGGACCACGCGGCGCACGGTCGGGGCGCCGGATCCGTTGGTGGTCTGGCCGCTGGTGCCGGTCAGGACGGAGCCGCCCTGGGACTTCTTGATCTCGTCCATGCGGTCGGTGGCCTCGGCGGCGCTGACGCTGCCGTCGGCGACCTGCACGGCGAGCTCCTGGAGGGCCTGGACGCGCTGGACCACGGCCGGGTTGCCGATCTTGGCGCGCTGGCCGCTCATGAGCTGGGACAGCATGGGCGCGGAGAGCCCGAGCACGGCGGCCAGCCTGGCCTGGTTGAGCCCGAGGTCGTCGATCAGCCGGCGGAAGAGCGCCCCCAACGGCTCCCCGTACCAACTGCGCTGAAGCTCTCTGGCTCTTGCCGTGGCTTCCTGCTGCGCTGCGTCCATCACTTCTCCCCATCCCTGCGGTTCGCCACTGCGAACCTCGGTCAGCATCTTACGGAGCGTGGTCGTTCCTCGGGAGTCCCCTCCTTTTGCCCGGGACAGGGGGAGAACCGGTACGCTGTCCTCGTTCCGGGGCCTTAGCTCAGTTGGTAGAGCGCTGTCTTTGCATGGCAGATGTCAGGGGTTCGACTCCCCTAGGCTCCACCGGAAGGAAAAGCCCCTCCGAACTGCGGGTACGCAGCGCGGAGGGGCTTTTCGCGTGGGTCACGCGGTCCGTGGCGGCTCCTCGCGCGCCCGCGTCCCGGCCGGACCCGTCAGGGTGCGGGCCAGGTCCAGGGTGCTGAGGACGACCATCGCGACGCCCAGCGGCACGTGGAACGCCGGCAGGTGGGCGACGCCCAGGGCGACCTGCACCGAGGCGAGGACCAGCAGGCCGGAGGCGTACGCGATCGGCCGGGGGCTGCCGCCGCCCGGCCGCCAGGCCACCACCGCGGCCACCACGTAGAGCATCGAGGCGCCGTACATCACCCGGGAGCCGACGTCGTGGAGGAGCGCGCCCCGCGAGGAGACGAGCAGGGCCCCGGCCGTGCCCGCCTGGAAGAAGAGGGCCAGGGTCTGGAGGGCGACCGCGGCCCTGACGGTCCGGTGGAAGGCGGTGCCGGGCCGGGCGGTCGCGGGGGCCCCGGTCACGGGGGTCCCGGTCACGGGCTTCGCGGTCACGGGGTTCGGTCCGGGTGTCATCCGGGTCCTTTCCGGGGGCGGGAGGGCGTCAGTGGAGGGTGAGGGAGGTCTCGGCCATGACGTGGGTGAGCTTCTCGGGGTTGCGGACGTAGTAGAGGCCGCTGATCCGGCCGTCCTCGACGCGCAGCGCCATCACGCCGTCCAGCTCGCCGTCGAGGAGCACGGCGAGCGCCGGGGCGCCGTTGACGACGGTCGGCTCGGTGGTGACCGTGGCGTCGTGCTTGAGGGAGCCGCCGAGGTAGAAGCGGGTCACCTTGTCGGCGCCGACGACCGGGCGCAGCGCGGCCCGCTTGATCCCGCCTCCGTCGCTGACGAGGACGACGTCGGGGGCGAGCAGGGCCAGGAAGTCCTGCGGGTCGCGGGTCTCCAGCGCCTGCCGGAAGGAGTCCACGACCGCCCGCGCCTCACGGGCCGAGACCGTGGTGCGGGGACGCCGGGCGTCGACGTGCCGGCGGGCGCGGTGGGCGATCTGGCGGACGGCCGCCGGGGTCTTGTCGACGGCCGCCGCGATCTCCTCGTACCCCACCTCGAAGACCTCGCGCAGGACGAAGACGGCCCGTTCGGTCGGGGTGAGGGTCTCCAGGACCAGCATCATCGCCATGGACACCGACTCGGTCAGCTCGACGTCCTCGGCCACGTCCGGCGCGGTGAGCAGCGGCTCCGGCAGCCAGGGGCCGACGTACGCCTCGCGGCGGCGCTGTACGGTCCGCAGCCGGTTGAGGGCCTGGCGGGTGGTGATGCGGACGAGGTACGCCCGCCGGTCGCGGACCTGCTCCAGGTCGACGCCGGTCCAGCGGAGCCAGGTCTCCTGGAGGACGTCCTCGGCGTCGGCCGCCGAGCCGAGCATCTCGTACGCCACCGTGAAGAGCAGGTTCCGGTGGGCGACGAAGGCGTCCGTCGCCGGGTCCGTGGTGTGTTCGCCGGTCATGTTCCGTCTCCCCGTTTCTCGGTCCGCCGGGTCAGACCGCGCGCGCGGCGGTGTCCGTCGTGCGGACCGCGCGCTCCCGCAGCCGCCGCGGCCGGTGCTCGCCGCCCTTGGGCCAGGAGTGCGCACCGGGCTTGCGGGCCTCTTCGGTCAGGTGCTTGACGCTGAGCGTGCAGGCCAGCTCCTTGAGCCTCGCCCCCGCACGCCCGCCGACGTAGAGTCGCATCGCCCGGTCGTCCTTGTGCGCGATCTGGAAAATCGCCGTCCCGCGGCCGAAGCTGAGGCACATCGCGTTGAACGCCATGTCCACCGGCGCGGGGCGCTCGCCCGCGATCCGGGCCAGCACCGTGTCGGCGGCGTGCGCGCCGAGGCAGCCGGCGACGTAGGCGCTCATCCGGAAGGGCAGGTCCGAGGGGGCCGCGCAGTCCCCGGCCGCGACGATCCGCTCGTCGTCGACGCTCGTGAGGGTCTCGTCGGTGAGCAGCCGTCCGGCGGCGTCGGTGCTCAGCCCGCTGCGGACGGCCAGGTCCGGGACGCCGAAGCCGGCGGTCCAGACGGTGAGGCCGCCGGTCACCGTGCGGCCGTCGGCGAGGCGGACGGCCTCCGCCGTCACCTCGGTGACCCTGCTGCCGGGGCCGTCGAGCACGGTGACGCCGAGCGCGGCGAACCGGCGGGCGGCCGACCGCCGGACCCTGGGGTGCAGGTAGGGGCCGAGGACCCCGCCGCAGAGCAGCGTCACCGGACGGCCGCCCTCGGCGAGCTCGGCGGCGGTCTCGATGCCGGTCGGGCCGGCGCCGACGACGGTGACCGGGACCCCGGCCGGCAGGGCGGCGACGGCGGTCCGCAGCCGCTCGGCCGACTCCAGCTCGGCGACCTGGTGGGCGTGCTCGGCCACGCCGGGGACCTCCGGCCGGGCGCCGGTGGAGCCGACCGCGTAGACCAGGCGGTCGTAGCCGACCGTGGCACCCGACTCCAGGACGACCACGCGCGCGTGGACGTCGATCCGGGCCACGGAGCCGACGACCAGCCGGACGCGCTCCGCCAGCACCTCCTCGTACCGGACCACGCCGGAGTGGCTGCCGCCGACCACCTGGTGGAGGCGGAGGCGGGGGACGAACGACGGACGGGGGTTGATCACGGTCACGGTCACGTCGTCGCGCCCGGTGAGTCGGTTGGCCGCCATGACTCCGGCGTACCCGCCGCCGATCACGACCACTTCGGTGTTCCCGCTCATGGTGTCTCTCCCTCGTCCCGTACCGGCCCCTCCAGGGGTTCGACCTCAAGACACCGGGCGGGCGACGGCTGTGACGGGGTGTGACGCGGATCACTAAGTCGCGGGCGGGATCCGGGGCAGGCGACTGCTGCGTGCCGGGTCGTCAGAGGGTTGTCGAGTTCTGAATCACGAGGTTCACGCCTTGTGGTGATCCACGGCCTTTCCGAGGTCGGCTCCGCGCCGACGCCGCCCGCCCCGGGGTGGCGCGATGGCGATGTCGAGGTGGGGGTCTTCCCGAGTGTCGAACGTGGTGCAGTCCGCGCCGTCCGCGGACCGAGCGGCGAGCCAGGAGCCGCGGTCCGCCCCGCCGTCCCCGTCCCCGGAACCGTCCCCGGACCCGTCGCCGGCCCCGTCGCCGCTCCCGTCGCCGGTCCCGTCGTCGTCCTCGCGGAAGCGAGGGCGGCTGTACGTCCTCGACGGGCTCCGCCTCGGCGCCGCGCTCATGGTCGTCGCCTACCACTACACGGCCCTGGGCGCGGCGGCCTGGGACCGCCCCGCCCAGGAGGTCTTCCCCGGGGTCTCCCGCTTCTCCTCGTACGGCTACCTCGGCGTCCAGCTCTTCTTCGTGATCAGCGGCTTCGTCATCTGCATGAGCGCCTGGGACCGGCCGCTGAAGGCCTTCTTCGTCTCCCGCGTCGTGCGGCTCTACCCGGCCTACTGGTTCGCCGTGCTCGCGACCACGGTCACCCTCGCCCTGATCCCGGGCGAGCGGCAGCGCCTCCCCGGGTACGACGTCCTCACCAACCTGACCATGCTCCAGGAGCCGCTCGGGGTCCGGCCCGTGGACGCGGTCTACTGGACCCTCTTCGCGGAGATCCGCTTCTACCTGCTCTTCGCCGTCCTCGTCGGGATCGGCCTGACGTACCGGCGGGTGGTCCTCTTCTGCTGCGTCTGGGGAGCCGTCTCGCTCCTCGTCACCGAGGCCGGTCCCGGGCCGCTGAGGACCCTGGTCATGCCCGAGCACAGCTGGTTCTTCATCGCCGGGACGGCGTTCTACCTGATGTACCGCTTCCGCCCGAACCTGCTCCTCTTCGGCATCGTCGGCTTCTCCTTCTGCGTCTCCCTCGCGCCCGCCGTGGAGCAGTTCGAGCACGTCTCCCGCGTCGGAGGGCAGGCCCGCTGGCCGGTGATCGCGGTCCTCGCCGTCATCTTCGGCCTCATGGCGCTGATCGCGACAGGGAAGCTGTCCGGCGTCCAGTGGCGCTGGCTGCCCGTCGCGGGGGCGCTGACCTACCCCCTCTACCTGCTGCACGAGTTCATCGGCTGGGAGGTCTTCGGCCACTTCTCGGCCCGGGGCGTCCACCCGTGGGTCCTCGTCGGCGCGACGACGGCCGGGATGCTGGTGCTGTCGTACCTGGTGTACCGGCTGGTCGAGGCCCCGCTCAGCGGCTGCCTCAAGCGCCGGCTGAGCTAGGGGCGCCGCCCGGGCGCTGAGCCGGACGGGTGGTGTTCATCGGAAGAACTGCGCGGCCGCGGCGTCGCTCCGCCGGATCCCGGCGTGCGTACACATCATGAGAAAGGTATGTAAAGCGCGCAACCCGGACAGATCCGTTCGGGGAGCGCGGGGATCCCTTTCCGTACGCGCCCGTCGAACGCCGAACACACGAAAGTGAGGGGCCATGGCCACCGCCAAGGTCAAGCAGTTCTGGACCGCATTCATCTCCGTCCTCTTCGCCCTGCTCGCCTCCGTCGGCCTGGCGGCCCCCGCCGCCGCCCACGGCCAGGCCCCCGTGACCCAGCCCGAGGAGCCGGCCGCTCCCCTCGCCCGTACGTCCGCGGAGCGCACCGCGACCGTCGTGGCGCAGAGGCGGGCGGAGCCCTGGGCGCCCGTCCGCCGGGGCTCGCTGCCGCCCACGATCAAGCAGCGCATCGGCGCCGAGGCGCACGGCTCCTCGCCCGCCGCCCGCACCCTCCGCTCCGCCGCCACGGAGCCGCTCGCGAACGACCCGGCCACGCTGACCCGGCTGGCGCTCGCGACGGCCGCCTAGGGTGCGGAGAGAGCGCGACGCCTCCCTCCCCGCACCCGACCCGTCCGGAACGGACCGGCTGTCCGGAACCGACCGGCCGAACGGGATGAACGGCCTCAAGGAACTGAACGGCCTCAAGGAACTGAACGGCCTGAATGGCTCGAACCGGATGGACGGCCCGAACGGGATGAACGGGATGAACGGACCGGCCGCCGATCAGCGGCGCTCGTCCGGCTCCGTGGACCCGGCCCCCGGCTCAGGCTCAGGCTCCGGCTCGATCCCGGACACGCTCCCGACCTCGGTCCCGGACTCCGTGACGCTCCCGGACTCCGCGACCACCCGCGCACCGGCCTCGGCCCGATCGCCCGAGAGCCCGTCCGACGCGGACGGCATGCCCGAGCCCTCGTCCACCTCCGTGGGAGCCGGCGGCTCGACCAGCCAGTCGGGGTTGGCCTGCCTGTCCCACCACTTCCAGGCGGCGACCGCGCCGCCGACCAGCACGCCGAGCACGGCGAGCCCCTTGACGAGACGCCCGGCCCTGGCCCGGCGCTCCTGCTTCCTCACGATCTTCCGGACGTCGTCCGGCGTCACCTGACCGCGCAACGCGGCCCAGGCGGCAGTGGAACGCGACCCGGCCTCCTCCAGGACGGGACCGGTCGCGGCGACCGCGTGCTCGACACGCGGAACGGTGTAGTCGGCCACCTGATGGGCGACCGAGCGGGTCCGAGCCGCGGCGCGATGCGCGGCGTCGTCGACCCGCGGCGGCACGTGCGGCGCCACGTACGCCGCGTACTGCACCCGCGCCTGCGCGCGTGCCTGCCGAGCGGCACTCGACACCTTGGGTGCGAGCCGCACCCGCGCCTCGTGCGCATAGTGCGCGGCCTGGTCCTTGGCCGTGCCGGCGTACGGCGCCACCGCGTCCGCGGCGTGCAGGACGCTTTCCTTCGCCGAATCCGTAGCGGCGCGCACGCTGTCCATGCGAGTCACGGGTTCCTCCTCCTCGGTGGCGAGCGATGTCGGTTTTTCGCCTTTCCATCCTTTTCGGCATCATGCCTGCCGGGACGAAGTCCGGCATGCGGGGCTGGCATCCGGGGCATGCGGGGGATGCGAACGGGCCGTTCGGGGCCGCTCCGGCATGCGAGGATCGACTCGCCAGGGCCGCGGACGCGTGAGGCGATCCGTTCCGCGGCGTGACGCACGACCAGGGAGGGAAGGCGGACCGTGGCCATGCCGTACGCGATCCTCAAGACCAGCGCGGGCGACATCGAGGTGCGCCTGCTGCCGTTCCACGCGCCGAAGACGGTGCGGAACTTCACCGAACTCGCCTCGGGCGAACGCGAGTGGACCCACCCGGCCACCGGACGGGTCTCCACCGACCCCCTCTACGACGGCACGGTCTTCCACCGGGTCATCGGCGACTTCATGATCCAGGGCGGCGACCCGCTGGGCACCGGCACGGGCGGCCCCGGATACGAGTTCCCGGACGAGTTCCACCCCGAGCTGTGGTTCGACCGCCCGTACCTGCTGGCGATGGCCAACGCCGGGCCGGGCACCAACGGCTCGCAGTTCTTCATCACGGTCGGCCCCGCGACCTGGCTCAACCGCAAGCACACCATCTTCGGCGAGGTCGTGGACCCCAGGAGCCGGGCGGTCGTGGACGCGATCGCGAAGGTCCCCACCGACGCGCAGACCCAGCGGCCGCTGACGGACGTCGTGGTCGAGTCCGTGGTGATCGAGCAGCGCTGACCGGGAAGGACGGGACCCCGCCCATGGACACGCAGTCCGGAACGCCGCACTGCTACCGCCATCCCGGCACCGAGACGGGCATCCGCTGCACCCGCTGCGAGAAGCCCATCTGCCCGGAGTGCATGATCTCCGCCTCCGTGGGCTTCCAGTGCCCCGACTGCGTCCGCGGCGGCTCGGGCACCGGGCACGCGGCCGACGCCAACCAGGCCAGGACGCTCGCGGGCGGCCGGGTCAGGACCGACGACCGGCTGGTGACCAAGATCCTCATCGGGGTCTGCGTCCTGGTCTACGGCCTGGTGCTGGTCCTCGGCGACCGGTTCGTCGACGAGCTCTATCTGATCGGCTTCTTCGACCCGGTGCTCGCAGAGCCGTTCGGGGTCGCGGCCGGCGAGTGGTACCGGCTGCTCACCTCCACGGTCCTGCACCAGGAGCCGTGGCACATCCTCTTCAACCTGCTCGGCCTGTGGGTGATCGGCGGGATCGTCGAGCCCGAGCTGGGCCGGTCCCGGTACGCGCTGCTGTGCCTGCTCTCCGGCCTCTCCGGCTCCGTCCTCGCCTATGTGGTCGCCGCGCCGAACCAGCCCTCGCTCGGCGCCTCGGGGATCGTCTACGGCCTCATCGGCGCCTGGGCGGTGCTGGCCCGGCGGCGGCGTCACGACATGCGGCCGGTGGCTCTCTTCGTGGCCCTGTCCCTGCTGATGACGTTCACCCGTCCGGGGATCTCCTGGGAGGCGCACGTGGGTGGACTGGTGGCCGGCGCGCTGGTGACGTACGTGTTCGTCCGGGCGCCCCGGTCCCGCCGGGAGCTGATCCAGTACGGCGCCTGTGGACTACTGCTGCTGATCGACGTGGGCGTCGTGGCGGGCCGCACGTTCGCGCTCACCTGAGTACACAGGTCTGTGGATGAGCTGGGGAAGTGAGCTTTCCCCAGAGTTATCCACAGCGTGGGCAAGTTCTCCCCACCTTACGGAAAACGAGTAAGCCCCCTGCCTCTGACCTGGGATTTCTCCCGGGAGGCAGGGGGCTCAGCTCTGCTGTGGAAAGCCGATCGCAGTCATACCGGTGTCAACCCGGTGCGAGTTATCCACAGATCTTCTTAAGTTATCCAGTGCTGTGCACAACGCTGTGGATAAACTCTGGGGTGAGCTTGACGGCAGGCGGGCGGACCCGATAAGCGCCGCTAAACCGCTCACTTCCACTGTGTGGAGACACCGAACCCGGCGGCGATGAAGCCGAAGCCGACCACGATGTTCCAGTTCCGGATCGACTCGATCGGAAGTGAACCGTCGGTGACGTAGAAGACCACGATCCACACCAGACCGATGGCGAACAGGGCCAGCATCACCGGGGCGACCCAGCTGCGGTTCGTCAGCTTGATGTTGGCGGCCTGCTTCGCCGGCGGGGGCGTGTAGTCGGCCTTCTTGCGGATCCGTGACTTCGGCACGAGGGACTCTCCTGTCGATGCGCTGCGTGACCGCGCAGGGAACTGTGGCTGTCGCCGGGATGTGACGTAGCAGGTCGACTGCGCCCCCCGGGCGTCCGTTAGCGTAGTGGTTCCGCGGCGCAGAAGGGGATCAGGGTACGTTGAGCAATTCCGCCGGCACTCCGGGCGAACCCCCGGCCGGACCGGACCGGGCCACCCGCTGGCGCCCCGTCCGGCTCCTCACCCTCGCCGTCTTCGCCCTCGCGGGCCTGCTCTTCGTGACCAGCTTCAACACCGCCAAGGGCACCAACATCCGCACGGACGCCTCCCTGCTGAGGCTCTCGGACCTCATCGAGGAACGCAGCCACAAGAACGCCGGCCTCGACGAGTCCACCGCCGCCCTGCGCGGCGAGGTCGACTCCCTCGCCGCCCGCGACGACGGCTCGACGGCGGCCGAGGACCGCCGCCTGAAGGCCCTGGAGGCCGCCGCCGGCACCACCGAGATCTCCGGCACCGGCCTCACCGTCACGCTCGACGACGCCCCGCCCGGCGCCCAGGCCGCGCCCGGCTACCCGGAGCCCCAGGCCAACGACCTGGTCATCCACCAGCAGGACCTCCAGGCCGTCGTCAACGCCCTCTGGGAGGGCGGCGCCCGGGGCATCCGCGTCATGGACCAGCGGCTCATCTCCACCAGCGCGGTCCGCTGCGTCGGCAACACCCTGATCCTCCAGGGCCGCGTCTACTCGCCCCCCTACAAGATCACCGCCATCGGTGACCGGGGGAAGCTCGACAAGGCCCTCGCGAACTCCCCGGCGCTCCAGAACTACCAGCTGTACGTGAAGGCCTACGGGCTCGGCTGGAAGGTCGACGACCACAAGGACGTGACCCTCCCCGGCTACACCGGCGCGGTCGACCTCCACCACGCCAGGCCCGCCGCGTAGCCCGCCGGGCGGACCACCCGCCGGCGGTTGTCCACAGGCTTCGGACAGCTTCCCCCCGAGGGCGCCACCGACCCGTACTCTGGTGCCCGTAACGAACGGAAGGGGCGACGACGTCATGTACGGCTGGATCTGGCGGCACCTGCCGGGGAACGCGTTCGTGCGGGCGCTGATCTCCCTCGCACTGGTCCTCGGGACCGTCTACGTCCTCTTCCAGTACGTGTTCCCCTGGGCGGAGCCCCTGCTTCCGTTCAACGATGTGACGGTGGACGGCCAGTGAGCGCGCGAATTCTCGTCGTCGACAACTACGACAGCTTCGTCTTCAACCTCGTGCAGTACCTCTACCAGCTCGGTGCCGAGTGCGAGGTGCTCCGCAACGACGAGGTGGAGCTGAGCCACGCCCAGGACGGCTTCGACGGCGTGCTGCTGTCGCCCGGCCCCGGCGCCCCCGAGCAGGCCGGCGTCTGCATCGACATGGTGCGGCACTGCGCCGCCACCGGGGTGCCGGTCTTCGGCGTCTGCCTCGGCATGCAGTCGATGGCCGTGGCCTACGGAGGCGTCGTCGACCGCGCCCCCGAGCTGCTGCACGGCAAGACCTCGCCCGTCGTCCACGACGGCAAGGGCGTCTTCGCCGGCCTCCCCTCGCCGTTCACGGCCACCCGCTACCACTCGCTCGCCGCCGAGCCGGCCGACCTGCCCGCCGAGCTCGAGGTGACCGCGCGGACCGAGGACGGCATCATCATGGGCCTCCGCCACCGCGAACTGCCCGTCGAAGGCGTCCAGTTCCACCCCGAGTCGGTGCTCACCGAGCACGGCCACCTGATGCTCGCCAACTGGCTGACGCGGTGCGGAGACGAGGGAGCGGTCGGCCGGTCGGCGGGTCTCGCGCCGGTGGTGGGCAAGGCCCTCGCGTGACCACGGGCTCGCCGTGGTTCCGGGCCTCCGAGCAGCCCGGCGCCGAGCCGATACCCCAGGAACACGGACCCGGACCCCACGGCCACGAACAGCGGGACCCGTACGGCCACGAACAGCAGGCTCCGTACGGCCACGAACAGCAGGCTCCGTACGACCACCAGCAGCAGGGCCCGTACGGCTATGAGCAGCAGGGCCCGTACCCGTATCCGTACCCTGCCGGGCAGCCGTACGGGCACGACGCCGGAGCCCCCTACGAGACCGCACCCGGGACCTCGTACGAGAGCGGCGCCGGGACCTCGTACGAGACCGCTCCCGGGAGCTCGTACGACCACGGCCCCGGGCCCGCTTACGGCTACGAGACCGCGGCTCCCGTCCACGAGGTCCCGCACGCGGCGCCCCAGGAAGCCGTCCACGAGCCCATGAGCGAGCCGTACGGGGCCGAGGGGACGCGGGAGCTCCCCCAGGTCGCCGAGGAGGCCCCGGCGCCCGTGGAGCCCCTTCCCGGGCCCGGACGGGCCGAGCGCCGCCGGGCCGCCGCGAAGCAGGGCCGCGGCAAGGGCCGCCCGGCCGCGGGACCGGCCCCCGGTACCCCCGCCGGCCGGCCCCTCTCGCGGGTCGAGGCCCGCCGCGCCGCCCGGGAGGCCAAGGCGGCCAAGGACAGCGTCGGCGTCGTCGTCGGCGAGCTGTTCATCACCCTCGGCGTCGTCATGCTGCTCTTCGTCGCCTACCAGCTGTGGTGGACCAACGTCCTCGCCGGCCAGGAGACCAACCAGGCCAAGGAGAAGATCGAGGACACCTGGGCCAAGGGCGAGAGCAAGCCGGACGTCTTCGCCCCCGGCGAGGGCTTCGCCATCATGTACATCCCCAAGCTGGACGTCGTCGTCCCCGTCGCCGAGGGCATCAGCAAGCCCAAGGTCCTCGACAAGGGCATGGTCGGCCATTACGGCGAGGGCAAGCTCAAGACCGCCATGCCCGCCGACAAGCAGGGCAACTTCGCGGTCGCCGGCCACCGCAACACCCACGGCGAGCCGTTCCGCTACATCAACCGCCTCAAGCCCGGCGACCCGATCGTGGTCGAGACCCAGGACGCGTACTACACCTACGAGATGGCGAGCATCCTCCCGCAGACCGAGCCCTCGAACATCTCCGTCATCGACCCCGTCCCCAAGGGCTCCGGCTTCACCGGACCCGGCCGCTACATCACCCTGACCACCTGCACGCCCGAGTTCACCAGCACCTACCGCATGATCGTCTGGGGAAAGCTGGTCGAGGAACGCCCGCGCAGCAAGGGGAAGCCGACCGCGCTCGTGGGCTGAAGTGCCCTCCTCGCGATCTCTGGCGAGCGTGACCCGTGTCGTTCGCAGGTTCCTGCATCGAACAGGCGACCTCTCCCCGATGGCGTCGTCGATCTGATGACGGCACCGCCGGCGGGGGGGAGTGGTGGAGAGGACCGGCGAAGTCCTCACGCCCACCGTTCTCGCGGAACGTCTGGGCCGGCGTGCCGATCTGGCGGCCGGGATGACCGGTGCGCTGCTGTCGGAGCATGGGAACGCCGCCGACGTGGACGCGCTGGCCTCGGGTGTGGAAGCGGATGGCCGGGGGCTGCCGGCGAAGGCGTGGATGGCGCTGCGTCGCCTGGGCCGGATGCTGCTGCTCGCCGCGTGCGGCGGCCAGCAGGCCACGATCGAGCGCTCCGAGGGCGGACATCGAGGGCTGCTGCGGATCCGGCCTCCGACCCGGCCGGCTCCGCGGACGTACGCGGACTGGACCTGGGTGGCCCGCCCGATCACGCTGCCGCCCACGGTGCCCGCGAACGCGGTGCTCCACCTTCCCGCCCTGCGCACCGAGGCCGGGAGAATCCGGGGCGACCTCGCCCACACCCACCCCGTCACCCCGTACCCAAGGCCCGTCGCGCCGGGCACGCGGTCGCACTCGGGGTGGACCGGGGCCTGAACACCCTCCTCAGCGCGGGCGCCGTCCGGCTCCACGGCGACGGGCGGATCACCGCGCTCGGGGCGGGCGGACAGTTCCGGGCCGGTGGTGTGCCGGCCAAACAGCACCGGCTCCGCCGTATCGGCGAGCACCTGCGCTCCAAGTCCGACAGTCCGACCACTACGCGCCGCTCGCCGACCCCACCCTGAACAGCAAGGCGGAACGGCTGGCGGAGGAGATCCGGCACGCCTCGCAGCGCCGGTCGAACCTCAACACCGCCCTCCCCGAGGCTGCCCGGTCGGACCGCTCCAAGACCGGCCCCACCGGCCCCGCACCCACCGCCCCGCGCAGCCCACCGGCACCAGGGCGTGACCACGATCAGCACACCCGGCACCGGCCGGCATCGACCACAAGGGGCAGCGCCGGGCGCGGGGTTCCACCTCCACGCCCACGCCTCCTCACCCAGGTGGACAGCACCCATACCGGACCCTACGGTTCGGATGGGGCCGCTCGGCTGATCAGAGACGCTGAGACCCCACACCTCCAGAAGGGACGAGGGCCGACCCAGTGTCACGTGCGCGCAACCGGATCGCCGGGCTCATCAGCGTCTTCGGTGAACTCCTCATCACAGCCGGCCTCGTGCTCGGGCTCTTCGTCGTCTACTCGCTGTGGTGGACGAACGTGCTCGCCGACCGTGCCGCCGACAAGGAAGGCGCGCAGATCCGCGGCGAATGGGCCGACCCGGGCCCCGGGGCGCTCGACACCAAGGGCGGGCTCGGCTTCCTCCACGTCCCCGCCTTCGGCGGCGACGAGATCCTGGTGAAGCGGGGCACCGGCAGCTCGATCCTCAACAACGGCGTCGCCGGCTACTACACCGAGCCGGTCAAGTCGGCGCTCCCGCAGGACAAGGAGGGCAACTTCACCCTCGCCGCGCACCGGGACGGCCACGGCGCCAAGTTCCACAACATCCACAAGTTGAAGAACGGCGATCCGATCGTCTTCGAGTCCAAGGACACCTGGTACGTCTACAAGGTCTACAAGACCCTCCCGGAGACCACGAAGTACAACGTGGACGTCCTCCAGCCCGTCCCCGAGGAGTCCGGCAGGACCGAGCCCGGCCGGTACATCACCCTCACCACCTGCACCCCCATGTACACCTCGGACTACCGGTACATCGTCTGGGGAGAGCTGGCCCGCACGGAGAAGGTCGACGCGGACCGCACCCCGCCGGCCGAGCTCCGCTGAGGAGGACGCGCACAAGGAGAGAGCCCCGGAGTCCTGCGAAGGACTCCGGGGCTCTCCGTTTCCGCGTCGCGCGCGGGGGCGGCCCGCTAGTCGAACCAGCCGCCGATGTTGTTCTCGCCGTTGTTGTCACCGTTGTTGTCGCCGCCGCCGCCCGGCTGGCCGCCGTTGCCGCCCGGGTTGCCGCCGCCCACGTCCGCGGTGAACAGGGTGACCGAACCGCCCTTGTTGACCGTCTGCCCGCCGGCGGGAGCCGACTGCACGACGCGGGCGTCGTCCTTGTCGACACCGGCCACCACGACCGAGACGCCCTGGCTCTGGAACCAGTCCCGGACTTCCTTCAGCGTCTTGCCGGCCAGGTCACCGGGGATCGTGACCGGAGTCACCTGCGGGCCCTTGGAGACCTTCAGCGTGATCTCGACGTCCAGCGGCTGGTTGCTCGGGCCCGCCGGGTTCTGCTCCAGCACCATGCCCTTCGGCTGGTCGCTGTCGACCTCCTCCTGCTTCACGTTGGTGAACTGGAGGCCGTTCAGCTGCTGGAGCGCCAGGCTGATGTCGCGGTTCCGAACGTCCGGCAGCTGCGTCAGCTTCTGCTTGGCGACGGTGAGGGTCACCTCGGAGTTCTTCTCGGCCTTGGTGCCGTTCTGCGGGTTCTGCCGCAGCACGGTGCCGGGGTCCTCCTCGGACTCCTCCTCCTCGACCTTGACCTTGAAGCCCTTGCCCTCCAGGGTCTCCTTGGCCCGCTGGAGCGACTGCTCCTGGACGTCCGGGACCTCGACGAGCGGCGCGCCCTCGGAGACCCACACCTGGATCGTGTCGTTGACCGCCATCTTGCCGGCGCCGTCGGCGGCCGGGTCCTGGCGGCAGATCGCGCCCGTGGGCTGGTCGCAGCGCTCCTTGCCCGCCTCCGCGACCTGCACCTGGGCGTTGGTCGCGGACCGCTTCGCCTCCTCCATGGTCTGGCCGACCAGCGGGGGCACCAGCGTCTGCTGCGGGGTGTCGTTGGTGTCCATGAGGTAGCGGGCGATGAAGATCGCGCCGACCAGCACCAGGACGCCGCAGAGCGCCAGCAGGATCGTCGAGGCGTTCGACTTCTTCTGCCCGCCGCGCCGGCGGTCCGGACGGTCGTCGTAGCCGTCGTACCCGCCGTAGCCCCCGCCGTCCGGCGGGACCGGCGGCATCATCGAGGTCTGGCCCACCGGGTCGGCCTGCCGCAGCGCGGTGGTCGCCTGGTCCTCCGGCGGGTATCCGTAGCCGTTGTACGCCGGGGCCGCCATGCCCATCGCCGCGGCGGCCGCGACCGGCTGCCCGTCGAGGCACGCCTCGATGTCCGCGCGCATCTCGTCGGCGGACTGGTAACGGTAGTCGGGGTCCTTGACCAGCGCCTTGAGGACGATGGCGTCCATCTCGGGCGTGATCTCGGCGTCGAAGTTGCTCGGCGGCTGCGGCTCTTCCCGGACGTGCTGGTAGGCGACGGCCACGGGAGAGTCACCGATGAACGGCGGCCGGACGGTGAGGAGTTCGTACAGCAGGCAGCCGGTGGAGTACAGGTCGGAGCGGGCGTCGACCTGCTCGCCCTTGGCCTGCTCCGGGGAGAGGTACTGGGCCGTGCCGATGACCGCGGCCGTCTGCGTCATGGTCATGCCCGCGTCGCCCATGGCGCGCGCGATGCCGAAGTCCATGACCTTGACCTGGCCGGTGCGGGTCAGCATCACGTTCGCGGGCTTGATGTCGCGGTGCACGATGCCGGCGCGGTGCGAGTACTCCAGCGCCTGGAGGATGCCGACCGTCATCTCCAGCGTGCGCTCGGGCAGCAGCTTGCGGCCCGAGTGCAGCAGCTCGCGGAGGGTCGAGCCGTCGACGTACTCCATCACGATGTAGGGGATGGAGACCCCGTCGACGTAGTCCTCGCCGGTGTCGTAGACGGCGACGATCGCCGGGTGGTTCAGGGAGGCGGCGGACTGTGCCTCGCGGCGGAACCGGGCCTGGAAGGACGGGTCACGGGCCAGGTCGGCCCGCAGCGTCTTCACGGCGACGGTGCGACCGAGCCGGGTGTCCTGGGCGAGGTACACCTCGGCCATGCCACCACGGCCGAGCACCGAGCCCAGCTCGTACCGGCCGCCGAGGCGACGCGGCTCTTCCATAGCTAATCCAGCCCTCTCCGTCTGTCCCGACCGCACCCTGGGGTGGTCCGGCGGTGTGTGCTGTCCGCGCATACGGTACCGGCCCCGAAGAGCCGCACCACGCGCGGAGGGCAGCTGATACGTGACCGGTACCTGGCGGGCACCGGCCCTTCGCAAGATCAGCCGCGGCTCTTCAGGACCGCCTTCATGACCGCCTTCGCGATCGGCGCGGCGAGACCGCCACCGCTGATGTCCTCACGGCCGACGCCCTCGGCGTCCTCGACGATCACGGCGACGGCGACCGGGGAACCCTGGTCGGTCTTGGCGTACGAGATGAACCAGGCGTAGGGCCGCTTGGCGTTCTTCTCGCCGTGCTGCGCGGTACCGGTCTTGCCGCCGACCTTCACGCCGTTCATGTTCAGGTCGGCCTTGGCGCCGGTGCCCTTGGAGACGACGTTCTCCATCATGGCCTGGAGCTTCTGGGCGTTCTCCGGCGAGACGGGCTGGCTCATCTGCTCCGGCTCGTTCTGCTTGATCACGTCCAGGTTCGGCGCGCGCAGCTGGTCGACCATGTACGGCTTCATCAGCTTGCCGTCGTTCGCGATCGCCGCCGTGACCATCGCCATCTGGAGCGGGGTGGTCGCGGTGTTGAACTGGCCGATCGAGGAGAGCGCGTTGCCACCGCGGTCGGCCTTCTTGTCGTAGACCGACGCGGCGGAACGGACCGGGGTGAACTGCTCGGCGTTGAAGCCGAACTTCTCCGCCATCTCGTTCATCTTCTCGACGCCGACGTCGTCGCCGAGCTTGGCGAAGACCGAGTTGCAGGAGACCCGCAGCGCCTCGTTGAGGCTGGCGTTGGCACAGCCGCCCGAGTGGTTCTTCATCGGCAGCGTGGAGAGCGGGATCTTCCAGCCCTCGGGGGTGTCGGTCGCCGCGTCGATGTCCTTGACCTTGCCGGACTCCAGCGCGGCGGCGGCCGTCACGACCTTGAAGACCGAGCCGGGGGGGTAGATCTCGCGCAGGGCGCGGTTCTGCTTCGGCTTGTTCTTGTCCTTCTCCAGCCCGACCCAGGCCTTCTCGTCCTTGTCGGAGTAGCCGGCGAAGGAGGCCGGGTCGTACGAGGGGGTGGACGCGAGCGCCAGGATCTTGCCGGTCGACGGCTCGATCGCGACGACGGCACCCGTGTTGTTGCCCAGGCCCTCGAAGGCGGCCTTCTGCGCGGCGCCGTTGAGGGTGGTGACGACGTCGCCGCCCTTCTTCTTCTCGCCGGTGAACATGGCGAGGGTGCGGTCGAAGAAGAGCCGGTCGTCGTTGCCGGTGAGGATGCCGTCCTCGATCTTCTCGATCTGGTTGGCGTCGTACGCCTGCGAGGCGTAACCGGTCACCGGGGCCCACATGGGGCCGTCCGCGTAGGTCCGCTTGAACTTGTAGAACTTGTCGCCCGAGTCGACGGAGCCGGTGATCGGCTTGCCGTCGACGATGATGTTGCCGCGCTCGTTCGAGTAGCGCTCGATCTGGATGCGCCGGTTCTTGGGGTTGGCGTTCAGCTCGTCGGCACGGACGAACTGGAGCCAGTTGTCGCGCAGGAGCAGGGCGAGGACGAGCAGGCCGCAGAAGATCGCGACCCGGCGCAGCGGCTTGTTCACGGACGGACCACCTGGGTCATCTCGGCGTCGGGATTCGGTGCGGGGGAGGGCGCCGGACGGCGCGCGGTGTCGCTGATCCGGATCAGGATGCCGATCAGGGCCCAGTTGGCGATCACGGACGAACCGCCGTACGCGAGGAACGGCATCGTCATGCCGGTGAGCGGGATGAGGCCCATCACACCGCCGGCGACGACGAAGATCTGCAGCGCGAAGGCGCCGGAGAGGCCCATCGCGAGCAGCTTGCCGAAGGGGTCGCGGGCGGCGAGGGAGGTGCGGATGCCGCGCTCGATGATCAGGCCGTACAGCAGCAGGAAGACCATCACGCCGGTCAGACCGAGCTCCTCGCCGACGGTGGCGAAGATGAAGTCGGAGTTGGCGGCGAACTGGATGAGGTCGGAGTTGCCCTGGCCGAGGCCGGTGCCGAGGATGCCGCCGGAGCCGAAGGACATCAGCACCTGCGTCATCTGGTCACAGGCGTACGCCATGTTCGAGCCCTCGGGAGCCGTCTTGAGGCACTCGAAGGGGTCGAGCCAGGCCGCCACGCGGGACTGCACGTGGCTCGCCGTGGAACCGACGACCACCGCGCCCGCGACGGCCATCAGCAGACCCATGACGATCCAGCTGGTCCGCTCGGTCGCCACGTAGAGCATGATCACGAACATGCCGAAGAACAGCAGCGAGGTGCCGAGGTCGTTCTCGAAGACCAGGATGAGGAGGCTGACCGCCCAGATCGTCAGGATCGGGCCGAGGTCACGGCCGCGCGGCAGGTAGAGCCCCATGAAGCGGCGGCTGGCCAGGGCCAGCGCGTCCCGCTTCACCATCAGGTAGCCGGAGAAGAAGACGGCGAGGACGAGCTTGGCGAACTCACCGGGCTGGATCGAGAAGCCGCCGATGCGGATCCAGATCTTGGCGCCGAAGACGTCCGTCCCGAGGCCGGGGACCAGCGGCAGCAGCAGGAGCACCAGCGCCACGACCATGGAGATGTACGTGTACCGCTGGAGGACCCGGTGGTCCTTGAGCAGCAGCAGCACGCCCACGAACATGGCGATGCCGATCGCCGAGTACATCATCTGGTTCGGCGCGGACGGGCTGAAGGCCCCGTAGCTGCGCTTCGCCAGGGAGATCAGCCGCGGCGACTGGTCCAGCCGCCAGATCAGCACCAGGCCCATGCCGTTGAGCAGGGTCGCGAGCGGCAGCAGCAGCGGGTCCGCGTACGGCGCCCACTTGCGGACGACGAGGTGGGCGACGGTCGCGAGGAGCGCGAGGCCGAGCCCGTAGCCGAGCATGCCGGAGGGCACCTCGCCGTCCAGCGCGAGCCCCACGTTGAGGTACGCGAACACCGGGATCGCGACGGCGAAGGCGAGCAGCGCCAGCTCGGTGTTGCGGCGGCTCGGCGCCTCGATCGCGCCGATGGTGGTCGTGTTGGTGACAACGCTCATGGTGGTGAAAGGCCCCCTACGGGTGCTTACTGCTTGCCGCAGTTCGAGGCCAGCTTCTGCTCCTCCGCGGTGAGGGTGGGACCCGGGGTCGGAGCGGCTGTGGTGGGCTTGGATTCGGGCTTGGCGTCCGCGCCGTCGGCCGGCTTCTCGGCCGCCTTCTCCTTGTCGGCCTTCTCCTTGGCCACGCGGCGTTCTTCGGTCTTCTTGCAGGCCGAGGCCTGCACGGCCAGCTCGGAGATCTTCGTCTGGGCCTTGGCGAGGCTGCCGCCCGCGATGGTGTCCTCGACCTGCTTCCGCTGGTAGGCGGGGAGGTACTTGAGTTCGATCTCGGGGTGGTCCTTCTCGACCTCCGAGAGCTTCACCCAGGCGAGGTCCTGGCTGATGCCCCGGTACAGCGCCACGTGCTCGGCGTTGGAGCCCACGAAGTACTGGGTCTGGGTCCAGCGCCAGCCGCCGTACGCGCCGCCGGCGAGCAGGCCGAGCGCGAGGAGCAGGATCAGGGTGCGCCCGATCCACCGGCGCTTGCGGCGCGGCTTGACGAAGTCGTCCTCGGTGTACGAGTCGAAGGCGCCGTGCGGCGGGCCGCCGTAGCCGTGGTCGTCGCCGCTGCCGGGCGGGCCGAAGCCGCCGGCGGGCGGCTGGTGGTGCGGGGCGGGGCGGCCGAGCCCGGAGGCGCGGCCGGCCGGGGTCTGCATCGCGCCGCCGTCGTTCAGCTGCTGCTGGTTCTCGGCGACCGCGCCGACGACGACCGGGGTGTCGCTGAGGTGGCCGGCGAGGGTGTCGCCACCGTCGACGTCGAGGACGTCGGCGACGATCACCGTGATGTTGTCGGGGCCGCCGCCGCGCAGCGCGAGCTGGATCAGCTCCTGCACGGTCTCCTGCGGGCCCTGGTAGCTGGCGAGGGTGTCCTCCAGGGTCTGGTGGGACACCACGCCGGACAGGCCGTCGGAGCAGATCAGGTACCGGTCGCCGGCGCGGACCTCACGGATGGAGAGGTCGGGCTCGACGTGGTCGCCACTGCCGAGCGCGCGCATCAGGAGCGAGCGCTGCGGGTGGGTGGTGGCCTCCTCCTCGGTGATCCGGCCCTCGTCCACGAGCCGCTGCACCCAGGTGTGGTCCTGGGTGATCTGGGTGAGGACGCCGTCGCGCAGCAGGTACGCGCGGGAGTCGCCGACGTGCACGAGGCCGAGCCGCTGCCCGGTCCACAGCAGGGCGGTGAGCGTGGTGCCCATGCCCTCCAGCTGCGGGTCCTCTTCGACCATCATCCGGAGCTGGTCGTTGGCGCGCTGCACCGCCGTGCCCAGCGAGGTGAGGATGTCGGAGCCCGGGATGTCGTCGTCGAGGACGACGAGCGTCGAGATCACCTCGGAGGAGGCGACCTCGCCGGCGGCCTGGCCGCCCATGCCGTCGGCGATCGCGAGGAGACGGGGACCGGCGTAGCCGGAGTCCTCGTTGCCCTCCCGGATCATGCCCTTGTGCGAGCCCGCGGCGAATCGCAGGGACAGACTCATGCCCACCTGCCCTGTCGCCGCTGCATCGGGGTACAGCCGGTCTCGACCCACACTGCCCACCCTCCGGTCGCTCCGGTCAGCTCGCTCATTGTCGTACTACTTCCGCAGCTCGATGACGGTCTTGCCGATGCGGATCGGCGCCCCCAGCGGAATCGGCGTCGCGGTGGTGAGGCGGGTCCGGTCGAGGTACGTGCCGTTCGTGGACCCGAGGTCCTCGACGATCCACTGGCCGTCCCGGTCGGGGTAGATCCGGGCGTGCCGGCTGGACGCGTAGTCGTCGTCCAGCACGATCGTCGAGTCGTGCGCCCGGCCCAGCGTGATCGTCTGGCCCTGGAGGGCGACGGTGGTGCCGGTGAGGGTGCCCTCGGAGACGACCAGCTTGGTCGGCGCGCCGCGCCGCGACCGGCCGCCGCCGCCGGACGGCTGCGGCTGCTGGCCGCGCTGTTGCGGCGGAGCGGCCGGTTGGCGCCCGCTCTGCTGGGGACGCGCCTCCTGGCGGCGCGAACCGCGCTGGGTCACCCGTGTGCCGAACAGGTCACTACGGATGACCTGGACGGCCACGATGACGAACAGCCACAGAACGGCCAGGAAACCCAACCGCATGACCGTCAGGGTCAGCTCTGACATTGCCCCCGCTTCACCCTTCGGCTTGCCGGTAAACGATGGTGGTGCTGCCCACGACGATCCGCGAGCCGTCGCGGAGCGTAGCGCGGGTGGTGTGCTGCCCGTCCACCACGATGCCGTTGGTGGATCCGAGATCCTGGATCGTCGAGGGCGTTCCGGTCCGGATCTCGCAGTGCCGGCGGGACACGCCGGGATCGTCGATCCTCACGTCCGCGTCGGTGCTGCGGCCGAGGACCAGGGTCGGGCGGGAGATCTGGTGGCGGTTGCCGTTGATCTCGATCCAGCGGCGCACCTGGGTACCGCCGGGCGCCGGGGGACGGCCGCCACCGGCGGGCCGGTGACCCGCGCCGCCGGGCGGCGAGGGGGGCATCGGCGGAGCGCCGGGCGGGGGCCCCTGAGGGGGGTACCCGTAGCCGCCCTGGGGCTGTCCCTGCTGCTGGTGGGGCTGGTGCTGCTGCCCGCCGTGCGGCTGCGGCTGGGACGTGCTCGACGCGAGCGTACGGCTGCGCACCCGGTACAGACCGGTGTCGAGGTCGTCGGCCTTCTCCAGGTGGACCTTGATCGGTCCCATGAAGGTGTACCGCTGCTGCTTGGCGTAGTCCCGGACCAGCCCGGCGAGCTCGTCGCCCAGCTGTCCCGAGTAGGGGCTCAGGCGCTCGTAGTCGGGCGCGCTGAGCTCCACGATGAAGTCGTTGGGGACGACGGTCCGCTCGCGGTTCCAGATCTGCGCGTTGTTGTCGCACTCGCGCTGGAGCGCGCCGGCGATCTCGACCGGCTGGACCTCGGACTTGAACACCTTGGCGAAGGTGCCGTTGACCAGACCTTCGAGACGCTGCTCGAAACGCTTCAGGACTCCCATGGGGCACCTCCTCCGTCGTTGCCGTCCTGGTACTGCTTACTGATCGTATCCACGCGTCGGGAAATCGGCTGGTTCCCCTTCTCTGCCCTGTGGACGAGTGTCACCTCTCACAGGCCCTCCCCCCAGGGATCGTAGAGGGGGCCTGTGGACAGTGTCCCGCACGCGGCTGTCCGACAGGAGGGGCGGAGGGCGGGAGCGAGCGGGTCCATCGGGGCGGCCGGCGCCGCAACCTCCCGCTTCTCCCCTGTCTCTCCCATCTCTCCCCTCTTTCCCCTGTGTCCCTTCTCTCCTTCTTCTCCTTACTTCTCCCCTCCAGCCCTGCGGCCCTTCGCCTCTGTACCCCTGAGCCTCTCCGTCCCTTCGTCCCCCCGGCCGTCTGTCCTTGTGCTTCTGCGCCTCTGCGCCTCTGTGCCTCTGCATCCCCGGGCCGGTCCCTCCTCCGCTCCGGGCGGAGGAGGGGGGAGGGCGGACGAAGATCTCTTCCTCGGTCTGTCGCGCGGTCTCTGCCGGAGGGGCGGCGACGCCCTCTCCTCCTCTCCTCTGTTCTGCTCGCGGGGGGCCGAAACAACGGATGTGAATCCACCGTCTCCGACGTGCTAATCTTCAGATGTCGCCAGGAGCTCGCACCGAAAGGTGAGAGACCGGGAGACCACCCAATGCGCGGGTGGCGGAATAGGCAGACGCGCTGGATTCAGGTTCCAGTGCCCGAAAGGGCGTGGGGGTTCAACTCCCCCCTCGCGCACCAGACGGAAGCCCCGTAGGTCCCAGACCTACGGGGCTTCCGCGTTGTCCGGACAGGTGACACCCCGTCTTTCGTCGTTCCGGGCCGCGACGAAAGAGGGACGCCTCGGGGCCGCGCCGCTGCCTAGGGTTCGAGCGTGGAAGCGACGCGGGTGGGAACGGAGGCCGGGAAGACGGCCGCCGGACGGACGGAAGCCGGGAAGACGGGGGACGGGAAGACGGGGGACGGGCGCGGGATCGGGGCCAGGACGGCCGCCGCGTGGAGATGGCTCGCGCCCGCCGGGAAGTGGTCGCGGCGCAGGACCGTCGGGGAAACCGCCCTCACCGCCGTCGTCGCCCTGCTCGCCGCAGGCACCGAGGAACTGCTCGGCGGCGAGGGCCCCCAGCTCGTCGCGGTCGCCGTCGGCGCCGCCGTACTGTCGCTGCTGCGCCGCCGGTTCCCCGCCGGCGTGCTCGTCCTCACCGCCGCGCTCTCCCCCGCCGTCCCCGGACTCGGCGCGCTGCTGCTCGTCCTCGGCTGGTCCGCCGGCGGCCACATCGTCGGTGTCGGCCGGGCCCTGCACGCCTACGTCGCGGCCTACGTCCTCAACGTCGGCTGCACCCTGCTCGTCAGCTGGGACAGGCAGCGACTGCTCACCCTCGCCTTCATGGCGACCCTCTACTACCTGGGCACCACCCTCGCGCCCGGCCTCGCGCACCGCTACTGGGCCCAGCGCCGCACCCTCCTCCACGCCCTCCAGGAGCGCAACGTACGACTGGTGAGAGAGCGGGCGATGATCGGCCGGAACGCCCGTCTTAGGGAGCGGCAGCGCATCGCCCAGGACATGCACGACAGCCTCGGTCACCAACTCGCCCTGATCGCCGTGCAGACCGGCGCGCTGGAGGTCGACCGCGAGCTGACCGAACGGCAGCGGCAGGTCGTCGGCGTGCTCCGGAACGCGTCCGTGACCGCCATGCACGAACTGCGGGAGGTCGTCGGCATACTCCGGGACGGCACCGAGGCCCCCGACCCCGACACCGGGCCGGTGGCCGCCGGCGACGAGAGCGGCCGGGCGGCCCGCGGGATCGCCGGCATCGAAGGGCTCGTCGCCTCCGCACGCGCGGCCGGCACCCGCGTCACGCTGCGGCGCAGCGGAGACGAGCGGCCCCTGGAGCCGGCCGCCGGGCACGCCGCGTACCGCATGGCCCAGGAGGCGCTCACCAACGCCTACAAGTACGCCCCCGGCGCCCCGATCAGCGTCGAACTGCGCTACGAGCCCGACACGTTCGTCGTCGAGATCTTCAACGAGGAGCCGGCCGACGGCCCTGCGGAGGGCGTCGTCAGCGGCGGCCAGGGCCTGGCTGGCCTCGTCGAACGGGCCCGGCTCGTCGGCGGCATGTGCCACGCGGGACCCGCCGACGGCGGAGGGTTCCGGGTCGCCGGGATGCTGCCGTACGGTTCCGCGCCGCCCGGCGAATCCGCGCCTTTGGTCGATGCGGCCGACGACTTCCGGCAGCAGTCGACGAGGCCCCTCGTCGGAAAGGGTCGTCCCGTACCGGCCGGAGATCCCGACTGGACCTTCACGGAGCGGGAGTTGGCGATGGCGCTGCACGGGAGCAAGAAACGGAGCACCGGGGCATCGGTCGCGCTCGGCTGCGGCATCGCCTTCGCGGCGCTCGTCGTCCTGCTCGTCGCGGCCGGATTCGGCCTCTACCACCTCATCGGATCCTTCCAGGAGAACATGGTCACGCCCGAGAAGTACGAGTCGATCGCGCTCGGCACGGCCGAGGCCGACGTCCGGTCCTCGCTGCCCGGTTCCGACTCCCTCGCGGCGCTGGGGATCACCGACAAGGGAGGGCCCGCCAGACCGGAGGGCAGCACCTGCCTCGTCGTGCTCTCCACCGAGATGGGCGACGAATTCGAGGAGGACCCCGTTTTCCGGTTCTGCTTCAAGGACGGCAAGCTGATCGAGAAGAAGTCGTACGTCGTGAGGCAGTAGCGCCTCGGCGGCCCGTACCGGAGCGTTGGGGGAGGCGCAGTGCTGTCAGAGCGGACGGGACGGCCCGGACGGGTCGTCAAGGTCGTGGTCGCCGACGACGAGCCGCTGATCAGGGCGGGGATCAGGATGATCCTCAACTCCGATCCGGACATCCAGGTGGTCGCGGAGGCCGCGAACGGCCGCGAGGCCGTCGACGCGGCCCGCGCGCACGCCGCCGACGTCGTGCTGCTCGACATCCAGATGCCGGTCCTCGACGGGCTCTCCGCCCTCCCGGAGCTGCGCAGGGCCGCACCGGCGGCACGGGTGATCGTCCTGACCACCTTCGGCGAGCGGGAGAACGTCCTGCGGGCGCTGGAGCACGGCAGTGCCGGCTTCCTGCTGAAGGACACCGCCCCCGCCGAACTGATCGGGGCCGTCCGGGCCGCGGCGGCGGGCGACGCCTACCTCTCGCCGGCGGCGACCCGGCACGTCGTCGAACGGCTCGCCTCCGGCCGCGAGACCGCACGCGCCGAACAGGCCCGCGGCCGGATCGCCGCACTCGGCGAGAAGGAGCGGGAGGTGCTGGCCGTCCTCGGAGAAGGACTCTCCAACGCCGACGCGGGCCGTCGGCTGCACATGAGCGAGGCGACCGTGAAGACCTACGTCAGCCGGATCCTCGCCAAGCTCCAGTGCGAGAACCGGGTCCAGGCGGCGCTGCTCGCCCGGGACGCGGGGCTGTAGCGCAGGGACCGCCCGGGACGGCCGTGACGGTCAGGATCGCCCGTGACGGCCGGTGGGGCGGTCAGCGGGGGTCGGGGAGATCGGCGGGGCCCGCCGCGTTGTAGCGGAGGAGGTAGCCGGCGAAGCGGGCCAGGTCCTCGCCCGACCAGTCCCGCAGGCGCTCCTGGTAGGCGGCGAGACGGTTGGCCTGGGCGGCGGCGAGCACGGTGAGACCGGCCTCCGTGGGGTGCAGCACCTGCACCCGGTGGTCCTCGGGGGCGGGCCGGCGCTCCACCAGGCCCAGCTTCTCCAGGCCCCCCAGCTGACGGCTGACCGTCGACTTGTCCAGGAGGTAGTGCGCCGCGAGATCCGTGGCGCGGCAGCCGCTCTGCTCCGCGATGTGGGCGAGGAGCGTGTACGAGACGAGCGGGATCTCCGGGTGGACCCGGGCCGCGGCGGCGCGGGCCCGGCGTGCGAAGGCCGTCAGCTCGCGCTGGATGACGTCCACGGACGCCTCGCGCGGTGCCCCGTGCGCCGTGTCGGGCGTCGCTCCGGTGTCGGCGTCGGACATGTGGGCTCCCTTGGCGCGCTCGCCCTGAACGGACTTTCGGTTGTATAGTACAACGGTTCTTTAGTTGTAAAAGCCAACCAACGTCTTCGGAGGTCACGTGTCCACCGGACCGAACCCCACCGCCGGCGCCCTGCGGCACGTCCTCGGGCACCTCCTCACCCCCCTCCTCATGTGCCTCGGCATGGGCCTCGCCTACCTCGGCGCCTTCCACGCCCCCCAGCCCCACGACCTGCGCGTCGACATCGTCGGCTCCGGGCCCGCCACCCAGGTCCTCGCCCAGACCCTCCAGGACGAGGCCGACGGCGCCCTCGACGTCCGCACCGTCCCCGACCGCGCCACCGCCGCCATCGCCCTCCGGCAGCAGGACAGCTACGGCGCCTACATCCCCGGCGACCACCCCGAACTCCTCGTCGCCTCCGCCTCCTCCGACACCAGCGCCATGGCCGTCGAGAAGGTCTTCACCCGGGTCGCCGCCGGCCAGGACGCCCCCCTCAAGGTCACCGACCTCGCCCCCACCGCCTCCGGCGACCCCACCGGCCAGGGCGTCTTCTTCCTGCTCGTCGCCGTCAGCATCGGCGCCTACGCCTCCGTCGCCGTCATCAGCGCCGCCGGAGCCGCCCTCCCCATGCGGATCCGCGCCCTGCTCGCCGCCGGAACCTCCCTCGTCGTCAGCCTCATCGGCACCCTCTTCGCCGGACCCGTCTTCCACCTCGTCGACCACGGCCTCGCCGGCGTCTGGGCGCTCTCCTGGCTCTACGCCGCCGGCGTCCTCCTCATCGGCATCGGGCTCCACACCTACCTCCGCCGGTGGACCACGCTCGGCGTGATGGTCCTCTTCGTCATGCTCAACTTCACGAGCTCCGGCGGCATCTACCGCCCCGAGCTCCAGCCCGGCTTCTTCGGCTCCCTGCACGCCTTCTGGAACGGCGCCGGCCTCGTCGAAGGCATCCGCGGCCACGTCTACCTCGACGGACACGGCCTCGGCGGCAACGTCCTCGTCCTCGCCCTCTGGTTCCTCGCCGGAATCCTCCTCGTCACCCTCGCCGGCCGCACCGAGGCCAAGCGGAACGCCCTGGCCGCCGCCCACGGGCAGTCGCGGAAGGAGACGAAGCGGGAGGCAGAGGCAGCGGCCGAGACGAAGGAGGAGAGGGAAGAGAGGGAGGAGGAGATGGAGGAGGCCGTGGCCGTCTGACCGGTGGTGGCCCTCTGACCAGGGGATCGGCTGTTTTCCACAGGCCGTTGTCCACAGGGGGAGACGGCCGATCAAGACCGGCTGTACCGTCAGCCCCGGAAGTCGTCGGACCCACCGTCCGACCAGTCATCGGGGGAGGTCGTCCCATGGACGAGATCCAGGCCGTCGTGCCGGGACAGCGTGGCGGAACGGACGGGCAGCGCATCCCGCACGTGCCCGGATTCGTACGGCGCGGCACCACGGAGCGCTCCCCCGGTGCCGTCGGCAAACAGCTGCGCACCACCGCCCCCCGCTCCTCCCACGCGGAGCTGACCCTCCCCGCCGGACGCCCCGACGCCGTCCGCGCCGTCGAGGAGTCCAGCCGCGACCGGGTTCCCGAGCTCACCCCCCTCCGCGTCGGCCGCATGGCCGCCAACCCCTTCGCCTTCCTGCGCGGCTCCGCCGGCCTCATGGCCCACGACCTCGTCGGCACCCCCGTCACCGGCGTCGCCGCCCAGCTCTGCGGCGACGCCCACGCCGCCAACTTCGGCCTCTACGGCGACGCCCGCGGCCGGCTCGTGATGGACCTCAACGACTTCGACGAGACCGTCGTCGGCCCCTGGGAATGGGACCTCAAGCGGCTCGCCACCTCCCTCGTCCTCGCCGGCCGCGTCGTCGGCGCCGACGAGGACACCTGCCGGGCCGCCGCCTTCGACACCGTCGGCGCCTACCGGCGCACCATGCGCCTCCTCGCCCGGCTCCCCGCCCTCGACGCCTGGAACGCGATACCCGACGAGGAACTCGTCTCCCACACCGACGCCCGCGACCTCCTCGGCACCCTGGAGCGCGTCTCCGCCAAGGCGCGCAACAACACCAGCGCCCGGTTCGCCGCCCGCTCCACCGAGGCCGTCGCCGAGACCGACGGCGGCGGACGCCGCTTCGTCGACGCGCCCCCCGTCCTGCGCCGGGTGCCCGACGCCGAGGCCGCGGCCGTCACCACCGCCCTCGGCCCGTACCTGGAGACCGTCTCCGAGGACCGCCGCCCGCTCCTCGCCCGCTACACCGTCCACGACGTCGCCTTCCGGGTCGTCGGCACCGGCAGCGTCGGCACCCGCTCCTACGTCGTCCTGCTCCTCGACCACCGCGGCGAACCTCTCGTCCTCCAGGTGAAGGAGGCCCGCCCGTCCGCGCTCCTGCCCCACCTGCCCGCCGCCGGGTTCGCCGTCCCCGAACCCGGCCACGAGGGCCGGCGCGTCGTCCTCGGCCAGAAGCGCATGCAGGTCGTCAGCGACATCCTGCTCGGCTGGACCACGGTCGACGGCCGCCCCTTCCAGGTGCGCCAGTTCCGCAACCGCAAGGGCAGCGTCGACCCCGCCGCGCTCACCGCCGACCAGGTCGACGACTACGGACGCATGACCGGCGCGCTCCTCGCCCGCGCCCACGCCCACAGCGCCGACCCCCGCCTGATAGCCGGCTACTGCGGCAAGAACGAGGAGTTCGACGAAGCCGTGGCCGCCTTCGCGGTCACCTACGCCGACCGCACCACCGCCGACCACGCCGACCTGCTCACGGCGATCCGCACCGGCCGCATGGCCGCGGAACTCGGGGTCTGACGGCGGGACGCGGGCTGCTGGCTCCGGCCTGCCGCACGACACGACGAAAACGGGGGGAGGGGGAGGGGAGGGAGGGGGGAGGGGCCCCCGGTGAGGACCTAGGCTTGAGGGGTCGGGCCGGAACGAGGACGTGGGCGGGCGTGAACGTGAGCGAGGACCAGCACCAGGGCCAGGAGCCGGAGCCGGATTCGAAGGCGGAGTCGGTGAGTGGGTCGGGAGCGGAGCCGGGGACGGAAGCCGCAGCCGGGTCGAGGGCCGGGGACGAGCGGCCGGAGGCTCGGCTGGAGCGGGCCGTGCGGGTGGCCGAGCAGGCGCTGATCGAGTTCGAGATCGCCGTGGAGACCTTCCGGGTCGAGGTGGAGAACTTCTCGCGGCTGCACCACCAGAAGCTGGGTCCGATGTACGCGCGGCTCGACGAGCTGGACGCGTCGATCGCGGAGGCGCGGGCCGAGAGGAGCGGTGACCCGGAGGATCTGCGGCGGGCCCAGGAGGCGCGGGCCGCGGTGCTGCCGCTGCCCGGTGTCGAGGCTCTCTTCGACGACTGGATCGACTCCGACGGGCTCTCCCCGGAGGCGGCCGCGATGCTGACCGATCGGCCGGTGCGGCCGCCGCAGCGGGTGCGGCCCAGCGAGGAGGTCCGCCGGCTCTACCGTGAGCTGGCCCGCAAGGCCCATCCCGACCTGGCGCGGGAGGACGACGAGCGGAAGCGGCGGGAGGAGTTCATCACCCGCGTGAACGCCGCCTACGCGCGGGGCGACGAGACGGTCCTGCGGGAGCTCGCCGACGAGTGGGAGGCTGGCCCGGTGCCGGCCGAGGAGCGGCTCAGCGAGAGCGAGGAGCTGTACGCGCGGCTGGAGTGGCTGGCGCAGCGCAAGGACCTGCTGTCGGCGCTGGCGCGGGAGCTGGAGGACAGCGCCATCGGCTCGATGCTGCGGCTGGCGCCGGAGGACCCGGACCGGCTCCTGGAGGAGATCGCCGAGCAGCTCCGCGGGCAGGTGTCCGAGCGGGAGGCCGAGCTGGCCACGCTGGTGCAGTAGGTTTTCCCAGGTCGAGGCGGTTCCGCCGTACAGGAGAGAAGGTCGTTCCCATGAGTTTCGCCCCGCTGCCGTCGGTGCCCGCCGCGTCCGTCCCCGCCGATGCCCTGGTGCTCGACGTGCGGGAGGACGACGAGTGGGCGGCCGGACGGGTCGAGGGCGCGGTGCACGTGCCGATGAGCGACTTCGTGGCGCGGTTCGCCGAGGTCGGAGAGGTGCTCGCCGAGCGCGGCCGCGCCTATGTGATGTGCCGGGTGGGCGGCCGCTCGGCGCAGGTCACGCAGTACCTGGTGCAGCAGGGCTACGACGCGGTGAACGTGGACGGCGGGATGGTGGCCTGGGAGGGCGCCGGGCGTCCCGTGGTCGCGGACAACGGGCCCGGGTTCGTCGCCTGAGTCGTACCCTTCCTGGTCAGTCCAGGGCATGGGCGGCGATGAGGTCGCCCAGGGCCTCCTCGTGGGCGGCGGCCGGGCCCAGGGAGAGTTCGAGGTACTTGGCCCACGCGTGGTAACGGTGCAGCGGGTAGTCGGTGTCGGCGCCGAAGCCGCCGTGCAGGTGCTGGGCGGTCTGGACGACCCGGCGCACGCCCTCCGAGGCCCAGATCTTGGCGACGGCGAGGTCCGCTTCGACGGGCAGGGCCGCGTCGGCGGCCGTGGAGACGCGCCAGGCGGCCTGCCACAGGGTGGCCTCCATCGCGCGGAGGTCGATGTAGCGGTCGGCGGCCTGGACGGCGACGGCCTGGAAGGTGGCCACGGGGTGGCCGAACTGTTCGCGCTTCCCGGTGTACTGGCTGGTCATGGTGAGGACCTGCTCGCCGAGGCCGAGGGCGAGCGCGCAGGTGCCGGTGGTGAGCAGGGCGCGCAGCGCCGGCCAGGCGCCGGCGGAGTCGAGGACGCGGTCGGCGGGGAGCCGTACGGCGTCGAGCCGTAGCCGGGCGAGGCGTTCGCCGTGGGTGCCGTACTGGGCGTCGAGGGTGAGTCCTTCGTGGCCGCGGGGGAGCAGCGCGAGGACCGTGCGGCCGTCGGTGGTGCGGGCGGGGACGGCGGTCAGGTCGGCGTGGTGGGCCCACGGGACGTGGTCGGTGGTGCCGTCGAGGATCCAGTGGGTGCCGTCGGGGCGGGCGGTGACCGCCCGCTCGGCGGGCTCGTGGCCGGTGGTGCCGTGGGCGGCGGCGGTGAGGACGAGCCGGCCCGCGCCGACCTCGGGCAGGAGCGCGGCGGCGGTGTCGGCCGGCGCGTGGTGCTGGAGGACGTGGGCGACGGCGGCGGTCTCCAGGAGGGGGACGCGGGCCAGGACCCGGGCGGATTCGCGCACGACGAGGCAGAGGGCGACGGCGTCGAGGCCGGTGCCGCCGTGCTCCGGGGCGACGAGGAGGCCGAGGAGGTCGGTGGCGGCGAGCCGCTTCCACAGGGCCCGGTCGAGGTCGTCGGCGACGGCGGTCGGGGTGAGGGAGGGGCTGGGTACGGCGTCGGGCGCGACGTCGGCGAAGACGGTGCGGGCCGTCTCCGCGGCTGCCTGCTGCTCCTCGGTGAACGTGAAGTCCATGGCCCTGCCCTTCCGTTGCTGTCCGTTGCTGTTCTTCGGTGTCCGGCGGCCCGTCAGGCAGCACTGTGCTGACGGGCCGTCAAGATAGAACAGGTTCTAGCGGAAGGGAATGGGACCGGCGGGCCGGGCGGGCTGGCTCAGCGGTCGAAGTCCAGCTCCACGTCGGGGGTGGCCGGGTGGGACTGGCAGGCCAGGACGTAGCCGGCGTCGGTCTCCTCCGGTTCGAGGGCGAAGTTGCGGTCCATGCGGACCTCGCCGCCGACGACGAAGGCCCGGCAGGTGCCGCAGACCCCGCCCTTGCAGGCGTAGGGGGCGTCGGCGCGGGCGCGCAGGACGGTGTCGAGGAGGGTCTCGCCGCGCTCGACGGGCCAGGTGCCGGAGCGGCCGTGGAGGGTGGCCGTGAGGGTGGCGTGGGCCGGGGTGTCGGCGGTGGGGACGGGCGCGGGGCCCGAGCCGTCGTCCACGTGGAAGATCTCCTGGTGGACGCGGGCGCGGTCGACGCCGAGGTCGCGCAGGGCCCGCTCGGCGCCCTGGACGAGGCCGTAGGGGCCGCAGAGGAACCAGCCGTCGATGCCGGTGACCGGCAGGAGGGCGGGCAGGAGGGCGGCGAGCCGCTCCTCGTCGAGGCGGCCGGAGGGGAGGCCGGCCTGCTGCTCCTCGCGGGAGAGGACGGTGACGAGCTGGAAGCGGTCCGGGTGGCGGTCCTTCAGGTCGGCGACCTCGTCGAGGAACATCGTGGAGGCGGCGGTGCGGTCGCTGCGGATCAGGCAGAACCGGGCCTCGGGTTCGCGGTCGAGGAGGGTGGCGGCCATGGAGAGCACCGGGGTGATGCCGCTGCCGCCGGCGACGGCGGCGAAGTGCCCGGGGCGCGGGTCGAGGACGAAGCGGCCGGTGGGGGCCATGACGTCGACGGTGTGGCCGGGGGCGAGTTCCTTGAGGGCCCAGGTGGAGAAGGCGCCGCCGTCGACGAGGCGGATGCCGACGCGGAGTTCGGGCCGCTCGCCGGCCGGGGCGGCGGCGGAGCAGATCGAGTAGGTGCGGCGGACCTCTTGGCCGGACTCGTCGGTGCGGCGCAGGGCGAGGTGCTGGCCGGGGCGGTGCCGGAAGGTCTCGTGGAGGGCTTCGGGGACTTCGAAGGTGACGGCCACGGAGTCGTCGGTGAGCCGCTCGACCCTGCTCACCGGGAGCGGATGGAACATCTACAGCTCCTTGAAGTGGTCGAAGGGCTCGCGGCAGGAGGTGCAGCGGCGCAGGGCCTTGCAGGCGGTGGAGGAGAAGCGGCTGAGGAGCTCGGTGTCCGTGGAGCCGCAGTGGGGGCAGCGGATGGCCAGGGTGAGGGCGACGGGTCCGCCGGCGGGGCCCTGGGGGCGGGGCGGGGCGATGCCGAACTCGGTGAGTTTGCGGCGGCCTTCCTCGCTGATGTCGTCGGTGGACCAGGCGGGGGCGAGGACGGTGACGACGGTGACCTCGGGGATGCCGTGTTCGTGGAGGGCGTGCTCGATGTCGGTGGACATCGTCTCCACGGCGGGGCAGCCGGTGTAGGTGGGGGTGAGGGCGACCTCGACGCGGCCGGGGCCGGTGACGTGGACGCCGCGCAGCACGCCGAGTTCGGCGAGGGTGAGGACGGGCAGCTCGGGGTCGGGGACGGCGCCGGCGATCCGGGCCAGCTCCGCCTCCAGGGGGGTGGTGGCGGTGGTCACCATGTCGCCCCCGGGTGGCTGCGGTGGAGGTGCTGCATCTCGGCGAGCATCCGGCCGAAGTGCTCGGTGTGGAGGCCCTGGCGGCCGGCTCCGGCGCGCCAGGCGCCGGTGCGGGGGCCGGTGGGGACGGGGAGGCCGGCGCGGGTGAGGACGGCGGTGACGGAGTCCAGCCAGGCCGCTTCGAGGGCGGTGGTGTCGAGTCCGAGGCCGTCGAGGGGCTGGAAGAGCTCGCCGGTGTAGCGCCAGAGGGCGTCGCACGCCTGTCGCATGCGGCGGTGGCTCTCCTCGGTTCCGTCGCCGAGGCGGAGGGTCCAGTGCTCGGCGTGGTCCTGGTGGTAGGCGACTTCCTTGACGGCCTTGGCGGCGAGGCCGGCCAGTGGGGTGTCGCCGGTGGCCAGGGCCGCGTAGAGGAGCCGCTGGTAGGTGGAGAAGTACAGCTGGCGGGTGATGGTGTGGGCGAAGTCGCCGTTGGGCTGCTCGACCAGCTGGACGTTGCGGAAGTCGCGCTCCTCGCGGAGGAAGGCGAGTTCGTCCTCGTCGCCGGCGAGGGAGAGGAGGACGCGGGCCTGTCCGAGGAGGTCGAGCGCGATGTTGGCGAGGGCGACCTCCTCCTCCAGGACGGGGGCGCTGCCGGCCCACTCCCCCAGGCGCTGGGCGAGGACGAGGGCGTCGTCGCCGAGGGCGAGGGCGGCGGCGGTGACCGCCGGGTCGGTGGCCGTGCCGGTGGTGTCGGGGGTGCCGGTGGTGTCGGTGCTGGTCACAGGTGCTTCACCCCCTCCGGGATCTCGTAGAAGGTCGGGTGCCGGTAGGGCTTGTCGGCGGCCGGCTCGAAGAAGGGGTCCTTCTCGTCCGGGGAGGAGGCGGTGATGGAGGCGGAGGGGACCACCCAGAGGGAGACGCCTTCCATCCGGCGGGTGTAGAGGTCCCGGGCGTTGCGCAGGGCCATCTCGGCGTCGGGGGCGTGGAGGCTGCCGGCGTGGGTGTGGGAGAGCCCTCGGCGGGAGCGCACGAACACCTCCCACAAGGGCCAAGTGTCGCTGCTCATGCCTGTGCCTCCCCGTGCTGTCCGGTGTGCTTGCGCGCGTAGGCCGCGGCGGCCTCTCTGACCCAGGCGCCGTCCTCGTGGGCCTGGCGGCGCTGGTTGATCCGCTGGTCGTTGCAGGGGCCGTTGCCCTTGAGCACGTCCCAGAACTCGGCCCAGTCGATGGGGCCGAAGTCGTAGTGCCCGCGCTCCTCGTTCCACTTCAGGTCGGGGTCGGGGAGGGTGAGGCCGAGGGACTCGGCCTGCGGGGCGGCGATGTCGACGAAGCGCTGGCGCAGTTCGTCGTTGGAATGGCGCTTGATCTTCCAGGCCATCGCCTGCGCGGTGTGGGTCGATTCGTCGTCCGGCGGGCCGAACATCATCAGGGACGGCCACCACCAGCGGTCCACCGCGTCCTGGGCCATGGCGTGCTGGGCCTCGGTGCCGCGGGAGAGGGTGAGCAGGGCTTCGTATCCCTGGCGCTGGTGGAAGGACTCCTCCTTGCAGACGCGGACCATGGCCCGGGCGTAGGGGCCGTAGGAGCAGCGGCAGATGGGGACCTGGTTGGTGATGGCGGCGCCGTCGACGAGCCAGCCGATGGCGCCGACGTCGGCCCAGGTGAGGGTGGGGTAGTTGAAGATCGAGGAGTACTTCTGGCGGCCGGTGTGGAGCTTGTCGAGGAGCTCGTCGCGGCTGACGCCGAGGGTCTCGGCGGCGCTGTAGAGGTACAGGCCGTGGCCGGCCTCGTCCTGGACCTTGGCCATGAGGATGGCCTTGCGGCGCAGCGAGGGCGCGCGGGTGATCCAGTTCGCCTCGGGCTGCATGCCGATGATCTCGGAGTGGGCGTGCTGCGCGATCTGGCGGACGAGGGAGGCGCGGTACGCCTCCGGCATCCAGTCGCGCGGTTCGATGCGCTCGTCGGCGGCGACCGCGGCGTCGAACACCGCCTCGCGGGCGGCCCGTGCCGCCGCGTCCGCGGCGTCCGTGCCGGGCGCTTCCGCGGTCACTGCCGTCCCTGCCGTCCCTGCGGTCATCAGACCCCCTACCGACCGATCGTTCGGTTGAACGACTTCAATGGTGGGACGGCGGCCCGTATGGTGTCAACCCTGTGGATAACCGCCTGCTCCGTTCGAGGCGCAGACGAGCGGGCCACCGGTGGGACGGGATCGGGGCGGGAAGCCCGGGATCGGGGTGGGATGAGCGCGCACATCGACGGCGGCGGGGAGCGGCGGCCGACCGGGGGAATCCTGGCGCTGTCCATGCCGTACCAGGTGGTGGCGGCGGTGGCGCTCGCCGCCGTGGCGGTCCTCGCCTGTCTGCACCTGGGCATGGTCTTCCTGCACGTGGCGCCGTCGAACACGGTCACCAAGCGGCACGGACAGGCCGTCGACGACTGGATCTACCCCGAGTTCGAGCAGAACTGGAAGCTCTTCGCGCCCAACCCGCTCCAGCAGAACGTCTCGGTGCAGGTCCGCGCCGAGGTCGCCGGAGCCGACGGCTCCCGCCGCACCACCGGCTGGATCGACCTGACCGCCCAGGACGTCGAGGACATCCGGGGCAACGTCTTCCCCAGCCACACCCAGCAGAACCAGCTGCGCCGGGCGATCGACTGGTACGGCAACGCGCACGACGACGAGGGCCGCCCCAAGGGCGTGCGGGGCCGGCTCTCGGAGGCGTACATGCGCCGCATCGTGCTGCTCCGCATCGAGGGGCCCGCGTCGCGCGCGGACGTCGGCGGGACAGTGGAGCGGATCCAGCTCCGGCGGACCGCGCGGCCCGTGCCCGCCCCGCACTGGAGCACCGAGAAGCGCTCCACCGAGCCCTCCAGCCGCCTGATGCCCTGGTGGGACATCACCGACGCCGACCGCAGCCGTACGGAGACGAGCCGATGACCGCCCCCAGCCCCGCACCGGCCGCGGCTCCGGCGCGCGTGCCCTTCGACCGCAAGCTGGCCCGGGCGGCGCAGACCGTCACCTCGCGCGCGCTGGGCCCGTACCAGACCGCGATCGTCCGGATCGGCTTCTCGCTGACCTGGCTGTTCTTCCTGGTGCGGGAGTTCCCGCACCGGCACGAGATGTACGGCCCCGACGGCCCCTGGTCCTTCGACCTGGCCCGCCGGCTGATCGCCGACAACCGGGCCTTCACGGTCCTGATGTGGTCCGACGGGCGGCTCTGGTTCGAGGTGGTCTACGGGCTGGCGGTGGTGGCCGCCGTGCTGCTGCTCCTCGGCTGGCACACCCGGGCCGTGTCGGTGGTCTTCATGGTCGGCGCGCTGTCGCTGCAGAACCGGTCCGTCTTCCTCGGCGACGGCGGCGACAACGTCGTGCACCTCGTCTCGATCTACCTCACGCTGGTCCGCTGCGGCCAGGTCTGGTCCCTGGACGCCCGGCGGGCCGCCCGCGAGGCGGCCCGGGGCGAGACGGGCGACGCCGGGAGGACCGAGCTCGCGGGCCCGGCCCTCTGGGTCGTCCTCGGCGGTTTCCTGGTCGCCGCGACCTGGTTCAGCCCGGTCACCGGCGAGTGGTGGATCTACGTGCTGCTCTGGGTGCTCTGGCTGGGCCAGGGGCTGTGGTGGCTGGTCGGGCAGTACGCGCCCGGCGAGCCCCGCGTCCTCCTGGACGTGCTGGCGAACCTCGTCCACAACGCGGCGCTCACGGTCCTCATGGCCGAGGTCTGCCTCATCTACGCCACCGCCGGCTGGTACAAGATCCAGGGCTCGCGCTGGCAGGACGGCACCGCCCTCTTCTACCCGCTGCACCTGGACTACTTCACGCCCTGGCCGGCCCTCTCCGAGCTGCTCGCCTCCAGCGGGATCATGGTCATGCTGCTCAGCTACGGCACGGTGATCGTGCAGGTCGCCTTCCCGTTCACGCTGTTCAAGCGCAAGGTGAAGAACGTCCTGCTCGTCGCGATGATGCTGGAGCACGCGGGCATCGCGCTCCTGCTCGGTCTGCCGGCCTTCTCGATGGCGATGATCGCCGCCGACGCCGTCTTCCTCCCCACGGTCTTCCTGGTGTGGCTCGGCGCGCGCCTGGCCCGGGGCCGCGACCGGCTGCTGCGGCGCGGGCCCGCCGCGGCCGGGCTGCCCCCGCAGCGCCCCGCGGAGGAGGCGCCCCGGGCGTCCGTCGGCGGGGACTCCGGCGGGCAGCCCGCCGGGGGCGCCGACGGGGACTCCGGCGGCGGGGCCGCTCCCCGTACCCTCGTCGGGTGAGCACCACCGAAGAACACCCCGCCCCGGCCGGGGCCGAGCCGCTCCAGTACGACGAGGGGTACGGCCCCGAGATCGGCGTCGGCCCGCACCCCGGGCCGTGGCCCGAGGACCCGCGCTACGACCGCGAGCTGCTGGCCGGGGGCGACCGGCGCAACGTCGTGGACGGGTACCGGTACTGGACGCGGGAGGCGATCGTCGCCGACCTGGACACCCGTCGGCACGACTTCCACGTGGCCGTCGAGAACTGGGGCCACGACTTCAACATCGGATCGGTGGTGCGGACCGCCAACGCCTTCCTGGCCAAGGAGGTGCACATCGTGGGGCGGCGGCGCTGGAACCGGCGCGGGGCCATGGTCACCGACCGCTACCAGCACGTGCGGCACCACCCCGACACCGAGGCGCTCACCGCCTGGGCGGCGGCCGAGGACCTGCCGATCATCGGCATCGACAACCTGCCGGGCTCGGTGCCGCTGGAGCGGACCGTGCTGCCCCGCCGCTGCGTGCTGCTCTTCGGGCAGGAGGGCCCCGGACTGACCGAGGAGGCCCGCCGCCACGTGCGGACGGTCTGCTCGATCGCCCAGTTCGGCTCCACTCGGTCGATCAACGCCGGGGCGGCCGCCGCCATCGCCATGCACGCGTGGATCCAGCGCTACGCGGACGTGCCGGCCCCCGAGTAGGGACCGGCACTCCGGGCGGACCGCCGGATCAGGCCTGGCGGCGCACCTCGACCACCCGGAAGCGGTTGGAGACGAAGGCGCCGTCGCACAGCGCCGCGTTCGCCGCCGGGTTGCCGCCCGAGCCGTGGAAGTCGGAGAAGGCGGCCGTCTGGTTCACGTACACCCCGCCCGTCAGGTTGAGCGAGAGCTGCGCCGACTCCTCCAGGCAGATCTCCTCCACGGCCCGCTCGGTGTCGGCGGAGGTCGTGTACGCGCCGACCGTCATCGCGCCCTTGTCGCGGATCGTGCGCCGCAGCAGCTCCAGGCCGTCCGCCGTGGAGTCGACCGAGACGGCGAAGGAGACCGGGCCGAAGCACTCGGAGAGGTAGGCCGCCTCCGCGTCCGGCTTGGTGCCGTCCAGCTTGACCATGACCGGGGTGCGGACGACCGCCTCCGGGAAGTCCGGGTTGGGCACCTCGCGGGACGCCAGGGCGACCTCGCCCAGGCTCGCGGCCGCCTCCAGGCGGGCCTTCACGTCCGGGTTGACCAGGGCTCCGAGCAGGGCGTTGGCCCGGGCGTCGTCGCCGAGGAGGCCGCCGACCGCGGCGGCCAGGTCGGCCACCACCTCGTCGTAGGACCGGGGGCCCTGGTCGGTGGCGATGCCGTCCCGGGGGATCAGCAGGTTCTGCGGGGTGGTGCACATCTGGCCGCTGTACAGCGACAGCGAGAACGCCAGGTTGGACAGCATCCCCTTGTAGTCGTCGGTGGAGTCGATCAGCACCGTGTTGACGCCGGCCTTCTCCGTGTAGACCTGCGCCTGGCGGGCGTTGGCCTCCAGCCAGTCGCCGAACTCGGTCGAGCCGGTGTAGTCGATGATCCGGATCTCCGGGCGGACCGCCAGGGTCTTGGCGATGCCCTCGCCCGGCCGCTCGGTGGCCAGCGCCACCAGGTTCGGGTCGAAGCCGGACTCGGCGAGGACCTCGCGGGCGACCTTCACGGTCAGCGCCAGCGGGAGGACCGCGCGCGGGTGGGGCTTCACCAGGACCGCGTTGCCCGTCGCGAGGGAGGCGAACAGGCCCGGGTAGCCGTTCCACGTCGGGAAGGTGTTGCAGCCGATGACCAGGGCGACGCCGCGGCCGACCGGCGTGAACTCCTTGCTCAGCTCCAGCGGGTCCCGCTTGCCCTGCGGCTTGGACCAGGCGGCCCGGCCGGCGGGGGTGCGGGTCTGCTCCTCGTACGCGTACGCCACCGCCTCCAGGCCGCGGTCCTGCGCGTGCGGGCCGCCGGCCTGGAAGGCCATCATGAACGCCTGGCCGCTGGTGTGCATGACCGCGTGGGCGAACTCGTGGGTGCGGGCCGAGATCCGGGCCAGGACCTCCAGGCAGACCAGGGCGCGCGTCTCCGGCCCGGCGTCCCGCCAGGCGGGCAGACCGGCGCGCATCGCGGGCAGCAGCACGTCGACGTCCGCGTGCGGGTACTCGACGCCCAGCGCGGGGCCGTACGGCGAGATCTCGCCGCCGGTCCAGCCGTCGGTGCCCGGCTGGTCGAGGTCGAAGCGGCCGTTCAGCACCGCCTCGTGGGCGGCGAGGCCGGCCGCGGCGTCCAGTGAGCCGTCCGCCCCGTAGGCCTTCGGGTGCTCCGGGTACGGCGACCAGTAGGCGCGGGTGCGGATGGTGGCGAGGGCCTGATCGAGCGTGGACCGGTGCTTCTCGGCCAGAAGGTCGGCGGTCGGCTGGGCGGTGGCCATGGATGGACCAACTCCTCGTCGAGCTGGGCAGGGAGACGCTTACGGAGTTAGAGTAACCGAACGATCGGTCGGGACAAGGGGGTCTGTCGATCCTGTGGAAAACCCATCGGGGAGGATCACTCCTATGAGCGCCGGAACGAGCGCCGGGACGAGCGCCGACAAGGGCACCGGCGCGGGCGCCGGAGGCAGCGCCGACAGGGGCGCCGCCGCGCACGCCAACGGGACCGTCAGGGGGAGCGCCACCATGGACGACGCAAGGGCCGCGGGCAGGGCGATCGGACGGGACAGGACCGTCGCCGTCGTCGGCACCGGCACCATGGGCCAGGGGATCGCACAGGTGGCGCTCGCCGCCGGCCATCCCGTACGGCTCTACGACAGCGCGCCCGGCCGGGCCGCCGAGGCCGTCGCCGCGATCGGCGCCCGCCTGGACCGGCTGGTCGAGAAGGGGCGGATGGCCGCCGCCGACCGCGAGGCCGCCGCCGGACGCCTGCACGCCGCCGCCGACCTGGCGGAGCTCGCCGACGCGGCCCTCGTCGTCGAGGCGATCGTCGAGGACCTGGCGGTCAAGCAGCGGCTCTTCGCCGACCTGGAGAAGACCGTCGGCGACGACGCCCTCCTCGCCACCAACACCTCCTCCCTCTCCGTCACCGCCATCGCGGGCGGCCTGCGGCTGCCCGGCCGCTTCGTCGGCCTGCACTTCTTCAACCCGGCGCCGCTGCTCCCCCTCGTCGAGGTCGTCCGCGGCTTCGCCTCCGACGAGACCGCCGCCACGCGCGCGTACGAGACGATGAAGGCCTGGGGCAAGACGCCGGTGCGCTGCGCCGACACCCCCGGCTTCATCGTCAACCGGATCGCCCGGCCCTTCTACGCGGAGGCCTTCCGCGTGTACGAGGAGGGCGGCGCCGATCCGGCGACCATCGACGCGGTGCTGCGCGAGTGCGGCGGCTTCCGGATGGGCCCCTTCGAGCTGACCGACCTGATCGGGCAGGACGTCAACGAGGCCGTCACCCGCTCCGTGTGGGACTCCTTCTTCCAGGACCCGAAGTTCACGCCGTCGCTGGCGCAGCGGCGGCTGGTCGAGTCGGGCCGCCTCGGCCGGAAGACCGGCCACGGCTGGTTCTCGTACGAGGAGGGCGCGGAGCGGCCGGCCGCCCATCTGGCCCCGCCGGCGCAGGCGCCCGCCGAGATCACCGTCGAGGGCGACCTCGGCCCGGCCCGCGAGCTGATCGTCCTGGCCCGCGAGGCCGGGATCACCGTCCACGAGGCGGAGGAGGACGGCGGCACCCGCATCGTGCTCCCGAGCGGCGGGCAGCTGGCGCTCGCCGACGGCCAGACCTCGGCCGAGTTCCGCGACGTCGTCTACTTCGACCTCTCCCTCGACTACCGGGCGGCGACCAGGGTGGCGCTCTCGGCCTCCGAGGTCACGGCCTGGGAGACGCTGCGCGGGGCGATCGGCCTGTTCCAGGCGCTCGGGAAGCGGGTCAGCGTCATCGGGGACGTGCCCGGGATGATCGTCGCCCGTACGGTGGCGATGCTGATCGACCTCGCGGCCGACGCCGTCGCCAAGGGGGTCGCCACCGCCGAGGACATCGACACCGCGATGCGGCTGGGGGTCAACTACCCGGTCGGACCGTTCGAGTGGCGGCGCAGGCTCGGTGCCTCGTGGGCGCACGAAGTCCTCGACGAGCTGCACGCGCGGGTGCCCACCGGGCGCTACGCACCCTCCCTGGCGCTGTACCGCCGGACCTACACCGAGATGGGTGGCGAGTGACATGACCACCGCCAGACGTGACACCTACACGCCCGAGACGCTGCTCTCGGTCGCCGTGAAGGTCTTCAACGAGCGCGGTTACGACGGCACCTCCATGGAGCACCTGTCCAAGGCGGCGGGGATCTCCAAGTCCTCGATCTACCACCACGTGACGGGCAAGGAGGAGCTGCTGCGGCGGGCGGTCAGCCGGGCGCTCGACGGGCTCTTCGGAATCCTGGAGGAGCCGGGCGCGGTACGCGGCCGGGCGGTGGAGCGGGTCGAGTACGTGACCCGGCGGACCGTCGAGGTGCTGATATCGGAGCTGCCGTACGTGACGCTGCTGCTGCGGGTGCGGGGGAACACCGCGACCGAGCGGTGGGCCATGGAGCGGCGCCGGGAGTTCGACCACCGGGTGGCCGAGCTGCTCGGGGGGGCGGCGGCCGACGGCGACCTGCGGGCCGACGTGGACATCCGGCTCGCGACCCGGCTCCTCTTCGGCATGATCAACTCGCTGGTGGAGTGGTACCGGCCGCATCCGGACCAGACGGAGCGCGACCAGCTCGCCGAGACCGTCGCCCACCTGGCCTTCGACGGGCTGCGGAAGGCGCGCTGAGGGGCCGGTGCGGGGCCGGTGAGGGCCTTGTGCGGCGGGCGGGAGGGCTCCGGGACGTTCTCCCGGGGCCCTCGTCGCGTCCAGGGGGCCTTGAGAGCCCTGGGGCGGCGCTCCAGGGCCCGGGGCGGTGCTCAAGGCCCTCAAGTCCCGGGGCGGTGCTCAGGCCCCTCAAGGGGCCCCGGGGCGTGGTGGCGGAGGCCCCGGGACGTGGGCCGGGGCCCCGGCGCGACCTTTCAGGGCCTCGGGTCGGCGTTCAGGTCCATCTCGTCGAAGACGAGGAGTGTGCGGGTGGAGAGCACCTCGGGGATCGCCTGGAGGCGGGTGAGGACCAGCTCGCGCAGGGTCCTGTTGTCCGGGGTGTGCACCAGCAGCAGCACGTCGAAGTCGCCGCTGACCAGCGCGATGTGCGCGGCGCCCGGAAGCGCCTTGAGCTGTTCGCGGACGGTGCGCCAGGAGTTCTGGACGATCTTGAGCGTGATGTAGGCGGAGGCGCCGTGGCCCGCCCGCTCGTGATCGACCCGGGCGCTGAAGCCGCGGATCACGCCGTCGTCGATGAGCCGGTTGATCCGGGCGTACGCGTTGGCCCGGGAGACGTGCACCCGCTCGGCCACGGACCGCACCGAGGCGCGTCCGTCCGTCTGGAGCAATCGCAGGATGTCCCGGTCTATCGGGTCCAGCGGCCGTGCCGGGAGGGCGTGCGCCGGCGTGTCCGGGGGAGCGCTCAGCACCTCGCCCGTCACGTCCCCCGCCGTTTCGTCCGGGGCCCCGCCCCGGGCGACGGCCATTTGTTCATCCGTCATGTCCCCCCGCCTCTCTCCGGTGGACGACCTGCCTCTATCCCAGGCTGTGGAGAACCGTTTGTCCACAGGCTGGAGGTGCCTGTAGCCAAAATGCCTCCACGACCGAACAATCGGTAGGTGAGGCGCGCCACACCCGCGCCACCCGCCTTCGGGTCTTATGCCCGCTCCCACGAGGAGGTGGACTCGTTGCAACAGCGCAGTTCGACAGTCCAGGAGCCGCTCGCCGAGACGGCCCACCGGTCCGCGCCGCCGCCCGCCTGGCGGCCGCGGACCGATCCCGCCCCGCTGCTGCCCGACACCGAGCCGCTGCGCGTGCTCGGCACGGACGCGGTGGCCGACGCCGACCCCGCGCTGCTGCGCCGGCTCTACGCGGAGCTGGTCCGCGGCCGCCGGTACAACGCCCAGGCGACCGCCCTGACGAAGCAGGGCAGGCTCGCGGTCTACCCGTCCACCACCGGCCAGGAGGCGAGCGAGATCGCCGCCGCCCTCGCCCTGGAGGAGCGGGACTGGCTCTTCCCGTCGTACCGCGACACCCTCGCGGCCGTCGCCCGCGGCCTCGACCCCGTGCAGGCCCTCACCCTGCTGCGGGGCGACTGGCACACCGGGTACGACCCGCGCGAGCACCGCATCGCGCCCCTGTGCACCCCGCTCGCCACCCAGCTGCCGCACGCCGTGGGCCTCGCCCACGCGGCCCGGCTGAAGGGCGACGACGTGGTCGCGCTCGCCATGGTCGGCGACGGCGGCACCAGCGAGGGCGACTTCCACGAGGCGCTGAACTTCGCCGCCGTCTGGCAGGCGCCGGTGGTCTTCTTCGTGCAGAACAACGGCTTCGCGATCTCCGTGCCGCTCGCCAAGCAGACCGCCGCCCCCTCGCTCGCCCACAAGGCGGTCGGATACGGCATGCCGGGCCGCCTGGTGGACGGCAACGACGTGGTGGCGGTGCACCAGGTGCTCACCGAGGCCGTGGCCCGCGCGCGGCGCGGCGGCGGCCCGACCCTGGTGGAGGCGATCACCTACCGGATCGATGCCCACACCAACGCCGACGACGCCACCCGCTACCGCGCGGACGGCGAGGTCGAGACCTGGCGGGCGCACGACCCGGTGCTCCTCCTGGAGCGGGAGCTGACCGCGCGGGGCCTGCTCGACGAGGAGGGCCGCCGGGCGGCGGCCGAGGCCGCCGAGACGATGGCGGCCGACCTGCGCGAGCGGATGAACGCCGACCCGGTGCTCGACCCGATGGACCTCTTCACCCACGTCTACGCCGAGCAGACCGCGCAGCTGCGCGAGCAGGCGGCGCAGCTGCGGGCCGAACTCGAAGCGGAGGGCGAGAGCCGATGACGACGGCGACGACCGGCGCGGCCGCCAAGGCGGCGGGCCGGACCAAGCCGGCCACGATGGCGCAGGCGCTCCAGCGCGCCATGCGCGACGCGATGGCCGAGGACCCGACCGTCCACGTCATGGGCGAGGACGTCGGCACCCTCGGCGGGGTCTTCCGGGTCACCGACGGGCTCGCCAAGGAGTTCGGCGAGGACCGCTGCACGGACACGCCGCTGGCCGAGGCGGGCATCCTCGGCGCCGCCGTCGGCATGGCCATGTACGGCCTGCGGCCGGTGGTGGAGATGCAGTTCGACGCGTTCGCCTACCCGGCGTTCGAGCAGCTCGTCTCGCACGTGGCGAAGATGCGGAACAGGACGCGCGGCGCGATGCCGATGCCGATGGTGATCCGGGTGCCGTACGGCGGGGGGATCGGCGGCGTCGAGCACCACAGCGACTCCTCCGAGATCTACTACATGGCCACCCCCGGACTGCACGTGGTCACCCCGGCCACCGTCGAGGACGCCTACGGCCTGCTGCGGGCCGCCATCGCCTCCGACGACCCGGTCGTCTTCCTGGAGCCCAAGCGGCTCTACTGGGCGAAGTCCGACTGGTCGCCCGAGGCACCCGCGCGCGTGGAGCCCATCGGCAAGGCCGTGGTCCGCCGGTCCGGCACCAGCGCCACGCTGATCACCTACGGTCCCTCGCTGCCGGTCTGCCTGGAGGCGGCCGAGGCGGCCACCGCCGAGGGCTGGGACCTGGAGGTCGTGGACCTCCGCTCGCTCGTGCCCTTCGACGACGAGACCGTCGCCGCGTCGGTGCGGCGCACCGGCCGCGCGGTCGTGGTCCACGAGTCCGGCGGCTTCGCCGGCCCCGGTGCCGAGATCGCCGCCCGGGTCACCGAGCGCTGCTTCCACCACCTGGAGGCCCCGGTGCTGCGGGTCGCGGGCTTCGACCTCCCCTACCCGCCGCCGATGCTGGAGCGGCACCACCTGCCGGGCGTCGACCGGGTCCTGGACGCGGTCGCGCGGCTCCAGTGGGAGGCGGGGAACTGATGGCACAGGTACTGGAGTTCAAGCTCCCCGACCTCGGCGAGGGGCTCACCGAGGCCGAGATCGTCCGCTGGCTGGTGGACGTCGGGGACGTCGTCGCGATCGACCAGCCGGTCGTCGAGGTCGAGACCGCCAAGGCGATGGTCGAGGTGCCCTGTCCGTACGGGGGCGTGGTCACCGCCCGCTTCGGCGAGGAGGGCACCGAACTGCCCGTCGGAGCACCGCTCCTGACGGTCGCCGTCGGAGCCTCCGCCGGTGCCGGGACGGCCGCCGGGCCCACGCCGGAGACGGCCGGGGCCGCCTCCGCCGCTTCCCCCTCCGCCGATTCCGCCGTCTCGTCGGAGTACTCGGGCAACGTGCTCGTCGGCTACGGCACGGCGGGCCCCGCGGCCCGGCGGCGCCGGATCCGCCCCCAGTCCCCGGCCGTCGCGAACCCCACGCCGAACGTGACGGCCGGCCCCACCCCCACGGCCCGGGCGACGGCCCCGGAAGCCGCACCCGCCCCCGCTCCCGCACCCGCGCGTGCGGCGGCGGTCGCCGTCGCCGGGCCCGAGGGGCCGGTCCCGGTCATCTCCCCGCTCGTGCGGAAGCTGGCCCGCGACCGGGGCCTCGACCTGCGGGAGGTGCGCGGCTCGGGGCCCGAGGGCCTGATCCTCCGCGCCGACGTCGAGCGGGCCCTCACCGCGCGCGAAGCGCCCGCGGCGACCGCACCGGCCGCGACCCCCGCCGTTCCCCCCGTGTCCGTCCCGGCCGTCGCTCCCGCCGCGTCCGCCGGGGAGCGGATTCCGCTGCGCGGGCTGCGCGGGGCCGTCGCCGACAAGCTCTCCCGGAGCCGTACCGAGATCCCCGACGCGACCTGCTGGGTGGACGCCGACGCCACCGAACTCATGGCCGCGCGGGCGGCGATGAACGCGGCGGGCGGCCCGAAGATCTCGCTCCTCGCGCTCCTCGCCCGGATCTGCGCCCACGCCCTGGCCCGCTTCCCGGAGCTGAACGCCACCGTGGACACGGCCGCCCGGGAGATCGTCCGGCTGCCCTCGGTGCACCTCGGCTTCGCCGCCCAGACCCCGCGCGGACTCGTCGTCCCCGTGGTCCGGGACGCCGGGACCCGGACCGCCGAGTCGCTGACCGAGGAGTTCGCCCGGCTCACCGAGACGGCCCGGCAGGGCACCCTCACCCCGGCCGACCTCACCGGCGGCACCTTCACCCTCAACAACTACGGGGTGTTCGGGGTGGACGGCTCCACGCCGATCGTCAACCACCCCGAAGCGGCGATGCTGGGCGTCGGCCGGATCATCCCCAAGCCCTGGGTCCACCAGGGCGAACTGGCCGTCCGTCAGGTGGTGCAGCTCTCGCTCACCTTCGACCACCGCGTCTGCGACGGCGGCACCGCCGGCGGCTTCCTGCGGTACGTCGCGGACTGCGTCGAACAGCCGGCGGTGCTCCTCCGCACGGTCTGACCGGCGAGGGCCGCGCGCCGGTGCGCCCCGGGCCCGGTCCGTCTCGACAGGAGAGCGGCCGGGCACCGGCGGACGGCGGCGGCCCATACTGCTGGGGTGACCACCGCATATGACGCCGTCGTGCTCGCCGGAGGCGCCGCACGGCGCCTCGGCGGCGTGGACAAGCCAGGGGTACGGGTCGGCGGCCGGGCCCTGCTCGACCGGGTGCTCGCCGCCTGCGCCGGGGCGCGCCGCACCGTGGTCGTCGGCGACCCGCGCCCCACGGTCCGGCCCGTCGACTGGACCCGCGAGGAGCGGATCGGCAGCGGCCCGCTGGCGGCCCTCGACGCCGGGGCCGACGTGCTCCGGGACGGAGCCGTAGCCGAAGGCGGGGAGCGGGGCGGCGACGGGGACGGGGCGCCGGCCCCCGACGTCCTGCTCGTGCTCTCCGCCGACCTGCCGTTCCTCGGCGAGGCGACCGTCCTGCGGCTGCTCGCCGGGCTCGACGCCGGGCCCGGGGCCGAGGCCGCGCTCCTCACCGATGCCGACGGGCGCGACCAGCCGCTCGTCGCCGTCTACCGGACCGGCCCCCTGCGCCGCGAGCTCGACGGCCTGCGCCACGCGCACCGCGGCCTCGACGGCCTCCCCCTGAGGTTCCTCACCGGCGGGCTGCGGACCGTCCGGGTCCCGGCGGGTCCTGACGAGCCGTCGGCCTCCTTCGACTGCGACACCTGGGAGGACATCGCCACGGCCCGCGCCCGCATCAGGGACCATGGAACCGTGCTGGACGAATGGATCACCGCAGTCAAGACCGAACTGGGCCTCGACCTGGACGTCGACACCGGCGCCCTGCTCGATCTGGCCCGGGACGCCGCCCACGGCGTCGCCCGCCCCGCCGCGCCCCTGACGACCTTCCTCGTCGGCTACGCCGCGGCGAAGGCGGCCGAGGACGGCACGGACCCGGCCGAGGCGGTCGCCGAGGCCGCCCGCAAGGCAGCCGCCCTCGCCGGGCAGTGGGCCGCCGAGCAGGCCGGGCAGGCGGAACAGGACGAGGCCGGATGACCCCCGGACAACCCGCCACTCCCCCCGCCCCGGCCCCCGCGTCCGAGCGGGGGCACGGGCACCACCGGGCCACCCCCTGGTCCGAGGCGCGCGCCCTCGCCGCCCGTGCCGGAGCCGGGGCCCTTGCGGCGGTGGGCCGCCCGCCCGTCCGCGTACCGCTCGGGCAGGCGCTCGGCCGGACCCTCGCCGAACCGCTGCGGGCCCTCACCGACCTGCCCCCCTTCGACAGTTCCGCCATGGACGGCTGGGCGGTCGCGGGACCGGGGCCCTGGAGGGTGCGCGAGGAGTCCGTCCTCGCCGGGCACGCCGGGGCCGCCGCCCTCGCGTCCGGGGAGGCGGTACGGATCGCCACCGGCGCCCGCGTCCCGGCCGGTGCCACCGCCGTCGTCCGCGCCGAGCACTCCCGCACCGAGCCCGGGGACGGAACGGTTCTGCTGCACCCCCTCCGCGAGGTCGTGCCCGGGCAGGACATCCGCCCCCGGGGCCAGGAGTGCCGGACCGGCGACGAGCTGCTGCCCGCCGGGTCCCTCGTCGGCCCGGCCGTCCTCGGCCTCGCCGCCGCCGCCGGGTACGACGAGCCCGCCGTGCTGGCGCGCCCCCGGGTGGAGGTCCTGGTCCTCGGCGACGAGCTGCTGACGGCCGGGCTCCCCCACGAGGGGCTGATCCGGGACGCGCTCGGCCCGATGCTCGGGCCCTGGCTGACGGCGCTGGGCGCCGAGGTCCTGGCGACCCGCCGGATCGGCGACGACGCGGAGGCGCTCCACGAGGCGGTCACCACGTCCGCCGCCGAGCTCGTCGTCACCACCGGAGGCACCGCCGCCGGGCCCGTGGACCACGTCCACGGGGTCCTCGACAAGGCGGGCGCCACCCTCCTGGTCGACGGGGTGAAGGTCCGCCCCGGCCACCCCATGCTGCTGGCCCGGCTGGACGCCGGCCGCCATCTCGTCGGACTGCCGGGCAACCCCCTGGCCGCCGTCTCCGGCCTCCTCACCCTCGCCGCGCCCCTGCTGGCCGCGCTGACCGCCCCACCGGGCACGGCCCCCGCGCCGGGCGGGACCACCCCACAGGGCACGGCCCCCGCCTCCCCGGCCTCCGCCCCCCTCCGTGACGGCGTCCAGGGCCACCCGCACGACACCCGGCTCGTCCCCGTCGTCCACCGGGACGGGCTCGTCGTGCCCCTGCGCTACAACGGACCGGCCATGCTGCGCGGTATCGCCGCCGCCGACGCGATGGCCGTGGTCCCGCCCGGGGGAGCCGAGTCCGGACAGCGCCTCGAACTGCTCGCCCTCCCCTGGCCGACCGAGCCGCCGGCCGGGACGCCGACCCCCGTGTCGCCCGCGGCGCCCGCCCAAGGAGCATGTTTCACGTGAAACTTCCCAGCCGTGATGTCATGGCCCGCCATGCCGACGAGAAGGTCACCGGTTCGCGGGTAGCGCTCCCCCGCCGGCACGTGGACCCGCTCCGCCAGGTCGGCCGCCGTCTCCTCATGGCCCTCGGGGTCCTGTTCCTGACGGTCCTCATCGTCTACGCGGACCGCGACGGCTACCACGACAACGCCAACGGCACCGTCGACTTCCTCGACTGCGCCTACTACGCGACCGTCACCCTCTCCACCACCGGATACGGCGACATCGTCCCGTACAGCGACTCCGCGCGACTCGTCAACATCCTGGTGATCACGCCCCTGCGCGTGCTGTTCCTGATCATCCTGGTCGGCACCACCCTCGAGGTCCTCACCGAACGGACCCGGGAGGAATTCCGGCTGAAGCACTGGAGGACCACCTTGCGCGACCACACCGTGATCGTCGGCTTCGGTACGAAGGGACGGTCCGCGATCCAGACCCTCTGCGCCACCGGCCTGCGCAAGGACCAGATCGTCATCGTCGACCCCTCCGAGAAGGTCATCGAGGCGGCCAACCTCGACGGCTTCGTCGGCGTCGTCGGCGACGGCACCCGGAGCGACGTCCTGCTCAGGGCCGAGGTGCAGCGCGCCCGCCAGATCGTCATCGCCACCCAGCGCGACGACACCGCCGTCCTGGTCACCCTGACCGCCCGCCAGCTCAACAAGGGTGCCAAGATCGTCGCCGCCGTCCGCGAGGAGGAGAACGCTCCGCTGCTCCGCCAGTCCGGCGCCGACGCGGTCATCACCAGCGCCTCCGCCGCCGGCCGGCTCCTCGGCCTCTCCGTGCTCAGCCCCAGCGCGGGCACGGTCATGGAGGACCTGATCCAGCAGGGCTCCGGCCTCGACCTGGTCGAGCGCCCGGTCACCAAGGCCGAGGCGGGCCGGAGCGTCCGGGAGACCGACGACCTGGTGGTGAGCGTGCTGCGCGGTCACCGCCTGCTCGGCTACGACGACCCGGTGGCCAGCCCGCTCCAGCTCACGGACCGGGTCATCACCATCGTCCGGGCCGCCCCGGTCACCCCGCTCACCACGCCGCCGGAGGACTGAGCGGACGGAGGACGGGCCCGGGAGTAGCCTCGCCGCCATGCATGCGATCACGATTCCGGAACCCGGCGGCCCCGACGCCCTCGTCTGGGCCGAGGTGCCCGATCCCGTGCCCGGCGAGGGCGAGGTCCTCGTCGAGGTGGTGGCGAGCGCCGTCAACCGTGCCGACGTCCTCCAGCGGCAGGGCTTCTACAACCCGCCGCCCGGCAGCTCGCCCTACCCGGGCCTGGAGTGCGCCGGGCGGATCACGGCCCTCGGCCCCGAAGTCTCCGGCTGGTCCGTCGGCGACGAGGTCTGCGGGCTGCTCGTCGGCGGCGGCTACGCCGAGCGGGTCGCCGTCCCGGCCGGCCAGCTGCTGCCGGTCCCGAAGGGCGTCGACCTGGCCACGGCCGCCGCGCTCCCCGAGGTCGCCTGCACGGTCTGGTCCAACGTCTTCATGATCGCCCACCTGCGCCCGGGCGAGACGCTGCTCGTGCACGGCGGGGCCAGCGGCATCGGCACGATGGCGATCCAGCTGGCCAAGGCGGTCGGCGCGAAGGTCGTCGTCACCGCCGGCAGCCCGGAGAAGCTCGCCCGCTGCGCCGAACTCGGCGCCGACGTGCTGATCGACTACCGCGCCCAGGACTTCGTCGAGGAGCTCCACAAGGCCACCGGCGGGGCCGGCGCGGACGTGATCCTGGACATCATGGGCGCCAAGTACCTGGACCGGAACGTCCAGGCGCTCGCCGTGAGCGGCCGCCTGGTCGTCATCGGCCTCCAGGGCGGCGTCAAGGCCGAGCTGAACCTCGGCGCACTGCTCGCCAAGCGCGCCGCCGTGATGGCGACGACCCTGCGCGCCCGCCCGCTGGAGGAGAAGGCGGCGATCGTCGCGGCCGTCCGCGAGCACGTCTGGCCGCTGGTCGAGGGCGGCACGGTCCGTCCGGTCGTCGACCGGACGCTCCCGATGCCGGAGGCCGCCGAGGCCCACCGCGTCCTGGAGTCCGGCGCCCACGTCGGCAAGGTCCTGCTGCTGGCCCCCTGAGGCACACGGAGACGGGCCCGGCGCACGCGTGGTGCGCCGGGCCCGTCACGTACGGGAAGTGCCTTACAGATACGGTCCCGAGCCGACCGCGCGGCCGTGCCCGTGGCCGCCCTCCTCGTCGTCGTCGTGCGAGGCGCCGGGGGGCAAGGCCCGCCGCATCTGCTCCAGTTGGGCCCGGGCCGCCATCTGCTGGGCGAACAGAGCCGTCTGGATGCCGTGGAAGAGGCCCTCCAGCCATCCCACCAACTGGGCCTGCGCGATGCGCAGTTCCGCCTCGGAGGGGATGGCCTCGTCGGTGAACGGGAGCGAGAGCCGCTCCAGCTCCTCGACCAGATCCGGCGCGAGGCCGTCCTCCAGCTCCTTCACCGAGCTGGCGTGGATCTCCTTGAGCCTGATCCGGCTGGCCTCGTCGAGAGGCGCCGCCCGGACTTCCTCCAGAAGCTGCTTGATCATGCTGCCGATCCGCATGACCTTCGCAGGCTGCTCGACCATTTCCGTCACCGGGACCTCGCGGGGTTCGTCGTCGCCCTGGGCGCCGCCGAGGGCCATCCCGTCCTGTCCCACGATGAGGACCTGGGGGCTCTCCTGCGACCTGTCATTCCTCGGCATCTCCATGCCGCCATTCTCTCGCACGCGTGCTTCACCACCAGGTGTGCCCGGGGAGGAGGGTGATCCACCCTCCTCCCCGGGCACGATAGGGGCACGGAAAGACGTCAGGTCGCCGCGCGGCGGGCCACCGCCCCCTTCGACCGGGTCACCAGGGCGGCGAGCAGCGCCGCGCCCAGCGGGACGGCGACGAGCAGGGCCGCCAGCGTCTCCCAGGGCACCACGATCGGCACGTACGGCGGGGTGAGGTCGCCGCCCCAGCCCTCGGCGATGGCCTGCTCGTGGAAGCGGAGCTGCTGGCGCTCCTCGGTGAGCCGCAGACCCATGGCGGGCAGCAGTCCGGCCAGGGAGCCGAGGACGACGCCCATCGCCGCGACCACCCCGCACTGGAAGCCGCTGAGGGTGCGCCGCACGCGCGGCGGGGCGCCGACGGCCGCCAGCGTCTTCAGATCGGCCTCCGCGTCGGCCTGGGCGAGGCCGGTGGCGATGCCGGCGGCGCCGATGGTGACCAGGCCGGCGAAGACGGTCAGCGCGAGCAGGAAGATGCTGTCGTCGGAGACGTAGCCCTCCTCGACGGTGAGGTCGATCCCGGCGCCGAGCTTGGCGACTTCGGCGTCGAGCTTCTGCCGCTGCTCGGTGCCGGGCAGCCGGTCGGTGCTGAAGTAGGCGCCGACGGGGACGGTGGTGAGCCCGGCGGCCTTGGCGGTCGCGGGGGTCATCAGCACCTGGAGGCCGTAGGTCTTCTGGTCACCGGTCACCAGGTGGGCGGGGACGGAGGAGACCTTGCCGGGGGCCGGCTTGCTGCTCGCCGTCGCCTTCTCGTAGGCCTTCATGTCGGTGATCTGCTTGATGCCGATCGTGCCGTCCTTCGCCAGCAGCGGCTTGCTGAAGGAGACGGCCTTGCCGTCCGCGAGCGCCCGGGCGGCGGCGGGGTCGGTGACGCCGAGGATCTTCAGGAGGCGGGCGTCGCCGACGAGGAGACCACCGTCGACGTACATGGCGCCGCCGCCGTCGCTCTGCTTGCAGCGCCAGTCCTCGCGGAGCATGGTGCGGCGCTGCTGGGGGGTGAACTTCTCGGCCGGGTCGCTGCCGTCGGTGGTCGCGACCCACATCGGGCACACGTTGGCGGGCGGCACCATCACCTCGTACTGGCCGCAGCCGTCGCCGCCGCCCCAGGGCGGGCAGCCGGGCTTGCCGACGGCGACGCGGGAGACGTCGGCGCGGGTCTCGACCGGCAGGTAGCGCTGGACGGCGTCGGCGACGGCGGGGACGTCCCGGCCGCCGTCCTCCATCTGGAAGAAGGAGACGGCGCCGTGCGGGAGGCTGGCGGTGTACTCGGCCCGGTACTGGGCGTCGCTGCTGGAGGTGTACGTGGCGACGGCGACGGTGCCGGCGACGGCGGCGAGGACGGCGGCGACGGCAGGAGCCGTACGGCCCCGGTTGCGGACGGCGTCGCGCAGGGCCAGCCGCGGCGAGAGCGGCAGCCAGCGGCCGACCCGGCCGAAGAGCCCGACGATGGCGGGGGTCATGGCGACCACGCCCAGCTCGGCGAGGGCCGAGCCGCCGGCCACGATGATGAACTGGTCGGTGACGACGGAGCCGTACAGGGCGATGGCCGCGCCGACGAGGAGCGCCACGAGGCCGAGGACGGGCAGCACCTTGCTGGTGGAGCGGACGCCGCGGCGGCCGGTGAGCGAGGCGAGCACGGTCTGCCGGGAGGCGGTGACGGCCGGGACGATCGCGGCGAGCAGACCGGTGAGGACGGCGAGCAGCGCGATGCCGAGGAGTTCGAGCGGCCGGACGTCGAAGGCGCCGAACCGCTGCCCCATGAAGTCCTCCAGGAAAGGCTGGAGGGCCAGGGTGAGGACGACGGCGAGCACCGTGCCGACGACCGCCGCGGCGACGCCGATGACCAGGCCGCCGCTGAGCACGATGGCGCGGATGTGGCTGCGGGAGCCGCCGTTGGCGCCGACGAGGCCGAGCTGGCGGCGGGAGCGGCGGGCGCCGACCGCGAAGGCGGGGCCGGCGAGCAGGCAGATCTCCAGCATCGCCAGGCCGACGACGGTGGCGAGGGAGGCGAGGAGCATGGCGTCGGCGCCGCCGCTGGACTCGTAGTCGCGCCAGTCGGGCCGCTGGTAGAGCGGGACCTCGGAGTCGGCGGGCGGGTCGAGCCGGACGGTCCGGGAGACGACGCTGACGCCCTTGGCGTTGATCTCCTTCACGGTGTTCCACGTGAAACCACCGGCGTGCTGCACGAGGTAGCTGGTGGAGGAACCGGGGGCGAGCGAGCCGGCCTTCTCCGCGGCCTTCCCGTACGGGGCGAGGAACGCCCCCGGGAGCGCGGTGATCTGCGCGGACTTCAGGCTGTCGGGCAGTTCATAGGAGCCCACGATCCGGTACGGCCGGTCGAAATTGCGAGCGGAAACGGTCGATCCGATCGAGAGGCCGCTCTGCTCCAGGAAGGCGGAGGTGGCGATCACCTCGTCGGCCTTCCGCGGGTAGTGGCCGTCCAGGAGGGTGGTGATGCCCCGGGCGATCGGGTCGTCGGCCTTCAGCTCCCGCACGTCGGTCTGGAGCAGGCCGTGCACGGTGGTCAGTTTGGCGGCGCCCTGGGTGTCGGTGATCCAGCGGGCACCCGCCGGTATCACCTTGGAGGGGTCGGTGGAGCCGCTGGGCCAGGGGGCGTTCTCCTCCTCCTTCGCCGGGTAGACGTTGTCGCCCTCGGGGCTCTGGAAGACCGGCGCGCCGCCGAATCCGGGGTCGCGGAAGACGGCGTCGGCGGCGCCGATGGACCGCTCCAGCTGCTCGGAGACGGAGAGTTCGGAACTGCGGATGGTGAGATCGGCGGCGCTGACCCCGAGGATGGGGAGGGCGATCATCGCGAGGACGAGCGAGCTGCGGCCCTTGGCGCGCCAGGCGTCGCGGCGGGCGATGCGGACGGCCGCCCGCCAGGAGTGGAGCCAGGTCTTCACGCGTCCGCCACCCGGCCCGTCAGGAGGGAGTCGGCCTCGCTGCGCACGGTCTGGTCGACGATGGCGCCGTCGCGGAGGAAGACGACCCGGTCGGCCCAGGCGGCGAAGCGCGGCTCGTGGGTGACGAGGACGCCGGCGGCGCCCGCGTCGCAGCGGGAGCGGAGCAGGGCGAGGACGGATTCGCCGGTCTCGGAGTCGAGGGCGCCGGTGGGCTCGTCGGCGAGGACGAGGCGGCGGTCGCCGACGAGGGCGCGGGCGATGGCGACGCGCTGCTGCTGACCGCCCGACATCTCGTCGGGGAAGCGGTCGGCGAGGTGGCCGAGGCCCATCTCCTCCAGGGCGGCGAGCGCCTCGACCCTGGCCTTGCGGGCCGACATGCCGTCGAGCTCGCGCGGCAGGGAGACGTTCTCGGCGGCGGTCAGCGCGGGGATGAGGTTGTAGTCCTGGAAGACGTAGCCGATGCTGCGGCGGCGCAGGGCGGCGAGTTCCTTGAGCCCGGCGGTGGTGATGTCGGTGCCTTCGACGATCACCTGTCCCGACGTCGGGGTGTCGAGGCCGCCGGCGATGGTGAGCAGCGTGGACTTGCCGGACCCGGACGGGCCCATGACGGCGACGAGTTCGCCGGGGTGGACGTCGAGGTCGATGCCGCGCAGGGCGTGCACCTCGGTGGCGCCGGACCCGTGGACCCGGGTCAGGTTCTGCAGGCGCAGCACGGGCTGCGCGGCGAGCGGTGTGGTCATGGAGGGGTCCCCCTTGGGCGCGCGGCGGCGGACGGCCGCGCACGGATGCGAGCGGTGTGGAAGAAGACGTGTGTGCGGTACGGGGCGCGGGCCCTCGGTCAGCGGGCCCGGCCCCCGGCCCCGGCCCCCCGCCGGCCCCCCGGCCCGCCCCCGTCCCCCGCGCCGCCCGCCTTCGCGCCGGGCGCGTGCGGGGCTCCCGGCCCGCGTCCCGGCTCCACGACGGCGGAGGCGGCGGCGGTGGGCTCGGTGGTGGTGACGGGAGCGGTGGCGGGGGCGGTGGCGGAGAGGCGGATCAGCCGGGATTCGCAGTGGTCGAGCCAGCGGGCCTCGGCCTCGGTCTGGAAGATCAGCTGCTCCAGGACGAGGAGCCAGGCCACGTCGTCGCGTTCGTGGGAGCCGGTGCCTTCGAGGGCGACGAGGGCCTGGGCCTTGAGCCGGGTGTAGTCCTGCATGGCCTTCACGGTGTGACGGCGCTGGGACTGGATGACCGCGCGGATGTCGACGCCGGGTGCCCCGACGGCCATGGCGAGCTTGATGGCGAGCTCGTCGCGGGCGGGGCTGGTGCGGTCCACGGGCTTCTCGAACCAGGTGCGGAGTTCCGCGCGGCCCGCGTCGGTGATGGCGTAGAGCGCGTGGCCGGCGCCGTCCTCGCCGCTCTGGCCGACGAGCCCGTCCCGTTCGAGCCGGCCCAGGGTGGTGTACACCTGGCCGACGTTGAGGGGCCAGGTGGCACCGGTGCGGGACTCGAACTCGGTGCGCAGCTGGGAGCCGTAGCGGGGGCCGTGTTCGAGCAGGGCGAGAAGCCCGTGGCGGATCGACATACCGAGTATGTATACCGGGTATGCCGAGGGCGACAACCATCGTGAGGGGGACCCGGGGGTCCGTCCCAGGAGGGAGCGGGCGGGGCGGGGCGAGGGGTCAGCGGCGGCGCAGCCGCAGCCCGAGGAAGCCGAGGCCGAGGCCCATCAGGGTCAGCCCCACGCCGAGGGTCAGCAGAGGAACGCGCTGGTCAGAGGCGGTGGCGGAGTTTCGCACCGCGAGCCGCGGGGCGGCGGCGGGGCGGCTGGCGCGGGCCGCTTCGGGGCGGGCGGCCGGCTCCTCCCCGAGTACCTCGGCCTCCTCCTCGGGGAGGCGGTCGACGGCGGGGGATTCTGTTGCGGTTCTGTCACGCGCGGGGTCGGCCGGGGCGCCGCTCTCCGTGGGCGCGGCCGTTTCGGGGCGGCCGGGCCGGGCGTGGCCCTCGCCGGCGGGCCGGCCGGCGAGGGAGGGGGAGCCGGTGGGCGCGGGGGCGTCGGTGGTGCGGTCGGCCGGTTTGCCGGGGCGGGGGCCGCGCGTCCCGGCGGGCGCGGTGCCGGCGGGGCCGGCGGTCGTGGTGGGGACGGGCGCGGTGGTGCCGGGGACGCCGCTTCCGGTGGGGGCGGGGGCCGGCGGGCGGCCGGTTCCTGCGGAGGCGTCCGGGCCCGGGGCCGTATCCGGCCGACGGGTCGCGGTGGGCCCGCCGGTCGCGGTGGGCGGCGCGGAAGCGGAGGAGGACGGTACGGCGGAGGCGGACGCGCCCGTCGCGGTGGGCCCGGCGGTGGGCCCGTGGGCGGGGGCGCGCGCGGGGCCTGCGGCGCGTCCGGCGGGGGATCCGGAGGCTCCGGCCGGGGGCGCCGAGGCCGTGGCGAAGGGGGCGCCGGAGACTCCGTACAGGGTGAAGACGCAGGCCAGGGCGGGGGCGAGCGCGGCCCGGCGGAGGGCGGCGCGGGACCGGGGGGCCTGCCCGGTGCCCCGCCCGCGTACCCCTGCCGCCACCCGCGCCCGCACTCGTGTCCGTACCGGGACCCCTGCCGACATCCGTACCCGCACTCGTGTCCGTGCCGGCGCCCGGCCCCGTACGCGCACCGGTACCCGCCCGCGCAGACGCGTCAGCACCCGCGCGCGCACGCGCCGCCGTACGCCGTCACCGCTTCCGCTGCCACCGCTTCCGCCGCCGTCGCGTCCGCCGGTCCCGCGTCCGCCGTCGCCGTCACCGTGTCCGGCGGTCCCGCGGTCACCGCTTCCGCCGTCACCGCTTCCGTCGGTCCCGCCGCGTGTGGGAGTCACCGGGAAACCCTCCCCTGCCGTGCCGCCGAGCTGTCCGACTCAGCGTCACATACCGGGATGATTCCGGCATCCGGGCTGCCCCTTCCGGGGCTGCCGGCACGGTTACTTCTGGGGGTTGCCCGTGGAGATCTCCAGCGTGAACTCGGCGTCCTTCGGGGAGATGTCCTCGCCGGCCGGCGGGTACTGGCCGAGGATCGTGTCCTCGCCGTAGGTGTTCTCGTCCGTCGGGTTCTGCTTCTTGACCTTCCAGCCGGCCGCGCGGATGCAGTCCTTCACCGAGGCGAGGTTCTTGTAGGTGAAGTCCGGCACCTCGAACTTGTCGGGGTCGTCGCTCGACTCCCGCGGCTCGGTGCACTTCTTGACGTCGATCGTCTTCGACAGGTCCGGGCCCTTGTGGCCGGGGCTGTCGGTCTGGGTCTGCTCGGTGCCGCCGGTCTGGGCGCCGGTGACGCCGCCGGTGCCGCCCGCCGTGGGGTCCTGCTCCTTCTCCCACGGCTTGAGGGCGATGAGCACACCGCCGACGGCGATCAGGGCGACGAGGACCGCGCCGAGGACCATCGGCATGTTCCGGCGCGGGGCCGGGGCTGCCGGGGCGGAGGTCGGCGCGGGCGCGTACGAGACCGGCGGCGGGGTCTGGTAGCCGGGGGCCGGCGTCGGCGCCTGCTGCGGGTAGCCGTACGCGGGGCCGGGCATCGGCGTCGGGGCCGGGGTCGGGGGGCCGTACGGGCCGGGCTGCGGGGCCGGCGGCTGGTACGGCTGCTGGACGTGCGGGGCGGGCTGGTGCGGCGGCGGGGTCTGGCCGACCGGCGGGAAGACGGCCGAGCCGACGCCCGAGCCGCTGCTGACCGGGGCTCCCGGGACGATCACGGGGGCGGCGGACTGGCCGGCGGAGAGCACCCGCAGGCATTCGTCGCGCATGGCCGCGGCGCTCGGGAAGCGCTCGTTCGGGTTCTTCCGCAGGGCGCGGGCGACCAGCGCGTCCATCGCGGGCGACACGGAGCGGTTCACGGAGGACGGGGCGACCGGCTCCTCCTGCACGTGCGCGTAGGCGATGGCGAGGGGGGAGTCCGCGTCGAAGGGCAGACGGCCCGTCAGCAGCTGGAAGAGCATGATGCCGACCGAATAAAGGTCGGAGCGGGCGTCCACGGGCCGGCCCAGGGCCTGCTCGGGGGAGAGGTACTGCGGGGTGCCGACGACCATGCCGGTCTGGGTCATCGAGGTGACGCCGGACTGCATGGCGCGGGCGATGCCGAAGTCCATGACCTTCACGACGCCGCGCTTGGTCATCATCACGTTGCCGGGCTTGATGTCGCGGTGGACCAGCCCCATCTCGTGGCTGACCTCCAGGGCGGCGAGCACGTCCGCCGTCACCTTCAGCGCCTTGTCGGCGGGCATCGCCCCGTACTGGCGGACGTCGGAGGCGAGGACCGAGCCGAGCGGCTGCCCCTCCACGTACTCCATGACGATGTACGGCATCATGCCGCCGTCGAGGGTGTCCTCGCCGGTGTCGAAGACCGAGACGATGTTGGTGTGCGAGAGCTTCGCCACAGCCTGCGCCTCGCGGCGGAACCGCTCGCGGAAGGAGGCCTCGCGGCCCAGCTCGGTGTGGAGCGTCTTGATCGCGACCTGGCGGTCCAGCGCGCTGTCGTACGCGAGGTAGACCGAGGCCATGCCGCCCTCGCCGAGGAGGTCGCGCAGCTGGTAGCGGCCGTTCGCGACCGAACCGCCCGCGTAGCGGCCGCCCTGAGCGCCGTCGTGGCTCATGTGTGCTGTCCCCCTGCGCCCCGCGGCGTCGGTCTGTCGTCTCCGGCCGGACCTCGATATCCGGCCGATTCTGCGCCAAGTCTGCCCGAGGCCCCTGACACGTCAAGCCGCGTGCCCGTTCCGTGACCCTCCGTACGGCCCGCGCCGCCGGGGGGCGGGGCCAAACTCACGGAATTTGCACAGGCGTACACGAGAAGGGTTGGATGGCCGGTCATCGCGGACCGTGATGTCGTACGAAGCCTGTAGCGTGACGACTGGACACGGCACGCACAGACGACGGCGAGGACTCATGGAACCCGGATCCGACGCAGGTGGTGGTGTGCCGGGCGCCGGCGGGGAGTCGTGGGGACTCGGCCGCGTGGTCGGCGACGGCCGCTACCGCCTGACGCACCGTCTGGGGCGCGGCGGCATGGCCGAGGTCTTCGCCGCCGAGGACGTACGGCTCGGCCGCACCGTCGCGGTGAAGCTGCTCCGCTCCGACCTCGCCGAGGACCCGGTCTCCAAGGCGCGGTTCACCCGCGAGGCACAGTCGGTCGCGGGCCTCAACCACCACGCGATCGTGGCGGTGTACGACTCCGGCGAGGACGTCGTGGACGGCCGCCCGGTGCCGTACATCGTGATGGAGCTCGTCGAGGGCCGCACCATCCGTGACCTGCTGGTCAGCGCGGAGGCGCCCGGCCCCGAGCAGGCGCTCGTGATCGTCTCCGGCGTCCTGGAGGCGCTGGCGTACTCGCACCAGCACGGCATCGTGCACCGCGACATCAAGCCGGCCAACGTGATCATCACGAACACCGGCGCCGTGAAGGTCATGGACTTCGGCATCGCCCGCGCGCTGCACGGGGCCCAGGCGACGATGACGCAGACCGGCATGGTCATGGGCACCCCGCAGTACCTCTCCCCGGAGCAGGCGCTCGGCAAGGCCGTCGACCACCGCTCGGACCTGTACGCCACCGGCTGCCTGCTCTACGAGCTCCTCGCGCTGCGTCCCCCCTTCACGGGCGAGACGCCGCTGTCGGTGGTCTACCAGCACGTGCAGGACATCCCGGTCCCGCCGTCCGAGGTCCGCGGCTCGACGCCGCCGGAGCTCGACGGCCTGGTGATGCGCTCGCTCGCGAAGGAGCCGGACGACCGGTTCCAGAGCGCGGAGGAGATGCGCGGGCTGATCCAGTACGGCCTGGAGATGCTCCAGCAGCAGGGCGGCCACACGGGCACCTGGAGCACCGGCCCGGTGACCGTGTACGAGGGCGGGCACACGCCCGGCCAGGGCGTGGCCGCGACGACCGCCATGGGGCACCCGCCGCTCGGCGAGACCGCGCAGGGCCGCCTCGTCCCGCTGCCCAACCCCGACGACGGCGGCTACTACGGCGGCGGGTACGACGACGGCACGGGCGGCACCGGCGGCTACGGCACGAACGGCGGCTACGGCGGCCAGGACGGCGGCGACGGGCGCAAGCGCACCCGGATGGTGCTGTTCGCGGCCCTCGCTGTGGTCGCGATCGTCGCCGGCGTCGTCTTCGCCGTGCAGATGGCCGGGGGCGGCGACAAGCAGAAGGACCCGATCACGACGCCGACGACGGTGTCGAACTCGCCGTCCACCGCCTCGGAGGAGCCCACGCCGTCCGAGGAGCCGTCCGAGGAGACGTACGAGCCGCCGACGAGCGGTGACGGCGGCACCACGCAGAACCCGTGGCCTCCGGCCACGCAGCAGCCGACGACCGCGCCGACGCCCACGCAGGAGCCGACCACGGCGCCCACGCCGACGGACGAGCCGACCACGGCGCCCACGCCGACGGACGAGCCGACGACCGCGCCGACGCCGACGGGCGGCACGACGACCGCGCCGACGGACGGCGGCTCCACCGGCGAGCCCGACCCGACCGGCGGGGACAACGGCGACCCGGACACCCCGCCGACCGGCGGCCCTGAGGGCGACACGGGATCCACCCCGTAGCCGCCTCCCCGGGGGGCGGCGGGCGTCAGGCGGAGAAGGCGTCGCGGACGGCGTCGTACTCCCGGGTCCACCACACGGCCAGGGCCGACACCGCGGGGAACTGCGGGTCGGCCCTGTGGTCGTGCAGCTGGTAGCGCCAGCGCAGCGTCCAGAAGTCGTTGAGCCGCTCCCACCACACCCGGTGCACCGCCGCCGCCAGCTCGGCGCCGTCGGCGCCGGCGGCCCGCCGGTACGCGCGCGCGTAGGCCCGCACCTTCTCCAGCGCCAGCTCGCCCCCGGGCCGCACGAAGAAGATCGCGGCGGCCCGGACGGCCTCCTCCGCGCGGGGGCGCACGCCGAGGCGGTCCCAGTCGACGATCGCGGCCGGTTCGGCGCCCCGGTAGAGCACGTTCAGCGGGTGGAAGTCGCCGTGCACCCAGCCGGCCGTGGCGGGCGCCGGAGGGCGGCGGTGGGCGTGCTGGGCGAGCAGCCGGCGCCGTTCCCGCAGCCGGTGCTCGGCGAGCGCGTCGAAGCTGCCGTGCGGGCGGTGGGCGCGGGCGAGGCGGATCAGCTCGGCGATGTCCGTGAAGGTGTCCTCGGGGCGGGCGCTGTCGTGCCGGTCGCCGGGCGGCGGGGGCTCCATGACCCGGTCGAGGGTGGTGTGGACGCGGCCGAGGAGGGCGCCGAGGCGGCGGGAGCCGCCGGTGGTGAGCTGGGCGCCGTCGCGGTGCCGGCCCTCGACCCAGGGGTGCAGGGCGTAGCAGCGGCCGTCGATGACGGCGACGGTGCGGCCGCGGCTGTCGGGCAGCGGCGGGGCCACGGGCAGGCCGAGGGCGTGCAGCCGCTGGGTGGCGCGGTGCTGGCGGGTGATGGTGGCCCGGTCGGCGGTGGGGGCGTCGAGGTGCTGCTTGAGGAAGTAGCGGCCGCGGGTGGTGGCGAGGCGGTAGCCGCGGTTGAGCAGGCCCTCGGTGACGGGGACGCAGGACAGGGGCTCGCCGGCGTGCGGGTGGCGGCGCAGCAGGGCGCCGACCGGAGGAGCGGAATGTTCAGATGAGCGCGGCACTCCGCAGATGTTAGATCACGTGGTCACGCTGCGTGGTGAAGATGGCGCGGTGCGGAGGCGGCCGCCGGGCCGTAGTCGATGCTGTGCACGGTGACGAACTGGGGTTCGATCCGCATGTAGACGGGGACGAAGGGCTCGCCGTCCACGCTCACCGGTTCGGGGCCGAAGGCGGCCAGCTCGTCCTCGGTCGGCTCGACGATCTCGGCGGTGCCGGTGAACTGCACCGAGCACAGCGTGCCGGACTCCGGATCCAGGTCGTCCGCCCCGTAGGCGACGACGCTGCCGCTGCACGCCTGGTGGTAGCCCAGCCCCTCGTGCATGCGGATCAGGACGCTGCCGTCGGAGACGATGTGCCGGGCGGGAGCGACGAAGGGCATCGCCCGCATGCTCGTGGCGACCCGGCCGTACGACGCACGGCCGAGCAGTTCGATGGCGCGGATCTCCTCGGTGGACATGGTTCCACTCTCCGCCACCGGCACCCCGTCGGGAAAGGGGCCCCGGCCCCGCGCCGGTGGGGACGTAGGTCCCGAATGCCGGCCGCGGGCCCGGACCGCTCCCTCCGGCCGGGACACCGGACGTCCGGTGCCCCGCCGCCGGGTCAGTGCCGCTCGGCCTGCATCCGCGCCACATAGGCGGCGGCCTGCGAACGGCGCTCCATGCCGAGCTTCGACAGCAGGCTGGAGACGTAGTTCTTGATGGTCTTCTCCGCGAGGTGGAGGCGCTCGCCGATGGCCCGGTTGGTCAGGCCCTCGCCGATCAGATCCAGGATCTTGCGCTCCTGCTCGGTGAGGTGGGCGAGCTTGTCGTCGCCCTTCGGGTTGTTGCCGTCCCGCAGCCGCTCCAGGACCCGCGCCGTCGCCACCGGGTCGAGCAGCGACTTGCCGGCCGCCACGTCCCTGACCGCGTTCAGCAGTTCGTTGCCGCGAATGGCCTTGAGGACATAACCCGAGGCCCCGGCCATGATCGCGTCGAAAAGCGCCTCGTCGTCCGCGTACGAGGTCAGCATCAGACATTTGACCGACTCGTCCTGGGAGCGCACCTCGCGGCAGACCTCGACACCGCTGCCGTCCGGCAGCCGCACGTCGAGCACCGCCACGTCGGGGCGGGTCGCGGGGATCCTGACCAGGGCGTCGGCCGCCGTTCCGGCCTCGCCGACCACCTCGATGTCGTCCTCCACGGAAAGCAACTCGTGGACGCCGCGCCGGACGACTTCGTGGTCGTCCAGCAGAAATACCCGGATTTTTCCTTCTTCGCGCACGCAGTCAGTCTCACATATTGGCTCTTCCGGTGCCCGGGGTGCGCGGGTTACGGTGCCGGATGTTCCGACGACGACGTCGGGCCGCTGCTCGGCGCGCTGACCTGGGCGAGCTTCCGCTTTTCTCGATTTACTTGGAAATCCAAGCAAAATCGCAGGTCAAGTGGGGTTTCGCAGGAATGCCGCGCAATGGGTAACGTGCCTATGACGGCGCTCGCCGGGACAACTGTCACGCCCGACCCCGGCCGCGTCGCACCCACCCCGTGCGCAGGGTACGGATAAGGCGGAGAGCCGCACTGGCCTTGCCGGCGAACCCGGGGGCCGGACCGACGGAGGAGCACGCACGTGACCGTGGAGAGCACTGCCGCGCGCAAGACGACGCGACGCAGCAGCGGCGCCAAGCGCACCACCGGCGCCAGCGCCGGCGCAAAGAAGGCCGCCCCGGCCCCGGCCGGGGAGCCCGAGCTCGTTCAGCTGCTGACGCCCGAGGGCGAACGCGTCCAGCACCCCGACTACGACATCGACCTGAGCGCCGAGGAGCTGCGCGGTCTCTACCGCGACATGGTCCTCACCCGCCGCTTCGACGCGGAGGCGACCGCGCTCCAGCGCCAGGGCGAGCTGGGCCTGTGGGCCTCGCTGCTCGGCCAGGAGGCCGCCCAGATCGGTTCCGGCCGGGCCCTGCGGGACGACGACTACGTCTTCCCCACCTACCGCGAGCACGGCGTGGCCTGGTGCCGCGGCGTCGACCCCACCAACCTGCTGGGCATGTTCCGCGGCGTGAACAACGGCGGCTGGGACCCGAACAGCAACAACTTCCACCTGTACACGATCGTCCTCGGCTCGCAGACCCTGCACGCCACCGGCTACGCCATGGGAATCGCCAAGGACGGCGCGGACTCCGCCGTGCTCGCCTACTTCGGCGACGGCGCCTCCAGCCAGGGCGACGTCAACGAGTCGTTCGTCTTCTCGGCGGTCTACAACGCCCCGGTCGTGTTCTTCTGCCAGAACAACCAGTGGGCCATCTCCGAGCCCATCGAGAAGCAGACCCGCGTCCCGCTCTACCAGCGCGCCCGCGGCTTCGGTTTCCCCGGCGTCCGCGTCGACGGCAACGACGTCCTCGCGTGCCTGGCCGTCACCCGCTCGGCCCTGGAGCGCGCCCGCCGCGGCGAGGGTCCGACGCTCGTCGAGGCCTTCACCTACCGGATGGCCGCCCACACCACCTCCGACGACCCGACCCGCTACCGCCGCGACGCGGAGCGCGAGGCGTGGGAGGCCAAGGACCCGATCCTGCGCCTGCGGACGTACATGGAGAACGAGGGCCACGCCGACGCGGCCTTCTTCGAGGAGCTGGAGGCCGAGAGCGAGACCCTCGGCAAGCACGTCCGCGAGGTCGTCCGCGCCATGCCGGTCCCGGAGCACATGGCGATCTTCGACCACACGTACGCGGACGGGCACGCGCTCGTCGACGAGGAACGCGCGGAGTTCGCCGCCTACCAGGCGTCCTTCGCGAACGGAGAGGCCGAGTAATCATGGCTGTGCAGAAGCTTCCCCTCGCGAAGGCGCTCAACGAGTCGCTGCGCAAGGCCCTGGAGACCGACCCCAAGGTCGTCGTCATGGGCCTGGACGTCGGCAAGCTCGGCGGTGTCTTCCGCATCACCGACGGCCTCCAGAAGGACTTCGGCGAGGACCGGGTGGTCGACACCCCGCTCGCCGAGTCCGGCATCGTCGGCACTGCGATCGGCCTCGCCCTGCGCGGCTACCGCCCCGTCGTGGAGATCCAGTTCGACGGCTTCGTCTTCCCCGCCTACGACCAGATCGTCACCCAGCTGGCGAAGATGCGGGCCCGCTCGCTCGGCACCGTGAAGATGCCCGTCGTCATCCGCATCCCGTACGGCGGCGGCATCGGCGCCGTCGAGCACCACTCCGAGTCCCCCGAGTCGCTCTTCGCGCACGTCGCGGGCCTCAAGGTCGTCACCCCGGCGAACTCCTCCGACGCCTACTGGATGCTCCAGCAGGCGATCCAGAGCGACGACCCGGTCATCTTCTTCGAGCCCAAGCGCCGCTACTGGGACAAGGGCGAGCTCGACACCGAGGCGATCCCCGGCGAGCTCCACAAGGCCCGGGTGGCCCGCGAGGGCACCGACCTCACCCTGGTGGCCTACGGCCCGATGGTGAAGACCTGCCTGGAGGCCGCCGCGGCCGCCGCCGAGGAGGGCAAGTCGGTCGAGGTCGTCGACCTCCGCTCGATCTCCCCGCTCGACTTCGACACCATCCAGGCCTCGGTCGAGAAGACCGGCCGCCTGGTCGTCGTCCACGAGGCACCGGTGTTCTTCGGTTCCGGCGCGGAGATCGCCGCCCGGATCACCGAGCGCTGCTTCTACCACCTGGAGGCCCCCGTCCTGCGGGTCGGCGGCTACCACGCGCCGTACCCGCCGGCGCGCCTGGAGGAGGAGTACCTGCCGGGCCTGGACCGCGTGCTCGACGCCGTCGACCGCTCGCTGGCGTACTGAGGAGAGCACGATGACGATCCGCGAATTCAAGATGCCCGACGTGGGCGAGGGCCTGACCGAGGCCGAGATCCTCAAGTGGTACGTCCAGCCCGGTGACACCGTCACCGACGGGCAGGTCGTCTGCGAGGTCGAGACGGCCAAGGCCGCCGTGGAGCTGCCGATCCCCTTCGACGGCACCGTCCACGAGCTGGTCTTCCCCGAGGGCACCACGGTCGACGTCGGCCAGGTCATCATCTCGGTGAACGTCGGCGGCGACGCGCCGGCCGAGGTGCCGGCCCCGGCCGCCGCCCCCGTCGTGGAGGCCCCGGCCCCCGCGGCGGAGCCGGAGCCCCGGCCGGAGGGCCGCCAGCCGGTCCTCGTCGGCTACGGCGTGGCCGCGAGCTCCACCAAGCGCCGGGCCCGCAAGGCCGCTCCGGCCGCCTCCGCCCCCGTCGCGGTGGTCCCCGAGCAGCTGAACGGCCACGCTCCGGCAGGACCGCGTCCGCTGGCCAAGCCGCCGGTGCGCAAGCTCGCCAAGGACCTCGGCGTGGACCTGGCCTCGGTCGTCCCGACCGGTCCGGACGGGGTCATCACCCGCGAGGACGTGCACCGCGCGGCCGCCCCGGTCGCCCCGGAAGCCCCGGCGGCCCCCGCCGCGCCGGCCCCGGTCGCGGCTCCGGCCGCCCCGGCGCAGGCCCCCGCCGCCGTCTCCTCGGGAGAGGCGCGGGAGACCCGCGTCCCGATCAAGGGCGTCCGCAAGGCCACGGCGGCGGCGATGGTCGGCTCGGCCTTCACCGCCCCGCACGTCACCGAGTTCGTGACCTTCGACATCACGCGCACGATGAAGCTGGTCGAGGAGCTCAAGGCCGACAAGGACATGGCCGGCCTGCGGATCAACCCGCTGCTGCTCGTCGCCAAGGCCGTCCTGGTCGCGGTCCGCCGCAACCCGGAGGTCAACGCGGCCTGGGACGAGGCGGCGCAGGAGATCGTCCTCAAGCACTACGTGAACCTGGGCATCGCCGCGGCCACCCCGCGCGGTCTGATCGTGCCGAACATCAAGGACGCGCACGCCCAGACCCTGCCGGATCTGTCCCGCTCCCTGAGCGAGCTGGTCGCCACCGCCCGCGAGGGCAGGACGACCCCGGCGGCGATGCAGGGCGGCACCTTCACCATCACCAACGTCGGCGTCTTCGGCGTCGACACCGGTACGCCGATCCTCAACCCGGGCGAGTCCGCGATCCTCGCGGTCGGCGCGATCAAGCTCCAGCCCTGGGTCCACAAGGGCAAGGTGAAGCCGCGTCAGGTCACCACGCTGGCGCTCTCCTTCGACCACCGCCTGGTCGACGGCGAGCTGGGCTCCAAGTTCCTCGCCGACGTGGCGGCGGTCCTGGAGCAGCCGAAGCGGCTCATGACCTGGTCGTAGTGACCCGGTTGGTCTGTTTCACGTGAAACATCCGGTGGTGGCATCCGTCCACCACCGGATGTTCCGTTTCGGGGCGGGCAACCGGATGTAAGGAGTCCAGGATGCGGACGCGGCTGTCTGTCGCATCCCTGTTGTATCTATGCTGTGCGCATGCCATCAGCGCTCAAGCAGCCGCCCGCCGCCGACCGGGTCTACAGCCACGTCAAACAGGCCGTCCTCGACCGCCGTTACGAAGGCGGGACCCTGCTCACCGAGGGGGAGCTGGCGCAGGCCGTGGGGGTGTCCCGCACTCCCGTCCGCGAGGCGCTGCTCAAGCTGGAGATGGAAGGGCTGCTGAAGCTCTACCCGAAGAAGGGCGCCCTCGTCCTGGCCGTCTCCGCCCAGGAGATCGCCGACGTCGTCGAGACCCGGCTCCTCGTCGAGGAGTTCGCCGTCCGCCGTGCCGTCCCCGCGCCGCCCGCGCTCCTCGCCCGCCTCGAAGAGCTCCTGGAGGAGCAGCAGCGGCGGGCGGGCGCCGGTGACCTCGCGGAGGTCGCCGTCACCGACCGCTGCTTCCACGCCGAGATCGTCAAGCACGCCGGAAACCAGATCCTCTCCCGCCTCTACGACCAGCTCCGCGACCGTCAGCTCCGCATGGGCGTCGCCGTGATGCAGGCCCACCCCGACCGGGTCGCCCAGAACATCACCGAGCACGCCGAGATCCTCGACCGCCTCAGGGCCGGCGACGCGGACGGCGCCGCCGCCGCGGTCCGCGGCCACCTCGGCCGCGTCGGCAGCCTGGTCCGGGGTGAGGGCAGGTGAACGGTCGCAAGGGGGCCCGCAACGGCTACGGCTCCGCCGTCACCCTCCCCGGCGACCCGCCCGGCGGCCGGCGCGCCGCCCTCGTCTGGGGCGTCGGCGTCGCCGTCTACTTCGTCGCCGTCATCTTCCGCACCTCGCTCGGCGTCGCCGGACTCGACGCCGCCGACCGCTTCCACGTGGGCGCCTCCGCGCTCTCCACCTTCTCCATACTCCAGCTGCTGGTCTACGCGGGCATGCAGATACCCGTCGGCCTCATGGTCGACCGGCTCGGCACCAAGAAGGTCCTCGCCCTCGGCGTCGTCCTCTTCACCCTCGGCCAGCTCGGCTTCGCGCTCTCCCCGTCGTACCCGATGGCCCTCGCCTCCCGCGCCCTCCTCGGCTGCGGCGACGCCATGACCTTCATCAGCGTCCTGCGGCTCGGCGGCCGCTGGTTCCCGGTCCGCCGCGGACCGCTCATCGCCCAGCTCGCCGGCCTCATCGGCATGGCCGGCAACCTGATCTCGACCGTCGTCCTCTCCCGCGCCCTGCACGGCCTCGGCTGGACCACCACCTTCGTCGGCAGCTCGCTCGCCGGCGTCCTGGTCCTGGTCCTGCTGCTGGTCTTCCTCAAGGACCACCCGGAGGGGTACGAGCCCGCCCCCGTCCGCCACGCGGGCGCCGCCTACGTCCGCCGGCAGATCGCCGAGTCCTGGCGCGAACCCGGCACCCGGCTCGGCCTGTGGGTGCACTTCACCACCCAGTTCCCCGCGATGGTGTTCCTGCTGCTGTGGGGGCTGCCGTTCCTCGTCGAGGCGCAGGGCCTGTCCCGGGGCACCGCGGGCGAGCTGCTGACCCTCGTCGTGCTCTCCAACATGGCCGTCGGCCTCACCTACGGCCAGATCATCGCCCGGCACGGCGGCGCCCGCGCCCCGCTCGCCCTCGGCACGGTCGCCGCCACCGCCCTGCTGTGGGCGGCCACGATCGCGTACCCCGGCGACCACGCGCCGATGTGGCTGCTCGTCACCCTCTGCCTGGTCCTCGGGGCCTGCGGCCCGGCGTCCATGATCGGCTTCGACTTCGCCCGCCCGGCCAATCCGCCGGAGCGTCAGGGCACCGCCTCCGGCATCGTCAACATGGGCGGTTTCGTCGCCTCGATGACGACGCTGCTCGCCGTCGGCGTGCTGCTCGACGCGACCGGCGACGACTACCGGATCGCGTTCTCCTCGGTCTTCGTCCTCGAAGCCCTCGGCGTCGTCCAGATCCTCCGCCTCAAGTCCCGCACCCACCGGCGCGAGCGCGAACGCCTCGTCGCCAGCCGCGTGGAAGCCGTCCACGTGCCGGTATAGGGAGCGCGGCTCTCCACTCCGGCGTCGCCATGGAGACCGCGGCTCTCCACTCCGGCATCACCAGGGAGACCGCGGCTCTCTAGTTCGGCGTCACCGCGAAGTGGTCGAGGATCGCCCCGGCCAGGTCCTGGTCGCCCTCCACCTTGATCCGGTCGGCCACATCGGCCGGCCGGACCCGGCCGCACGCCAGCCGCGCGTACGTCTCCCAGTCCGTCGCCAGCGTCACCGCCGGACCCAGCGAAGGCGCCCCGTCGATCGAACCCCGCCCCTCCGCGTCCACCCGCACCGTCCGCAGGAACTCCACCGGCCCCGTCACGTCCACCACGACCGCCGAGGACGCCGGAGCGCCCGCGTCCTTCGCGACCACCTTCGGCAGCGCCTCCAGGAGCAGGTCCCGCGCCACGAGCGCCCCCGGCGAGTCCAGGTTCCCCGGCGCACCGAGCGCCACCCGCAGGTCCTGCTCGTGCACCCACGTGTCGAAGGCCCGCAGCCGGTAGCCCTGCTCCAGGGTCTGCTCCCCGCCCAGCGGGGCCCGGATGACGTGCTCGGGAGAGCGGTTCTCGTTGCGGAGCTGACGGGCCCGGCGGATCAGGATGTACTCCAGCTCCGAGGTCATCTCCGGCGCCGTGTGGTGCCGGCGGACGTCGACCTGCACCTCCATGTAGCGGGCGAAGTCGGTGCGCACGTGGTACAGGTCACGGGGGAGCGAGTGGATCGGCCGCGGGTCCCCGAGCATCTCCGTCTCCATGCCGATCACATGGGACACGATGTCGCGCACCGACCAGCCCGGGCACGGAGTCGCCCGGTTCCACTCGCCCTCCACGAGCGGCTGCACCAGCTCGGCTATCGCTTCGATGGAGTGGGTCCAGGCGTCGGCGTAGTTCTGGAGGCTGGGATGGACGGTCACGGGACCCCTCGACGTTCTTCGGTGCGGGCTGAAAACACGACTGGGCGACAGTGGAATGGGAGGCTCGGACGCTAAGTTACGCTCCCCGGGAGCACCCCGGCAGTGCTTTCGTGTGACGATCGTAGGCCGGTGTTGACGGCTTCAACGCCAGGACGGTGGTAGTGTGCGCGCCTCGCTGATCCAGATCGCGGTAGACCCGGACGAACCGGTCGCCGACCGGCGGGCCCGCGCGGCCCGCCTCGTACGGGAGGAGCACGGGGCCGCGGACCTCGTCGTCCTCCCCGAACTGTGGCCCGTGGGCGCCTTCGCCGCCGACCTCTTCGGGCCCGAGTCCGAACCCCTCCACGGCCCCACCTACGAGGCGATGGCCGCCGCCGCGCGCGACGCCGAGGTCTGGCTGCACGCCGGGTCCTTCGTCGAGGCCGCCGGCGGCGCCCTCTACAACACCTCCCTCGTCTTCTCGCCCGACGGCGAACTCGCCGCCTCCTACCGCAAGATCCACCGCTTCGGCTTCGACAAGGGCGAGGCCGTCCTCATGGCCGCCGGCGAGGACCTGGTCACCTTCGACCTGCCGCACCTCACCGTCGGCGTCGGCACCTGCTACGACCTGCGCTTCCCCGAGCTCTTCCGCGGCCTCGTCGACGCCGGCGCCGAAGCCTTCGTCGTCCCCGCCGGCTGGCCCGCCCGCCGCCGCGCCCACTGGCGGCTGCTCGCCCGGGCCCGGGCCGTCGAGAACCAGGCGTACGTCCTCGCCTGCGGCACGGCCGGCACCCACGCGGGCGTCGAGCAGGCCGGCCACTCGATGGTCGTCGACCCCTGGGGCGAGGTCCTGGCCGAGGCGGGCCCCGGCGAGGAGACCCTGCGGGTCGTCCTGGACCCGGCGAAGCCCGCCGCGATCCGCGAGGAGTTCCCGGCCCTCAAGGACCGCGTCCTCGGCGTCGCCGCGCCCCGCCGCGCCGGGGCCCGGTGAGCGGCGCTCCCCGGGACGCCGTCACCGCCTTCGCCGCGCTCTTCGGACCACCGCCCCCAGGACCCGCGATACCGGTCGACTGGGACGCGGTGGAGGAGTGGCTTGGGCTCCGGCTGCCCGCCGACTACAAGGCGGTCGCCACCGCCTACGGCCCGGTCGACCTCGGCGAACGCCTCTGGATCCAGACCCCGTACGGCGCCGGCCACGGCACCTTCGACTACGGCCGCTGGGTCGAGGAGTCCCGGCGGGCGGCGCCCGGCGTCCTCCCCTTCGGCTCCACCCGCACCTCCGGCACCCTCTTCTGGGACACCGGCGCCTCCGACGACCCCGACGCGTGGCCGGTCGTGCTCCACGACCCGCACGAGGAGCGCCGGGGCGGCGACCCCTGGCGCCGCCCCGGCACCACCCTGCTGCCCACCCTGGCCCTCCTCGTCGACGAGGGCCTCCCCCGGACCCTCGCCCGCAGCGCCCTCGCCGAGGACGTGACCTCCGCCTGGACCCCGCCGCCGCGCCGCGCCGCCCCGACCCCGGAACAGCGGGCCGCCTTCACCGGCGGCGGCACCGGCCTCGACACCCTCACCGCCCTCGTCCCGCCGCCCGCGGAGCCGTACCTCGGCGGGCGCGACTGGGAGTGGACGTACGACCAGCTCGGCACGGCCCTGCCCAGCGCGTACGTCCGCTTCATGGAGACGTACGGCGGCGGCGTCTGGTGCGACTGGCTGCGCTTCCCCCTCCCCTGGGGCGCCGACCGGTACGACTTCGCGCCCTGGGCCGAGTGGTACGGCGACAACTACCGCTCCCTGCGGGCCGACTACCCCGAGTTCCATCCGCTGGCCGCCTGGCCCGAGCCCCGCGGCTTCCTGCCCTTCGCCTCCAGCATCGACGGGGACCAGCTCGGCTGGCTCGCCGACGGCGACGACCCCGAGACCTGGCCGCTCGCGATCGACCCCCGCCACGCGCGCGTGGGCCCCCCGCTCACCGGCACCCTGACCGGGGTCCTCCTCGCCTGGCTGCGCGGCGAACTCGCCGTCGAAGGACTGCCCCGGCTCGCGTACCCGCACGAGGACCCCATCGACCGGGTCGCGTACGAGCCCCGCCAGGCTCCCGGGACATCCGGTCAGGACCGTCCGGCAGGACCCGCGGCGCGCTCCTAGGCCCGCGTCTCCGCCCAGAACCCCGTGACCCGCGCCAGGGCCGCGCGGACCGCCCCGCCCCGGGTGAGCGCCGCGCGGTCCACGCCCGCGAAGACCAGGGCCAGCGACAGGTCCGCCGCGAGCGCCCGGCCCGTCACCGTGACCTCCAGGCGCCGCTGCCCGAGCCGCCCCGCCCCACGCACCTCCACCCGGACGCCCGGGTCCTCCGCGTCGGCCCGCCGGGCGAGCGTCCAGGAGCGGCGGCCGCGCGCCCACAGGCGGTAGTCGTCGCCGCCGTACCGCAGCCGCAGACCCCGCTGCCGGGCCGTCACGCCGAAGCGGTTCCGCTCCACGCGGACGAGCGCGCCGCCGAGCCGGAGCGTCGCCCGGTTCAGCGTCGGCAGCCGGATCAGGTCCGTGTGGACGCCCCGCGTCTCGTACGACGCCTCCGGCAGCAGGCCGCCCCGCAGCTCCGAGACGACCGTCTCCGGCACGGTCTGCCGCAGCGGCACCTCCACCGTGACCTCGCCGAACTCCACCGACGCGCCCCGCCAGCCGGACCGCCGCCCGTACCCCTTCCCCTCCCGCCACGGGCGCAACGTGAAAGGCGTGACGGTGGTGTGCATGGCGCTCCCCTTCGCGAACCGGCTCCCCCGACCCTCGCACGAGCGCCGGACGCGCTTCCGACCGGCCCCCGGCCGGGCCCCGAACCAATCCACTCCCGCGCGATTGGCCCTGGGAGCCGGTGAACCCCCCGCCGAGACTGGCCCCATGAGCAGCGAACGCGATCACTCCGCCACGTCCGACGGCCTGCGACCCGAGACCCTCGCCGTCCACCCGCCCCGGGTCGAGGTCACCGGCAGCGTGCCCCTCGGCGTCCCGCTCCACCAGGGCCACGTCTTCGCCTTCGAGTCCGCCGACGCCCTCGCCGACTCCATGCGCTCCGGCGACTCCTTCCTCTACAGCCGCATGGGCAACCCCACCGTCCGCACCCTGGAGGACGCCGTCGCCCGCCTGGAGGGAGCCGCCGGCGCGCTCTCCTTCGCCTCCGGGATGGGCGCCATCAACACCGTCCTCCTCGGCCTGCTCCACGGTGGCGGACACGTCATCGCCCAGCGCTGCCTGTACGGCGGTACGTACGCGATGCTCACCGACCTCGCGGCCCGCTGGGGCGTCGAGGTCAGCCACGTCTCCGGCACGGACCCGGAGGAGGTCGCCGCCGCCCTGCGGCCCACCACCCGGCTCCTCTACCTGGAGACCATCGCCAACCCCACCACCCGCGTCTCCGACGTCCCGGCCCTCGCCGCCGTCGCCCGCGAGGCCGGCGTCCCGGTCGCCGTCGACAACACCTTCGCCTCCCCGTTGCTCTGCCGCCCGCTCTCGCTCGGCGCCGACCTCGTCATCCACTCGGCCACCAAGTTCCTCGGCGGCCACGCGGACGTCCTCGGCGGCATCGTCGCCGGCGACGACCCGGAACTCCTCGGCCGGCTCCGTCACTTCGCCGTCGAGATGGGCGCCTCCACCGACCCGTTCGCCGCCTGGCTGACCCTGCGCGGCATGCAGACGCTGTCGCTGCGGATGGCGCGCCACTGCGCCTCCGCCGCCGAACTCGCCGCGCGGCTCACGGAGCACCCGGCGGTCTCCGCCGTCCGCTACCCCGGCCTGGCGGGCCACCCGGACCGGGCGATCGCCGAGCGGCTGCTGCCGGACGGCGCGGGCGGCGTGATCTCGCTCGACCTCGCGGGCGGCCGGGACGCCGGCCGGGCCTTCGTCGAGGCGGTCCGGCTGGCCTCCCTCTCGGTCTCCCTCGGCGACGTGAAGACGCTGGTCATGCACCCGGCCTCCACCTCGCACCGCCAGCTCGACGCCGCCGCCCTGGAGGCCGCGGGCATCGGTCCCGGCACGGTCCGCCTCTCGGTCGGCATCGAGCACGTCGAGGACCTGTGGACGGACCTGGACCAGGCCCTCGGCAAGGCGTCCGCGCTCTAGTCCTCCCGCTCGGCCATCCGGATCACGCACACCGCCACCGCGATGAGCAGGGCCGCGTCCGCGTCCTCGCGGACCACGTCCACCGCGTACGTGTCCCGGACGCGCAGCCACCGGCGGGAGATGTGGGCGAGGAGTTCGCCGTCGTACTCGACGGCGAACTCCCGGTCCAGGATCCGCCCGCTGACGTCCAGTTCGGTGCCGTCGACCAGCGTCACGCGGTAGTGGTTCCGGAGGAGGGAGAGCCGCTTGCGGCGGACGGTGGCCAGCGGCCGCTCGTCCCGCTCGACGGTCATCGCGTCGCGCAGGCTGAGGAGTTTCTCCCGCAGGGTGACGAGCACCCGTCCGTCCGGGTCCTTCAGCTCCAGGGTGTCGCGCAGCCGCAGCGCCTTTCCGTCGACGAGGAAGGCGTGCCGGCCGTCCTCGTCCTCGATCCAGTAGTCGTCGCCGATCGCGAAGATCTTGTCCCGTACGAGGTATTTCATGCGGTATGTCTCCCCTCTCGCTGTTTCACGTGAAACAGCGCGCCCGCGCGTTCAGGCGAAATAGCGGGTGAAGGCTTCGGGGCTGGTGCCCAGCACCTCCCCGAAGGGCGCGTTGAGCTGATGGATCAGCAGCACGGTGAAGGCGATGAAGCCGGCCAGGCCCATCACCATCACCACGTGGGTGGTGCTGCGGCTGATCCCGAAGATGAACATGAAGGCGAGCGTGAGGAAGCCGCCGAGGATCAGCCCCGTCCACAGCACCGGGGACAGCCGCTCCTGCGCGGCCGCCTCCCGGCTGCGCCGGGCGTCGTCGACGTTACCGAGCTGGGCGAGCACCTCCTGCGCGGCGATCTGCTGCGAGACGGTGGCGGTGTCGCCGACCTCGCCGGACTGCCGGATCAGTTCGAGCAGCCGCCATCCGGACGGGTCGAGCGGCCGCCGGGCGGCCATCATCGGCCATTCGACGTCCACGACGTGGTCGGCGTACGTGCGGGTCGCCTCCCGCAGCGGCTCGCGCCGGTCGGCGGGGAGCGCGTCGGCGAGCAGGTACGTCTGGTGCAGGGCGCTCGCCTCGGCCTGGACGTTGTCGGAGGCGGAGGTGCGGGTGTCCCAGACGGAGACCAGGCAGAGGCCGAGGACGATGGCGTAGAGCACCGAGACCATCATGGCGATGTACTCGGCGACGTCCTCGCGCGGTTCCTCGTCCTCGGCGGCGGGGAAGAGCCGCGTCTTGACCACGACGGCGAGCGCGCCGAGCAGTGCGACCCCCAGGACGACGAAGAGCGTTTCGAACAGGGCCACGGCTCAGGACCTCCGGTTCCCGAGGAGCGCGGCGGCGAGGGCCGCCGGCAGCAGGATCAGCAGCAGCATCACGACGGTCCCCATCTCGCCCGCCTCCTGCCCACGCCGCCGAACCCGCCCCAGGAACCCCTCGCCCGCGAGGGTGGCGGCCCGCCGCGAGGCCTCGGGCGGCGTCTCGGCACGCGACGGAGCGACCGCCCCGCCGGGCACGACCGCCCCGCCGGGCACGACCGCCCCGCCGGGCGTGACCGCCCCACCGGGTGGCACGGCGCCGGGTGGCACGGCTCCAGGCGGTACGGCGCCGGGCCCGGCCTCCACCGCTCCTTCGGCGGCTCCGGCCCCGGCCCCGGCTCCCGCCCCCGCCCCGACGTCCGCCGCGTCCCCGGGAGGCGGCACGGGGTCGGGCGCGGGCGGCCCCACCGGCAGCACCCCCACGGCGGGCGCGGGCACGGCGGCGCCGGCGGCGCCAGGAGCGCCGGCGGCCCCACCGGTCAACGGCCGCGAGCCCGCCCCTCCACCACCACCTCCGCCTGCACCTCCACCGCGACCTCCCCCCTGCCCCCCGCCCCCACGCCCGGCCTCCGCCGCAGCCGCAGCCGTCGGTGCCGGTTCCGGTGTCGGCACCGGGGGCTTCCTCCGCTCCTCCGGCACCGTGAAGGACCCGGTGGACCGTGCGGTGAGCAGCGGTGCGGGGAGGCGCCGGCCACCGGGGTCGTAGGTGGCGATCCGGTCGGTGCCGGTGGCGAGTCCGGCGCTGCGGTGCGTGCCGGGCGGCCGTCGCACGGTCGCGGTGCAGCGCGCGGAGGCGCCGGGGGCGAGCCGGAGCGGCCCGGTGCCGCAGTCGACGTTCCGCCCGGAGAGCCCGAGTCCCGGGTCGGTGACGCGCACGTCGTGCAGGGGCCGGTTGCCGTGGTTGGCGACGGTGTACGTGATGACGGCGGTGCCCGCGCGGGGGGCCGGGGCCACCCGTTCGGCCAGGGTGAGGGCCCCGGCGACGCCCGCGTACCCGGAAGGGGCGGTGGCGGTGAGGGTCCGGCCCAGGGAGGGGATCCCGCCCTCGGCGCGGGCGTCGGCCCGGTGGTCGCCGGGCAGGGCGCGGAAGCGGGCGACGCACTCCATGACGGCGAGCGCGCCGAGCGGCCGCCCGGGGCAGCGGACGGCGCCCGCCGGGACGCCCGGGTCGCGCACCCGGACCCCGTACAGGTCGGCCTCCCCCCGGTTCTCCAGCCGGTACCTCTTCACCACCTCGGCCCCGGCCCGCACGGCGGGCGGCCGCTGGCCGCTGTGGCCACGGGCGTTGACGGTCACGGTCATCCGCAGCGCCTTGTCGCCGGCGCCCCCGGCCCGCGCCGTGCCCTCGCCGCCGAGGACGAGGCAGGGCAGGGCGAGGACCCCGGCGAGGATCCCGGCCCCGACCCGGACGGCCCGCCCAGCCCGGACGGCCCGCCGGTCCCGGACGGCTCGCCTCCCCCGGAAGCACGAGTAGTCCGATGATCTGCCCGCATGCGTCATGCGCCCATGCCACCGCCCCCTTCACCGCCCACCCGCGCCGGGACACGCGGACACCCCCCACCCGGCCCCACCGATCCACCCGTACGCCCGTGGCAGGCCCCTGCTCCCGCGCCCGCGTCCGTGCCCCCGACCTGATCGGCGGGGAGGCCGGAGAAACACCGGAGGCGACGAGCCGATCCTCTCCGATCTGCGCGGAAAGACCATGATTCTCGATTTTTGAAATCGACAACAAACCACCGAACTCGTCGGCATGCTGAGTGTGTGCACCAAGAAACGGTCTGTGACCTGTACCTCCGCCTGTCTCTTGAGCGGGACGGCAAGACCGCAATCGAACGGCAGGAAGCCGACTGCCGTGCCTGGGCCGAACGCAACGGACTGACCGTCCGCAAGGTCCACATGGACAGAGGGCGCTCCGGCTACAAGACCATCGAGCGCAAAGGCTTCGACGCCGCGCTGGCGGCTGTCACGGCGGGCGTCGTGGGCACGCTGATCGTCTGGAGACTGGACCGCCTGTCCCGCAAGGGCATCGGCCAGGTAGGCAAGGTGTTGGACGACATCGAGAAGGCCGGTGGCCGTCTTGTCTCGGTGATGGATGGTCTCGACACCTCGAACGATTCGGCGCGCATGGTCGTGGCGATGCTCGCCGAACTCGCCCGATCCGAGTCGGAGAATCTCGGCACACGCGTCGGCCATGCCAAGCGCTACCTGCGCAGCAAGGGCCGGTGGATCGGCGGACAGCCCCCGTACGGGCTGCTCATCGATCCGCAGACCAAGAAGCTCGTTCACGACCCGGAGCACGCTGTCTACGCCCGTCTGATCGCGGATGAAGCACTCGCCGGAACATCGCTGGTCAAGATCGCCCGATTCCTCAACGAGTACGAGATCCTCTCGCCCAGAGGCGGGCAGTGGAACGCGGCCAGCATCATGCAGCTCCTGCGCTCCCCGGCGTTCGCCGGCCTGATGCCGGAGACCGAGACCGTCAAGACGGACGACGGCGAGCGGAAGTACACGGGCAGGGTCTTCCCGTACCGCGATCCCGAGACTCTGGACACCGTCGAGATCGGCGAGGGGATCATCACGGTCGGAGAGCGTGAACAGATCATCCGCACCCTGGAATCCAGGACGTTCGTACACGCAGGAAAGCGGCGGCCGAAGCCCGAGGCGACGGCGCTGCTCACGGGACTCGTCCACTGCGCGGTCGCCGGCTGCGGTCGTCGGATGCACCGCGTGGGAGGCAGTTACCAGTGCATGGCTCGCCGCGCGGGCAACCAGTGCATCGGAGCATCGGCGCTGGCTGAACCGGTTGACCAGTACGTGACGGAACAGTTCCTCACGAAGCTCCCAGAGCTCGAACCGGACGACCCGCTGCTTGTCGCGATCGCAGATCGCTGGGTGCACCGCGTGGACCCGGAGACCTTCGCGAAACGTGAGGCGCTTACTGCTGAGATCCAGGATGAAGAATCCCGCCTTGCCGACCTGGAGGACGCGCGATACGTGCGCGGTGAGTTCAGTGGCCCCGCAGCCGTGGAGCGCTACAACCGGCTCGCAGAGCGCCTGAGGGGGCGCATCGAAGGGCTTGGCAGCGCTCTTCGTAAGCTCCCCATGCCGTCCGTGGACGTGTCTCCGATGCTCGACGGCCTCACCCTGCGTGAAGCGTGGGCGAATGCGACCAACGAAGACCGGCGGGGTCGGTTGTCACTTGCCATCGACCGAGTTGAAGTGACCAAGGGGGTGCGCGGCCAGCGGATCATTCCAGAGCAGCGCATCCGGATCCAGTGGGCGAAGCCGGGCGCCGACGCCGTCACCTGAGCACCGGGACAGGCCCTTCACGGCCCCTTTGGGAGCGGATGGCAAGCTTGAAGGATGAACGATGCTGCCCCGGCGCCCACCCCCGCGCCCGCACCCCGCAAGCGTGCCCGTGTCCGTGCCCCCGAGCTGATCGGCAAGGGCGGCTGGCTCAACACCGGCGGCAAAGAGCTCACCCTCGCCGATCTGCGAGGTAAGTGCGTTGTTGTGGATTTCTGGACCTTCTGCTGCATCAACTGCCTGCACGTCCTCGACGAGCTGCGGGAGCTGGAGGAGAAGCACCGGGACACGCTCGTGATCGTCGGCGTGCACTCGCCGAAGTTCGTGCACGAGGCGGAGCACCAGGCGGTCGTCGACGCCGTGGAGCGGTACGAGGTGCACCACCCGGTGCTGGACGACCCGGAGCTGGCGACCTGGAAGCAGTACGCCGTGCGGGCGTGGCCGACGCTCGTCGTGATCGACCCCGAGGGGTACGTCGTCGCCCAGCACGCGGGCGAGGGGCACGCCAACGCGATCCGGACGCTGGTGGAGGAGCTGGAGGCGGAGCACGCGGCGAAGGGGACGCTGCGGCGCGGCGACGGGCCGTACGTGCCGCCGGAGCCGGTCGCGACCGATCTGCGGTTCCCGGGGAAGGCGATCGCGCTGCCGGACGGGAACCTCCTGGTCTCCGACACCACCCGGCACCAGCTGGTCGAGCTGGCCGCCGACGGGGAGACCGTGGTGCGGCGGATCGGGGGCGAGGGCGTCTTCCGGGAGCCGCAGGGGCTGACCCTGCTGCCGGACGGGACGGTCGTCGTCGCGGACACCGTGCACCACTCCCTCCAGCGCTTCGACCCGGCGACGGGCGCGGTCGAGCGGATCGCCGGCACCGGGAAGCAGTGGTGGCAGGGGTCGCCGACCTCCGGGCCCGCGCTCGACGTGGACCTGTCCTCGCCGTGGGACGTCGCCTGGTGGCAGGGCAAGGTGTGGATCGCCATGGCCGGCGTGCACCAGCTCTGGACGTACGACCCCGAGTCCGGGACCGTCGCGGTCGCGGCCGGCACGACGAACGAGGGGCTCGTCGACGGGCCGGGCGCCGAGGCGTGGTTCGCGCAGCCGTCCGGGCTCGCCGCCACCGAGGACCGCCTCTGGATCGCCGACTCGGAGACCAGCGCCCTGCGGTACGTCGACACCGACGGGCACGTCCACACCGCCGTCGGCACCGGCCTCTTCGACTTCGGGCACCGGGACGGCGCCGCCGGCCAGGCCCTGCTCCAGCACCCGCTCGGCGTGACGGCCCTGCCCGACGGCTCGGTCGCGGTGTCCGACACCTACAACCACGCCCTGCGCCGCTACGACCCGGCCACCGACGAGGTCACCACCCTCGCCACCGATCTGCGCGAGCCCAGCGACGCGGTCGTCGTCGGGGAGGACGTCGTCGTGGTCGAGTCGGCCCGCCACCGCCTCACCCGGCTGCGCCTCCCCGAGGAGGCCGTGCGGGTGGAGGCGGTCGCGCACCGCACGAAGCGCGAGGCCACCGAGGTCGCGCCCGGCGCCTTCCGCCTGGACGTCGCCTTCCGGGCCCCGACGGGCCAGAAGCTGGACGAGCGGTACGGCCCCTCGACCCGCCTCCTGGTCTCCGCCACCCCGCCGGAGCTGCTGCTCTCCGGCGAGGGCACCGGCACGGACCTCTTCCGCGACCTGGAGCTGAACCCGGCGCTCACCGAGGGCGTCCTGCACGTCTCCGCGATGGCCGCGTCCTGCGACGACGACCCCGCCAACGAGTACCCGGCCTGCCACGTCCACCAGCAGGACTGGGGCGTCCCGGTGAGGCTCACGGAAGACGGCGCGACCCGCCTCCCGCTGATCCTGGCCGGGCTGGACGCCTGACCCGGGCGCGTACGGACACGGAGGAGGGCCCCGCTCGACCGGCGAGCGGGGCCCTCCTCCGTACCGGCGCTCAGCCCTCCAGGAACGCCGTCAGGGCGTTGGCGAGGAGGTAGGGGTCCTCGGCGCCGCAGAGTTCGCGGGCGCTGTGCATGGAGAGGATCGCGACGCCGATGTCGACGGTGGTGATGCCGTGGCGGGCGGCCGTGATGGGGCCGATCGTGGTGCCGCAGGGCATGTCGTTGTTGGAGACGAACGACTGCCACGGCACGCCCGCCTTCTCGCACGCGGCGGCGAAGAGGGCGCGGCCGGTGCCGTCGGTGGCGTACCGCTGGTTGACGTTGACCTTGAGGATCGGGCCGCCGTTGACGCGCGGGTGGTGCGTCGGGTCGTGGCGCTCCGCGTAGTTGGGGTGGACGGCGTGGCCGGTGTCGGAGGAGAGGCAGACCGTGCCGGCGAAGGCGCGGGCGCGGTCCTCGTAGCCGCCGCCGCGGGCGTAGACGGAGCGCTCCAGGACGGTGCCGAGGAGGGGGCCCTGGGCGCCGGTGTCGGCCTCGGAGCCGTTCTCCTCGTGGTCGAAGGCGGCGAGGACCGGGATGTACGGGAGGTCGTCGCGGCCGGCGACGGCGGTGAGCGCGGCGACGGCGGCGTGCACGGACAGCAGGTTGTCCATGCGGGGGCCGGCGACGAGTTCGCGGTCGCGGCCGAGGTAGGCGGGGGCGTCGACGGCGTGGACCATGAGGTCCCAGCCGGCCACGTCCTCGGCGTCGACGCCGGCCTCGCCGGCGACGAACTCGACGAGGTCGCCCTCGCGGACCTCGCCGGTGCCCCACACGGGCTGCATGTGGCGCTGGCGGTCGAGCTTGAGCCCGTCGTTGGCGCCGCGGTCGAGGTGGATGGCGAGCTGCGGGACGCGCAGCAGCGGCCGGTCGACGTTCACCAGGCGGTGGCTGCCGTCGCGGAGGGTGAGGCGTCCGGCGAGGCCGAGGTCGCGGTCGAGCCAGGTGTTGAGGAGGGTGCCGCCGTAGATCTCCACGGCGATCTGCCGCCAGCCCTGGTTGCCCATGTCGGGGCGGGGCTTGACGCGGAGGTTGGGGGAGTCGGTGTGGGCGCCGACGATCCGGTACGGGGTGTGCGGGGCGGCGCCCTCGGGCACGTACCACGCGATGATCGCGCCGCCGCGGGTCACGAACTTCCCGCCGCTCGTCCCGTCCCACGCCGCGGTCTCCTCGACCCGGCGGAAGCCCGCCTTCTCCAGCCGCTCCGCGGTGTTGGCGACCGCGTGGTACGGCGACGGGGAGGCCGCGAGGAAGGACATCAGGTCATCGGTGTGGCCGGGTCCGAAGGGTGCGGACGCCGGTCGGGAGGCTGCGCTGCTCATGCGTCCCACCTTACGCAGCCCGGCCGGGGCCCTTTCCCGGTGCCGGGCGGGCCGTGCGGGACCCCGCGCGCACGCCGGAGCACCCGCCCGCGGAGCCCGTACCTCTCGCCCCCGCGGCGGCCGTCCCCGGGAAAGGCGGAACGGCTCGCCCCCTCACCGGAAAAGGCGGAACGGCCCGCCCCCCTCCCCGGGGACGGGCCGTTCCAGTAGGACGTGGTGCGTTCGGTACCGGAGTACTAGAACGCGGCCTCGTCCAGGTCCATGAGGCCGCCGTCCACGCCGTCGGCGAGGAGGCGCTCGGTGGAGACGCCGGGCAGGACGTTCGCGGCGAAGAACTTCGCGGCGGCGATCTTGCCCTGGTAGAAGGCGGTGTCCTTGCCGGCGGTGCCGGCCGCGAGCTTCTCGGCCGCGACGGCCGCGCCCTTGAGCAGCAGGTAGCCGACGACGACGTCGCCGGAGACCATGAGCAGGCGGGTGGTGTTGAGGCCGACCTTGTAGATGTTCTTGACGTCCTCGCCGGTGGCGGTGAGGTCGGTGATCATCCTGCCGACGATCGCCTCCAGGTCGACGGCCGCCTTGGCGAGCGCGTCGCGGGCGCCGGCCAGCTCCTCGCCGCCGGTGCCGACCGCGAGGAACTTCTTGATCTCCTCGGAGAGGGTGTTCAGGGCGGCGCCCTGGTCGCGGACGATCTTCCGGAAGAAGAAGTCCTGGCCCTGGATGGCGGTGGTGCCCTCGTAGAGGGTGTCGATCTTGGAGTCCCGGATGTACTGCTCGATCGGGTACTCCTGGAGGAAGCCGGAGCCGCCGAAGGTCTGGAGCGACTGCGCGAGCTGCTCGTAGCCCTTCTCGGAGCCGTAGCCCTTCACGATCGGCAGGAGCAGGTCGTTGAGGCCGTGGAGCGCCTTCGCGTCCTCGCCGGCCGCCTCGGCGACCTGGATGGCGTCCTGCACGGAGGCCGTGTAGAGGACGAGGGAGCGCATGCCCTCGGCGTACGCCTTCTGCGTCATCAGCGAGCGGCGGACGTCGGGGTGGTGCGTGATGGTGACCTTGGGCGCGGCCTTGTCCATGAAGTCGGCCAGGTCGGTGCCCTGGACGCGCTCCTTGGCGTACTCCAGGGCGTTGAGGTAGCCCGTGGAGAGGGTGGAGATCGCCTTCGTGCCGACCATCATGCGGGCGAACTCGATGATGAGGAACATCTGGCGGATGCCGTCGTGCTTGTCGCCGATGAGCCAGCCCTTGGCGGGGTGCTTGTCGCCGAAGGTCATCTCGCACGTGTTGGAGGCCTTGAGGCCCATCTTGTGCTCGACGTTGGTGGCGTAGACGCCGTTGCGGGCGCCGAGCTCGCCGGTCTCCCAGTCGAACTCGTACTTCGGGACGAGGAAGAGGCTCAGGCCCTTGGTGCCGGGGCCGGCGCCCTCGGGGCGGGCGAGGACGTAGTGGAGGATGTTCTCCTCCATGTCGTGCTCACCGGAGGTGATGAAGCGCTTGACGCCCTCGATGTGCCAGGAGCCGTCCTCCTGCTGGACGGCCTTGGTGCGGCCGGCGCCGACGTCCGAGCCGGCGTCGGGCTCGGTGAGGACCATGGTGGAGCCCCAGCGGCGCTCGACGGCGATCTGGGCGGCCTTCTTCTGCTGCTCGTTGCCCTCGGTGTAGAGGATGCCGGCGAAGGCGGGGCCGGAGGAGTACATCCAGATGGCCGGGTTGGAGCCGAGGAGCAGCTCCGCGTAGGCCCAGATGAGGGAGCGCGGGGAGACCGTGCCGCCGATCTCCTCGGGGATGCCCAGGCGCCAGTACTCGGACTCCATGAAGGCGTTGTACGAGGCCTTGAAGGTCGCCGGGACCGGGGCGGTGTTGGTCTCGGGGTCGAAGACCGGCGGGTTGCGGTCGGCGTCGGCGAAGGACTCGGCCAGCTCGTTCTCGGCGAGGCGGCGGATCTCGTCGAGGATGCTCTTGGCGGTCTCGACGTCCATCTCCTCGAACGGACCGGTGCCGTACACCTTGTCGCGGCCGAGCACCTCGAAGAGGTTGAACTCGATGTCGCGGAGATTCGACTTGTAGTGCCCCATGGCGACGGCTCCGTAAAGATCGGGGAGGGTTCCTCGTACCGAGGGCCACCCGCTTCCTACTCACGGGTAGCGCACTCTTCTCTCCGATGATGCTACCCACCGGTAATAAGAGCAACCCCTACCGGGCGATCTGTGACGCAGTAGGCTCGTGGCCCATGTACGGCTACGAGCAGAATCCGGGTGCGCAGCAGCAGTACGGGATGCCCGGGGGCATGCAGGGCGGGATGCCGAACGGCATGCAGGGCGGGGTTCCCGGCGGGTACGGCCAGCAGCAGGCCCCGCTCTATCCCGAGCCCTCGCCGCCCTCCCTCGCCGACGCCGTACGCGCCTTCACCACGGGCACCCTGGCCGCCGAGGACTTCCAGCAGATCTTCGCGACCTCGAAGGTCTACTGCCCGCGCGGCGACAACCCCGGCTTCCTCGCCCTGCACAACACCCAGCAGCCGGTGATCCCGATGTTCACCACGCTGAAGGAGCTGCGGCGGTACGCGGGCAAGGAGTCGAAGTACTTCGTGATCACCGGCGCGGAGGTGATCGACCTCCTGCCCACCGGCTACGGCTTCGTGCTCGACATGGAGGGCGACCACCGGATGGTCTTCGACGCGAAGGCCGTGGAGCAGATGGTGGACTTCGCGATGCGGCGGATGTACGGCTGACCCCATCCTGAGACCAGGGAGAGCGCCCGGGAGGAATTCCTCCCGGGCGTTCCGCGTTCCGGGTGGCAAGAAGTTCAGCATTCAACTAAAGTGAGGGTACGAGGACAGGCCGCGAAGGCCACCGAGCCCTCAGGCCGCACCAAGGAGGTCCCGCCATGCCCGCCGTGACTGTCGAGAACCCGCTCACCCTGCCGCGCGTCGTCGCCCCGGCCGACGCCGCCCCGCGCCCCGTGCTCGCCGTCACCACGGCCCCCCAGGGCTTCGAGGGCGAGGGCTTCCCGGTCCGCCGGGCCTTCGCGGGGATCAACTACCAGTACCTCGACCCGTTCATCATGATGGACCAGATGGGCGAGGTGGAGTACGCGCCGGGCGAGCCCAAGGGCACCCCCTGGCACCCGCACCGCGGCTTCGAGACCGTCACCTACATCGTCGACGGCACCTTCGACCACCAGGACTCCAACGGCGGCGGCGGCACCATCACCAACGGCGACACCCAGTGGATGACGGCCGGCTCCGGCCTCCTCCACATCGAGGCGCCGCCGGAGTCCCTCGTCGTGTCCGGCGGCCTCTTCCACGGCCTCCAGCTGTGGGTCAACCTGCCCGCCTCCGACAAGATGATGGCCCCCCGCTACCAGGACATCCGCGGCGGCCAGGTCCAGCTCCTCACCTCCCCCGACGGCGGCGCGCTGCTCCGCGTCATCGCCGGCGAGCTCGACGGGCACCAGGGCCCCGGCATCACCCACACCCCGATCACGATGATCCACGCCACCCTGCGCCCCGGCGCCGAGATCACCCTGCCCTGGCGCGAGGACTTCAACGGCCTCGCCTACGTCATGGCCGGCCGCGGCACCGTCGGCGCCGAGCACCGCCCGATCCACCTCGGGCAGACCGCCGTCTTCGGGCAGGGAGGCTCGCTGACCGTCCGCGCCGACGAGAAGCAGGACTCGCACACCCCGGACCTGGAGGTCGTCCTCCTCGGCGGCCGGCCGATCCGCGAGCCCATGGCCCACTACGGCCCCTTCGTGATGAACACTCAGGCCGAACTCCGCCAGGCCTTCGAGGACTTCCAGGCGGGCCGCCTCGGCACCGTCCCGGCGGTCCACGGGATGGGCGAGTAGGCGATCGGGCGAGTGGCCGGGACGCGCGGGGAGCGCCGGGGGACGCGAGGCGCGCGAGGAGCGCGAGGCGCGTAAGAAGCGCGAGGAACGCGAGGACGTGACGGCCCGTCGCCCGGACGGCCCGTCATGTCCGCGTTTCCTCCCGTTTCCTTCTATTGATGTGATCTTATGGACGGGTGGAGACGAGCCGAACCCCCCTGCTTCCCGAACCCGCCCGGAAGCTCGCCGCCTGGTGCGGCGTCGTCCTCCTCGTCGCGGCCGTCGCCGCCGTCTTCATCTGGCTCTGCGTGGTCTTCAAGGCCGCCGTGACCCCGGTGCTGCTCGCCATCCTCGGGACCGCGCTGCTCGGACCGCTCTACCGGCGGCTGCTGCGGATGAAGGTCAGCAAGTCCCTCGCCGCCGCCGTCACCGTCCTCGCCGTGCTCCTGGTCGTCGGCGGAGCCACGTACATCGTGGTCGCCGCGCTGATCGAGACCGGGGACCAGATCCTCGCCTCGCTGCGGCAGTCCGCCATCGACATCGCCGAGCACTTCGGGGCCGCCGGGACCTCCCTGGAGGACCTGGCCGACAACGCCAAGAGCCTGCTGGAGAAGTTCGGCGGGACCGCCGCCTCCGGCGTGATCTCCGGGCTCAGCGTGGTCGGGCAGATGCTCGCCACCGCCGTCCTCGCCCTCCTCCTGATCTTCTTCTTCCTCCGCGACTCCGACCGCGCCGCCGGCTCCCTGCGCTCCCTCGTCCCGGCCGGCACCGGCGACACCGCCGAAGCCATGGCCCGCCGCGCCTTCGAGGCCGTCGAGGGCTTCATGCGCGGCACCACGCTCGTCGCCCTCGTCGACGCGGTCCTCATCGGCGTCGGCCTGCTCGTGCTCCAGGTGCCCGGGGCCGTCGGGCTCGCCGCGCTCGTCTTCGTCACCGCCTACATCCCCTACCTGGGCGCCTTCCTCTCCGGCGCGGTCGCCGTCCTCGTCGCCCTCGCCGACCGCGGCTTCGTCATCGCCCTGTGGGTGCTGGGCGTCGTCCTCGCCGTCCAGGTCATCGAGGGCAACGTCCTCCAGCCGATGGTCCAGAGCCGCACCGTCCAGATGCACCCGGCGGCCGTCATGCTGGCCATCACCGCCGGCGCCTCGGTGGCCGGCGTCCTCGGCATGCTCCTCGCCGTCCCCCTGACGGCCGCCGCCACCGGCGTGCTCGGCGAACTCCGCGCCCGGTACGGCTCCCGCGCGGAAGCGGGGGAGGGAGGACCGGGGCCGGGAGCCGAAGCGGGAGAGGCCGGCTAGACCGCCGCCGCGCCCGGCTCGAAGGACTTCTGCATGGCCTCCAGGGCCGCCTGGTCGGGGCCGACGAAGGGGTCGGAGTCCGGCACGGCCGCCAGCGTCGCTAGCATCCGGTCCGTCATCCGCACGGCGGGCGGCAGATGGGTGCAGAGCACGATCTCCGGGTCCATCGCCCGCATCCCGTCCAGGGTCGCCCGGTACTTCTCCGCGTCCACCAGGTGCACCCACGGGCTGTCGATCGTCGCCCACATCGTCTGCGCCGCCGCCAGGTCCTCCGGCTTCAGGTCGCTCGCGTGCCCGCTCTCGGCGAGTTCGGCGGTCGGCATGGGGCCGCCGAAGCAGTCCGAGCTGAAGCAGATCCGGGTCCGGTCGTCGTAGAGGCCGACGGTGGCCGGATTGTCGAAGAGCGGCGGGCGGAAGGCGTGCAGGGCGCGGTCGCCGACGTCCAGGGACTGCCCCGGGTTGAGGAAGTACACCCGGTCCATCGGCAGCGCCCGCTCGGTCGTCATCTCCCCGGCGCCCAGGAACGTCGTCACCACGCGCGCGTGCGGGGCGGCCTCCAGCAGGGCGAAGACCCCGCCCGTGTGGTCCTTGTCCGGGTGGGTGAGCCAGATCCAGCGCACCTCGGCGGGGTCGATCACCTCGCCGAGCGCGGTGAGGAAGTCCCGGTCCTGGAGGGAGAGACCGGTGTCGACGACGACGGGTTCGGCGGCCGTGACGACATAGGCGTTCACCGGCAGGTGACCGATTCCCGGCGCTTCCAGGCTGTCGGCCAGGACGGTGGTGTCACTGCCGACCTTGTGGATGTCCATGGCGAGCTCCGTGCTCCCCCCGGCGGCCGTACCCCACCAGTCTCCGCCGTACGGGTGAACGGCGCGCGGCGGAGGGGGCACGGATTCCGCCGGGGCGGCGACGGGGGCGGCGGGGGCGATGAGGGCTCGGCCGGGTTGGCGGTGGGGGCGGTACGGGCTCGGCCGGGGCGGCGACGGGGGCCGTACGGGCTCCGCCGGGGCCGTCACGGGGAGGGCGGGCTCCGCGGGGGCGGGCCCGTGCCACGCGCGCGCGTGCACCGGGCGGGGGCGGGGAGGGCTACCCGCAGCACCCCTCCGGCCCCGTCGGCTCCGTCAGTTCGAACCAGATGGTCTTGCCCTCGCCGCGCGGCTCGACGCCCCACGCGTCGGCCAGCATCTCCATCAGGACCAGGCCGCGCCCGCTGGACGCCATCTCGCCCGGGTGCCGCTTGTGCGGGAGCTCGTCGCTCGCGTCGGAGACCTCGACGCGCAGTCGGCGGGCCTTCTCGCCGCAGGCGACCTCCGCGATCAGGAGGGCGTCGCCGTCCGTGTGGACCAGCACGTTCGTGACCATCTCGGAGACCATCAGGACCGCCGCGTCCAGCTGGTCCCCGTCGGTCCAGTCGTGCAGCAGCTGCCGCACCTGCTCGCGCGCCTCCGCGATCCGCTCCGGCTCGGCCTGGGCGATCGTCATCAGGGTGCGGCGCGGGGTCTCCCGCACCGCCGTGGCCGGCCGGCGGGAGAGCAGCAGGACGGCGATGTCGTCCTCGCGCCGGTCGGCGAGCGGCCCGGTGGTGTGGTGGGAGCCGGGCCCGTGGACGGCGTCCACCAGGGTGTCGGCCAGCTCCTCCAGGTCGTCGCCCCGGTGCTGCTCCAGGAGCCGCTTGGCCCGCTCCCAGCCGCTGTCGAGGTCGTGCCCGCCGGTCTCCAGGAGCCCGTCGGTGCAGATCATCAGCGTCTCGCCGGGGTCCAGCGTCAGCCGGGTGGTCGGGTAGTCGGTGTCGGGGTCGATGCCGAGCGGCAGCCCGCCGGCCGTCGGCCTGAGCAGGACCGTTCCGTCGACCATCCGCACCGCCGGGTCCGGGTGGCCCGCGCGGGCGATGTCCACCGTCCCCGTCTCCAGGTCCACCTCCAGGTACAGGCAGGTCGCGAAGCGCGGCCCGCCGCCCGCGGCCTCCGCCCCGGCCCCGCCGGAGCCGTCCGCCCCGTCGTACCCGTCGTGCCCGTCGTTCACCCCGTACAGGAACCGCGAGGCCCGCGACAGCACCGCGTCCGGCCGGTGGCCCTCGGAGGCGTACGCCCGCAGCGCGATCCGCAGCTGCCCCATCAGCGCCGCGGCCCGCACGTCGTGCCCCTGGACGTCCCCGATGACCAGCGCGATCCGGCCGGCGCCGCCGCCCGCCGAGCCGCCCCTCCCGCCGGGCAGCCGGATCATGTCGTACCAGTCGCCGCCCACCTGGAGCCCGCCGCCGGTCGGCACGTACCGCGCCGCCACCCGGATCCCGGGGATCCCCGGCCCGAGCACCGGCATCATCGTGCGCTGGAGCCCCAGCGACAGCTCGCGCTCCGACTCCGCGACGCCGGCGCGCGCCAGCGCCTGCGCCAGCATCCGCGCCACCGTCGTCAGCACCGACCGCTCGTCCGGCGTGAAGGCCACCTGGTGCTTGAAGGCCGCCATCCAGGCGCCCATCGTCCGCCCGGCCACCACCAGCGGCACGAAGGCCCACGACTGCCGCTCGAAGGGCTCCGCCAGCGGCCACGTCATCGGGAAGCGGCGCCGGTACTCCTCCGGGGACGGCAGGTAGATCGCCCGCCCGGTGCGCACCACCTCCGCCGCCGGATAGTCGGTCGCCAGCGACATCGAGGTGAAGGGGCCCTCGTCGCCGTCCCGCTGCCCGTGGTGCCCGATCACGGTCAGCCGCTCGCCCGACATCCCGAAGACCGCCAGGCCGTCCGGCGAGAAGCCCGGCATCGACAGCGAGGCCGCGACCCGCAGCACCTCGGCCGTCGACCGCGCCTCCGCCAGCGCCCGTCCCGCGTCCAGCAGGAAGGCCTCGCGCGAGCGCCGCCAGTCGCCGGTGATCGGCGTGTGCGGCCCGGCCGTCCCCGGCTGCGGCTCCGCCACCTCCTGGAGGGTGCCGACCAGCTGGTAGTCGCCGCCGTCGATCAGCGGCTTGGACCGGCTCCGTACCGTACGGACCACCCGGCCCCGCTCGTCCATGATCCGCAGACGGGCCTCGGCGAGCGTGCCCTCGGCCACCGCGAGGTTGACCACGCCGTCGATCTCGTTCCAGTCCACCGGGTGGAAGCGGGACCGCACCGCCGCCTCGCTGAGCCGCACCGGCTCGGCGGGCAGCCCGAGCAGCCGGGCGGCCTCGGCGTCGAGCGAGACGATCCCGGAAGCGTTGTCCCAGCGCCACAGGCCCGTGGCGATCGCGGCCAGGACGTCCTCGGTGCGCATTGCCCTACTTTATGAATATCGGACACCGGGCCGCCACTGTGCCCCCACCGGGTGCCACCGACGGTAATCGAATCGCGATCTTGGGCCGGCCGGTAGGCTGGGATGGCCTCGACCCTGTCAAGGCCCACTACTCTCCGATCCCGAAGACTGGATGAACGACGATGCATCGGTACAGGTCCCACACCTGCGGCGAGCTCCGCGCCTCTGACGTCGGCACCGACGTCCGGCTGAGCGGCTGGCTGCACAATCGGCGCGACCTGGGCGGCATCCTCTTCATCGATCTGCGCGACCACTACGGCATCACGCAGCTCGTCGCCCGCCCCGGCACCCCGGCGGCCGAGGTCCTCGACAAGCTGACCAAGGAGACGGTCGTCCGCGTCGACGGCAAGGTCGTCTCGCGCGGTGCCGACAACGTGAACCCCGAGCTCGCCACCGGCGAGATCGAGATCGAGGCCGCCGAGGTCGAGGTCCTGGGGGCCGCCCAGCAGATCCCCTTCACCATCAACGCCGACGACGGCGTCAACGAGGAGCGGCGCCTGGAGTACCGCTTCCTCGACCTGCGCCGCGAGCGCATGCACCGCAACATCATGCTGCGCTCCGCCGTCATCGCCTCCATCCGCTCCAAGATGGTGGCCCTCGGCTTCAACGAGATGGCGACCCCGATCCTCACCGCGACCTCCCCCGAGGGCGCCCGTGACTTCGTCGTCCCGTCCCGCCTCAACCCGGGCAAGTTCTACGCGCTCCCGCAGGCCCCGCAGCAGTTCAAGCAGCTGCTGATGATCTCGGGCTTCGACCGCTACTTCCAGATCGCGCCCTGCTTCCGCGACGAGGACGCCCGCGCCGACCGCTCGCCCGGCGAGTTCTACCAGCTCGACGTCGAGATGAGCTTCGTCGAGCAGGAGGACGTCTTCCAGCCCATCGAGAAGCTCATGACCGAGCTCTTCGAGGAGTTCGGCGGCGGCCGCCACGTCACCTCCCCCTTCCCGCGGATCCCGTTCCGCGAGTCGATGCTCAAGTACGGCAACGACAAGCCGGACCTGCGCACCGACCTCGAACTCGTCGACATCTCCGACGTGTTCGAGGCCTCGGAGTTCAAGGCCTTCGCGGGCAAGCACGTCCGCGCCCTGGCCGTCCCGGACACGGGCGACCAGCCGCGCAAGTTCTTCGACCAGCTCGGCGACTTCGCCGTCTCGCTCGGCGCGAAGGGCCTGGCCTGGGTCCGCGTCGGCGAGGGCGGCGCCCTCACCGGCCCGATCGCCAAGTTCCTCACCGAGGAGAACGTCAAGGTCCTCACCGAGCGCCTCGGCCTGGAGCCGGGCCACGCGGTCTTCTTCGGCGCGGGCGAGTTCGACGAGGTCTCCAAGATCATGGGCCCGGTCCGGGTCGAGGCCGCCAAGCGCGCCGGCCGGTTCGAGGAGAACGTCTTCCGCTTCGCGTGGATCGTCGACTTCCCGATGTACGAGAAGGACGAGGAGACCGGCAAGATCGACTTCTCGCACAACCCCTTCTCCATGCCCCAGGGCGGCCTGGAGGCCCTGGAGACCAAGGACCCGCTGGACGTCCTCGGCTGGCAGTACGACATCGTCTGCAACGGCATCGAGCTCTCCTCCGGCGCCATCCGGAACCACGAGCCCGACATCATGTTCAAGGCCTTCGAGATCGCCGGCTACAGCCGCGAGACCGTCGAGACCGAGTTCGCCGGCATGCTCCGCGCCTTCCAGTTCGGCGCCCCGCCGCACGGTGGCATCGCCCCCGGCGTCGACCGCATCGTCATGCTCCTCGCCGACGAGCCCAACATCCGCGAGACCATCGCCTTCCCGCTCAATGGCAACGCCCAGGACCTCATGATGGGCGCCCCCACCGAGCTGGACGAGACCCGCCTGCGCGAGCTGAACATCCAGCTCCGCAAGCCGGTCGAGAAGAAGCCCGCGGGCGACCGCCCGGTCACGGAGTCGGTCCACCCGGACGCGGCGCGCTGACCCCGACGCGTGGGTGAGGGGCCCGGGATCCGTGACTCACGGATCCCGGGCCCCTCGCACGTTCACCCCACGGGCAGCTCCCACCGCACCTCGCCGTCGTGCGTCTCGTCCGTGGGTACGAGCCCGGCGGCGCGGGCGACGGCGGCGGAGGCGGCGTGCCCGGGATGCACGTGGGCGACGACGGTACGCACCCGGGGCCGCAGCCACCCGACGAGCGCGCGGGCCGCCTCGGAGGCGTACCCCCGCCCCTGCCAGGCCGTCCCGACCACCCAGGCGACCTCGGCGCCGTCCCCGACGACGGTCGCCTGCACGGTCCCCGCGAGCCGCCCTCCGTCGCGCTCCCGCACCACCCAGTTGCACCAGCTGGTCCCGGCCTCCGGCGCCCCGGCCCCCCACCGCACGTACCGCGCCCGCAACTCCTCCAGGCTCTCCGGCGCACCCCCGATGAACCGGTGCAGCGCCGGATCCCCGAGCACCCCGGCCATTTCCTCGGCGTGCCCGACCTCCAGCGGCACGAGCTCCAGCCGCTCGGTGTGGATCGCTTCGACGGCCGTCCTGCCCGTCATCCCTTGCCCCGCTCTCCTTGAGTCCGCAGTGCCGCCGCCGTCGGGTTTCCATGGGCGTGGGCCCTGAGGAACACGCCCGCCAGTGCTGCCGCTTCCTCCTTGGTGGGGGCGGGGGCCGGGGCGGTTCTCGTGCCGTCGGCGGCCGTGGCCGTCCAGGTCCAGGTGTCGTCGGAGGGGGAGAGCTCCGCGCGGCCGCCGAAGAGGGCGAGGGTGGTGGTGCCGGGGGCGGGGCGGGTCACCGCGTCCGGCCATTTCTTGCGGGCGCCCTGGCGGGTGATGCCCCAGACGGCGCCCAGTTGCTCGTAGCTCGCGCCGTACGAGCCGGCCGTGCCGGCGGCGACGGCGGTGAGGCGCTTGACCTCCTGGTCGACCACCTTCCAGGCGGCGAGGACGGAGAGGGCGATGTCCACCGGCTCGCCGTGCCACATCCCCTCCTCGGGCTGCCCGGTCGCGCGGGCGCGGAGGGTGGCGGCGAGGGGGTTCAGGGCCTCGTAGAGGGCGGATTCGAGGCCGGTCAGTTCTTCCGCGGGAAGCTGCTCCGAGAACGTCATGCGACAACTGTAGTTTACGAAGCCGGTCCATGGGAACTTTTGTTTACATGAATCTCGTGTCGTGGTCGTCCGCCTTCGCCGTCACACCTCCGCCGCCCGCTCCGTCACCCCGGTGTACGGCCCCTCCCCGGGGCCTCGACCGGAGGAGTCCCCATGTCCACCACGGCCGCTGTCGTCACCCTTCTCGCCGCCTTCATGGCCGGGTTCTCCGGGGCGGCCGTGCTGCTCCGGGCGAAGTTCGTCGTCGAGCCGCTGGCCGCCTACGGGGTGCCGCGGACGTGGTGGAACCGGCTGGGGCTGGTGAAGCTGGCCGGGGCGCTCGGGCTGCTCGTGGGGTTCTGGGTGCCGGTCATCGGGGCGACGGCGGCGGCCGGGGTGGTGCTGTACTTCGCCGGGGCCGTGATCACCGTCGTGCGGGCGAAGGCGTACGGGCACGTGGCCTTCCCGCTGATGTACCTGGCGCCGGCCGCCGCCGCGCTCGTCCTGGCGTGAGGACGGCGAAGGCCGCCGCCCCGGGAGACCGGGGGCGGCGGCCTTCGCTCGCGTGCGGGCGGACGTCAGTCCTTCTTCGGGTCCTCCAGGCGCGGGAAGAGGACCGCGCCCTTCGTGACCGTCGACCCGGCCGGGAGCTGGCCCCAGCGGGCCGCGTCCTGGACCGGCTGGGCGGCCAGGGCGCCCAGGGAGGGCTCCGCGCCGAGGGAGTCCCACAGCTTCTGGGACGACTCCGGCATGACCGGGTTCAGCAGGACCGCGGCGGCGCGGAGGGACTCGGCGGCCGTGTACAGGATCGTCGCCAGGCGGGCGCGGCCCTCCTCCGACTCGTCCTTCGCGACCTTCCACGGCTCCTGCTCCGTGATGTAGCCGTTGACCTGCTTCACGAAGTCGAAGACCGCGAGGATGCCGCCCTGGAAGTCCAGCTCCTCGCCGATCTTGGCGTCGGCCGTCGCGACCGCCTTCGCCAGGCCCTCCTGGACGGCCTTCTCGGCGTCGCCGTCGGCCGTCGAGGCCGGCAGCTCGCCGCCGAAGTACTTGCCGACCATCGCCGCCACGCGGGAGGCGAGGTTGCCGTAGTCGTTGGCCAGCTCGGAGGTGTAGCGGGCGGAGAAGTCCTCCCACGAGAAGGAGCCGTCCTGACCGAAGGCGATGGCCCGCAGGAAGTACCAGCGGTACGCGTCCACGCCGAAGTGCGAGGTCAGGTCCTGCGGCTTGATGCCGGTCAGGTTCGACTTCGACATCTTCTCGCCGCCGACCATCAGCCAGCCGTTGGCCGCGACCCGGCCCGGGACCGGAAGGCCCTGCGCCATCAGCATCGCCGGCCAGATCACCGCGTGGAAGCGGAGGATGTCCTTGCCGATGAGGTGGACGTTCGCGGGGAAGGTCTCGTCGAACTTCTCCGGGTTCTCGTTGTAGCCGACGGCCGTCGCGTAGTTCAGCAGCGCGTCGATCCACACGTAGATCACGTGCTCGCCGTCCCACGGCACCGGGATGCCCCAGTCGAAGGTCGAGCGCGAGATGGAGAGGTCGTCCAGGCCCTGCTTCACGAAGTTCAGGACCTCGTTGCGGGCGGACTCCGGCTGGATGAAGCCCGGGTTCGCCTCGTAGAACTCCAGCAGCTTCGGGCCGTACTCGCTCAGCTTGAAGAAGTAGTTCTCCTCCTTGAGGATCTCCACCGGCTTCTTGTGGACGGGGCAGAGCTTGGTGCCGTCCTCCGCCTCGATGAGATCGCCCGGGAGCTTGAACTCCTCGCAGCCGACGCAGTACGGGCCCTCGTAGCCGCCCTTGTAGATCTCGCCCTTGTCGTACAGGTCCTGTACGAACTCCTGGACGCGGTCCGTGTGACGCTTCTGCGTGGTGCGGATGAAGTCGTCGTTCGCGATGTTCAGGTGCTCCCAGAGGGGCTTCCAGGCCTCCTCGACGAGCTTGTCGCACCAGGCCTGGGGCGTGACGTCGTTCGCCTCGGCCGTGCGCATGATCTTCTGACCGTGCTCGTCCGTGCCGGTGAGGTACCACACCTTCTCGCCGCGCTGACGGTGCCAGCGCGTGAGCACGTCGCCTGCGACGGTCGTGTAGGCGTGGCCCAGGTGAGGAGCGTCGTTGACGTAGTAGATGGGGGTCGTGACGTAGAACGCCTTCGCCCCCTGCTTCTCGGATCCAGTGGCCGCCATGGTCGAAATCCTAACGGGCGTCCGAAGATCCACTCACATCGATAAGCAGGGGGCGGGCGGGTGCCTACAGGCTGAGACCGGCGAGGACGCCCTCGTAGAACTCCGCGTGCGGGGTCTCGACCGGCGCCGGGCCCGCGAAGTGCGTCGCCGTGCGGTCCGCGGTGAGCTTCCGCAGGTAGTCGAAGCCCTTGCCGTCCTCCTCGCCCCAGGCGGTGAAACGCCAGTGGACCGGGCGTCCGGCCGCCTCGGCCAGGGCCTGGTTCGCGGCGGTACGGGACTCGGGCGGGCCGTCCGTCTGGAAGATCACCAGCGCCGGGCGGGCCGGGTCCGTCTTCTCGTGGTGGGCCAGCACCTCCTCGACGGCACGGTGGTAGTTCGTCCGGCCGAGGCGGCCGAGACCGGCGTTGACCTCGTCCACGCGGGTGGGGGTGAGCTCGGCGGGCGTGAGGTCGACGACCCCGTCGATGTCCGTGGAGAAGAACACGGTCGTGACCGTCGCGTCCTCGTCCAGGTGCGCGGCGAGCGCGACCGCCTGCTCGGCGAGACGCTGCACGGACCCGTCCTTGAAGTACCCGCGCATCGACCCGGACCGGTCGACGACCAGGTACACCCGCGCCCGCGCCCCGCCGAGCCCCGCCTTGCCCAGCACGACCCCGGCGGCGTCGTACGCGTCGCGGAGGTGCGGGGGGAGGGGGGAGGCGGAAGAGGCGGGGGAGGTGGGCACGGCGCCGGTGGTCGTTTCGGTGGCGGTCCCGGCGACGGCCTCGGTGGCCTGCGCCTCCGCCTGCGCGGCGACCGGCTCGGCCTCGGCTTCGGGCTCCGCCGCAGTGGCGGTGTCCGCCTCGGCGGCGACGGGCTCCGCGTCCGCGTCGGAGGTCGCCTCCGGCTCCTCCGCCTCCGCGGAGGGCTCCGTGTCGGCGTCGGCGTTGGCGTCGGTCTCCGCCTCCGTCGTCGCCTCGGCGGAGGGCTCCGCGTCCGCGTGGGCGTTCGCTGCGGCAGCCGTGGCCGGCTCTGCGGCGGCGTCCGACGCCGTCTTCGCCTCCGTCGCGTCGGTGGCGTCGGCCGCGGTCGCCTCCGCGTCCACGGAGGCTTCCGCCTCCGCGTCCGCGTCGGAGGTCGCCTCCGGCTCCTCCGCCTCGGCGGAGGGCTCCGCGTCCGCGTGGGCGTTCGCTGCGGCAGCCGTGGCCGGCTCTGCGGCGGCGTCCGACGCCGTCTCCGTGTCCGCCGCGTTCGCGTCCGCCTTGGCTTCCACGTCTGCTGCCGCCGTCGGCTCTGCTTCGCCTTCCGGCTTCGCCTCCTCCGACGCGGCGGGAGCGTCCGTCGCGTCGGCGTCCGCCTCGGCGGCCGTGGCCGGCTCAGTGTCCGCGACGGCGTCCGGTGCCGTCTCCGACTCCGCGTCCGCCTCGGTGTCCGTGGCCGGGTTCGCCTCCGTGTCGGCAGCCGGGGTCGGCCTCGCATCCGCGTCCGCCGTCGGCTCCGTCTCCGCGATCGGTGCGTCCGCCGCGTCGGCGGTCGCCTCCGTGTCCGCCTCGGCGGCGAGCGGCGCGTCAGTCTTCGGGTCCGCCTTCTCCGGCGCGGCCGAAGCGTCCGCAGCATCCGCGTCCGCCTCGGTGGCCGTGGTCGCCTCGGCGTCCGCGACGGCTTCCGGTGCCGTCTCCAGCTCCGCATCTGCCGTCGCATCCGCGTCCGCGTCAGCCGTCGCCCCCGGCTTCACATCCGCATCCGCCTTCGCCTCCGCGTCAGCCAACGCGTCCGCATCCGCGTCAGCCACCGCTTCCGCATCCGCCTTCGCCGGCGCAGCATCCGCGTCCGCCTCGGCGTCCGCGACGGCTTCCGGCGCCGTCTCCAGCTCCGCGTCAGCCTCCGCCTCCGCCTTCTCCGGCGCAGCCGTAGCCGCAGCCGGTTCCGGCGTGCGGGCCTTGGGGATCTGGGAGATCTGGGGGTTGTCGAAGGCCGCGGCCACCAGGTCGTCCGCCGCCTTGCGGGCCGCTGCCTCCGGGGCATCCGCGGGCGCTGCCTCCGAGGCGGCTTCCGCGATCTCCGCCGCTTCCACGGTCTTCGCGGTCTCCACGGCGTCCGTCGTCCCCGCCGTCCCCGTCGTCTCCGCGGGCTCCGTGGGCTGGAGGGGCTTCGGGTCCGGCGTGTGGGGGTCGCGGGACTGGGGAGGGACGGAGGGGGTCGCGGGATCTTCGCGGTCGCGGCCGAACACCTTGCGCAGCAAGCTCCGAATACCCATGGGCGAACCCTTTCGCATGAGTTGGATGCGGTATGCGTCCTTCACCCCTGGCCAGGGCGGACACGTAAGGTTAGCGGCCGCGTCCTCCGCTTCCGGGGACCCGGTCGGTCACGGTTGCCGCTCATTCACCGGGCGTTCATTCCGCCGCCGCCCCCGTGCAGACGTGCACACATAGCGTCACGGCCGAACGGATTCCCGACACCATGTCGGCGCAGTGCTGCGCCGGAGGAGGACCCAGTGCGCAAACTGCTGCCGCTGATCGGCACCAACCCGCACGGAGGCGGTCGTTCCGCCCTTACCTGCCGATTCCGGTGTGGTGACGCCTGCTTCCAGGAGGTGCCCAACACCAGCGACAACGAGTACGCCGGCGACGTCATAGCCGGGGCGCTGTCCCGCCGCTCCGCGCTCCGCGCCGCCGCCGTCGTGACCGTCGCCTCCGCCGCCGGCGGCTCGGTGGTGCTCGGTGGCGCGCCCGCCGCCGAGGCGCACCCGGGGCACCCGGGGCACGGGAAGCCGCCGGTCGCCGACGGGGCCCGCGGCCTCCGGTTCGCGCCCGTCGCGCCGAACACCGCCGACCAGGTCACCGTGCCGTCCGGGTACGGGCAGAACGTCGTCATCCGGTGGGGCGAGCCGATCCTCCGCGGCGCCCCCGCCTTCGACTCCGAGAACCAGACCGCCGAGGCGCAGGCCGGGCAGTTCGGGTACAACAACGACTTCCTCTCCCTGCTGCCGCTGCGCGGGGAGCGCGACCGCCAGGTGCTCGTCGCCAACCACGAGTACACCGACGAGGTGCTGATGTTCCGCGGCTACGACGCCGCGAACCCGACCCGCGAGCAGGTCGAGATCGCCTGGGCCGCGCACGGCCTGTCCGTGGTCGTGGTGCAGGAGGAGCGGCGCAGCGGGCGGCTGACGCCGGTCCGGCGCCACCACCTGAACCGGCGGCTGCACACCACCAGCGAGTTCGAGCTGACCGGTCCGGCCGCCGGGTCGGCGCTGGTGCGGACCTCCGCCGACCCGGCGGGCCGTACCGTCCTCGGCACGCTCAACAACTGCGCCGGCGGCACCACCCCGTGGGGCACCACGCTGCACGGCGAGGAGAACTTCAACCAGTACTTCGCCAACGGCTCGTCCGCCACGGACAAGCGGTACGGCATCGGCACCGGCGCCAGCGAGCGCAAGTGGGAGCGGTTCGACAAGCGCTTCGACCTCGCGCAGGAGCCGAACGAGGCGCACCGCTTCGGCTGGGTCGTCGAACTCGACCCGTACGACCCGGAGTCCACGCCCCGCAAGCGCACCGCGCTCGGCCGCTTCAAGCACGAGGCCGCGCAGCCGCGCCTCACCGCCGACGGCCGTCCGGTCGTCTACATGGGCGACGACGAGCGGTTCGACTACTTCTACAAGTTCGTCTCGTCGAAGCGGATGATGAAGGGCGATTCGCGCAGGGCGCGGGCCCACAACCTCACCCTGCTCGACGAGGGCACGCTGTACGTCGCCAAGCTGTCCGGCGACTCCCCCGCGGCCGAGGTCGACGGCACCGGAAAGCTCCCGAACGACGGCGAGTTCGACGGTTCCGGCGTCTGGATCCCGCTGGCCACGGCCGGGCCCGAGGGCGCCGTCTCGCACGTGCCCGGGATGACCGCCGAGGAGGTCTTCGTCTTCACGCGCCTCGCCGGTGACAAGGCCGGCGCGACGAAGATGGACCGGCCCGAGGACGTCGAGCCGTCGCCGCGCACCGGCCGCGTGTACGTCGCCCTGACGAACAACACCAACCGCGGCAAGGGCACCAACCCCGGTGCCGACGAGGCCAACCCGCGCAACCTCAACAAGCACGGGCAGGTCCTGGAGCTCGCCGAGCACTGGGACGACCCGTCCGCCGACGGCTTCGCCTGGCGCCTCTTCCTCGTCGCCGGCGACCCGGACGACCCGGCCACCTACTTCGCGGGCTACCCGAAGGACCGGGTCTCCCCGATCTCCTGCCCGGACAACGTGGCCTTCGACCCGCACGGCAACCTGTGGATCTCCACCGACGGCAACCAGCTCGGCTCGCACGACGGCCTCTTCGGCGTGGCCGTGCACGGCGAGCGCCGCGGTGAGCTGAAGCAGTTCCTCACCGTCCCCCGGGGCGCCGAGACCTGCGGCCCGGTCATCCAGGACCGCCGCGTCCTGGTCGCCGTGCAGCACCCGGGCGAGCTCGACGGCGCCTCCGTCGAGAACCCGGCCTCGGCCTGGCCCGACGGGCCCGGCAGGATCGTCCGGCCGTCCGTCGTCGCCGTCTGGCGCCACGACGGACGCGACATCGGCGTCTGACGCCCGCACCGGGAGGGCCCGGGGGTCAGCCGGCCCCCAGGCCCTCCCGGAAGCGGACGAACTGCTCCTCCGGGTCGCCCGTGTACGCCCACGGCACCCAGGCCGCCCGGGTGCCCAGCAGGCCCATCAGCTCCCGCGCCAGCTCCACCTGGCCCGAGTAACAGGCGGCGTGCGCGAGGAAGTTGAGGTCACCGACCTCCTCGGGGGCGACCGGCCGCGCCGGGTCCCGGCCGCCGATCCAGCGGTCGTGGGTGCGCCGCAGCTCGGTCACCGCCAGCTCGTGCTTCCAGTGCTGGTCGAAGCCGCGCACCGGGCCGCGCCCGAGCGCCCCGTCCGCGATGTAGCGGTACTCCTCCACCCGCGCCACCTGCACCAGGACCGGCAGCGCGGAGCCGGGCGGGGCGACCCCGGCGGCGTCGCGCGCGAAGTCGTACATGGAGCCGTGGGTGCCGTGCCAGCGGGCCGAGAGGTAGCGGAGCACCTGCATGTGGCCCTCGGTGTTGTACGGGTCGCGGCGGCGCAGTTCGTCGAACCAGTACCGGAGTTCGCGGCGCGGTACGCCGCCCTCGTACAGCCGCGCCACCGACAGCAGCGAGACCCACGGCATCGGGTCGGCGGGCGCCGCGTCCGCCGCGCTCCGGCAGGCGTCCACGGCCGCGTCGATCCGGGACCGGTCGACCGCGGCGCCCCGGCCGGCGGCGATGGCAGCGTCGAAGACCCGCACCACCTCGGTCGCCGCCCGCAGCACCGCCGCGTCCGCGCTGCGCGGCTCGGCGGCCCGCCAGGTCTCGACGGTGGAGCTGCCGGCGGCGGCGTGCGAGAGCAGCCGGACGCGGTGGGTGCGGCGGGCCCAGTCGTCGCCGGTGGCGGCGAGCAGGTCCCGCACGCCCTGCCAGCGGCCGATCACGATGTCGTGGCGGGCCTCCGTCAGCGCGCGGTCACCGAAGTCCGGGTCGAAGTCGGGCGTGAACCGCTCCCCGCGGGACCGCCTGAGGGCGCGTCGGCGTACGCCCATGGGTGACCTCCTTCGGTCGTGCTCCGGTCGGTGCGTCGGTGCGTCGGTGGGACGGTGCGTCGGTGGGACGCGGGGCGGTCAGAAGTCCGTGGCGTAGCTCTTGTCCCGCAGGCGGGTGCCCGGGGCCGTCGGGGCGGCCTCGCCCGCGGCGTCGAGCGCGCGGCGGGCGTCGAGGCGGGCCGGGCGGTAGTAGTCGCTGCCCTTGCGCCAGTACACGGCCATCGGGACGAGTCCGGCGGCGAGGCCGCCGAGGCCGATGGTGAGGGCGGTGGTCGACAGCTCGCCGAGCGACTCGACGAAGGCCCACAGCATGAACGCGGAGCCGAGCAGCGGCCACACCCCGCCCAGCAGCAGGTTCCGCGCGGAGCGCAGTAGCAGGGACTTGTAGGCGACGGCGGCGGCGATGCCGGCCAGGCCGTAGTAGAACGCGATCTGGAGGCCAATCGCGGAGACCGCGTCCCGCAGGATCCGCTGGACGGAACCGGCGGCGGCCGCGCCGGCGAAGAGGACGAGTGCGGCGGCGCCGACGGCGGCGACCGCGACCCAGGGGGTGTTCCAGCGGTGGTGGACGCGGCCGAGGGCGGCCGGCAGGGTCCGGTCGCGGCCCATCGCGAAGAGCGAGCGGGTCACCTGGAGCAGGGTGGTCTCCAGGGTCGCGACCGTGGACAGGATCACGGCGACGACCAGCAGTTTCCCGCCGGCGCCGGGCCAGATCTCCTCGCCGAGGACGGCGAGCACGTTCGGTCCCGCGGACAGGATCCGCTCGGCGGGCAGCAGCACGTTCACCGCGACCGTGAAGGCCACGAAGAGGAGGAAGACGAAGCCGACGCCGACCAGCGCGGCGAGCCCGGCGGTCCGCCGGCTGTTCCGGGTCTCCTCGCTGAGGTTGCTGGTGACGTCCCAGCCCCAGTAGTAGAACGCGGCGATCAGCGCGCCCGCCGCGAAGCCCTCGGGGCCGTGGAAGTGCCCGAGGCCGAACCAGGACCAGTCGAAGGCGACCGCCCGGCCCCGGTGGGCCACCGCCGCCAGCACGAAGGCCAGCAGGATCGCCATCTCGGCGCCGGACATCAGGAGTTGGGCCCGTACGGTGAGCCGGGCGCCGCCCAGGACGACGCCGAGCATCAGCAGGAACCAGCAGGCGCCGACGGCGGCGGCCAGCGGTGTGGAGGAGGCGAGGTCCGGGTCGATCAGGGCGAGGGTGAGCGAACCGGCCGGCAGCGAGCCCGCCACCATGAACACGGTGGCGGCGAAGACCAGCGCCCAGCCGGACAGGAAGCCCAGGAAGGGGTGGAGGGTGCGGCCCACCCACGAGTAGCCGGCGCCCGCGTTGACGTCGATCCGGCCGAGCCGGGCGTAGGCGAGGACGATGCCGAACATCGGTATCGCGCAGTAGAGCAGCGCGGCCGGTCCGGCGAGGCCGACCGCCCCGAAGAGCACGGCGGTGGTGGCGGCCAGCGAGTAGGCGGGGGCGCTGCCGGCGACGGCCATCACGATCGTGTCGAAGGTGCCGAGGACATTGGGCTGGAGCCCTCTGCTGGTGGTCGTGCGCATGACGGTGTCCTCGGAGTCCTGGGAGCGGGTGTGGGGGGTTCCGGACGACGGAGGGGGAGGGGAGGAGCGGGTGCGGCGGGAGGGGTGCGGGTCGGGCGGGGTCGGGCAGGGTGAAGTGGCCCGGTCGGCGTACCGGTTGGCGGCCTGGACGGTCGCGGGCACGGGTGCGGGAGCGGATCACGGCGGGGCGGTCGAGCGCATCGTAGTCGCCCCGGTGGAATCCGGTAACGGTGGCAGGAGGGTTCCGTTCCGTGACCGCCGGTAAGTTCTCCTTCGCGCCCCCGCGCACCGCCCCGGAAGGGGTTTACCGCAGCTCGGGACCGGCGATGGCGCGGGCCGCGCGCACCTCCTGGCGGACCGGCGCGAGGACGCCGTCGTCGTCGCCGGGCAGCTCGGTGCGGACCGCGACCAGGGTGTCGGTGGAGCGCAGGCCCTCGGCGAGTTCGCGCAGCTCCCGCGCCACCTCCGCCACCTCCGCCGGGTCCGGCGGCGGGGCGCCGTGCGCGACGCGGATGCGGGCGGCGGTCGTGGCGTCCACGATCCGCTCGACGGCGATCGCGAGCGGCCACCAGGCGGCGGCCCGGGTGCCGGTCGGCGGCGGTTCGGTGAGGGCCCGCTGGAACTCGGAGCGGACCGCTGACAGGTCCCGGTAGAGCTTGCGGCGGGCCCGGGGCCGGCCCGCGTCCGCCGGGCCGCCGAAGGCGAGGTCCACGTAGGCGGCGGTGTCCGCTACCGCGCCGGCCAGCCGGTCGCCGATCCGGCTGTGCCAGGACTCCGGCCAGAGCAGGTAGCCGGCGACCAGCGCGATGGCGCAGCCGATGAGGGAGTCGTACAGGCGGGGCAGGACGAGGTCGAAGCCCTGCTGGTTGAGGGCGTCGGAGAGCAGCAGGATGACGGGGGTGATGGCCGCGGTCTGGAAGGCGTACCCCTTCGCCGAGAAGGCCGGGATGAGCGCGGCCAGCACCATCATCACGGGCACGTCCCACCAGCCCCGGGGCACCTCGGCGAGGACCAGCGCGGCGGAGACGAGACCCAGGCAGGTGCCGACGGCGCGCAGCACGGCCCGGGAGAAGACCGAGCCGAAGTCCGGCTTCATCACGAAGGTGACGGTGAGCGCCACCCAGTACGAGCGCGGCACGGCGATCAGCGACACCAGGGCCTGGGCGAGGCCGATGCAGAGCGCCAGGCGGAGCCCGTACCGCCAGGACGGCGCGGAGAGCAGCGTCGTGCGGGTGGCGCGGCGGGCCCGGACGGTCAGCGAGGCGGGGCGGCCGAGCCGGTCGTCGACGTTGTAGGGGTCGGGTTCGGCCTCGTGGACGACGGTGGCGGCGTGCCGGAGGGCGTGCTCGACGGCCTTCTCGGAGGGGCGGGTGGAGGGCGGGAGGTCCAGTGCGGGGTGCTCCGTCCGTCCGGTCTCGACCGCGTCCGCGAGCGCGCGGACGGTGGCGGCGACGGCGGGGGGCGGCGGCCCGTGGAACCGGGCCCGCAGGTCGGCGGCGGGGGCCGCCTCCAGGAGCGGGACCAGCACGTTGAGCTGCGCGAGGAGCCGGGCCAGCGAGGAGGTGCGGCCGTGCTGGCGGGTGCGGCGGGCCAGGATCAGGTCGTAGGACTGGTTGAGCGAGGCGGTCACCGCGTGCCGCTTCTCCTGGTACGCCTCCGAGCCCGCGGCCTCGTACAGCTCGGCGACCGTGCGGTAGGTGGCGGCGACCGCGGCCCGCTCCGGCACGGCCCGGCGCAGCGGCCAGCCGAGGAGCGTCAGGGCGAGGACCACGAGGCCGCCGAGGGCCAGCAGCAGCGGCGCCTTCCACCACGGGTCCGGCATCGGCAGGCCCGCGCCGACGACGGCGTTGAGGAGCAGCAGGAGGCCGGAGGCGGAGGCGACCGCGCCGATCGAGGAGATCATCCCGGAGACGAGCGCGACGAGCGTCAGGGTCGCCACCGCGAGCCAGCCCTGACCGAAGACGAGGGTGCCGAGCGTGACGCCGAGCGCGCCGAAGAGCTGCGGCACGGCGATGTTGAAGACCCGCATCCGGTACGCGTCGGCGGTGTCGCCGATGACGCCGGAGAGGGCGCCCATGGAGACGAGCGCGCCCTCGGCGGGGCGGTCCAGGGCGAGGCCGGCCGCGAGCGGCAGCGACAGGGCGAGGGACGCGCGCAGGACGGCGGCCCACGGGACGGGCGCGGGTGCGGGCCGGAGTCCCGCGGTCAGCCACGCGGGAGGAGCCAGCCGACCGTTCCCGTCACGTCCACGACCCATGCCCTCCAACTTACGCGGCCGTCCGCCACCGGTCCCGGCGGCGTGCGCGGGCCGGTGGCGGGGCGGCCGAGGCGTGCGCGGGCCCGTGGCGGGGCGGGGAACCGGTGGCGGGGCGGCGGCCCGGCGCGGGGGCGGACGGCCTGCCGGTGGCGCCGGGCTCAGTTGCGGTAGGACTCGACCTCGGCGGCGGGGCGGAGGGCCGCGGTGTCGGGGTCCTCGCCGAACTCGGACTTGGCCCGGCGCTGCCGCAGCAGGTCCCAGCACTGGTCGAGGCGGACCTCCAGCTCCGCGAGGCGCTCGCGCTCCTCGGGCAGCAGGCCGCCGGTGCGCCGGCGCAGCGCGCGTTCCTCCTCCACGAGCGTGCCGATGTCATCGAGGATCTGCTCGTTGTCCATGCTCCCAGCGTCGCCGATCAGCGCTCGTCCTGCAGGTCGAGGTCGGCGAGGACGGCCCGGTGGTCGCTGCCGGGGACCGGCAGGAAGCGGGTGGCGACGGCGGTGAGGTCCGGGGTGGTGAGGACGTGGTCGATCTGGACGTACGGCGGCAGCGGGCCCTCGGCCGGCCAGGTGGGGGCGCGGGACGAGCCGGTGGCGCGGGCCGCGTCGAGGAGCGTCCGGCCGGAGGAGAGGGCGCGGAAGGCGGCGTGGTCCTGGGAGGCGTTGAAGTCGCCGGCCAGCAGCAGGGTCTCGCCGGCGGGACGGGCCTCGACCGCCGCCCGCAGGCGGGCCAGTTCGCTCTTCCAGAGCCCCACCTGGCCGGGGACGGGCGGCAGCGGGTGCGCGAGCTGGAGCCGCACCGCCCGGCCGGCGATCTGCGCGGTGGCGCCCGGCATCCCCATGGCGGCGGGCACCGCGGACCGGTCGCGCAGCGGGTAGGCGCTGAGGATCACCGAGCCCGACGAGCCCTCCGCGTCGACCGACACCCGGTGCGGCAGCTGCCGGGAGAGCGCGGCGGCGAGGGCCCGCCCGCAGGCGGGGTCGCACTCGGAGACGTACAGGAGCTGGGGCTTCTCCCGCAGCGCGAGGTCGATGAGGGAGCCGGTGCCCTGGCCGTACTCGACGTTCGAGGCGATGACCCGGATCCGGGCGACGGGATCGCCGTAGGTGACGGCGAGCGGCGGGGTGTACGGCAGCGACGCCCACGCGGTGCCGGCGAGGACGAGCACCGCGAGGAAGGCGAGGCCCCGGCGCCGGGCGACGGCCGCCAGCAGCAGGCCGAGCCCGGCGGGGACGGTCAGCCAGGGCAGGAAGGAGAGGAGCTGGGGGAGGGGCGTGACGCCGTCGGCGTCCAGCGCCCGGCAGCCGGCGACGGCCGCCGGGACGGCCAGGAGCGCCCCGGCGGCCCAGGCGGCCGCACGGGTCCGGAGCCCGGGCCGCACGGGCACGGGCGGGGGCGGGGCGGTCGCCGCGTCCGGGGCGCCGTCGGTCGCGGCGGCGGGTGCTCGGTCCACCCCCTCAGTGTCGCAGGGCCCGCGCGATCTCCGCGGTCGTCGGCCCCTCCAGGGTCCGATTGCTGCGCGCCGTACCGGACTTGGAGGCCCTGGCGGGGACGGAGCCGATGTTCAGGACGACGGTGTCGAGGAGGTTCCCGCCGTCGTCCCGGAAGACGACCATGACCGTGTAGTCGGCGGTCGCCGCCCCGGGGTTGGCCGCCGTGATCGTGGCGGCCGTGCGGTCCCCGTCGGCGGAGGCCGCCCCTGCGGACACGTCTCCGGTCGCGTTCGCCCCGTCCTTGATCTCGTCCATCTTCTGCCGCGCGGCCGAGGAGACGGCGGCGGTCGCCGAGGAGACGAGGTCCCCGGCGGCCTCCTTCGCCGCGTCGCAGCCGGTCGCGGCGCCGGTGACGGCGAGGGCGAGCAGCACGGCCCCGGCGGTGCGCCGGAGCCGTGCGCGGGGCCGGCCGCCGGGGCGTGCCCGGAGGCCGGCGCGGGGGCGTGGGGCCACGTCAGAGCCGTTCGCCGGGGCCGTACGCGTCGTCCGTGGCCAGGGCCCAGATCACGAAGACCGAGATGGCCATCGAGAAGAGCGCCCACCACGGCTGGTACGGCAGGAAGAGGAACTGGGCGAGGAGGTTGAGGGACGCCAGGGAGATGCCGGCGACCCGGCCCCACTCGGCGCCCTTGAGGATCCCGTAGCCGGAGATCGCGACGATGACGCCGAGGATCAGGTGGATCCAGCCCCAGGTGGTGAGGTCGAACTTGAAGACGTAGTCGCCGACGCGGGTGTAGACCTCGTCCTCGGCGATCCCGGCGATGCCCTGGAAGACGTCCATGATGCCGATCACCAGCATGAGGACGCCGGCGAAGAGGGTGCCGCCGGAGGACCACGCCTCCGAGGAGGCCGACCTGTGCGGTCGGGGGGCGGAGTCCGGGCGAGGAGGCGTGCTGTTCTGGCTCATGGCCCCATCGTGGGAGCATGCGTACGATTTCGGCCTTCTGGCTGCGCCGAACGGGTGAGGCCGCCGCCGGCCGCTGATCCACTTGCGGGGCGCCCCCGGCGGGTGTGCCCTGGAGGGTGCAGCAGCAGGGGGGCGACCCGAAGGAGCTCCTGCCATGGCCGCACACGCAGCCGTACCCGCCCGGCGTTCCGTGGAGACGCACGGCGCCTTCCTGCCCGCCCTGATCGGCATCCTCTACGGCCTCTACGCCGCGACCGTCTCGCGGCACGGCGGAGCGCTCACCTGGGGCCAGCTGTGGCTCGGCCTGGTCTCCGCGATCCTCCTCGCCGGCGGCGTGTGGGCGCTGCGCACCCACGGGCGCGCCCTGCCGCGCGAAGCGAGGTCCGTGGCCTGGGGCGCCCTGGTGGGCGGCGCGACCGGCTTCCTCTACAGCCTCTCCGGGGCGAGCGTGTTCTCGTCGAGCGGCCTCGGACTGCTGGTGGGGGCCGGTGTGGCCGCGGGCGCGTTCTACCTCTTCTACACGCACGAGGACGCCGCCGGCCGCCCCGCGCCGTACTGAGCCGGCCCCGCCCTCCGCACCCCTCCGGACTGCGCCGCCGCCCGTGCCGCAGCAGACTGGAGGGGTGTCCGTCCGGAGGAGGAGGCACCGGGATGAGTGACGGCTTCGCCGTGGAGACCGAGGGGCTCGTGAAGGCCTTCGGGGGGAACCGGGCCGTCGACGGCGTCGACCTGCGCGTCCCGGCCGGCACCGTCTACGGACTCCTCGGACCCAACGGCGCCGGCAAGACCACCGCCGTGAAGATGCTCGCCACCCTGCTCCGTCCGGACGCCGGCCGGGCCCGGGTCTTCGGGCACGACGTCGTCGCCGAGGCCGACACCGTGCGGGGCAGGGTCAGCCTCACCGGGCAGTACGCCTCCGTCGACGAGGACCTCACCGGCACCGAGAACCTCGTCCTCCTCGCCCGCCTCCTCGGCCACGGCCGCCCCGCCGCCCGGGACCGGTCCGCGCAGCTGCTCGGCGCCTTCGGCCTCGCCGGGGCCGCCGACCGGCAGGTCAAGAACTACTCGGGCGGCATGCGGCGCCGCATCGACATCGCCGCGTCCATCCTCAACACCCCCGACCTGCTCTTCCTCGACGAGCCGACCACCGGCCTCGACCCCCGCAGCCGCAACCAGGTGTGGGACATCGTGCGGGCCGTCGTCGACCAGGGCACGACCGTCCTGCTCACCACCCAGTACCTCGACGAGGCCGACCAGCTCGCCTCCCGGATCGCCGTCATCGACCACGGCAAGGTGATCGCGGAGGGCACGAAGGGCGAGCTGAAGGCCTCGGTGGGCGCGGGCTCCGTGCACGTGCGCCTCCGGGACCCGGAGCAGCGGCCGGAGGCCGGGCGGGTCCTCACCGCCGCGCTGAACTCCGAGGTCCAGCTCGACCCCGACCCGGTCGCGCTCACCGCCACCGTCAACGGCCACGGCACCGACCTCGGCGCCGCCGAGCAGGCCGCCCGGGCCCTCGCCGAACTGGCCCGCGCCGGGATCACCGTCGACGACTTCGCCCTCGGCCAGCCGAGCCTGGACGAGGTGTTCCTCGCCCTCACCGACCGGAAGGGACCGGCCGCATGAGCTCCGCCACGTCCACCGGAACCGACACGGCGACGGGCGCGGACCTCGCCGCGCCCCGCTCCGACGAACTCGCCGCGCTGCTCGTCGGGAAGACCCGCCCGCCCAGGCCCTCCGCGCTCTCCGCGTCGCTCACCTTCGGCTGGCGGGCCATGCTGAAGATCAAGCACGTGCCGGAGCAGCTGTTCGACGTGACGGCGTTCCCGATCATGATGGTGCTGATGTACACGTACCTCTTCGGGGGCGCGCTGGCCGGCTCGGTCTCGGCGTACGTCCAGTTCCTGCTGCCCGGCATCCTCGTCATGTCGGTCGTGATGATCACGATGTACACCGGCGTCTCGGTCAACACCGACATCGAGAAGGGCGTCTTCGACCGCTTCCGCACCCTGCCGATCTGGCGGCCCGCGCCGATGGTCGGCTATCTCCTCGGCGACGTCGTGCGCTATCTGATCGCCTCCGCCGTGATGCTGTCCGTCGGCCTCGTCATCGGCTACCGCCCCGACGGCGGGGTCGTCGGCGTGCTGCTCGGGGTGGCGCTGCTGCTGGTCTTCTCGTTCGCCTTCTCGTGGATCTGGACCATGTTCGGCCTGCTGCTGCGCAGCGAGAAGTCGGTCATGGGCGTCAGCATGATGGTGATCTTCCCGCTGACCTTCCTCTCCAACGTCTTCGTCGACCCGAGGACCATGCCGGGCTGGCTCCAGGCCTTCGTGAACAACAGCCCGGTGACCCATCTGGCGACGGCGGTGCGGGAGTTGATGGCCGGCGAGTGGCCGGCGGCGGACATCGCCTGGTCGCTCGGCTGGTCGGTGCTCTTCGTGGCCGTCTTCGGCGCCGTGACGATGCGGCTGTACAACCGGAAGTGAGGGTCACTTTCCCCGGGGCTTCGTCTGCTGGACCGCCCAGCGGTTGCCGTCCGGGTCGGCGAAGTACACGAAGGAGCCCCACGGCTGGTCGTCGATCTCCCCCACATCGACGCCGCGCTCGGTGAGTTCGGCGTGGGCGCGCTCGATGTCCTCGACGACGACCTGCATGTTGTCGAGGGAGCCCGGGGCCATCCGCGTGATCCCCTCGCCGAAGGCGATCGAGCAGGCCGAGCCGGGCGGGGTCATCTGCACGAAGCGGATCCCGTCGCGGACGGTCACGTCGTGGTCCGCGTGGAAGCCGACCCGCTCGTAGAAGGCCTTGGCCCGGTCGACGTCGGTGACGGGCACGCCGATCAGTTCGAGTTTGATGTCCATGAGGGCATCCTCCGTCGGCGGAGCCGGAGGCGCCCGTCGACCTTCCCCGCCGGGAGGGCCGGGCCCCCATCGGCCTTCCCCGCCGGGAGGGCCGGCACCGGCAGGGCAGGGCAGGGCACCGGGCCCGGCCCGGGGGCGCGGGCGGACCGTGGAACCCGCCGGCGGCTGCTTCGCGGTCGCGGGTCAGGTGCCCCGGACCACCACGACGGGGCAGGGGGCGTGCTGGGTGACGTTGGAGGAGACGGAGCCCAGGACGGCGGCCTTGAAGCCGCTGTAGCCCCGGTCCCCCACCACCAGCAGCTCCGCTCCCTCGGCCTGGTCGACCAGTGCCTGCGCCGCGTTCCCGCCCACGACCGTCCGGGTGACCCCGGCCGCCTCGGAGGGCGTGAGCGCCTGCTCCAGGGACTGGTCGAGGATCTGCTTCGCGAGCCGCTCGGGGTCGAACTCCGGGGGCACCCCGGGCATCAGCGTCGCCCAGGACGCCGGGTACTCCCAGCCGATCACCGCGTGGAGCGTGCCTCCGGTGAGGGCGGCCTGCGCGGCCGCCCACTTCAGCGCCTTCAGGGACGGTTCCGAGCCGTCCACGCCCACCACGATCCTGCCGCCGGCCATCGCCGACCTCCGTCCGTCGTCGGGATACTTCCCTCCCAACCTAACAAAACGGTCAATCGAGCCTCAGGTCGGCCAACTGCTTCTCGAAGGGGACGATCTCCTCCTCGTCGCGGCCGTCCCGGCGCCCCGCCGCCGCCACCAGCTCCGCGAACTCCTGGCCCGCCCGGGTGATCCGCGCGGGCAGGCCCTCGGTGTACTCGTCGCCGCCCGTGCCCCAGTCCTCCGAGGCCGCGTAGACGGCGGTGGAGGCGATCCGGGCCCGCAGGTAGGCGAAGAGGGGGCGCAGCGCGTGGTCGATGACGAGGGAGTGGCGGGCGGTGCCGCCGGTCGCGCCGAGGAGGACCGGCGTGCCGGTGAGGGCCGCCGGGTCGATCAGGTCGAAGAAGGACTTGAACAGGCCGCTGTAGGAGGCGGTGAAGACCGGCGTCACCGCGACGACGCCGTCCGCGCCCGTCACCTCGTCGATCGCGCCCTGGAGCGCCTCCGACGGGAAGCCGGTGACGAGGTTCTTCGCGATGTCGACGGCGAGGTCACGGAGTTCGACGACCTCGACGTCGACGGCGTACTCCTGCTCGGCGAGCCGGTAGCGGGCCGCCTGGGTCAGGCGGTCGGCGAGCAGCCGGGTGGAGGAGGGGCTGCTCAGGCCGGCGGACACGGCGACGAGCTTCAGCGTCTGCATGGTTCACGCCTCCTTGGAGGTGACGGCCGGGTGGAGCGGGGCGGTGGCCGGGACGCCGGCCGGGCGGAGGTTCGCGAACTCCTTGCGGAGGACGGGGACGACCTCCTCGCCGAGGATGTCGAGCTGTTCCAGGACCGTCTTGAGCGGCAGTCCGGCGTGGTCGACGAGGAAGAGCTGGCGCTGGTAGTCGCCGGCGTACTCGCGGAAGGACAGGGTGCGCTCGATGACCTCCTGCGGGGAGCCGACGGTCAGCGGGGTCTGGCTGCTGAACTCCTCCAGGGAGGGGCCGTGGCCGTAGACCGGCGCGTTGTCGAAGTACGGGCGGAACTCCCGTACCGCGTCCTGCGAGTTCTTCCGCACGAAGACCTGGCCGCCGAGGCCGACGATGGCCTGCTCCTCCGTGCCGTGGCCGTAGTGCGCGTACCGCTGGCGGTAGAGGCGGACCATCTTCTCGGTGTGCTGCTTGGGCCAGAAGATGTGGTTGGCGAAGAAGCCGTCGCCGTAGTACGCGGCCTGCTCGGCGATCTCGGGGGAGCGGATGGAGCCGTGCCAGACGAACGGCGGGACGCCGTCGAGCGGGCGCGGGGTGGACGTGAACCCCTGGAGCGCGGAGCGGAACTTGCCCTCCCAGTCGACCACGTCCTCCCTCCACAGCTTGTGGAGGAGCGCGTAGTTCTCGATGGCGAGCGGGATGCCCTGGCGGATGTCCTGCCCGAACCACGGGTAGACCGGGCCGGTGTTGCCGCGGCCCATCATCAGGTCGACGCGGCCGTCGGCGAGGTGCTGGAGCGTGGCGTAGTCCTCGGCGATCTTCACCGGGTCGTTGGTGGTGATGAGGGTCGTGGACGTGGAGAGGACCAGCTTCTCCGTGCGGGCCGCGATGTGCCCGAGGAGGGTGGTGGGGGAGGAGGGGACGAACGGCGGGTTGTGGTGCTCGCCGGTCGCGAAGACGTCGAGCCCGACCTCTTCCGCCTTGAGCGCGATGGCGACCGTGTTCTTGATGCGCTCGTGCTCGGTGGGGGTGCGGCCGGTGGTGGGGTCGGTCGTCACGTCGCCGACGGTGAAGATCCCGAACTGCATCGTGGTCACCTCTCGCGTTCCGTTGTGTTAGTTGAAGCTTAAATCATCTCGTCCAACGGTGCCACCCGCCCCGGTATTCCGCCCCGTACCCTGGACGCCATGACCGAGAAGGCGCACGACGACGAGAACTGGAAGGAGCGGGGCGTGATGCTCCGCGTCTTCGTCTACGTCTTCGCCACCCACGCCTTCGCCGGCTTCGTCTGGCTCCTCTTCTACGTGGGGCAGAACGCCCAGAAGTGACGGCCGCCGCCCGCCCCGCGCGGAGAGGGCCGGGCCAGCCGTGGCGTGGGGCCGCGCCCGTGGGTGACGCGGGGCCGCGCCAGCCGTGAGGCCGTACCCGTCGTGAGGCCGTACCCGTCGTGGGGCCGTACCCGTCGTGGCGTGCGGGCCGCGCACCCGTCGTGACGTGAGGGTCGCCACGTGCCGCCCGCCCGCGCCCCTCACGTAGAGTCGCGGGCGTGAACGGTGCGATATCGGTCGTCGGAATCGGCGCGGACGGCTGGGACGGGCTCCCCGAGGGCTCCCGCCGGATCCTGCGCGCCGCCGACGTGCTCCTCGGCGGCCCCCGCCAGCTGGACCTCCTCCCCGAGGGCGACTGCCCGGGCGAGCGCGTCGCCTGGCCGTCCCCGCTCCGCCCCGCCGTCCCCGGCCTGATCGCCGCCCACGAGGGCCGCGCGATCGCCGTCCTCGCCAGCGGCGACCCCTCCTTCTACGGCATCGCCCGCACGCTCGCCGAGACCGTCGGCCCCGACCGCCTCGACGTCCGCCCGCACCCCTCCTCCGTCTCGTACGCCTGCGCCCGCCTCGGCTGGCCCCTGGAGGCCGTCGAGACGCTCTCGCTCGTCGCCCGGCCGCTCGACGCGCTCCGCGCCGCCCTCCACCCCGGCCGCCGGCTCCTCCTCCTCGGCGAGGGCCCCGAGACCCCCGCGCGGGTCGCGGAACTGCTCCGCGCGGCCGGCTGGGGCGGCACCAGGATCCGGGTCCTCGAACAGCTCGGCGGCCCCGCCGAGCGGCTCCTCGACGGCACCGCCGCCGACTGGCCGCACCCCCGCGCCGACGCCCTCCACGTCCTCGCCCTCGACTGCGTCCGCGACCCCGGCACGCTGCGGCTCGGCACCACGCCGGGCCTGCCCGACGAGGCGTACGAGCACGACGGACAGCTCACCAAGCGCCACGTCCGCGCCGCGACGCTCGCCGCGCTCGCCCCCGCCCCCGGCGAACTGCTCTGGGACGTCGGCGGCGGCTCCGGCTCCATCGGCATCGAGTGGACGCGGGCCCACCGCGACTGCCGGGCGATCGCCGTCGAGCGCTCGCCCGAACGGGCGGCCCGCATCACCCGCAACGCCGCCGCCCTCGGCGTACCGGCCCTCCGCGTGGTCACCGGCCCGGCGCCCGCCGCGCTCGCCGGCCTGCCCGTCCCCGACGCCGTCTTCATCGGCGGCGGCCTCACCGTCCCCGGCCTGCTCGACGCCTGCTGGGACGCGCTCCCCGCCGGCGGCCGGCTCGTCGCCAACACCGTGACGCTCGAATCCGAGGCGCTGCTCGCCGACCGGTACCGCCGCCACGGCGGCGAACTGGTCCGGCTCGCGGTCTCCGCCGCCGTGCCCGTCGGCGGCTTCACCGGCTGGCGCACGGCGATGCCCGTCACGCAATGGTCCGTAACGAAGGGTTCTCCAGAGGCATGACCGTCTACTTCATCGGCGCGGGCCCCGGCGCCGCCGACCTCATCACCGTGCGCGGCGCCCGCACCCTCGCGGCCTGCGGGGTCTGCCTCTACGCCGGCTCCCTCGTCCCCCGCGAGCTGCTCGCCGAGTGCCCGCCGGACGCGCGGCTCGTCGACACCGCGAAGATGCACCTCGACGAGATCGTCGCGGAGATCACCGCCGCCCACGGGGCCGGACAGGACGTGGCCCGGCTGCACTCCGGCGACCCGTCCGTCTTCAGCGCCATGGCCGAGCAGATGCGGCGGCTGGACGCGGCGGGCATCCCGTACGAGGTCGTGCCCGGCGTCCCGGCCTTCGCCGCCGCCGCGGCGGCGCTCAAGCGGGAGCTGACCGTCCCGACCGTCGGCCAGACCGTCATCCTCACCCGCGTCGCCCAGCAGGCCACCCCCATGCCGGAGGGCGAGGACCTCGCCACCCTCGGCCGCAGCGGCGCCCTGCTCGTCCTGCACCTCGGCGCCCGCTACGCCGAGCGGATCGTCTCCGAGCTGATCCCCCACTACGGCGAGGACTGCCCGGCCGCCGTCGTCGCCATGGCCAGCCGCCCCGACGAGCTCGTCCTGCGCGGCACCCTCGCGGACATCGCCGCCCAGGTGGAGGAGGCGGGCATCACCAGGACGGCCGTCATCCTCGTCGGCCGCACCCTCGCCGCCTCCGAGTTCCGCGACAGCCACCTCTACGACCCGGCCCGGGACCGCCACACCTGCTGAGCCGCGCGGCGGGGCCCCGGGAAGTCCGATCCCCGGGACCCCGCCGCGTCCGCCTCGGACGTCCTCGGACGTCCTCAGGCGTCCTCAGGCGTTCGGCCGCTTGCCGTGGTTCGCCTTCTTCTTCTTGCGGGCCCGCTTCTTGTTGCCGCGCTTCGCCATGGTGCTTCCTCCCTTGAGTGGGGTGCGTGCGCTGCCGAGCCTAGGCACGGCGACACGGGACCGCATCCGGTCCGTGGGGCGGATGTGCCCCCCGGGACGGCCGGGCGCGGGGATAATCGGGGGCATGGCACATGAGACGGCGACCGTCTCCGAGGTACGGCGCGAACGGTACGCACGACGGCTCCCCCCCGACCTGTCCGCCCTGCGCGGACCCGGGCACGGGACGGTCCGGCTCCCCCTGCACCTGGCCTGGTCGGGGCTGACGGAGTACGACCTCGACCGGCCCCGGCTGCGGATGAGCTGCTACCGCACCGTCCTCGCCGAGGGCGGCCACGACGACCTCGTCCGCCACCTCAACCGGGACCTGCTCGTCGAGCTGTGGCCCGTCCTGCGCACCCTGGTCAGCAAGGACCTGCGCGTCGTCTGGGAGGACGCCTTCCGCGAACTGGGGCCGATGGCGACGGCGGCCGGGCGACCGGGGTGAACCTCACCGGCCTCCACCGCCGCCTCCTCGACGACGTCCTCGCCGCCGGCACCGAGTACCCCCTCGCCCTGACCGGCGGCTACGCCGTCCAGGCGCACGGCCTGGTGGACCGCCTCAGCCAGGACCTCGACGTCGCCACCGAGAACCCCCGCCCCATGACGGAGATCGCCGCCCACCTGCGGGCGGAACTGGAGGCGAAGGGCTGGCGGGTGCGGACGCTGGAGACCGACCCGCTCTCCGCCCGCCTGATCGCCACCGACCCCGCGACCGGCGAGGCGTGCGAGGTCGACGTCCTCAAGGAGGCCCTGTGCGGCCCTCCCGAACGCCGGGAGTTCGGCCTCCTCCTCTCGCTGCGCGACGTCGTCGGCACGAAGGTCCGCGCACTCGCCGACCGGGGCATGGCCCGCGACCTGATCGACGTCAAGGCCGCCGCGGACCGCTGGAGCCTCCTGGAACTGGAGGAACTGGGCCGGCAGCACGCCCGCGACGGCTTCGACCTGGAAGAACTCCAGACCAAGCTCGCCGGCGCGGTCTGGATCGACGACGAGGAGTTCACCGCCCTGGGCCTGGACGCCGACGGGATCCAGGAGCTCCGCGCCTGGGCCCAGCACTGGTCCGACGACATCGGCGAACGCCTCCTCGAAGGCACCGACCCGCCGGACGACCTCTAGGGCCCCGCCACCGCCGACCGCCCCACGATCACGCCCGCGCGGTCGATGCAGATCACGTCGACGGTGACCGGGGCGCCGCGCAGGACCGACAGGGCCTCGTCGCGGGCTCGGGTGGCCACCGCGTCGCCCAGGGGGACGGCCGCCGCCTCGCAGAGGCGGAGGGCGGCGAGGCCGGTGTTGGCCGACTCGATCTCCGCCGCCAGGGAGGCCGTCGCGCCCGCCTCGCGGGCCAGGGACGCCAGGAAGGTTTTGTCGACCTGGGAGCGGGCCGAGTGCAGGTCCAGGTGGCCGGCGGCGAGCTTGGAGAGCTTCGCGAAGCCGCCGCAGATCGTCAGGCGGTCGACGGGGTGGCGGCGGACGTACTTGAGGACCGCGCCCGCGAAGTCGCCCATGTCGAGGAGGGCGATGTCCGGGAGGGCGTAGAGCTGCCGGACCGTGCGCTCGGAGGTGGAGCCCGTGCAGCCCGCGACGTGGGTGAGGCCGCCCGCGCGGGCCACGTCCACGCCCCGGCGGATGGAGTCGATCCAGGCCGAGCAGGAGTACGGCACGACGACGCCCGTCGTGCCGAGGACCGACAGGCCGCCGAGGATGCCGATGCGGGGGTTCCAGGTGGAGCGGGCGATCTCGGCGCCGTCGTCGACGGAGATCGTGATCTCGACGTCGCCGGGCGCCCCGTGGGCCGCCGCCACCTCCGCCACGTGGTCGCGCATCATCTGGCGCGGGACCGGGTTGATGGCCGGTTCGCCGACCTCCAGGGGGAGGCCGGGGAGGGTGACCGTGCCGACGCCCTCGCCCGCGCGGAAGACGACGCCGGAGCCGGGGGGCAGGAGCCGTACCGTCGAGCGGATCACCGCGCCGTGGGTGACGTCCGGGTCGTCGCCCGCGTCCTTCACCACCGCCGCCATGGCCGAGTCCGGGGCCAGGGACTCCGCCGTCAGGGCGAAGGACGGGGTCTGGCCCTTGGGGAGGGTGATCGTCACCGGGTCCGGGAAGTCGCCGGTGAGCAGCGCGGTGTACGCGGCGGTCGTCGCGGCCGTGGCACAGGCACCGGTCGTCCAGCCGGGCCGCAGACCGGTGTGCTTGAGTTGGGCCTCGCGCCCGCCGCCGGTACTCACGAAGGGGCTCCTATGCACGTACTCATTCTCGGAGGGACGACCGAGGCCCGCGTCCTGGCGGGACTGCTGTCCCCCGGCACGAGGGTGACGAGTTCCCTCGCGGGGCGGGTGGCGGCGCCGCGGCTGCCGGCCGGCGAGGTGCGGGTCGGCGGGTTCGGCGGCGCCGAGGGGCTGGCGGCGTGGGTGCGGGAGCACGCCGTGGACGCGGTCATCGACGCCACCCATCCCTTCGCCGAGCGGATCAGCTTCAACGCGGCCCGGGCGGCCGCCACCGCCCATGTTCCCCTGCTGGCGCTGCGCCGCCCCGGGTGGGTCCCGGGGGGCGGGGACGACTGGCGGGACGTGGGCTCGCTGGAGGAGGCGGCCCGCGCCCTCGACGGCCTCGGCGACCGCGTCTTCCTCACCACCGGCCGGATGGGGCTCGCCGCCTTCGCGGACCGGCCGGAGTGGTTCCTCGTGCGGTCCGTGGACGCGCCCGACGCGCCGATGCCCGCGCGCGCCGAAGTGCTGCTCGACCGGGGGCCGTTCACGCTGGAGGGCGAGCGGGAGCTGATGGCCCGTCACCGTATCGGCGTGCTGGTGACGAAGGACTCCGGCGGCGCCGCGACCGCCCCCAAGCTGACCGCCGCGCGCGAGGCCGGGATCCCGGTCGTCGTCGTCCGGCGGCCGCCGGTCCCGGAGGGCGTGCCGACGGCGGCGACCCCGGAGGAGGCCGCCGCCTGGGCGCACGCGCCGCGCTGACGGCGGGCGCCGCCGCGGCCGGAGCGCCCGCCCGTCAGCCGTACCGCCGCGGCGTCCACGCGATCGTGCGGCCGTCGCCGCGCTCGACCGCCCGGGTCTGCGAGGAGCCGACGAGGAGCAGGGTGCGCATGTCGACCTCGGAGGGGTCCAGGGTCTTGAGGGTGAGGACGCGCACCGACTGCTCGGGGCCGCCGACGTCCCGGGCGACGACCACCGGGGTGTCGGGCGAGCGGAGCTCCAGGAGGAGTTCGCGGGCGGCGGCCACCTGGTGGGTGCGGGACTTCGAGCCGGGGTTGTAGAGGGCGAGGACGAGGTCGGCCTCGGCGGCGGCGCGCAGCCGGGCCGCGATGACGTCCCAGGGCTTGAGCCGGTCGGAGAGCGAGATCGTGGCGTAGTCGTGGCCGAGCGGGGCGCCCGCGGCGGCGGCGGCCGCGTTGGCGGCGGTCACCCCCGGGAGGACCCGTACGGGCACGTCCGCGTACTCCGGCTCGCAGGCGACCTCCAGGACGGCGGTGGCCATGGCGAAGACGCCCGGGTCGCCGCCGGAGACGACCGCGACCCGGTGGCCGCGGCGGGCCAGGTCGAGGGCGAACTCGGCGCGCTCCGACTCGACCTTGTTGTCGGAGCCGTGCCGGATCTGGCCGGGGCGCAGCACCGGCACCCGGTCGAGGTAGGTGGTGTAGCCGACGAGGACGTCGGCGTTGACGAGGGCGCCGCGCGACTCGGGGGTCAGCCAGGGTGCGCCGGCGGGGCCGGTGCCGACGACGGTGACGTCGCCCGTCTCCCGTACGGGGTTCGCGCGGTCGATGCGGGAGGGCAGGACGGCGACGGAGAAGTACGGGACCGTCGACGGGTCGACGTCCGCCAGGTGCTCCGTCCGCTCGCCCGCCATGAAAGCCCGCTCCACGTAGCGCGCGTCCTCCAGCCGGCCGGCCCGCTCCAGGGCGCGCCGCACGGTCGGGAAGGTGCGGCCGAGCTTCATCACGACCGCCGAGTCGGTGCCCGCGAGGCGGGCCGCGAGCTCGTCCTCCGGCAGGGTGCCGGGGATGACCGTGAGGACCTCCTCGGCCTCGCACAGCGGCTCGCCGAGCCGGGCGGCGGCGGCGCTGACGGAGGTGACGCCGGGGATGACGGTGGTGTCGTACCGGTCGGCGAGGCGCTTGTGCATGTGCTGGTAGGAGCCGTAGAACAGCGGGTCGCCCTCGGCGAGGACGGCGACCGTGCGGCCCGCGTCGAGGTGGGCGGCGAGCCGGGCCGAGGCCTCCTCGTAGAAGTCGTCGAGCGCGCCCCGGTAGCCGCCGGGGTGGTCGGTGGTCTCCACGGTGAGCGGGTACATCAGCCGCTCCTCGATGTGGTCCTCGCGCAGGTGCCCGGCGGCGATGGAGCGCGCTATCGAGCGGCCGTGGCGGGCCGAGTGGTAGGCGATCACGTCGGCCTCGGCGATGGCCTTCACGGCGGCGAGGGTGAGGAGGTCCGGGTCGCCGGGGCCGAGCCCGACGCCGTACAGCTTTCCGGTGGCGGTGCTCATGCCTGGATCTCCGGTTCGTGCGCGAGGGCGTTGAGGGCGGCGGCGGTCATGGCGCTGCCGCCGCGTCGGCCGCGGACCACCAGGTAGTCGAGGCCGAGCCCGTTGGCGGCGAGGGCGTCCTTGGACTCGGCGGCGCCGATGAAGCCGACGGGGATGCCGAGGACGGCGGCCGGCTTCGGCGCGCCCTTGGCGATCATCTCCAGGAGGTGGAAGAGGGCGGTGGGGGCGTTGCCGATGGCGACGACCGAGCCTTCGAGGCGGTCGCGCCACAGTTCGAGGGCGGCGGCGGAGCGGGTGGTGCCCAGCTCGGCGGCGAGGGCGGGCACGGCCGGGTCGGAGAGCGCGCACAGCACCTCGTTGTCGGCGGGCAGCCGCTTGCGGGTGACGCCGGAGGCGACCATCTGCGCGTCGCAGAGGACGGGGGCGCCGGCCCGGAGCGCGGCGCGGGCGTGCGCGACGACCCCGGGGGAGTACGCGAGGTCCCGGACGAGGTCGGTCATGCCGCAGGCGTGGATCATGCGGACGGCGACCGTGGCGACGTCGTCGGGCATCCCCGAGAGGTCCGCCTCGGCGCGGATCGTGGCGAAGGAGCGGCGGTAGATCTCGGCGCCGTCCTTCTCGTACTCGTACATCATCGGCTCTCCATCGACGTCGATGTCTTGCGGGCCGCCGCGACGGCCTCGGCCAGGGCGGTGCGGGGGACGGGGGCGCCGTCCAGCAGGTAGGTGCCGGAGTCCCGGGCGGTGACCTCGATCCGGGCGCCGTGCGGGTGCCCGCAGCGGCGCTCGCACCCGGAGTAGTGCACGGGCAGCGGGCCGCCGGGCGCGCGCGCCGCGTCCGCCCGCACGTCGGCGAGGGACTTGGCGCAGCCGGGCGTGCCGGTGCAGGCGGTGACCCCGGTGCCGGGGTCGGCCGGGTCGGTGATCAGCCCGTGGGCCGCCAGGGCGGGGAGCCGGCCGGCGGCGGCCCCCACCACGACCGCGCCGCGCCAGGGCGTGAGCCGGACCTCGGCCGCGCCTTCGGCGAGGGCCCGCAGCTGGGCGGCGGTCAGCCGGCCGAGGGGGGCGAGGACGTGCAGGGCGCGGTCGCCGAGCGGGCCGGGTGCGGGCGGCGGCGCCGACGGGGGAGGGAGGAGGGGTACGGGCTCCGCGGTGATCCCCGCTCCGGCCAGGGCGCGGGCCCAGTCCGGGAGGTGCCCGGCGGGGAGCTCGCGCGGGCGCCACGCGCCGGTCCCGGCGGCTTCGGCGGCGTCGAGGAAGGCGAGGGCGCAGGCGAGGGCGGCGGGGACGGCGTCGGCGGCGGCCACGGCGAAGGCCCCGGAGCCGGCGAGGAGGGTCGCGGCGCCGTCCGGTGCTGCGATCAAGGTCACATCGCCGCCGAGGCCGGCGACGTCGCCGCGGCCGTCGTCGAGGACGAAGAGGAAGCGGCCGGAGAGGGCCGCCGCGCGGGGCTCGGCGCAGAGCGCCGCGTCGAGGGCGCGGGCCCACAACTGCACGTCGGCGTGGCCGAGTCCGTCGGTTCCGGCGGCGGGGGTGGCCACGATGTTGCGGACCCGCTCGTGGGTGGGGGAGGGCAGCAGGGCCGCCGCGTCGAGGAGGGCGGCGAGTTCCGCGCCGCAGCCCTCGGCGAGGCCGCGCAGCTCGGCGTTGCCGCGCGAGGTGACGCTGATCCGCCCGTCGCCCAGGGCCTCCGCCGCACCGGCCAGGGCGAGTGCCTGATGGTGCGTCAAGCGCCCTGCGGGCAGGCGGAGTCGGGCGAGGAACCCGTCGGCGGCGGCGTGCAGCCGGAGCGCCCCCGGGCACGCGTCGCCACGGTCCCGTATGCGAGGTTCGCCCGGTTCGGGCGGGGTGGGCGGGGTCGGCGGCATGGCGGCGAGCATACCCACGGGGAACCGGGCGGCCACCGAGTGTGATCCGGCCGACTCTCCGGCCCCCTCCGGCCCGCCGACGGCACGCTCTACTATGCAGATCGGCATGGGGTCCCAGGACCCCGGGGAGGAAGCCCGGTGAGAATCCGGCGCGGTCCCGCCACTGTGAGCCCGAGCCGGCGACGGCCCGGGTGAGCCAGGAACTCCCCGCCGACCACGACCACCCGGGGCGCGGAAACCCCGAGGAAGGGCCTGAGCCTCGCCATGCTCCTGCTGCTGTCGCACTCCGACACCGACCTGCTCAGTGCCCGGGCGGCGAACGCCGCCGCGCCCGAGGGCCCGGTCGCGTACCGCTTCGCCAACCCCTCCCGGCTGCCCCTCGCCGACCTCCCGGGCCTCCTCGACGGCACCGACCTGGTCGTCGTCCGCCTCCTCGGCGGCGTCCGCTCCTGGCAGGAGGGGCTCGACACGGTCCTCGCCGCCGGGAAGCCGGTCGTCGTCCTCAGCGGCGAACAGGCCCCCGACGCCCAGCTGATGGCCGCCTCCACCGTGCCCGTCGGCGTCGCCACCGAGGCGCACGCCTACCTCGCCCACGGCGGCCCCGCCAACCTGGGGCAGCTGGCCCGCTTCCTCTCCGACACCGTCCTGCTCACCGGCCACGGCTTCGAGGCCCCGGCCGCCGCCCCCACCTGGGGCCCCCTGGAGCGGACCGCCCGCGTCACCGAGGGCCCGGCGATCGCCGTGCTCTACTACCGCGCCCACCACATGAGCGGGAACACCGCCTTCGTCGGCGCCCTGTGCGACGCGATCGAGGACGCCGGCGCCCGCGCCCTCCCGCTGTACGTGGCCTCCCTGCGGGCCCCCGAGGAGGAGCTGCTCGCAGTCCTGCGCGGCGCCGACGCCGTCGTCACCACCGTCCTCGCCGCCGGCGGCACCAAGCCGGCCGCCGCCCAGGCCGGCGGCGACGAGGAGTCCTGGGACGCGGGCGCGCTCGCCGCGCTCGACGTGCCGGTCCTCCAGGCGCTCTGCCTCACCGGCTCGCGGGCGAACTGGGAGGAGAACGACGAGGGCCTGTCGCCGCTGGACGCGGCCAGCCAGGTCGCCGTCCCCGAGTTCGACGGCCGGCTCATCACCGTCCCGTTCTCCTTCAAGGAGATCGACGCCGACGGCCTGCCCGCCTACGTCGCCGACGCCGAGCGCGCCGCCCGCGTCGCCGGCATCGCCGTCCGCCACGCCCGCCTGCGGCACATCCCGAACGCCGAGAAGCGGCTGGCGCTCGTCCTCTCCGCGTACCCCACCAAGCACTCCCGCATCGGCAACGCGGTCGGTCTCGACACCCCCGCCTCCGCCGTCTCCCTGCTGCGCCGCCTGATCGCCGAGGGCTACGACTTCGGCCCGGAGGAGGACCTCCCCGGCCTGGTCTCCGGCGACGGCGACGAGCTGATCTACGCCCTCATCGAGGCCGGCGGCCACGACCAGGACTGGCTCACCGAGGAGCAGCTGGCGAAGAACCCGGTCCGCATCCCGGCCGCCGACTACAAGCGCTGGTACGCCGAGCTGCCGCGGGAGCTGCGCGAGCGCGTCGAGGAGCACTGGGGCCCGGCGCCCGGCGAGATGTTCCTCGACCGGTCCCGCAACCCCGACGGCGACATCGTGCTCGCCGCCCTGCGGCGCGGGAACCTCCTGGTCCTCATCCAGCCGCCGCGCGGCTTCGGCGAGAACCCGATCGCGATCTACCACGACCCCGACCTGCCGCCCTCGCACCACTACCTGGCTGCCTACCGCTGGATCGCGGCGCGCGCCGAGGACGGCGGCTTCGGCGCCGACGCCATGGTCCACCTCGGCAAGCACGGCAACCTGGAGTGGCTGCCCGGCAAGAACGCCGGCCTGTCGGCCGCCTGCGGCCCCGACGCCGCCCTCGGCGACCTGCCGCTCGTCTACCCCTTCCTCGTCAACGACCCCGGCGAGGGCACCCAGGCCAAGCGCCGCGTCCACGCCACCCTCGTCGACCACCTCGTCCCGCCGATGGCCCGCGCCGACTCCTACGGCGACATCGCGCGCCTGGAGCAGCTGCTCGACGAGTACGCCCAGATCTCCTCCATGGACCCGGCGAAGCTGCCCGCGATCCGCGCCCAGATCTGGACCCTGATCCAGGCCGCCAAGCTCGACCACGACCTCGGCCTCCAGGAGCGCCCGGAGGACGACGGCTTCGACGACTTCCTGCTGCACGTCGACGGCTGGCTGTGCGAGGTCAAGGACGCCCAGATCCGCGACGGCCTGCACGTCCTCGGCGGCGCCCCGGAGGGCGAGGCCCGGGTCAACCTGGTCCTCTCCATCCTGCGCGCCCGCCAGATCTGGGGCGGCACCCAGGCGCTGCCCGGTCTGCGCGAGGCGCTCGGCCTGGACGAGGGAGCCGCGACCCGGACCACCGCCGACGAGGCGGAGGCGGAGGCCCGCGCCCTGGTCGAGGCGATGGAGGCGGCGGCCTGGTCCGTGGACGCCGTCCCGGCCGTGGCCGCCGCGCACGGGCCCGACGTGCACGCGGTGCTGCGCTTCGCCTGCGAGCAGGTCGTGCCGCGCCTGGCGGCCACCACGGACGAGCTGACGCACGCCGTGCACGCCCTGAACGGCGGCTTCGTGCCGGCCGGCCCGTCCGGCTCGCCGCTGCGCGGCCTGGTCAACGTGCTGCCGACCGGCCGGAACTTCTACTCCGTCGACCCCAAGGCCGTGCCGTCCCGGCTCGCCTGGGAGACCGGCCAGGCGCTCGCCGACTCCCTCCTGGAGCGCTACCGCACGGACAACGGCGAGTGGCCCACCTCCGTCGGCCTCTCCCTGTGGGGCACCAGCGCGATGCGCACCGCGGGCGACGACGTCGCCGAGGCGCTGGCCCTGCTCGGCGTGCGCCCGCTGTGGGACGAGGCGTCCCGCCGGGTCAACGGCCTGGAGCCGATCCCGCTCGCCGAGCTCGGCCGCCCGCGCGTGGACGTCACCCTGCGCATCTCCGGCTTCTTCCGGGACGCCTTCCCGCACGTCATCGGGCTCCTCGACGACGCCGTCCGGCTGGTCGCGGGCCTGGAGGAGCCGGACGAGGACAACCACGTCCGCGCCCACACCCGGGCCGACCTCGCCGAGCACGGCGACGAACGCCGCGCCACCACCCGCATCTTCGGCTCCCGCCCCGGCACCTACGGCGCCGGCATCCTCCAGCTGATCGACTCGCGGGACTGGCGCACCGACGCCGACCTCGCCGAGGTGTACACGGTGTGGGGCGGGTACGCGTACGGGCGCGGGCTCGAAGGCCGGCCGGCGCGCGCCGAGATGGAGACGGCGTACAAGCGGATCGCGGTCGCGGCGAAGAACACCGACACCCGCGAGCACGACATCGCCGACTCGGACGACTACTTCCAGTACCACGGCGGCATGGTGGCGACCGTCCGCGCGCTGCGCGGCACCGCCCCCGAGGCGTACATCGGCGACTCGACCCGCCCGGAGACCGTCCGCACCCGGACGCTGGTGGAGGAGACCTCCCGGGTCTTCCGGGCCCGGGTGGTCAACCCGCGCTGGATCGAGGCGATGCGCCGCCACGGCTACAAGGGCGCCTTCGAGCTGGCCGCGACGGTCGACTACCTCTTCGGCTACGACGCCACGACCGGGGTCGTCGCCGACTGGATGTACGACAAGCTCACCCAGGAGTACGTCCTCGACGAGACCAACCGGGCCTTCCTCAAGGAGGCCAACCCCTGGGCCCTGCACGGCATCGCCGAGCGCCTCCTGGAGGCCGAGTCGCGCGGCATGTGGGAGAAGCCGGACCCGGAGACCCTGGCCGCCCTGCGCCGGGTGTTCCTGGAGACCGAGGGCGACCTGGAGGGTTCCGGGGACGAGTAGGGCCCCGGGGACGAGTAGGGCTCCCGCCCGTCCCTAGCGGGCCGTCGCCAGGGCCGCCGGTTCCAGCGCGAGGCGGCGGCCCTGCCAGCCCGCCCGCAGCCGGCGGTCGTGGCTGACGACCACCAGCGTGCCCCGGTAGGCCGCCAGCGCGGCCTCGATCTCCTCGACGAGGGCCGGGGCGAGGTGGTTGGTCGGCTCGTCCAGGAGGAGCAGGTCGGCCGGGGCGGTCACCAGGCGGGCCAGTTCCAGCTTGCGGCGCTGGCCCACCGACAGCAGACGCACCGGGGTCCTCAGGTCCCGGGCGGCGAAGAGCCCGAGGGAGAGCAGTTCGTCCTCGCGGCCCTCGCCGAAGGCTTCGCCGACCGTACGGGGGTCGGTGGGCGGAGCCGTGTCCTGGCGGAGCAGCCCGCTCCGGCGCGGTGTCCTCACGGTCCCCGTGTCCGGGGCGAGTTCGCCCGCCAGGACCCTGAGGAGGGTGGTCTTCCCGGCGCCGTTGGGCCCGGTGACGAGCAGCCGCTCGCCCGGCTCCAGGCGCAGGGTGACCGGCGCGAGCCGGCCCCCGGCCCCGGCGCCGGTGAGCTCCACGGCCGCCCCCTCGCCCGTCCGCGCCAGGTCCGCCCGGAAGTTCAGCGGCTCGGGCGGCGGCGGCACCGGGTTCTCGGTGAGCCGGGCCAGCCGCTCGCGGGCGGCGCGGATCCTGCTCATCGCCCCGTGCGCCCGTGACCGGGCCCGGAAGGCGCCCGCCCCGCTGAAGGCGGCGGGGGCCTTGCGGGGGATGGCGGTGAAGCGGTCGGTGTTGCTGTCGGCGAGGGCCCGGTGGCGGGCCAGCTCGTCCTTCCACTCCTCGTGCTCCCGGGCCCTGCGGGCCCGTTCGGCGGCCCGGCCCGCGAGGTAGCCGGCGTAGCCGTCGCCGTAGCGGCGCAGCGTGTGCCGGTCCTCGTCGACCTCCAGGACGGCGGTGGCGACCCGGTCGAGGAAGGCGCGGTCGTGGGAGACGGCCACGACCGTGCCCCGGTGGGCGCGGAGCCGCTCCTCCAGCCAGGCGACGGCCTCGTCGTCGAGGTCGTTGGTCGGCTCGTCGAGCAGCAGCAGTTCGGGGTCGGCGGCGAGGACGCCGGCCAGTGCGAGCCGGGCCCGCTGCCCGCCGGAGAGCGTGGCCAGCGGCCGGTCCCGGTCGAGCGGGGCGGTCTCGCCGAGCCGGTGGAGGACGGTCGCCACCCGCCGGTCGGCCCCGGCCCCGCCGCGCGCCTCGTAGGCGGCGAGGAGCCCGGCGTACCGGTCGAGTCCGGCGGGGGTGAGGGCGCCCTCCGCCCGCCGGATCTCCCGCTCCAGCTCCCGGATCTCCGCGAGCGCGTGGTCGACGGCGTCGCCGACGAGCGCGGTGGCGGGGAGGGCGGGGATCTGGGCGAGATGACCGAGGCCGCCGGGGGCTTCGACGGCCACGGTGCCGTTGTCGGCGGTTTCGAGGCCGGCGAGGAGCCGGAGCAGGGTGGACTTCCCCGAGCCGTTGTCGCCGACGACGCCGAGGCGCTCGCCGGCCCGGACGGAGAGGGAGACGCGGTCGAGGACGGTCCGGTGGTGGACGTACCGGTCGTCGTAGCGCTTGGTGACCTCGGTGAGTGACGCACGGAACAAGGGCGGACTCCTGCCGTCGGGAAAGCGAGACGCGGCGTCTCGTTGACTCGACGGTAAGGGGTCCGGAGGGATTTGACAAGACGGATCGTCTCGTCTTGTCGGAGAATTCCGGGGAGGGGGGTGCGGGAGGGAGGCCGAGCGCGAGCTCTTCGCCGACCTCACCGAGGCCGGACGGACCCCGCTCCGCGGCCTCCTGGACCGCGTCGCCGTCGACCCGTCCGCCCACGGGCGCGGCGGGTGGGAGAAAATTCGCGCAGGTCGCGGCGCGACCGATGAGTTTTCCGGCCGGCCGCCGTCCACCCCCGTGAGAGCACACCACGGAGGAGAGAACGATGGCCGAGCCCACCACCCACATCCTGGAGACCGCCGGCGCCACCCTGCGCTACGACGTCCGCCCCGGCACCGGCACGGACCCGCGCCCGCTGCTGCTCATCGGCTCCCCCATGGACGCGACCGGCTTCACCACGCTCGCCTCCCACTTCGCCGACCGGACCGTCGTCACCTACGACCCGCGGGGCAGCGGCCGCAGCGAGACCGCCGAGGGCGCCCCGGTCGAGATCCTTCCCGAGGAGCACGCCGACGACCTGGCCCGGCTGATCGAGGAGCTGGCCGCCGGACCGGTGGACGTCTTCGCCAGCAGCGGAGGCGCCGTCAACGCCCTCGCCCTGGTGGCCCGCCGCCCCGAGCTGGTGCACACCCTCGTCGCCCACGAGCCGCCCGCCGCCGGGCTGGTCCCCGACGCCGCCGAGGCCCTGGCCGCCTGCGCCGACGTCCACGCCACCTACCTGAGGGACGGCTGGGGCGCGGGGATGGCCAAGTTCATCTCCCTCACCGGCCACCAGGGCCCGATCCCGGCGGACTGGGCCGGGCTCCCGGTCCCGCCGCCGGAGACCTTCGGCCTGCCGGCCGGGGACGACGGCCGCCGCGACGACCCGCTGCTCGGCCGGAACGTGCGGGGCTGCACCGGCTACGACCCCGACGTCGAGGCCCTGCGGGCGGCCGCCACCCGGATCGTCGTGGCCGCGGGCGAGGAGTCCCGGAACGAGCTCGCGGCCCGCGCCGCCGCCGCGCTCGCCGACCGCCTCGGCACCCCGCTCGCCGTCTTCCCCAGCCACCACGGCGGCTTCCTGGGCGGCGAGTTCGGCCAGGAGGGCGCGCCGGAGGAGTTCGCGAAGACCCTGCGGACGGTCCTGGAGGCGTGACCCCCGGGGGCCGGGTTCAGTTCTGGCCGGCCGCCGCCTTCACGGCGGCGGCCGCGTCGACGTTCCCGAGCCCCAGCTTCGGGGCCTGTGCGGGGTTCTTCGCCGTGTCCCGGATCGCCCCCATGATCTCCGTGGGGCTCAGGCCCCGCTGGTGCAGGAGCGCGGCCACGGCGGCGACGTACGGCGAGGCCATCGAGGTGCCGGAGAGCTTGCCGTAGCCCGAGGTGTTCTTGAGGGTCTCCCTGGCCGTGTAGGTCGGCAGGGTGGAGAGGATGTCCACGCCGGGCGCCGCCACCGCGTTCCGCGCGCCGAAGTTGGTGAACTCGGCCGGCCGCCCGTTCTCGTCGGCGGCGTTGACGACGAGGACCGGGGTGTCCAGCTCGTACGGCTGGAGCAGGGTCGCGTCGTTGCCGGCGGCGGCCACCACCACCGCCCCCTTGCCGTTGGCGACGGAGATGGCGTCGTTGAGGACGCCGCCCTTGAGGAGCCGGGCCATCAGACCGGACTCGCCGAGGGAGAGGTTGATGACGTCGGCGCCGTGCTGGGCGGCCCAGACGATCCCCTTGGTGATGTTCGCGTCGCTGCCGCTGCCGTCCGCGCCGAGCACCCGTACCGGCATGATCTTGGCGCCGGGCGCGCCGCCCGCGATCCCGACGCCGTTGTCGGTGTGGGCGGCGGCGATGCCCGAGACGTGGGTGCCGTGGCCGTTGAGGTCCTTCGGCTCGTCGTCGCCGTCCACGAAGTCGTAGCCGTCGACCAGCCGTCCCTTGAGGTCGGGGTGGCCGGGGTCCACTCCGGTGTCGACGACGGCGATGACCGTGTCCTCGCCCTCGGCCGTGGACCAGGCGTCGGGCAGCTTCAGGGAGTCCAGGGCCCACTGCTGGTTCCGGAGGGGGTCGGGCTCGTCGTCGCTGCCGCAGCCGGTCGTGAGGGCGGCGGTGAGGGCGGCGAGGGCGGTGAGGACGGCGGTGGACCGACGGCGCATGAACTCTCCCCGTTTGGCTGCATTCGTCAGCGTTTGGACCAGTCAACAACCGGCCGTGCGGACCCGCATCCGGGAGGGCGCGGACCCCCGTCCGGAAAGGAAGCCCCGGCGGCCGTCCCTCAACCCCCATTGTTCTAGTAGAGTGCGAACAAGGGAGGTTTTCATGACCACTGCTCCGCACCCCGCCGCACTCCGCGCCCCGTTCCGCCTCCGCGCCCTCGCGGCGCTCCCGTTCGCCCTCGCGACCGTCGCGTACGTCCTGCTCCTCACCGTCTGGTCCGACCGGCTCCCCGACCCGCTCGCCACCCACTTCTCGTACGGCGGCGAGGCCGACGGCTTCACCGGCCGGGCCGCCTTCACCGCCGCCGGCGCCGCGCTGCTCCTCACCCTCGGCACCGCCTGGACCGTCCTCGTCCGGCGGGAAGCCCTCTGGGGCGCCTGGCTCACCGCGGGGCTCACCGGCACGCTCCTCGGCCTCGTCGTCCACGACAACCTGGACGCGGCCGACCCCGCGCGCGTCGTCTCGCCGCTCTCCCACCTCGCCGTCGCGGCCGCCGCCGGAGCCGTCCTCGCTCTCGCCGGACACGCCCTCTCCCGGCTCGTCCCGCCCGAGGAGCACGACGGCACCGGGCCCGCCGTCCCCCCGGACGCGCCCCGGCTCGACCTCGGCGACGGCGAACTGGCCGGCTGGTCCCGGGCCACCGCCTCCGCCCCGCTCACCGCCCTCGGCCTGCTCTTCCTCGCGGGCGGCGCCGTCGCCGCGCTCCTCGGCCCGTGGCCGCTGACGCTCGTCGCCCTCGCCGTCGGCGTCCCCGGGCTCGCCCTCGCCCGGATCCGCGTCAGCGTCGACCGGCACGGCCTCACCGTCCGCTCCACGCTCGTCCCCCGGCCCCGCGTCCACGTGCCGCTCGCCGACATCACCACCGCCGGCACCCGGACCGTCGTCGCGCTGCGCGAGTTCGGGGGCTGGGGCTACCGGGTCCGCGCCCACCGCAGCGGAGTCGTCCTGCGCTCCGGCGAGGCCCTGGTCGTCCGGCGCGGGAACGGCCGCGAGTTCGCCGTCACCGTGCCCGACGCGCACACCGCCGCCGCCCTCCTCAACACCCTCGCCGAACGCCGTGGAAGGCTCTGACCGTGCTCTTCCGCGTCGACCCCGCCTCCTCCGTCCCGCTCGGCGACCAGATCGCCGGCTGCGTCCGCGGTGCCCTCGCCGACGGCACCGCCGCCCCCGGCGAGCGGCTCCCCGCCGCCCGCGAGCTCGCCGACTCCCTCGGCGTCAACGTCCACACCGTCCTGCGCGGCTACCAGCGGCTCCGCGAGGAGGGACTCATCGAACTCCGGCGCGGCCGCGGCGCCATCGTCGTCCCCGGCGCCACCGCCCCCGACCGCGCCCGCCTCGTCACCCGCCTCCGCGAGGCCGCCGCCGAGGCCCGCGAACTCGGCCTCACCGAGGACGAGTTCCTCGACCTGGCCCGGACCGCCCTCGGCTAGGTCCTGTCCGACCCTTCCCACCGGGGCCGGCCCGCCCGCACGCCGATCGCGCGCACCGGGCGGCCCGGCCTGATCCGGCGCCCGTGGTCAGACGGGCCCTAGGACAGCACCCGGACCGGCGCGCCCGCCAGATACGCCTCGACGTCCTCCACCGCCTGCCCGAAGTACCGGGCGTAGTTGGCCTCGGAGACGTACCCCAGGTGGGGGAGGGCGAGGACGTTCGGCAGGGTGCGCAGGGGGTCGCCGGCCGGCAGCGGCTCCGTCTCGTACACGTCGAGGCCGGCCCCCGCGAACCAGCGCTCGCGCAGCGCCCGCAGCAGGACCGGGCCGTCCACGAGCCCGGCCCGCGAGGTGTTCACCAGGTACGCCCCCGGCCGCATCGCCCGCAGCTCGGGCTCGCCGACGATCCCGCGCGTCCGGTCGGAGAGCACCAGGTGCAGCGAGACCACGTCGCTCGACGCGAACAGCTCGGCCCGGTCCTTCGCGAGCCGCACGCCGTCCCCGTGCGCGGCGACCCGCTCCTCCGTCAGGTTCGGGCTCCAGGCCAGGACGTCCATGCCGAAGGCCCGGCCGACGGCGGCGACCCGCCCGCCGATCTTCCCCAGCCCGAGGAGGCCCAGGGTGCGCCCCGCGAGGTCGCCGCCGACGGTCGACTGCCACGGCCCGCCCTCCCGCAGGGCCCGGGACTCCGTCGTCACGTGCCGGACGAGCCCCAGGATCAGCGCCCAGGTCAGCTCGGCGGGCGGCTCGGAGCCGCTGGCGGTGCCGCAGACCGTGATCCCGCGCTCCCGGCAGGCCGCCAGGTCGATCGAGGCGTTGCGCATCCCCGAGGTGACGACGAGCCGCAGCTCGGGCAGCCGGGCGAGCAGGGCGGCGTCGAGCGGCGTCCGCTCGCGCATCACGACCAGGATCTCGCAGTCCCCGACGGCGTCGACCAGGGCGTCCCGGTCCGCCAGGTGTTCACGGAGCACCCGCACCTCGACCCGGCCGCGCAGCGGCCCCCAGTCGGCGGAGGTGAGGGCGGCGCCCTGGAAGTCGTCGAGCACGGCACAGCGCGGCAGCGAAGTCATGACGGCATGATCGCGTACGTCCCCGGTCCTGGACAGCTCACCCGTCCGGCCCACCCCGCGCGCCGTCCCGCCGCCCCGCCCGCAGGGTGACCCCATGGGAACTCCGGACGGCGCTACCGGCGGCGACGAACTCACCAGGCTGCGGGCCCGGGTGGCGGCCCTGGAGGCGAGCTCCGCCCAGGGCGCGCCGAAGCGGGAGCACCACCGGATGCGCTCCTTCCTCTCCGCGCTCCTCGTGGTCGTCGGCTGCGTCCTCGTGCCGCTGGGCCTGGTGGCCGCCTGGACGGCCGACCTCCTGGGCGACACCGACCGCTACGTGCGGACGGTGGCCCCGCTCGCCTCCGACCCTGACGTGCAGGCGGCCGTCGCCACCCGCGCGACCGACGCCGTCATGGAGCACATCGACCTCGCCACGCTCCTCGAAGGCGTCGCCCCCGACCAGCGGCCGCTCGTGGAGAAGGCGCTCGGGAAGCTCGGCGGCTCGCTGGAGGGCGCGGTCGCCGGCTTCGTCCACGACCGCGCGCAGGACGTCGTCGCCTCCCCGGCCTTCGAGACCATCTGGACCGACGCCAACCGCGCCGTCCACACCTCCCTCGACCGGGCCCTGACCGGCGACCAGGACGGGGCGGTGAAGATCGAGACGGACGCGGTGACCATCGACCTGGCGCCCGTCATCGACCGGGTCAAGGAACGCCTGGTCGACTCCGGGCTCACCGCCGCCGGCAAGATCCCCGAGGTGCACACGGACTTCACGGTCCTCAGGTCCGACGACATCGGAAAGGCGAAGACCGGCTTCGCGCTGCTCCAGACCATGGGCGTGTGGCTGCCGGTCATCGCGGTCCTGCTGGTGGCGGGCGGCGTGCTGCTCGCGGTGCGCCGGCGCCGGGCGCTGGTCGCCGCCGCCCTCGGCTTCGCCGTGGCGGCCGTGGTCCTCGGGATCGCGCTCACCGTCTTCCGCACCGTCTACCTGAACGCGCTGCCCGCCTCGGTCTCCCCGGCGGCCGCCGGCTCGGTCTACGACACCCTGGTCCGCTTCCTGCGCACCTCGGTCCGGGTGTGCGCGGTGCTCGGCGTGCTCGTCGCGCTGGTCGCCTGGCTGTCCGGGCCGAGCCGCCCGGCCGTCCTGGCCCGGGGCCTGTGGCACTCGGGCATCGCCGCGTCCCGCTCGACGGCGGACCGGGCGGGGCTGCGGCTGGGCCCGGTCGGTGGTTTCGTCCGCCGTTTCCGCGCCTGGATCGTGTGGATCCTGGTGGCGGGCGCGGCCCTCGCCTTCGTCCTCTGGCCGCACCCGACCGGCTGGGTCGTGATCGGCCTGGCCCTGGCCCTGCTCTTCGCCCTGGCGGTGACGGACTTCCTGGCGGACCCGGAGGCAGTGGCAGCGGCCGGGGGTCCGGCCCCGGGTCCGGGTCAGGAAGAGGGGCCCGGACCGGTCCACCGGGTCGACTAGGCGGCGGTGGCCCGCCTCCCGGACCCCCGCCCGGCCCGCCCGGCCCGGTCAGGATTCGAGAAGCGCGCCCCCGGCCCGCCAACTACCTTGATCCGTATGGACCTCACCATTCACACCACCGTCCTCCCGCACGAGGACCCCGACGCCTCCCTCGTCTTCTTCCGCGACGTCCTCGGCTTCGAGGTGCGCAGCGACGTCGGCCAGGGAAAGACGCGCTGGATCACCGTCGGCCCCGTCGGACAGCCCGGCACCTCGATCCTGCTCGCCCCGCCGGCCGTCGACCCCGGCGTCACCGAGGACGAGCGCCGCACCATCACGGAGATGATGGCCAAGGGCACCTACGGCTGGATCCTCCTCGCGACCCCCGACCTCGACGCCGTCTTCGAGAAGGTCACCGCCGGCGACACCGAGGTCGTCCAGGAGCCGACCCGGCAGCCCTACGGCGTCCGCGACTGCGCCTTCCGCGACCCGGCCGGCAACCTGATCCGCATCCAGGAACTGCGCTGACCCACCGGCCGACCCACCGGCAGACCCACCAGGGGGACCGACATGTGCCAGCCCGCATGGGCCGAGGCCCGCACGGCGGCGGTACGGCTCCAGGCGCTGAAGGACCTGCGCAGGATCCGCGACCGCATCGACCGCGAGTACACCCGCCCGCTGGACGTCCCGGGCCTGGCCCGGGGGGCGGGCCTGACGGCGGAGACGCTGCACCGCACGTTCACCCGGGCGTACGGAACGACCCCGTACGCCTTCGTCACCGCGCTCCGCGCCACCCGGGGGAGGACAGCATGACCACCACGCCCGCGCCGAGGTCCCGCGAGGAACGCGTCGAGGACACGCTGGCCCGACTGGAGAACGACGTGGACCTGTGGGTGGCCAGCCGGGGCCACCTGATCCCGCTCTCCTTCCTCTGGGACGGCACCGCCGTCCTGATCTCCACCCCGCGCGCCTCCCTCACCGGCCGCAACCTCCTGGCCGACGGCCGGGTCAGGCTGGCCCTCGGGCCCACCCGGGACGTCGTGATGATCGACGGCACCGCCGAGCCCGTGGACCTCGCCGACCTCCCCGCCGGCACCGGCGACGCGTTCGCGGAGAAGACCGGCTTCGATCCGCGCGAACTCGCCGGGCCCTACCAGTACTTCCTGGTCAGGCCCCACCGCGTGCACGCCTGGCGCGAGGCCGACGAACTGGAGGGACGCACCCTGATGCGCGACGGGGCCTGGCTCTCCTGAGCCGCCCGGTCAGTTTCGGAGAAGCCCCCGGAACCGCCGGAACCTAGCCTGGAACAGCACCGCGAAGGACGAGCGGGACAGCAGGACAGCAGAACGAGCAGGACCGCAGGACCAGTGAGCCGAGCGGCACATCGACGAGGGGACCGGCCATGACCACCACCAAGAACACCAAGAACACCAAGAACACCGAGAACACGAAGAGCACCGAGACCGCCGAGGCCGCCAAGTCCTACGACGGTTTCGACGAGGACGAGCGCGAGGCGATGAAGGAGCGCGCGAAGGAGCTGAAGGCCGGCAAGGCCCGCGGCACCCGCGCCAAGGCCGCCGACGGCGAGGCCGACCTCCTCGCGAAGGTCGCCGAGATGGCCGACGGGGACCGCGTCCTCGCCGAGGGCATCCACGCCCTGGCCAAGAAGGTCGCCCCCGACCTGACCCCCAAGACCTGGTACGGCATGCCCGCCTACGCCAAGGACGGCAAGGTCGTCTTCTTCTTCCAGAGCGCGGCCAAGTTCAAGGCCCGCTACGCCACCCTCGGCTTCAACGACCCCGCCGCCCTCGACGACGGCGCCATGTGGCCCACCGCCTTCGCCCTCACCGCCCTCACCCCCGAGGTCGAGGCCCGCATCGCAGCCCTCATCGAGCGGGCCACCGCCTGACCGCCCCGCCCGGCTCTGCTCCGCCCGGGGGTCAGCGCGCCGCCATGCCCGCGACGTGGTCCGGGTAGCGGGGGGTCCAGGCGAGGTCGCGGGTGGCCTTCGCGTGGGAGACGCGGAGGTGCGTGTCGAGCATGAGGGAGCCCAGGTAGGGGACGGCCAGGCGGAGGGCGCGGCCGGGGAGGCGGAGGCGGCGCCGGCCCCGGGCGGCGGCGAGTTCGCCCCAGGTGGAGGGCCGGTCGTCGACGATGTTGTACGCCTCGCCCGCCCGGCCCCGCTCCAACGCGGCGACGGTCGCCCCGGCCGCGTCCTCGACGTGGACCCACGACATCGTGCCGCCGCCGTCCCGGGGGACGGGGAACGGCCGGGTGCCGGGCGCCGGGTCGAACCAGGTGCCGGGGCCGTAGAAGACGCCGTACCGCAGGGCCGTGCCCGCCACGTGCTCCGCCGCGAAGAGCCGGCCCTCCGCCTCCACGAGACCCGTGACGACGTGGTCGGCGACGGTGCCGCCGAGGACGCCGAAGGGATCCTCCTCGGTGACGGGCCGCTCCCCGTGGTCGCGGTAGCCGTAGCCCAGGACCAGCGACTGCGTGACGAAGCGGCCCGCCCCGAGCACGCCCGCCGCCTCCAGGAGGTGCGCCGTGCCGCGCTCCCGCAGCACGTTGCTGGGGTCGTCCGCGGTGAGCTTCAGCCGGGGCGCCTTGAGCGCGGTCAGCTGGTGGACCACCGCGTCGGCGGACAGCCCGTCCAGCGCCCGCAGCAGGCCCTCCCGGTCGAGCGCGTCCGCCCGGACGGGCGTCGCGCCCAGGGCGCGTACCGTCCCCGCCGAACCCTCCGAACGGGCGAGGGCCAGCACCTCGTGCCCGTCCCGGATCAGGGCACGGGTCAGCGGACGGCCGATGGCGCCGGTCGCGCCGGCGAGCAGGATCCTCATGGTCAACCTCCAGGTGGGTACGTACCGGAGACTGGCCAGACGCTCCGTATGTGACAACCGGACGGGGGCGGGGGAGTGATCCGCGCCACCCGCCCCCCGGCCGTCTCCCGGAACCGGTGGCCGACCGCGTACGTCTGGAGATCACGGTCCGGTCCTCAGGGCGCCGGGCCGGTCCGCTTCCCCGTTCCCTCGCGAAAGGCACAGCGCATGACGGAGAGCAGCACCGCCCCCGTGGAGATCGTCTCCGCCCCGGTCGGCCGGGTGGTCGGAGGCCGGGCCGAGGTCCGGGACGACGAGTGGGGCGAGGTGGCGGCGGTGGTCCGCCTGGACGGCCGGTTCGGCGCGGAGGCCCTCGCCGGGCTGGACGCCTTCTCGCACGTGGAGATCGTCTACCACTTCGACCGGGTGCCGGAGGAGAAGGTGGAGACGGGAGCCCGGCATCCGCGCGGCAACACCGACTGGCCGCTGGTCGGCATCTTCGCCCAGCGCGGCAAGAACCGCCCCAACCGGCTCGGGGTGTCCCGCTGCCGGCTGCTGCGGGTCGACGGACTCGACGTCCACGTGGAGGGCCTGGACGCGGTCGACGGCACTCCGGTGCTCGACATCAAGCCCTACATGAGCGAGTTCGGCCCGCGCGGCACCACGACCCAGCCCGACTGGGCCACCGAGATCATGCGCAGCTACTACTGACGGGCTGGCGGGCTGGCGGGCTGGTGGGGCGGCGGGCTGACGGGTCGGCGGACCTCCCGGCCGCCCTCACCGCCTCGAAGCCGGGCAGCCCGCTGTACGAGTCGCCTGGCCGCACCGTCGCGCCGCGCCCTCCACCTGGTGGGGGCCTCCGCTCCCGTGCCGCCGGTGCCGGCGGAACCGGGTAACGTCTCCGGTGCCGCGCCCGTCTCCCACCGTGACCCCCGCCGACCACCCCACACCCCCACCGGGAGAACCCGTGACCGACAGCAAGAACATCAACAACCCCGTCGGCCAGGGCGGTGGCCAGCGCAAGAAGCTGTCCCGCGCCGAACGGCAGAACAACGGTCCGCACCGCAACCTCGACCGCCAGGGTGCCGCCGACCGGAAGGCCGAGCTGGTGCGCAAGATGCGCGAGAAGGCCCTCGGGGCCGAGGCCGCCACCCGGACGGACGACGACACCGAGCAGGGCTGACCCCCGGCCGCCGCCGTACCGGGCGTACCGCCCGGGCGCCCCGCACGACGAAGAAGGCCCGGGCCGGCCGACCCGGGTCTTCCGCGGGTGGGCTCGGCTCAGGCATGCTCCGGGGGCGTGCCGGATTCGGCGGCGCGGCGGTACTCGGCGTTGATGCGCTGGGCCTCTTCGAGCTGGTCCTCGAGGATGATGATGCGGCAGGCGGCCTCGATCGGGGTGCCCTGGTCGACGAGTTCGCGGGCGCGGGCGGCGATGCGGAGCTGGTAGCGGGAGTAGCGGCGGTGACCGCCCTCGGAACGCAGCGGGGTGATCAGGCGGGCCTCGCCGATGGCGCGGAGGAAGCCCTGGGTGGTGCCGATCATCGCGGCGGCCCGACCCATGGTGTAGGCGGGATAGTCGTCGTCGTCGAGACGGTCGTACGAGTCGTCTGCTGTCATTTGCACCTCTCCGTGAAACGCATAGAGGGGCCCTGGTGCCAGTACTGGCACCAGGGCCCTGAAGGAACTACTACACCACCTGCCGGCCCTGATGAAGCGCCGGCCTTCTGTGTCCGCCCACCCGGCCCGTTCGCTGCCGGGGGTGCGGGGATCGCGGTTGCTTGACCGAAGACCACCTCGCTATCGATGTCCTGCGGTACCCGGGCTCAAGACTCCCGCCCGGGCGATCCCGATGGCGCCGTGTTCCTCCGTTCTTCCCTGCTGATCAACTTCTCGTCCCGCGGGCACTGCGGATACTGCCGGTACTACGGATCCCGCGGGTCCTGCGTACTGCATCGGCGCCCGAGGAGGCGCCGCTTCACCGCGCCCCGGTGCGCGCGTCCGCAGCCCGACGCCTTCACCAGGGGTACTGCCCTACTGCCTTCACGGGACCGCGTCCGCCATGAACGCGGTCCCGCTCCCGGAGGCCCCTGATCACCGCGGGCCTCCCGGTGCGGCCGCCAGTCCCGTCGCCGTCCTGCGAAAGCCCTGGCTTCGAAACTCCGCCGCCGCACCGTCCTGCTCACTGCGACTAGCCGTACTGCTCCCCGGCAGGTCGTCTCTGCCGGGCCCTGTTGTCTCTGCTGCTTACGGAAGAAAACATAACCCGACCGTCCCTCCATGTCTACTGTGGCCGACATAGATTTTCGCGTCCCGCGTCGGCAGGTAGTCGTGGGTCCTGGTGGGAGAAAGCAGCGGTCGGCAAGGAGGACGGCCCCCGCGCCCCCGCTCCCCGGCTGTCCGCCCCACCCGGGGGACGACCTGTGGGCGGGGCGGAGTAGCCCGTAGGATCGGCTTCCATGTCGAAGATTGACGAGCTGCTCGTTGAGGTCGCCCAGCTGGTGGAGTCCGGGCGGAGCAACCAGATGTCCCTGACCGTCGTCACCGGGGGCGCTGTCATCACAGGCCGGCTGGCACCCGAAGCGGTGTGGCGGCAGCGGGTCTCGGAGGTCCTGGCGGACTCCGACCGGCTGGCCGAGTTCTCCGCCGTCTTCGCCACCGCCGGGGCGAAGGACGGACCGCCCACCCACCTGCACTTCCACCTGGCGCGGATCCTTCAGGGCACGGTGGGCATCCCGGAGACGGGCGGGATGTACCGCGTCTCGATCGCGGACATCAGCGCGTGGACCATGGGCGACGTCAGCTACTCCGACCACTGACCCCGGCGCCCTGCTGACCCCGCGTCCTGCTGGCCCCGCGCCCTACTGACCCCGCACCGGCGGACGGCGCCGTCCGGTGCGCCGCCCCGCGCGGTACGGCCGTTCGTGCCTGCGCGATTCATTCGAAGAATTTCTTCACGCGGCGCGTTCCGAGAAATTCCGGCAGAGTGTGACCGGAATTGCGCGGCCGGCGGTGCATGGCCGGCAGCGCATGGCCGGCATCGTGTGACCGGCGGCGGAATAGCGGGAGCGGCCCGAAGGGAATGCGAGGGGCGTCAGCGACCCGGATGCGCGGGGAAGTCCTGTGAAATGAACGCGGCTGGGGCCCACACCCCGAAGGGTGTGGGCCCCAGCCGCGTATGACGCGTCAGTATCAGGCGGGAACGATGTTCTCGGCCGTCGGGCCCTTCTGGCCCTGCGCGATGTCGAAGGAGACCTTCTGCCCCTCCTGGAGCTCGCGGAAGCCCTGGGTGGCGATGTTCGAGTAGTGGGCGAACACGTCAGGACCGCCACCCTCCTGCTCGATGAAGCCGAAGCCCTTTTCCGCGTTGAACCACTTCACGGTGCCAGCAGCCATGTCATATCTCCTTCGGGCAGTGCAGCGGAATCCGCACTTTACGGACGCCGTGTCGCCGCGATGATTCCCTGCCCGGAAAAAAACCGGAATGCAAAGCGCTTCCGCACGGCGCATAAGGTCGACGGGGCGCTTGAAGTCTTCGGGTACCAAAACTGCAACTGATTCGACAGTAGCACGCCGGTGCGGCCCATACGGGTTCCGTTTTGAGCCCGCCGTGTCGCCGCTATAAATTCTCTCCGTGGCGCCGCTTAAAATCTCGGTCCGCGAACGCAGATATCCGTGCACGCGGAATGCGGAGCTTCGGCCGAGAGACCCTCGGGCGAGCCCGTCCCGCCGTCCCGCCGTCCCTCCGTCCAGCCGTCCGGAGCCCGTCAGGAACCACCCGGTTCGACCGGTCGACCGGTCGAACCGGCCGGTCGGCGTCGTCGCCACGGACCGGCTGCCGCGCTCGAACAGGGCGGAGTCGACGCGCCTCGCCGGAAAGGCCGTTGCCGCCGGCACCCGCCCACGTCCAGTCTGGACACCTCGGCAGGGGGGCTCCCCCGCCCCCGGGGCACCAGGCCCGGGGAAGAGCCGCCGCGCTCGCGGCCGGTCCAGCGGTACTTCGCGTGTGAAGAGGAGACATCGGTGAAGCCAGTCGTCCCCGCCGACCCGAACGTTCTGCACCCCATGCCCGACCAGCCGCGGGTGGTCCTGCTCAAGCCCCTGGTCACGTCCCCGCTGATCGAGGTCGGGGAGTACACCTACTACGACGACCCCGACGACGCGACCGCGTTCGAGACGCGCAACGTGCTCTACCACTACGGGCCCGAGAAGCTCGTCATCGGCAGGTTCTGCGCGCTGGGCACGGGGACGCGGTTCCTCATGAACGGCGCCAACCACCGCGTGGACGGCCCCTCCACCTTCCCCTTCCCCACCATGGGCGGCTCCTGGGCCGACCACTTCGACCTGCTCACCGGCCTGCCGAACCGCGGGGACACCGTCGTCGGCAACGACGTCTGGTTCGGCCACGGCGCGACCGTCATGCCCGGGGTGCGCATCGGCCACGGCGCGATCGTCGCCGCCGGCGCGGTGGTCACCAAGGACGTACCCGACTACGGCGTCGTCGGCGGCAACCCGGCCCGCCTCATCCGCACCCGGTACGACGACGAGGACGTCGCCCGGCTCCTGGCGCTGGCCTGGTGGGACTGGCCCGCCGAGCACCTCACCGGCCACATCCGCACCCTCATGTCCGGCAGCGTCGACGACCTGGAGAAGGCGGCCCCCGCACAGCCGTAGAGGCACGCCGCGCCCCGCGGCCGGGACGCGGGCGCGCCGCCCCTCCCCGTACGGGGGCACGGAAGACGGACCGAGGGCCCTCGCGTCGTCCGGGCCCCGAGGAGCCCGGACGAAGCCGGTGCCCCGGAGGACGCCTCACACCGTCTTGATGCCGCCTCCCTCGACGACGTAGTCGGCGCCGGTCACGCTCGCCGCGCGGTCCGAGGCGAGGAACGCGACGACGGCCGCGACTTCGCCGGGTTCGACCATGCGGCCGGTGGTCATGCCCATCGCCGCGGGCACCCCGGCCACGAAGTCGCGGTGCTCGACGCCGCCGGCCTCCGCCAGGCGGGCGCCGAAGCCGTCGGCGTCCTCCCACATGCCGGTACGCGTCGGCCCCGGGGAGACGGTGTTCACGCGTACGCCCCGGGGCCCGAACTCCTCGGACAGCGCCTTGCCGAACGCGTTGAGGGCCGCCTTCGCGGCGCCGTACTCGATCGGGCCCGTGCCGGGCAGCCGCGCGCTCATCGACGAGATGTTCACCACTGAGCCGCGGCGTTCCAGAATGCTCGGCAGCAGCCCGCGGGTGACCCGGACCGTGCCGAACAGGTTGACCTCGAAGCACCGAGCCCACAGGGCGTCGCCGGTCGCGAGGAACCCGTTCATGGTGAACTCGTCGCCGCCGCCCAGGTTGTTGACCAGGATGTCCACGCCGCCGAGCGTGGCGAGCGCCCGGGTCCCCAGCTCCTCGGCCCCTTCCGGCGTGCTCAGGTCCACCGCGACGGGGTGAGCGCCGATCTCCTTCAACTCGGGCGTGACCGTCCGGGCCGCGCCGACCACGCGGACGCCCTCGGCGACGAGCTGCCGGGCGATCGCGAGACCGACGCCCCGGCTGGCCCCGGTGACGACCGCGGTCTTGCCTGCGAGACCGAGTTCCATATCCGCTCCCCATAGATTCTTGAACCGTAGGTACAAAACAAGCCCGTAAAAAATCCAAGGAGGGCCGCCGATCGCCGGCACCGCCTACAAGGACCTCATCGCCGCGTCCACGACCCGCTTGAGCTGCGTGTCGTCCTCGGCGGTCTTCGCCAGCACCCGCATCCCGATCACCGTCGCGAGCAGCCAGGCGGCCACCGCCGCCGCGTCGCGGTCCCCGGCGATCTCGCCGGCCCGCTGGCCCTCCTCGACGGTGGCCCGGAACGCCCCCTCCGTGCGCGCGAACATCTTGCGCACCGTGTCGGCCGTCCCGGCGTCCGAAGGGGCCAGCTCGGCGGCGGTGTTCACCGCCATGCAGCCACGCCGCTCCGGGTCGCCCAGATCGAGCCGCACCAGGGCCTCCAAGGCGCCCCGCAGCCGGTCCTTCGCCGACCCGGGATGATCGAGGAGCGCCTCCAGCCACGCGGCCTGCGAGTCCCGGTACCGCCCCAGCGCCCGCTCGAACAGCGCGTGCTTGCTGCCGAAGGCGTGGTAGAGGCTGCCCTTCCCGATGCCGATCTCGTCCACGAGGTCCTGGGGCGTCGTCGCCGCGTACCCCTTGCGCCAGAACACGCCCATGGCCCGCTCCACCGCGACGTCCGGATCGAACTGCTTGGGTCTTCCCATGGCGACATCGTAGCGGGGTTCTTGACCCAGAGGTCAAGAACCCCGCTCGGCACTCAAGACCGCACGGACCCCAGGTCGCAGGGAAGGTCCAGGCAGGCGGCGGTCATCGGTCTGGAGCGGGACCGTCGAGGGGATCGAGCGTCGGGTCGCCGGCCGCCTGCAGGAAAGTGCAGGGGCCCCTGCAGGAAGCTGACATGTCCAACAGGCCCGACGCTGCTGTCCCGATGGCATCGTCTTCCTTGTCAGAACGACCCGTCAGGTCAAGGGGGAAGCAAGTGAACGCCCAATCCAGGCGCCATTCGGTTCGCGTCAGGCCGCTCATCGTCCTGGCCGTGTCCGCGGCCATCGTCTGGGGATCGACAGGCACGGCCGGTGCCGCCGCGGAGCAGCGGCCCGTCCTGTCGGCGTCCACACAGGGAAACGCTTCGCACGACCTGGCGGAGCGGCCGCTCAAGGGCTTCTGCAAGAAGCACAAGGGCGTCCGCGCGCTGCCCCGGCCCGTCAACCGGCTGTGCACGCCGGTCAACGGCTGGCAGTGAACTGACGGACCGGAAGAGAAGACAAACGGGAGAAGACAGTGAAGAAGGCAATTGCCGGTGCCGGTGTGGTTCTCGGCGGCGTCGCCGCCCTGCTCGCCACGCAGGCTCCTGCCCAGGCCGCGGCGCCGCTGGTGACCGCCTCCGCCGTGCAGACGGCCGAGCCGGAGATCGAGATGCGGCCGATGTGGATCGGTTCCGTGGCCAAGGCCGCGGTCGTCCACGGCAAGGCGCTGGCCGGCACGCAGGCCATCCGCAGCCAGGTCGGCAACGTGGTCCGGATCGCGAGCCTCGGCTCCGCCCCGGCGGACACCACCAGCGAGAACGCGCCGTCCGTCGAAGAGGTCTTCGACAAGTGACGGGTCACCTCGTGACCAGGAGGGCGGTGCTGCTCGGCGGCGCCGCCCTCCTGGGCCTTCACTTCGCTCTCGCCTCCTTCTCCCAGGCCCCCGCCACCCCGTTGAAGGTCCGGCACTTCGACAAGGTGAAGGGCTACCTGAACCCCTACTTCGTGCAGAACTGGATGCTCTTCGCGCCGGACCCCCTCGCCGACGACCGCGGCGTGCTGGCCCGGGCCCAGTGCCGGGACGGGAGCGTCACCGACTACCACGACGTCACCACCGCCTACGTGCGCGAGGCACAGGAGAGCAGGTTCTTCCCCTCCCGCATGTCGCGGCTGGTCTCCGCGCCGATGCAGTCCATCAACGCGACCGACCCCCTGCTCGACCGGCTGCGGGAGAAGCACAAGGACGACATCGCGAAGGACCGGAAGGACGGTGCGGGCAAGGTCCGCCTGATGCCGGAGGAGCAGAAGGCGCAGGACAACGCGGTCCGCTTCCTCTCCCGTTACTCACTGACCCAGATGCCCGACGCCTGCGGCGGTGATCCCCGGCGGATCCAGGTGCGCATGTACGTGCGCGAACTGCCGCCCTGGTCGAAGCGCAACGCCCCGGCGAAGGACGGCGAGGACACGGTGCAGGTGCAGGACTTCGACTGGCTGAAGGCGGACGAACTGCGGTGATCACCTCACTTCGCGCGCGACTGCGCGCCCGGAAGAGCCGTTCCCTGACCTCGCTGGACCGGATGGGCTCCACGTCGTTCGCCGTCCTGGGAGTCTCCGGCACGCGGGCCCTGCTCGGCTTCGTCGGCTTCATGTTCTACGCCTCGCAGTACGCCGACCGGCACTATCTCTTCGGCCCCTCGGGCGTCGAGTCCTGGAGCCGTTTCCTCACCGTCCTGGACGAGACGGACACCTTCAGCCTCTACGCGGTCAGCACCTCGACGGCCTGGTTCGAGCTGGTCTTCCACCTCGGCATGCTGCTGGCGCTCGGAGTCACGCTGGGCGTCGGAGGACGACCGGTGCTCGCCCTGCACGGGGTGTTCCTGTGGTCGGTCTACCAGCGGGACCAGTTCCTGCTCGACGGCGGCGACAACCTGGCGTACCTCGTCATCCCCATGCTGATGCTCACCCGCTGCTACGACCGGCTCTCCCTGACGAGCGGCCTGGCCGGGCGGGTCAAGGACCGGCTGCCCGCCGGACTGCGCGCCGCGCAGACCCCGCTGCACAACCTGGGCGTGCTCGCCATCGCGACGCAGATCTGCCTCGTGTACGTCACCAGCGGCCTCTACAAGGTGCAGGGCAAACTGTGGCAGGACGGCACGGCGCTCTTCTACATCATGCGCATCCCCGAGTTCGAACTCCCGGGATTCTCCCGGCTGGTGTACGAGAACGACCTGCTGGTGATCGGCGGCACCTACGCCACCACCCTGTTCCTGGTCTACTTCCCCCTGGGAGTGCTCGTCCCGAAGCTGCGCCCCTGGGCGGCCGTGGCGTCGATCGGCTTCCACCTGTCGATCGCCTTCTTCATGGGGCTCACCGGCTTCGCCCTCACCATGGTGGCCTGCGACCTGATCTTCCTGAGCCGGCCGCTCGCCGCCGGGATCCGCATGGCGGGCCGGGCCGGCGACCGCGTCACGGCGGCCGTACGGAAACGGGCCGGATGGCCGGAACAGTCCGCCGTCACGGCGACGCGGACGGCCTCCGCCGAGAATGCAGGCTGATCGTCCAGGCGCGGGCGGCCGGACCGGCCTCCCGGACGGGACGCACGACACGAACGGGAGTCAACTGTGGCGATGGTCGGACTGTTCTGGATCACCGCGGACGCGGTGTACGTGGGTGCCCCCCCGGGCACCGAGGGCCGCGGAGCGCGGCTGACCGAGAAGGGCGTGGAGGCCGGCGCGGCCGGTGACCACCGGACGTGGACGTGGGAGGAACTGCGCTCCGCGAGCGTCGAGGGAGCCCCGGTGCGCGGCGCCTCCCGCCGACGGCTGGCGCTCGCCGTGGAGGCCGTGCTCACGGCGGCACTGGGCGGCACCGGCGAACCGCCGGAGATGCTGCTGCGACTCGAAACCGCCTCCGGCAGCGAGGAGTTGCCCGTCCACTCGGCCGCCGCCGGTGCGTACGACGAGGAGGAGTTCACCCTCTCCCAGAACCTGCTCGCCCGGTTCGTCGACGGCGAAGCGTCCCCCCGGACGCTCACGGCGTGGGGCGCGATCGCGGGCGACACGAGCCCGAAGCGGCCCGAGCGGCAGGCGCTGCTGCGGAAATGGACCGGCGGATGAGGCGGTTCCCGCGCCCCGCCCCGATGTGCGCGATCTCCGGCACCGGCTCCGTGCGGGCCGAGCACGGCCACGACCCGGACGCGTACGTGGAGATCGGCTCCCTCACCAAGGCGCTCACCGGAACCCTGCTGGCACGGCTGGCCGACGCCGGCCGGCTCGACCCCGACGACCGGCTGACCGCATGGCTTCCGGCCGTTCCCGCCGGATCGGGGATCACGCTGCGGCAGCTGGCGGACCACACGTCGGGCCTGCCCCGCTCGCACCCGCGGCCGGCGTCGACCGACCCCCGCGACCCGTACGCGACCCTCGACCCCCAGGAGTTCGACGGGATCCTGCGGCGGCTCGACACGATCGCCACGCGGAAGCCGGGCGCGGACCAGGAGTACTCCAATCTCGGCTACGCCGTCCTCGGCGCCGCCCTGGAGAAGGCCGGCGGCGGCACGTACGAGGAACTGCTGCGCACCCACGTGCTCGCACCGCTCGGCGTCGACGAAGTCACCCCCGCCCCGCCCGCCGACCGGACACTGACCGCCCGCGGCCTGTTCGGACGGCCCCGCGCCACCTGGACCATGACCGGACCGATCCTGCCCGCCGGCGGCCTGTGGGCCACCCCCCGGGCCGTGTCGGGGCTCGTGAAGGGCCTGCTGGTGGACCGCGCGCTGGGCGAACCCGCCGTGTCCTGGCAGAGCGCGGGCGAACTGCGCTGGCACAACGGAGCGACGCGGGACGCGTCCGTCTTCGCCGGCGCCTTCCCCGGCACCACCGTCTGGGCGGTCGTGCACCGGCTCGGCGGCCGTCCCGACCGGACGGACCGGGCCGGGCTGAAGCTGCTCGCCGAGGCGAAGAAGGCCCCGCGAGACCGAGGGAACCCCGAGATGACGGCAAGCGGATGACGGACGTCGACGTCACCGTCGTCGGCAGCGGCCCCAACGGACTCGCCGCCGCGGTCACCATGGCCCGCGCCGGTCTGCGCGTCGAGATCCGCGAACGCGCCGGGGAGATCGGCGGCGGGCTGCGCACCGCCCCGCTCTTCGACAGCGAGGTCGTGCACGACCTCTGCGCCGCGGTGCACCCCATGGCCGCCGCCTCGCGGTTCTTCCGCGCGTTCGACCTCGCTGCCCGGGGGGTGGAACTGCTCCACCCCCCGGTCTCCTACGCCCAACTCCTCGACGGACGGACCGCCGCACTGGCGCACCGCGACCTCGCCACCACCTGTGCCGGACTCGGCGCCGACGGCGCCCGGTGGCGAAGGCTCATGGAGCCGCTGGTCGCGCACAGCACGGGCGTCGTCGACTTCATGCTGTCCGGGCAGCGGTCCCGGCCCGACGACCTCGCCGCCCCGGCCCTGCTGGCGCCGCGCGTCCTGCGCCACGGCGGCCCCTTCCACGGGTTCGCGACCGAGGAGGCGTCCGCGCTGCTGACCGGCGTGGCCGCGCACGCGGTCGGGCGGCTGCCCAGCCTCGCCTCCGGCGCGACAGCCGTGCTGCTCGGGCACCTCGGCCACAGCACGGGATGGCCACTGCCGAAGGGCGGCAGCGGCGTCATCGCCCGCGCGCTCGCCGACGACCTGGTGGCGCACGGCGGACGCGTCCGGACCGGGGCGCCCGTCGCCGACGTGCGGGAGCTGCGGGGCGTACGGGCCGTCCTGCTGGACGTGGCGCCGAAGGGGTTCCTCGCCCTCGCCGGGGACCTGCTGCCGGCCCGCTACGCGAAGGCCCTGGCGCGCTTCCGGTACGGCCCCGGCGCGGCGAAGGCGGACTTCCTGGTCTCCGCGCCGATCCCGTGGCTCGACCCCGAGGCCGGCCGCGCGGGCACGGTTCACCTCGGTGGCGGCCGCGCCACGATGCTGCGGCAGGAGACCCTCGCGGCGCGCGGGGTCCCGACCGCCGAACCGTTCGTCATGCTCGTCGATCCCGCCGTCACCGACCCCGGACGCGAGGTGCGGGGCAGGCGGCCGGTCTGGGCGTACGCGCACGTGCCCAACGGCGACACGCGCGATCCGCTGCCGATGATCCGGGCCGCGATCGAGCGGCACGCTCCCGGCTTCACGGACACGGTCCTGGCCGAGCGGGCCGTCACCGCCGCGGGCCTCGAGGCGTACAACCCGAACTACGTGGGCGGCGACATCCTGGCGGGGGCCGTCACGCTCACCCAGTCACTGCTGCGTCCCGTGCCCCGGTTCGACCCGTACCGGACTCCGCTGCGCGGGGTGTACCTCTGCTCGGCCTCCACACCGCCCGGCCCCGGCGTGCACGGCATGTCCGGCTACTGGGCCGCGCGCTCCGCCCTGCGGCACGAGTTCGGCATCCGTACGCCCCCGGCTCTCGGCCCCGCGTCATGAGCGGCGGGAACAGCGGCTCCGGGGCGGAGCTCCGTGTCGTGCGCCTGGCCGCGGACTCGTCCGCCGCTCCCCTGACCGTGATCCGCCTGCTGGCCCTGCTGCCCCCGGACTGGCCCTGCTCCACGCGGGTGTCGGCGGACCGGATCACGCTGTGGGTCGGGGCCGGACCGGACGCGGCGCGCGCGGCCGTGACCGGGGCGCTGCGGGACCGCGCGCTGCGCGGCTGGTCCCTGGCCGACGCTCACGAGTGAGAGAGGTCAGATCCAGCCACGCTCGCGAGCCAGCAGAGCGGCCTGCGGCCGCCCCGCCGCGCCGAGCAGCTGTATTAAGTCGGCCACGTGGCGCCGGTAGCTGCGGACGGAGATGCCGAGTTCGCGGGCGCCGATCTCGTCCTTGCTGACCCGGCACATCGATTCCAGGACGCGCCGCTCCAGCTCGGTCGGCTGGTCGGGACCGGCGCCGTCCTCGCCGTGCGACGGGAGGGGCTCCGCCTCGCCCCAGATCTTCTCGAACAGGGCGAGCATGTTGGCGACGAGACCGTCCTCACGGACGAGCAGGGCGCCACGGGCCGTGTCATCGGGGTCCACGGGCACCAGGGCGGTGCCGCGGTCGTAGATGAGGATGCGCTCGGTGACGGTCTGCGCGACCCGGATCTGCGCCCCCTGCGAGGCGAGTTCGCGCAGGTAGCCGGCGGTGGGCGGATGGTCGAGCGCCGTGCGCGGTATGACGCTTCGGATCCGCACGCCGCGCCGCAGGCAGCGCTGGTCGAGGGGACGGGCGTGGGCGATGTTCTCGGGCGTCAGCTCGACGTGCGGTTCGACCGAGAGGATCTCCTCGCGCGCGAAGAAGGCGAGATCGTCGATCCGGGCGCGGATGCGCTCGACGTCCGCCAGCCGCTCGATGCGCGGAGCGGAAACGGCCTCCACGGGCTGCACCTGCCGCAGCTCGGCGACCAGGTGCCGGGCTTGCGTGATCCGGGTGAGCTCCCTGTGGAGCTCCCGCAGGCACAGGTCGGTGAGGCGCTCCACGGTGGTCTCCGGGTCCGCGGCCGCGAACTCACCCGGTCCGGTGCGGTTCAGCACCCCCAGCGCGCACAGGCGGTGCACGCTCGTGTCCACCTCGCGTCGATCCAGTCCCAGCAGTGTGTGGATCTCGTCGTCGGAGGTGCCCGGATTCCTCAGGAAGTGCCGGTACACGGCCTCTTCAGGGGCGGACAGCCCCAGCCCGGACATGTCTGATCCCATCGCGTAGCCCCCGTGCGCCCGCAGCTTCGATCGACCCCGCGCACAGCGGACAGGATGGTCGGTCCCGCCCCGGCGCGAGGCTATTCCGTGACGGGGAGTCTAACCCGCGTGAACGACGTGCCACGTGGTCAGCGGCCCGCGACCGTCCCGCGACCGTCCCGCGTACGAGCCGCCGCCGGCGCCCGCGAGAGAAGCGGCGGGCCTCCGCGGCGAGCCGGTCCCGGTCCTTCCGCGAGCGGTGCGCGCAGTGCCCGTCGGCCACGAGGGGACCTCGTGGGCGAGGTGGCGAGTGATCCCGGCCCTCCCCGGGTCCCTGAGCTTCCCGGACGACGACGAAGCCCCAGGTCCCTGACCTGGGGCTTCGTTCGTTCAAGAGTGGATGGCGGGAATCGCACCCGCGCCATGGGCGGCGGAATCGCCGGGGCCCGATGCCGAAGCCGTCGTCACGAGGGGGAGCTAGCCCGTCTCGCGTCGGGCCGCACTCGTACCAGAGGCCGTCGCTTGCGCGTCCTCGTCGAACAGGAAGGTGTCGATCTCCCCGAAGTCGGGCGCCCGGAAGGGATGTGTGGCGGGCTGCGGTGATGCTGCGGCGGCGCAGGGGGACGCCTCTTCCGGAGCGGAGAACGGCGAGGTCAGGTCGATGAGAGGGGTCCTCTTCCTTGTGGGTCCGTGAACGCGTCTGGGGTGCCGTGACCGGGCACGGCGGTCCTACAGCTTGCTCATCTTGGCGTACGGACTCAGGATCCGCTCTCGCGCCGAGCCGAAATCCACGACGGCGGCGATCCCGTCCTCGACGCCGACGACCCGGCCGAGGCCGTGCACGTCGTGTGTGACCTGGTCGCCCACGGCGAACTGCTTGGGAGGCAGCGCGACCGGGGCCTTGAAGGGGCTGGTGGGCAAAAAGCGCTTCGGTGCACTGGGCTTTGTCATTGCTGCCAGTATGCGCCCGCGCGCATCCGCTGCGCCCGTTCCCGTCCGCAGCGCGAAGCGGCCGAGGAGAAGCCCGCCGAGGGGCAGCAGCCCCGGGCCCCCGACCCGGGGCGTCGCGAGAAGAGCGGACGACGGGAACCGAACCCGCGCCCCAGGCTTGCGGATCACCCGGCACTCGACCGCGTACATCCCACCTGACCTGTGGGAACAGCCGTAGCCGGGAGCGGCCCCGGTGTCCTGCCGGACCCTCTGCCGACCGCTGTTCACCGCTTCCACGGCACGCTGTGGCACGGTCTTCCGGTCTTTCGGTCTTTCGGTCTTTCGGTCTTCCGGCCACGGCGGGCCGGCCGCTCCGGCCTGCCGCTTCGAGCCGGGCCGGTCATGCGGATTCGAGGAGGGGGCGGATCTCGACGGTCTCCGGGGTGGGCAGGCTCCTGGCCAGTTCGAGGGCTTCCGCGCGGTCGGCGACCTCGACGACGAACCAGCCGCCGAGGGTCTCCCCGCCGGGGTGCGCGGGCCCGTCGGTCACCGTCGTCGTCCCGTCGGCCGCGGTGCGCACCGTCGCGGGGGCGGTGCGCTCGGTCTCCAGGGCGTCGCCGCCGACGAGTTTCCCGGCCGCGGCGAGGCCGCCGATCCAGCCTTCGTACTCCTTGCGGTAGGCGGCCCGGTCGGCCTGGATCCGGCGGCGCGATTCGTCCGTCTCGAAGATCACGAGCGCGTATTTCATGGGGTCTTCCTCTCCGGCCGCCGTGTGGCGGCCCTGTCGACTCGGTGGAGTGGGACGGGGTGGTCAGGGGGTGACGCGGGCGAGCGCGCCGGTCTCCAGCGCGGTCCACAGGGAGCCGTCGGGGCCGACGGCGATGCCGTGGGGCTCGGAGCCGGGGGTGGGCAGGTCGTACGTCGTGAGGGAGCCTTCGGGAGTGAGGGCGCCGACGCGGTTGCCGCCCCATTCGGTGAACCAGACGGTGCCGTCGCCGTCGACGGTGACGGCGTGCGGCCGGGCGGCCCGGTCGGGCAGCGGGAATTCGGTGATCCGCCCGTCGGGGGTGATCCGGCCGATCTGGCCGGCGGCGATCTCGGTGAACCACAGCGCGCCGTCGGGGCCCGCCGCGATCCCGACCGGCGCCGCCGCCTCCGTCGGCAGGGGGTGGAGGGTGATCACGCCGTCCGTGCCGATCCGGCCGATGGCGTCGGCCTGGTTGAGGGTGAACCACATCCCGCCGTCCGCGCCGGCGGTGATCGCGGAGGGGAACGCGCCGGTGACGGGCAGCGGGAACTCGGTGACGCGGCCGTCGACGGTGATCCGGCCGACGCGGTCGGCGGCGGTCTCGGTGAACCACAGCGCGCCGTCGGGGCCCGCCGCGATGCCGAACGGCCCGCAGCCGGGGGTGGGGACGTCGAACTCGGTGACGGTGCCGCCGGTGGTGACGCGTCCGATCCGGTCCGCCTCGTACTCGGTGAACCACAGGGCGCCGTCGGGGCCGGGGGTGATGACGGTCGGCCCGCAGTCGGGGTCGAGCCGGTGGCTGGTCGGTTCCTCGCCGGGGACGAGCCGGCCGATCCGGCCGCCGTGGACGAGGGTGAACCACAGGGCGCCGTCGGGTCCCGTGGTGAGGGCGTAGGGTCCGGCCGCGCGGTCGGCCACCGGGTGCTCTTCGATGGACACGTGGGGCATGTGGTTCAAAGGGACTTCTCCGTTCCGTGTTCGGTGACGAGGTCGGTGGGCCGGTCCCACCAGGCGGCGGACCGGTCGGGCCGGGTTGCCGCCGACGACGCCGTACGGCGGGACGTCGGCGGGACGTCGGCGGTCACCACGGCGTCGTCCGTGATCATCGCGCCGTCCCCGATCCGGACGCCCGGCGTGACGGTCGACCGGTAGCCGAACCAGACGTCGTTGCCGACGGCGGTGTCGCCGCGGCCGGGCACGGCGGTGACGATGTCCGGGGTTTCCTCAGCCACAGGCCGGTGAACACGGCGGCGGCCGAGGTGAGGGCGCCGGCCACGACGAAGGCGCTGTCGAGACCGGCCTCGAAGGAGGCGCCGCCGGACTGCCGGGCGCGGACGACGGCTCCGAGCACCGCCACGCCCAGCACCGCGCCGATCTGCCGGGTGGTGCTGCTGATGCCGGAGGCGAGGCCGCCTTCCTGCGGGCCGACCGCCTGGATGGCGGCTCCGGTCAGGGGCGACAGGGTCAGGGCGAAGCCGGTGCCGACGACTGCCAGCCGCCACCAGACGTTCCCGTAACCGGTGTCGGCGTGCACCGTGCCGAGCGCGAGCAGTCCGGGGCCGGCCAGGGTCAGGCCGGTGGTGACCACGACGCGGAAGCCGTACCGGGCGGCGAGCCGGCCCGCGTACGGGCTGACGACCACCATGGCGAGGGACATCGGCAGGGTCTGCAGGCCGGCGCGCAGGACCGAGCTGCCCTGGACGTGCACGAAGAACTGGGAGAAGAAGAACGACGACCCCATGAGCGCGAACCCCACCACGCCCATGGCCGTGTGGGACACGGTGAACGACCGCCGCCGGAACAGCCGCGGCGGCAGCATCGGTGCGGAACGGCGCGCTTCGACGGCGACGAAGGCGGCGAGGAGGAGTGCCGCGGCGGCGAAGCTTCCCAGGATCACCGGCGACGTCCAGCCGCGGGCACCACCCTCGATCAGCCCGTAGGTCAGCACCCCCACCCCCAGGACGGACAGCACCGTGCCCGGGACGTCGATCGCGGGGGCGCCCGGATTGCGGGACTCGTCGAGGTGGCGCAGACCGACCAGCAGAAGCACCACGCCGACGGGCAGGTTGACCAGGAAGATCGCGGGCCAGCCGAAGGCGTCCGTCAGAACTCCGCCGGCCGCGGGGCCCGCCGCCAGACCGATCCCGCTGAGTCCGGCCCACAGCCCGATCGCCTTGACGCGTTCCTGCGGTACGGGATGGGCGGAGGCGAGCAGGGCGAGCGAGGCGGGACTCAGCGCCGCGGCCCCGATGCCCTGCAGGACCCGGCCGGCGATCAGCCAGCCGAGCGAGGGCGCGAGGCTGCACAGCACCGACGCGGCGGTGAACACCGCCACCCCGGCCAGGTACACCCGCTTGCGGCCGAACCGGTCGGCGAAGACGCCGCCGGACAGCAGCAGCATCGCGACCAGCAGGACGTACGCGTCGACGATCCACTGCAGACCGGTCAACCCGGTGTGCAGCCGCTGCTGCATGTCGGGCAGTGCCGCTCCGACGATCGTGTTGTCGAGCAGGACCATGAACTGGCCCAGGCAGGTCACCGCAAGCAGCACGGCCCGGTTCGGTCGACCGTCTGAGGCCGTACGCGGTGCCGTCATCCAGATCCCCCTTCGTCCATCGGTCACACCCGGCCGGGCGTGACGCGGGCGGTGGCCCTACCGAGCCACCTAAAAGCAGTCAGCGACTGCGTTAGGCGACTATAGAGAGGGCACCCCTGTAAACGCAAGAGATGGCTGCGTTAAGGTGGTGGCGTGAACGAGCGACAGCAAGCCAGGCGGCCCGGCGGACGCAGCGCCCGCGTCGGCGCCCAGGTGCACCAGGCCGTCACCGACCTGATCCGCGAACGCGGCTACGGCAACTTCACCGTCGGCGAGGTCGCGGCCCGCGCGGGCGTGGCCGACAGCAGCGTCTACCGCCGGTGGGGCAACCTGGAGACCCTGCTCACCGACGTGGCGCTCACCCGCCTCAACGCGCGGTCGCCGATGCCCGACACCGGGAGCCTGGCCGGCGACCTGCGCACGTACGCGGCCCAGGTGGCCCGCGAGATCACCGGGCCCGACGGCCCCGCGGTGCTCCACCTGGCTGTCGCCCTGGCCGGCAGCGGCGAGCGGGGCGTGCGGGCGGCCGAGGAACTCCGCGCCGAACGCACCCGGCAACTGCAGTCCATGCTCGACCGCGCCCGCGAACGCGGAGAGGACGCGCCCGACGCGCTCGACGTGCTGGACCACGTCCTGGCCCCGATGTACGTCCGCGTCCTGTTCGGCATGGTCCCGCTCGCCCCGGACTACGTCGACGGACTGGTCGACGGACTGGTCGACCGCCTGCCGTGATCCCGCCCGGTCCCGGCGATCGGCTCTCGGCCGCGGTTCCGCCTCCGGTGACCTTCTCCTCGTCAACTGCCGTTGCCCACTGCGTAGATCGGGGCTAACGTGTACGCCGACATCGCGTGTCGGTCACCGGCTGGGTGAGGCATGGAGGTGTCGGGACATGCCTTCGGAGGCATTCCTTGTCAGTCGAGTTGAACCACACGATCGTCCACGCCCGGGACAACCGGGAGTCCGCTGAGTTCTTCGCGGACCTTCTCCGCCTTGAGATCACCGCCGAGTGGGGCCCGTTCATCGCGGTCGGCCTGGGCAACGGCGTCACGCTGGACTTCGCCACCGTCCCCGCGGACACCATCACCCCCCAGCACTACGCCTTCCTGATCTCCGAGGAGGAGTTCGACGCGGCGTACGCGCAGATCAGAGAGCGCGGCATCGAGCACTACGCCGACCCCCACCGCAAGCAGCCCGGCACGGTCAACCACAACGACGGCGGCCGCGGCGTGTACTTCATGGACCCGGCGGGTCACGCCATGGAACTCATCACCGTGCCGTACGGCGGCTGGGCCCCGTCACCCCACACGGGCCCCGAGACGTCCGGATGACGACGAAGCCCCAGGCCACTGGCCTGGGGCTTCGTCTTTGCGAGCGGAGGACGGGAGCGGAGGACGGGAATCGAACCCGCCCCCTGAGCTCGGGAATCGCCCGGCACTCAACGGTCCTCTTCAGGGACCGGGGCCAGGGGTCGGGCGTCAGGGCGTGACGACGGCGAAGGTCTTGTCGGGGGTGGTGACGTACGAGAAGAGGCGGGCCAGGAGGGCCGGGTCGCCGTCGACCGTGACGCCGTCGAGCCCCTCGCCGGCGAGGACGCCGAGGAGCTGGGCCTTGGTCAGGGTGAGGGTGAGCCCGGCGGGGGTCTTGGGCGCGGTGTCGGCGGGCGCGGCGCGGTGGGTGAGGGCGCCGTTCCGGAGGGTGAGCCGGTGCCGGGCCCGTTCGGCGGCCGGACCGGTGAGAACGAGGTCGACGGCCAGGTCCTCGTCCCAGGCACGGGGGCCGTCGAGGCGGATGGCGATGGAGTCCAGGAGCATGGGCACCGTGAGGGCCATGAGCATCTCGGGGTTGGCGAGGTCGACGATGTCGGACTCCGGGCCGGTACGCAGTTCCTTGGCGGCCATGAGGTAGAAGTTCCGCCAGGTGGCGTTCTCGGCGCCGTGACCGAGCCGGGTGTAGACGTCCGCCAGCGTCTCCTTCGCGTCCCGGTTGCCGGGGTCGGCGAAGACCAGGTGGTCGAGGAGGGTCGCGGCGAAGCGGAGGTCGCCGGCGTCCGCGTACGCGCGGGCCTTGGCGAGGGCTTCGGCCGGCCCGCCGGCCACGTCCACGTACCGCTGCGCGAGTTCGACGGGCGGGTGTTCCCACAGATGGGCCGGGTTGCCGTCGTACCAGCCGAGGTACCGCTGGTAGATCGCTTTGACGTTGTGCGACAGCGAGCCGTAGTAGCCGCGCGCGTGCCAGGACTTCTCCAGGGCGGGCGGCAGCTGGATCTCCTCGGCGATCTCCGGGCCGGTCAGGCCGTCGTTGAGCATGCGCAGGGTCTGGTCGTGCATGTACGCGTACAGGTCGCGCTGTCCGGAGAGGAAGGCGACCACGTTGTCGTGGCCCCAGGTGGGCCAGTGGTGGGACGCGAACGCGACGTCGTAGCGCCCGTCGAAGTACTCGATGGCCTCGTCCAGGTAGCGGGCCCAGACGCGGGCGTCGCGGACGACGGCGCCGCGCAGGGTCAGGATGTTGTGCATGTTGTGCGTGGCGTTCTCCGCCAGGCACAGCGCCCGCTTGTCGGGGAAGAGGAAGTTCATCTCGGACGGGGCCTCGGTGCCGGGCGTGAGCTGGAAGACGATCCGCACGCCGTCGACCGTCTCCTCCTGCCCCGTCCGGGTGATGTCCACGGTCGGCGGGACGAGCGTGATCGTGCCGTTGGAGGTGGCCTGGCCGAGACCGACGCCGATCTGTCCCTCGGGCGACTTGGGCAGCATGGCGCCGTACATGTACCCGGCGCGGCGGCCCATCGCCCCGCCCGCGTAGACGTTCTCGCTGACCGCGTGCTCCAGGAAGCCCTCGGGGGCGAGGATCGGGACGCCCTCCTCGGTGCCGTGCGGGAGGACGCCGCGGACGCCGCCGAAGTGGTCGCCGTGCGAGTGGGTGTAGATCACGCCGGTCACGGGACGTTCACCGCGGTGCTCCTTGTAGAGCGCGAACGCGGCGGCGGCGGTCTCGGCGGAGATGAGCGGGTCGATCACGATGACACCGCGCTCGCCCTCGACGAGCGTCATGTTGGAGATGTCCAGGCCGCGGACCTGGTAGACGCCCTCGGTCACCTCGTACAGACCCTGACGGGCGCAGAGCTGACCCTGCCGCCACAGGCTGGGATGGGCGGTGCCGGGGCACTCGGCCTCCAGGAAGGCGTACGCGTCGTTGTCCCAGATCACCCGGCCGTCGGCGGCCTTCACGACGCCGGGGACGAGGGCACCGACGAACCCCCGGTCGGCGTCGTCGAAGTCGGTGGTGTCCTCGAAGGGGAGGGCTGCGCCCATGGGCTCACTCCGTTCCACGGTGGTCCGGTCCATCTCAACACCGCGCACCCACATGCGCACTTTGTTGCTTATCTCCCCTTCTGTCTCCTCTCGTTCCGCTGGGGCCGCCGGTCCTCCGCCGCCGTGCGGCGATCCACTCGCGCCCCTCGGCGACCGCGGTCCTCAGCCCCCCGAACACCTCAAGCCGTGCCGATACGCCTCCGCCTCCGCCGAGAACGGCACGTCGGGCAGCTGGGCCTCGACGCGGGGAAGTCCGGCGAAGACGGAACGACGCTCTCCGGCGAGCCGGCGAACCCCGCCGCGCACCTCGGCATCCGCACCCCGGTGCTGTTCACCCTCGTACGGGCCTGACCGCGCGGCGGGGCACACGGAGGGCACGGCAGCCCCCGACAGGTCTGGAAACGAGGAAGCCCCAGGTCTCTGACCTGGGGCTTCGTTCAAGAGCGGATGACGGGAATCGAACCCGCGCTATAAGCTTGGGAATCACCGACGCCCGTCTCGCTTATCTAGTGCCTGACCTGGGGAAACGATCCCTGGCGTCCAGCCTTCCACCGGCTCGGGCGTACCCGTTTTGACCGCTGTTCACCGTCCCGAAGGGCACGGATGGGGCACGGGAGCGGAGGGCGATGACAGCGGTGGTGACAGCTCCTGGACAAGGGACCAGCGGGGCCGAGGGAACAGCGGGTGTCACCTCCGCATGCCCTGGGGCAGGTGGATCATGCGTGCCCCGACGATGGGGTGGGGTGGGGGCAGGGGCTGTCCGGAGGCGCCGCCTTCCGTCTCCCAGGCGTCCTCGCCGACTCGGGTCTCCAGCAGGCGGCGGCCGACGGCGTCCTCGCGGGACATCAGGATGCCGGTGGTGTGGACGTTGCCCGGGGCGGACGCGGCGGCCATCAGCCTTGCGGCGGAGGCGGGTTCGCTCTCCGGGGGAATCACGAGCAGGTCGCAGCGGCCGAGGCTGTACGAGAGCAGGATCATCGTGTCGAGGGCCTGGTCGGTGAACCAGCCGACGTGCACGGCGTAGCCGCCGACGGGGACCTTGTGCAGGGGGTCAGACCAGGGTGCCGGGTTCGCGGTGATGCGTGTGACGCGTCCGAAGCGGTCCCGCAGCGCCTCCACCAGGGGCGGCAGCTCGGTGGCGAGATCGCGTGAACACGGCCACCAGGCGCCGTCCAGCAGCCCGGCCGGGGAGTTGTTCGGTGTCAGTGCCAGGCGCGCCTGGCGGGTGGGAGCGGTGGTGCTGGTCATGGGACCGGGACCCGTCCCCGAGGCGCCTGCGGGCGCCCCGGCCTAGTGATCGCCGGGAACGACGTCCGCGTGGGAGCGGGTGTTCGAAGTGCTCCCGGTACCTCCAACGTACTCCGCGCCGGAGCCGGACGCGCCGGGCCCCGTCACTTCCGTCCGCGCCACTCGACGAGGACGAGGGTGGCGTCGTCGGTGGTGGCCCCGCCGCGGGCCCGTCTGAGCGTGTGGGACAGGTCGCGTGCCACGGCCCGTACGCCCCGGTCGGCCTGGTCCAGTCGATGGACCCAGTCGATCAGCTGGTCCTCGCCGAACTCCTCCTGCCCGCTCTCGTGTTCCTCGATCAGGCCGTCGGTGAAGCAGAGGATCCGGTCCCCGGGCAGCAGTTTCACCTCGCTGACCTGCGGCTGGTCTCCGCCGAAGCCGACGGGGAGGGTGGTGGGGCTGTTCAGGCGGCGGACGACGCGGTGGTCGCGGATCAGCATGGGGGCGGGATGCCCGGCGTTGACCCACTGGAGGCTGCCGGTGGTCGTGTCCAGCCGCAGCATCTGCGCGGTGACGAAGTGGTCGGGGGCGAACTGCTCGGCGACGGCCCGGTCCATGAAAAGGTAGATCTCGGACAGTTCGACGCTGATGCGGCGGGCGTGCCGGTACGCGCCGATGGCCACGGTCGCCATGGTCGCGGCGTCCAGGCCGTGGCCCATGGCGTCGATCATGGCGAGGTGGAGGACGTCGCCGTTGAGGGCGTAGTCGAAGCTGTCGCCGGCCACGTCGTAGGCGGGTTCCAGGACGCCGGCGACGGCGACGCGGGGCATCGTCATAGCGAGCGGGGGCAGGAGGGACCACTGGATCTCGGCGGCGACGCTCATCGCTTCGCCCCGGCGGGTGCGGAAGAAGAGGTCGGTGTAGCCGTTCTTGGCCCGCATCGTGTCGGCGGCCAGGGCGGCGAGCCTGCACAGGATGCGACGGGCATCGTCGTCGACCGCGTCCAGGGTGACGGCCAGGACACCGGCCTGGTCGCCGCCGTCGAGCAGCGGTAGGTGGACCCGCACCCCGTCGGCCAGCGCCAGCTCGACCGGGAGCGAGGTGAGGAAGCAGCAGCCGGCCGCCGAGCCGTCGATGGGCAGGGGATCGCCGTCCTCCAGCCCGTCGCCGGCGAGGGGGACCAGGTTCCGCTGCCCGTAGTCCTGGAGCAGGATCTGCGTCTCCCGGCCGCCGATCCGGGCGACCGCGTCGGCGAGAGCGGACCCCACCCGGTCGGGCGGCAGCGCGTGGGCGTGGTCCAGGAACCCGCCCAGCAGCATCTCCCCGAAGCTCTCCGAGAGGGCGGGGCCCCCGTCGTCGTGTGGTCCGACGGTCATCCGGGGCCTCCAGGCGGGCGGCGGCGCAATGCCCTGGTCCGGTGCCGGAGGGCCGATCCGCCGGCATCGCGGTGCGGCTTCCAGGATGCTCCGTTGCGACTGGGGCCGCCACGCGCGTCCGACGGCTCCGGCCGCCTGGTCAGGGTTCCTGGGAGTGGGGGCCGGTGCCGCTCGGGGGCCTGCTGGTGGCCAGCCAGGACCGGGCCGGTTCGGCGGTGCGGGCGGTGTCGACGGTGAGGTGGAGGCGGGTCCCTCCGCCGGGGGCGGGATAGCTGCGCTGCTCCTCACCGGCGAAGCAGTGACGGAGGACATCGGCAACCATCCGGGCGGCGTCCGGGGTGGCGGAGACGATGCGGACTTCGGCGTACCCCGGCCGGCGGCAGGGCTTCGGCTTCCGGCTCGTTGCGGTCCAAGGCGGCACCGTCCTTTCCCGTCGAAGGCAGGGCCGGTCAGGTCTCCGTACGTCCACGGTACGTCCGAAGACCCGCACAGACCGGCCCCCGGCGGGGAGCGGCGCGTCCGCGGGTCCTCCCGGAGTACGGTGAAAGAACGGGGCCGTCGCCCCGCCCACCGACCCGGCGTCCGCCGTGGCACCGGTCCGGGCGGCATCGGCACCACCCGTGGACGGGCGGACCGACCATGACCGACACATACACCCCCTCCCCGCTGCGGCGCCTCCTGCCGGACGAGATCCACCGGGCCGTCGGACCGGGCACCGCGCTGCTCCGGCTGGAGACGACAGGGTCCCGACAGAACCTCCTCGACGGCGCGTGGTGGCCGCGCTCGCGCGACGTCGAGCGGGAGATCCCGCCGCTGATCACCGCCCTGACCGAACATCTCGGGCCCCTCACCCGAGTCGGCCTGGACGCCTCCGCCTGGAACGGCATCCCCACTCGCCTGGTCGTCGACGACCGGGTCGTGCACCTCGACTCCTTCCCCGTCGGCGACGACACCGTCCTGATCACCCGCGGCGACAACGACCACTTCTCCCTCATGGTCGTCCCGCCCGCCACCACGCCCGAGGCCGCCCGCACCGCCATGGCCCGAGCCGTCCACGCCGACAACGTCACCCAGGCCGCCGAGATACTCCTCGCCGAACTCCCCCACGCCGCAGCCCTGTCAGCCGGCACCGCCCCGGAGAACGACGAAGGCCCAGGTCACTGACCTGGGCCTTCTCTCAAGAGCGGATGACGGGAATCGAACCCGCGCTACTCGGGTTGGAAACCACCGTTACCGCGGAAGAGCACCAGGTGTCTGACCTGCAAAAACAAGCTCCTGTGTGGCGTCTTCCGCGGTCCAGATATGCCGGTGTCGACCGTTTTTCCCCGCACTGGAGGGCACGGTGCTCGGAGCCTTTCGAACGCTCCTGCTCGCTCTGCACCGAGCTTCCACCTCGGTTCGGGCCGGCGTCCTACAACCAGACGTTCCCATAGCACTGGCCCTTCATTTCTGGCGAGGCCTCGGGACAATGGGATACGTTCGGCTCGTATCCGAGGGGGCGGAAGGAGGCGTGGGTGTCGTACGAACCGAAGCTCGCCGCCGCGCTCTCCGGAGCCACTATGCGCCAGCTCTCCCATTGGCGCAGGGCGGGCAAGAACGGGGCCGTGCTCGTGCCCGAGGTGTCCGACGCGCGCCCCATCCTCTACTCGTTCCGTGACGTTGTGGCGCTGCGTGCCTGTGTACGCCTGCGCCAGGAGACTTCGCTCCAGAAGATCCGCAAGGCTCTGAACACTCTCCGGGAGGATCTCGGCGAGCGAGAACACCTCTCCGCGTACGCCCTGGTAACGGACCGGGACACTATCTACCTCGCCGAACACGGCCAGGCCACGGATCTTCTCCGGGGTGGCAACTACGTCATCCATCAGCTCGTCGATGTGCTGGCGCCGTTCTACCAGGACGGACGCCACATCCCGGCATTGCTGCACCCGAGGCAGCACCTGACCGTCGAGCCCGCCGTACGCGGAGGGGAGCCAGTAATCCAGGGGACGCGCGTGCCCGCTGCGGAGGTCGCCGCGCTGGTGCGCGACGGCATCGAGCCCGAGCGCATCACGGACTTCTACCCTGGCGTCAGCGCTGACGCGGCCCGGGACGCGCTCGACTTCAGCGACTACGTCGACAGCTACACCGACAGCGCGCCTCGGCAGGTCGCCGCTTGAAGCTGCTGCTCGATGAGAACGTGCCGCGCCCCATGGCGGGGATCGTGCGGACTCTTCTGGCAGCGCACGAAGTGCTGCACGTCTACGACCTGGACGGATGGGCCGGCACCAAGGACATCGAGCTGTACGGCAAAGCCAAGATCGAAGGCTTCCAGGCCATCATCACCAACGACGGCAAACAGCTCAGTCGGCCGCTGGAGGTTCGGGCGATCGCCGAGTCCGGCCTCCATCGCATCGAGTACCGGACGAACCACAAGCACGGTGGTCTCGTCGGTCTCGGGACGGCTATAGCGACGGTGTGCGCGGCTCTGCCTCATGCCCTGGACGATCTTGCCAAGGCGGAGGGGCAGAGGTTGGTCTTTCTCACCTCTGTCGACCCGCAGCGCAACAGCCGCCTGCGGATGACAGACCCTGCCGCGACGCCACCGAAGCACTGGCCCACAGCTGCCTGACTCGGATTTCGCGCAGTAGCGCATTGTTCCCAGAGCTGCTGGGTTTGCCGGAAGCGGACCCGGGCGCTGGCTGCGTTTTGCCGAGGGCCTCAAGTGCGCTGCATGCCAGGACGCCAAGACATCCCCAAGATCAAAGAATGCGGCATCCACGCCGCAGACTTCGTCCTCTAAGTGGGTGAACATGGCTGTATAAGCCAAATTTCCTCTCTCGGGAGGTGCGGCGATGTCCGGTCTAACGGATGCCGAGTGCGGCCCGGACTGGGGCCTTCTTCGAGCGCACGACCTCTGGGCGCTACCCCTGGAAGTACTGACCGACGTCATGGAGGTCGGGGTGGTTGAGCTGGAGCTTCCCCAGGGCTCCTTGGCCTTCCCGTTCCGGAAGGCGGATGGCAGGTGGATCGCTGTCCAGAGTGGTCTGCCGCCGACCGAGCGAAACCGCTTGGTGCGTGACCTGTTGTTCTCGTACCTCGCTGAGGTGGTCGGCTCGGGAAGACCGAGATCCCGGTTCCGTGCGATCGACATCAGAGCGTTGTACGCCGGGACCTACGGGGAGCCCATGGACGGCTGGCGAGATGACGAGGAGGTGATCGCTTCCTTGCGTTCCTTCGTCAGCGAACCGCTGGGCGGGGTAGCGGAGGACATTCCGGAAAGCGCGTACCCCTTGCCCGATGAGGTGGGCGCGGTGATCGCCTTCGGCTACGACCGGGCCGGCAGGCGATGTCCGCTCGCCTGGGTGGATTCCCGGCTTCCCAGTGGGCTGAGGGCGGACTTGTGGGGCTTCAATGTGGCACTGATCGCCGAGGGGGACGTGTCGGAGAGCCAGGCGGATGCAGAAGGAATCCTCTACATCGGCAGACGACGTCGGCCTGTGAGGGGGCCGGGACCTGCGCTGTTGGCGGCGCTGACGGTCCAGCGGCTCGGCCGCCGACCCCAGGACTGTGACTTTCCACTGCTCAGCCCGCCTTCGCAGAGAGGGGAGTGAAGAGGAGCGGCGGTGATCAGCTTTCCGTACAGACGCTCACAGGATGCCCACGTCAGAGCGGGGTGTCGGCGATGAGCAGCGCAAGGGCGTGGGAGGACGGGCGTGCCTCGGGAAATACGGCCATGGCGGTCCGCAGGACAGAGAGCAGGGCGGGCCACTGTGGGGCGAGCGCCGGTGAGAGCTGACCACCAGCGATCAGCTGGCGGGCCCTGGGGCCGGCGATGGGGCCCTCGGCGTCGGCCGCGGCGGTGTAGTCGAACGGCCACCTGCCGGTGGCGGAACGCCAGAGGGTCGCGGCGAGGGTGTAGGTCTCCGCGGCCGGAGTGACCTTGACCGGGCGGTGGCCGGCTTCGATCTCGGCGGCCAGTTCGGGGGCGAGGAGGTGGGGGAGGCCGCCTTGGAAGGTCCTTGAAGGGGGCAGGGTGGGGGAAGCGGCCCAGGTACAGTCGATGAGCTGGACGCCGGTCTTGGTGTGGATCGCGTGGTCGGGCTGGAGGTCGCCGTGGACCCAGCCCTGGCGGTGGAGGTCGGTGACCGCGAGGCACAGGCCGACGGCGGCGTCCCGGGCCTCCTCCGTGCCCTGATGAGTGATGCGGACGGTGCGGAAGGCGTCCCAGGTGGACGGACCGTCGTGCCACGGCGTGATCAGCCAGGAGGCGATTCCGGTACGACCGGAGGCGATGAGGGGGCTGTGGCCCGGCATGCTTTCGGCGACCGTGATCTCGCGGGCGGTGATCGGGGCGCCTTCGCCCTGGCCGGCCTTGAGGGCGACCGAGGCGGCGGGGCCGGTGCCCTTCCAGACGGTGGCGCCTCGACGGCTGCTGACGATCTCCCACAGCACCGGTCGTCCGCAGTGGGATTCGACGGAGGCCAGGGCCTCCCTGGGAATCCTGATTTCTTCGGACATCGACTGACTCTCCTGTCGTGGTGCTCTAGGGTGACGTGCGTTCCCGGTGCTCTGTGGTGTCGCCGGGTTCTGTTCGTTCCTGGACCGGTGGTGATCTTGGGTTACGTGCGGCTGCTGCGGAGCCGGTCCGTGCTCACCCTGTGGGTGGGGCAGTCCCTGTCGGTCTTCGGGGACCGGCTGTACGCGATGGCGGTCATGTGGATCGCCTTCGAGGAGTCCGGAGCGTACGCGATGGGCCTCGTGGCGATCGCCGAGTCAGTCCCGTACATCCTGCTCGGCACGATCGGGCGCCGCCTCGTGGGACGGTTCGGCTCGCTCAGGGCGCTGGCGACGGTCGACGTCGTACGGGCCGGCCTGGTGGCCACACTGCCCCTGGTATGGACACATCTCGGGCTGGTGGGGGCGCTCGCGCTGGTGCTCGTGGCCGGGTTCGCGGGGGCCGTGTTCGATCCGAACCTCGGTGCGCTGACCCCCGAGCTGGTCGAGAAGCGGGACGTCCAGGCGGTCAGCGGGCTGATGGACCTGTCGGGCCGGATTGCGCGGATCGCCGGGCCCGGCGCGGCCGGGCTGCTGCTCGCGATCATGCCGATGACCACCCTGTTCTGGCTGGACGGAGCCACCTTCCTCGTCTCCGCCGCCGTCCTGGGCCGCCACAGCCCGGTAGTGCGGCAGGACCGCGCCCCGGCGAAGGAGGCGGCCCCGGTCCAGGCACGGATGCTGCTGCGCACACGGCCGGACACAGCCGTCGCCATCGGGATCCACGGCGTCGGCATCGCCGCCCACACCGTCGCCCTCGCGCTCCCGGCCTTCATCACCCTCCAGCTCGGCGCCGGCGCCGGGACGTACGGAGCCGCGCTCGCCGCCACGGGGGCCGGAGCCCTCGCGGCGAACGGCCTCGCCGGGAACCTCCGCCTGCCGCCCAACCTGCCGGCCTTCTACTGCCTGGCCTGGGCGGTCTCCGGCGCGGCCCTCGCCGCGATCGCGCTCGCGGGGTCGGTCCCGGCGCTGCTGGCGCTGTCCGTCCTGCTCGGGGCGGTCAATCCGTTCGTCCAAGTCGCTCTCGTCACTCACCTGTCAGGCTTTCCTCCGGCCCACCGACTGCGCCTGATGTCCGTGGACCTCACGGTCATCCGCACCGCCGGGACGGCCTCGATGCTGTTCGTGCCCGCGCTCGCCGCCGACCGTCCGAGCCTGGCGTTCGCCGTGGCCGGCCTCGGCCTGGTCGGCGTCGGGCTGCTCGGCGCGGTCCTCGCTGCCCGCTGGGCTCCCGTCGGTTCCGGCTCCGTCCAGGAGCCCGTCGGGGCGGGAGCGGGCGAACGGACCCGTGGCCGCTAGGTCCTGTCTCCTTGATCGTCTACAGGCCGGGCCTTTGCGGGTGGTTCATGGTGGTGCCGTCAGGGTTCCGCCCAAAGGCGGCTTCTAGAACGGCGGGGAGGTCTTCCTCGGGGACCGTGGTGCGCACTGCTGCTAGAACCTGGGGAAAGTGGTCATCGTCGATGACGCCCATGTGTTCCTGACGGAGTTGGTAGATGATCTCGACGAGCTCCGGTCTCAGGCACATCCAGGCACGGGAGCTACGTATCTCTTCATCGACCTGGTGCATGAACCAGCGCATGACCTCGTACGGGATGTCAGCGTGTCCTGCGTTCGGGTTGAAGCACACCGTCGGCTCCCGTGCCGGATCCTCGTCGGGGACGATTGCGGTCACGAGATTCCGTTGCCGGGCCACGAGATCCAGTTCCAGATACCAGGCGTCATCGGGTATGGAGTACATCGCCGTGATGGTGTAGTCGCCGTCGGGGTGTCGAAAGACCATTGCCGCATGCTGCCATGCTGGGCTGAGGACGTGCCTCTCCAAATTGTGCGGCCCGACGCTCCTACGCTCGGGCCCAGATGAGGATGGCGGCGAGGTGGAGCGCTGCCCGGTAGGCGATGGCGAGTTTGTCGGTTCGCATGGCCAGGCCGCGCCACTGCTTGAGCCGGTTGATGCATCGCTCGACCGCGTTGCGCTGCTTGTATGCCTCGGCGTCGAAGCCGGGCGGGCGGCCACCGGCGCGACCTCGCCGCAGTCGGTGACCGACCTGGTCGGCGGGCTGCGGGATCACGGCACGGATGCCTCGCCGCCGGAGATGCTCACGGATCGCGCGGGATGAATACGCGCGGTCCGCCAGGACGGCGTCCGGCCGGGTTCGCGGTCTTCCTGGCCCGCTTCGCGGAACACGGATGCCTGCCATGACCGCCTCGAAGGCCGGCGCGTCGCCCGCCTGGCCCGCCGTGACGCGGAGGGCCAGGGGCCGTGCATGGCTGTCGCTGACGAGGTGGACTTTCGTGCTCAGGCCGCCGCGGGAACGTCCGAGCGCATGGTCATCGGGCTCAGCCCGAAGTGGTGCCCCTTTTTCCTGGCGCCGGCGGCGTGCTGGTGGGCCCGGCAGACGGTGGAGTCCACCGATACAGTCCAGCCGATGTCGTCAACACCGTCGGCCGCCGCCAGGAGCGCGGCGAGGATACGTTCCCAGGTGCCGTCCACGGCCCACCTGAGCAGCCGTTTGTGAGCGGTCTGGAATGAGCCCAGCTCGTCCGGAAGGTCCCGCCAGGGCGAGCCGGTGCGGTACTTCCACGCGATGGCTTCCAGAGTTCGACGATGGTCGGCCCATCGCCGACCACGGACCGGATCGGCCGGCATCAACGGCTCGATCCAGTCCCACATCGCATCAGTGATCACTAGGCGGACGGACATATCCGATCAACCAACAAACGGATCAAGGAGACACGCTCTAGCTGCCCCGGGCCCGCTCACTCACCGGCCGGTCGTCAGGCGATCAGCCGCCAGTGGGAGACCTCGATGTTCTCCAGCGGGATGCCGAGGTCCTTGTAGATGCGCTGGTGCATGACGCCGAACCAGGCGTCCCGCCGGTCGGTGAAGAACTCCTCGTCGTACCAGGCGACGCCGAGGATGACCGTGCCGCCGCCGTGGGCGTTGTCCTGCTCGGCCTCGAAGTACGTGGCCTGCCAGTCCCAGAGCATCAGCTCGTCCGGGCGCTCACGCAGCCGCCTGTCCGACTCCTCCAGCGCCTCGATGCAGCGGCGGGAGGTCGCCTCGTCCGGGCAGTAGTAGGTGCACTCGCTGCGGACGACCGGCTTCTTGTCGCCGCGGCGGGCGGCGTCGGTGTCCTCGCCGTTCAGAACGCGGACCCGCGCGGGCGCGTCCTGGGCGAGGAACTCCTTGAGGATGGTCACGGTGGTGCTCTCCCCTCTCGTGGATGGATCTCGTGGATGGGTGGAGCTACCAGCCGGTCCCGGAGACCGGGTACAGGCTGGGGTCTGAGCCGTCGCGCACCGTGCAGCCGCCGGGCGCGACGAAGCGGATGTTGAGGCCGATGCGGACGCCGGCCCCGGTGTTGGAGGCCGAGCCGTGGACGAGGCGGACGTCCATGAGGCAGCCGTCACCAGCCTGTGAAGGCAGAGGACGTGCCTCGGACGGGACGACGCCGGTGATGCCGAGAGCCCGGCCGCGCACGGCTCCCGCGTCCGGCTCGGCGGCGTACGGCAGGTAGCCACGCCGCTGGGAACCGGGGACGACGCGGAGACAGCCGGTGGACTCATCGGTGTTGGTCAGAGCCAGCCAGGCGGCGACCGATCGGCGCGGATCGAGCACGATCCGGTCGTTGACGCCGTCCTGGTGCCACGGGACCTCGAAGGGCCGGCCGGGCCACTTGATCACCAGGAAGGTGTTCTCCACGGCGACGTTCGGCCCGATGGCCCGGCGTACGGCGGTGAGAAGGGCCGGGGAGCGGACGGCGTGGCGAGCCCATTCGGCGGTCAGGTGCGGATTGCGGACGACCTCCGTGCGGTCGGCCCGGTAGGCGGCGGTCAGGTGGGCGGCACGGGCGGTGGCGGCGGCCCGCGTGGCCCAGCCCCTGACCCTGCGGACTCCGACGGGACCGAGCGGCCCCACGCCGGTCACCGGGTGCTTCCCTGCTCGTCGGCCGGGGTGAGCCGCCGCAGCTGCCGTACGAAGTGGGTGGCGACCATCCACGGCATCCGCGGGTCACCGAAGCGCAGCATCCGCTCGACCGGGGAGGCCAGGATCCGCGGCGCCGGGTGGAGTGTTCCGCGGACCCCGACGACCTCGGCCTCGGCGGCGAAGAAGGCCCGGTGCCCGATGTCCGCCCCGGCCGGGGCGGAGTGGCGGAGGCACAGGGGCGGCTCGGTGGTCATGGCGCCCTCGGGCCAGCCGTCCCACCGGTGATCTCTCGGCGGGAACGGCAGCAGCCACAGGACGCCCGCACCGGTCCGCCCGGCCGGTGCCGAGCAGACCCGGCACAGCAGCCGCTCCATCGCCGTCCGCCGGGCCACGGCCCCGGGGGCGACCCGGCTCATGAGTACGCCTTCGACCGAACGGTCCCCGTCGCGCTCGTCGACGTAGGCGAGCCCGTACGGGGCGCGCAGGAGGAGGGGCTGTTCCAGGGGCCTGTCGGGGTGCCAGACGACAGTGGTCGGATCTAGGGAAGTGGTCACTACCTTCACCGTTCGCGGGTCGGAGGTGCGAGGACGAGTACGGGGCTGGTCGCCCTCCGCCGAGTGGTGCGGGAGCGGGACGGGGAGGCTCCGGGTCTCCTCAGCGGAGGGCCGCTCAGTGGCTGGTGGCGGGGGACGGCGCCACGGCGTCCGGCGCGGTCACGGCCACTCGGTTGTCGCCGGTGTCGAGGAGCTGGCCGGCGTGGGTGCGCAGCGCCCAGGCGGGACCGACAAGACCGGCGAAGGCGAGGAACGTCAGGGCGATCCGGCCGCTGCGGTCTGCCCGCACGAAGGGCGCGGGGCGGTGGAAGCGACGGTGGGCCCGGCTCACGAGTCCTCGCCGAGGACGTTCTCGTGCTTGTCGAGGAGGCGGCAGGTCTGCGCGTACAGCCGTTCGAGCTCGACGGCGGTGAGGACGAGGGCCCCCTCGCGGGAGGATCCGTCCTCCAGGTGGAACTCCACGGGCACCGAACCCTGGCGGGCGCGCGGGTCGTAGACCGCGTCCCGGCCGGGCAGCAGCGTGGCGTGGGTGATCTGCGCCGGCACCGGGCGCAGCGTCGTGCCGTCCGCCGGCGCGGACCAGGCGGGGCCGCCGCCGGGCGGGCGCAGGTGGTAGGTGGTGGCGGAGTCCTCGCCGGGGAGGGTGACCACGACGCCGACCCGGCCCTCGCGGGCGGTGTCGGCGGCGAGGTCGCCGAGCTGGGGCAAGAAGGGAGCCGCTGTTCCTAACTCGGCTCCCTGGGAAGGCAGATGGGTAAGGCGTCGTCCGGTCATGTCCCCGAAGTTAGGGGCGGTCGCGGCCTCGAATATGAGCCGGAGGAATACGACCCCTATCCGTCCAGGTGGAAGCGGTCGGACATGCGCCGCAACTTCTCGCGCGTGGCTGCCCGTTCGGCGTAGACGATACTGCGGAGCGTGGAACGGGCGATGGGGTGGTTCCGTACGAGCTGAGGCGCGATCCGCTCGGCGGTCTCCAGCTCCACGAGGGCCTTGTCCCGATTGCCGTCCCACAGCCACGCGCGCGCGATATCCATGTGGTGGTGCCCCTGACGGGAGTTGGGCAGGGCGCCGACCAGATCGGGGCTGGTACGGCGGTTGATCTCCAGGGCCTTGCCCTGCTCGCCCATCTCCAGCGCGACGCTGATCGCGTGGATCTGCACGTTCCCGGCGGAGAACGTCAGCGAGTGCCGGTCGTACACCGGCACCCCGGAGTACGCGTCCATCCGCGCGGCGGCGTCCTTCGCGTACCCGATCCGGTCCTCGGCTTCCGAGGCACGGCTGGCGCGGGCGGCAGAGACCGCTGCCCGCAGTTGGAGGGTGCCCCACGCTCGTACGGCCAGCGGTTCGCCGTCCTCGTACGCCTGCTGCACCGACCCGATCGCCTTGTCCGAGAGCGCCAGCGCGTCCGACCAGTCGGCCGTCGCCCACATGTCCCACACCCGCATCCAGTCCGCGACCGCCGGCAGCACCGGGTCCCCGGACAGCCGTGCCGACCACGCCGCCCGCTCGCAGGCCATCGCCACGAGCTCGGGGTGGCCGAGTGAGTGGGCTGCGGTGTGGGCGAACTTGCAGCACACCGCGTAGACCGCGTACGCCTCCTCCCGCTCGTGCCCCTCCGACACCTCGGCCAGGGCCCGCGCCTCACGGAACAGATCCGGCAGGACCCGCAGGATCGCCACGTTCGAGGCGGTGTCGCGCAGTCGGTGTAGGCGGGTCACCTCACGCCACAGCTGCGAGGCCGGCCGCGGCGTCCCGTCGAAGACCGGCGCAAGGTCGTAGCGGCGCAGTTCGCGCAGGATCGAGGAGGCTGCCACCTGCCACTGGTTGTCCTCCGGGGAGCTGCTGTACGGACGCCCGATCAGGTCGTTCGGGTGGACGTGCAGCTCGGCGGCGATCTGGTTGAGCAGTCCGACCCGGTCGAGCTCGATCAGGCCGCGCTCCATCTTGGACACCCAGCCCTGCGACTTCCCCAGGGCCGTCGCCAGATCGGCCTGCGGCATTCCGAGACGCAGCCTCGCCCTGCGGACGCGCCGGCCGATCTCCTCGGCTTCCTCCAGCATCAGGACACCTCCCCGGCCGCCGGACTTCCGCGCGGGGTGCGCGGCCTGTCCGTACGGAGTTCGTACTCAGCACGGTACCGAGGACACCGCTTGTGCGTGAGGGAGTTGCCGGGCTGGTGGTCGGGGACCCGCAGGGCGTGCTGTCTCAGATGTGTGGGATGAGGTGGGAGGCCAGTTCCTGGGCTTCGGGTGAGAGGCTGGCGTGGACTTCACGGGCGAAGGCGGTGTCGGGACGGGTTGTGGCGGGCCGGATCGGGGCCCAGTGCTGGGCGGCCTGTTCGAGGGCCTGCTGGGTGTGGTGGATGGCGGACTCACGGTGGGCGAGGTACTGCTCGGCTTGCTGGTGGGCCTGGTGCCAGGTGAGGTCTCCCTGCTCGGCGAGCAGGGTCAGAGGCGGGGTGGTGTGGCCGTCGGCGAGACGGAGCTCGTCGGCCTCGGCGATCCGCTTCCGTATGCGGGTCCGCTCCTGGCGTTCCTTCAGCGTGGTGATGGCGTCGTCGAGGGCGAGACGGCCTTCGGTGACCTGCTTGGCGAGGTCGGGGGCGTTCTCGGTGAGCCGGTCGCGCTTCTCCTGGAGGGCTTCGGCCTTCGCCTTGTGCTCGCGGGCGATGTCGTAGGCGGCGTCGAGCGGGAAGGCGCCGAGGCGAACCTGTTCGGCGAGGTCGGGGGCGTACTGGAGGACGACGTTGGCGGCGGAGATACGGGTGCGGCTGAGGCCGTGGGTCTTGGCCAGGCCACGCAGGGAGTGTCCCGAGAGTGAACAGGCCATGGCAGTGATCATCGCCTGCTGGCCCTTGGCGAGGTGCCGGCGGAAGACGTTGTTGGAGAAGATCAGCGCGCGGGGGTTGTCGCCGGTGTAGGTGGTGAAGCGGGGTTCGACGCCGGCGATCTCGCAGGCGGCGAGCCGGTTGCGGCCGTCGAGGAGGACGCCGTCGGTGTCGAGGACGATGTCCTGGCGCAGGCCCTCGGCCTTGATGGACTCGGCGAGGTCGAGCAGTTCGTCGGGGTCGAGCATCGCGAAGATGTCGGCGGCGGGGTGGATCTTCAGGGGTGCTCCTTGAGGGTGGGGTCAGCGCGTGTGGCGCTGCTGGCTGGTGGCGGCGTTGGTGGGGCGGTAGGCGGCCGGCTGGGATGCCGGGGCGCTGCTGCTGGTGGTGGTGACGGCGGTCAGGTCGGCGAGACGGTGGAGTCGCCAGGTGAGGACTTCGCTGACGCTGGTGGCGGTGTCGGTCTCCCGTCGGGCGGTGGCTTCGGTGAGGAGCGCGGCGGGTTTGTGGCCGGCGGCTTCGGCTCGGGCGAGGGTGGCGGCGAGAGCGGGCCAGCCGGGCTCCGCGAGGATCTGTTCGGCCAGTTCGGGAAGGGCTCGGCGCAGGGTGAACTCCTGCCGTCGGCGTAGTGACTCGGCCAGCCGTGTTCCTTGCTGCCGGAGCACGGCCAGCGGCTCGGCGGCCTGGGCCTGATAGGCGGCGCGGAGATGGCCGGCGGCTTGGCGGGCGGCATCGGCCTGCTGGGTGTGATTGCGGGTGCGGTGCCAGTGCTGGGCGGCGATGACCGTCAGCAGCAGGGCGTCGAGGACGGTGGCGAGGAGGACTCCGTCCTTCGGAGCGGGTTCACGCAGGATCGCCTTCACCGCCCGGCGGGTGGTCTGAGACTGCTGGTGTCGGGCGCGGATACGGGACCGGCTGGCCCGCTCGAAGACAGTGGCGGCTTGAACCAGCTGGTGCCGGAGGTCGGCGGGGGCGACCAGGGGAAGCACGTCGAGGGCTTCGGCGAGGACGGTGATGTGGGCCTGTCCGACCTCGTCCTTGTCGTGCGTGAGGTGGTCGGGTGTCTGGGCGATGGCGATGGAGAGTCGCCGCCAGGCCGGTGTGTCGGCCCGCTCCGCCGGTGTTGTCCCGGTGGTCGTGAGGCGCGCGGCGATCTTGGGATAGGACAGGTCGGGGGCGAGGGTGGAGCCGGAGAACCACACCGGATCGCCCTGGGCGTTGGTGTCGCCGGCGAGGGCGACCTTGTAGCCGCGGACGTCCCCGGAAGGGAAGTACTGGACGTCGACCAGGGCCCCGGTCCCTTCGATGATCCGGAAGAATTCCTCGGCGGTCGTGGCTGCCGAGACGGCGGTGCGGACGATAGTGCGCAGGCGTTCCCGGGACGTTCGGGCGGTTCCCTTGCGGCGGGCCTTCTCCTGTTCGGCGCGAGTGGGGCGCTTGGCGGCAGTGCGGTCGCCGCGCGGGACCTGGCGGAGCCCGTACTCCTTCTCGATGGCGACGAGTTCCTTGTCGGCGCGCAGGAAGTCGTTCCAGTTCCGTGGCGGGCGGAGGTCTCCTCGGACCTTGGTGGCGACGATGTGGATGTGGTCGTCGGCGTGGCGGACGGCGACCCAACGGCAAGCGTCGGGGTCGCCGGCCGGGGCGATGCCGGTGGCGTTCAGGACGCGGCGGGCGATGGTGGCCCACTCGTCGTCGGTCAGGTGGCGGTCTTCGGGGGCGGCGCGGATCGAGCAGTGCCAGACGTGGCTCTTCGGTACCTTGTGGCCGGCCTGCTTGACTCGCAGGTCGAGGGCTGTGGCGAGCTGGGCGAGGGTGGCGTCGGGGTCGCGGCCGGGGTCGGGGGCGAAGCCGTCCCAGGAGGCGACGAGGTGGGGGTCGGTGTGCTCGTTGGCCCGGCCGGGCCCGAACAGGTAGTTCAGGACGCCCCGTGTCTTGTGGCCAGGCTTGCCGATCTTCGCGATCATTCAGGCCGTCCAACGGGTTGTGGCGGCCACGTTCGCTGCGGCGTCGACGGCCTTGACCGTGTCCTGGACCAGGGCCACGAGCCGTCCGGTCTCGGCGAGGACGGCGGCGTCCACAGGGTGTGCGTCGCCGCCGGAGTTGAGGCGGTGGGCGATCTGGTTGGCGTTGGTGCCGATCCGGGCGACCTGCTCGCGCAGTGCCGCGTACTCGTCGATCAGATCGTCGACGGCGGTCCGCTCGGCGGGCAGGGCGAGGTCGCCGTTGAGGTGCGCCATGACGACGGCACCGACGAAGTGCGCGCCGGCCAGACCGAGGCGACGGGCCTCGGCGAGGATCTCCTGCTTCTCTGCGACGCTGTAGCGGACGTCGACCCTCTCCTTGCGCTGCACGTCCTGGCGGGCACGACGGCGGGCAACACGGTGCAGAGCGGCCTCGTCCGCCGCGCGCACACCCCCTGCCCCCGGTGCGCCCTCGCGCCGGGGCTCCGCCGCCTCCGCCACCCCTGGGGCGGAGGCTTCCGCGTTGGACCGGCCCCTGGACGGTCCAACGCCATACCTTGCTTCGCGGTTGAGGAGGGTGGTCATTTCCTGCTGGGTGGTGGGGAGTTCGTGGTTCGGGTCGTGCATGGTCGTTTCTCCGTGGGGCTTTTGGCTGGGAACGGCCGTCGTGTCCACGTGCTCGGCTGCACGGGGACACGAGATCGGCCGGAGGGGCGGGGCTTCGGTGCCTTGTAGGGGTCAGACGGTGCCGGCGGGAGAGGCGGCTTCGTCGAGTCCTTCGAGCGGCCCGGCCTTGAAGCCGTCGTCCGTGACGGCCCCGGCCTGGCCGGTGCGCTCGGCCTGCAGTCGGTCGCGCAAGGTGCGGGCCCGGGGCAGACCGATCCGTAGTTCGCGGCGCAGACGCTCGGCGGTCAGCTGGTCGCCGCTCCAGTCGGCGGTCAGGAGTCGGGCCTTGTCGAGGAGGTCGGCGTCTGTGCGGGTGCGGTCGGCGGTCGACTTGGCGGCGGCGGGGACCCGACCGGTCGCTCGACGCGGGGCGGCTCCGGTCGATTCCGCCACCGTGGTCGGCCGAGGCGGTTGGGTGGCGGGGGCCGCTTCGGCTCCCTCGGTCGGCCCCGTGGGGGCCGACTCGGTCAGCTGCTCAGAGGCCGATTCGGGCCGGTCAGGCGTCGACCGTGGGGCCTGGTCGGCGGCCGACTGGTCAGAGGCCGCATTGGGGGAGTCGGCCGACTCGGGGTGGTGGTGCAGCACCTTGGCCACAAGGTCCGACCCGAAGTAGATCGACCCGACCGGGAGCGAGGTCGCCAGCAGGACAAGAGCCCAGTTCGCGTACTTCGAGTCGGTCAGTCGGCCCCACTGGACCGAGTCGGTATGCAGGGCCGGTACGAGGCCGTGCACGTAGTTCAGCAGGAGGCTGGCGACCGTGTAGGCCGCCAGGACCCACAGCGCGAACGTCCGGCCGGGTCCGGTCAGCACGAGCGTGGCGATCAGCGCGAGGGCCATCAGCCCGTCGACCACGATCGGGTAGAGCAGGGCGGCGATCGGGTCGGCGCCGATGGCGCGGGCCACGTCGGACAGCGCGTTCCACGAGACCCGGAAGGCCATGAGGACGACAGCCACCAGGCCGATGACGAGGGTGATGCGTCCCGCGCGGTTCACGCGATGACCCTCAGCGGGCGCGGGCGCTCGGCGAGCGTCGTCAGGGTCGTCGTCCTGCTTGAGGGCCTCGCCCTCGGGGGCCGAGGTGAGCCACGTGATGCGGGCGCGGATGCTGCGTATCGCTGCCGGGGCGCTGGGGGCAGGGAAGTGCAAGGGGATGGTCTCCAGGTGGGGAAGGGTGCGGCCGCCGTGGCGCAGGCAGCCGTGGGCGGTGGGGACTCGTCCCACCCGTCCCGCCGCTGGTCAGGGCAGGTACGGGTGGGGCGGTGATGTCGAGTCGACTCGTTGCGGGTCGGTGACTCGTCCCCGCGCTGACCTGCGCGGGGACGAGTGGGACGAGTCAGGGAGGGTCAGGCCCCGGGCTCGAAGGGGAGGGTGACTGCTGCGTCGGGCGGGCAGTAGCGGGTCCAGGCGTCGTTGAACTGGGCGCGGGTGAAGCCCTTGGCCTGGTGGCCGCCGGGGAAGCGGCGGTTGGCCGACTTGATGCCGTAGTCCTGGAGGAGGATCTGCAGGCCGCGCGGGGTGAGCCCGTTGGGGCTGTGTTCGGCCCAGGGGGCCTCGGCGTCGGCGTTGAGGATTTCCAGGAGGCGGCCGGTGCGGATCGCCGGCTGGTCGCCTTCGGAGGCGAAGGCGCGGCGGATGTCGGCGAGGATGCGGATCTTCAGTCCGCCGTCCTCGTCGCGCCCGGCTTCGTAGTCGGTCATGGCGGTGCACGCGGTGCGGGCCAGGACGGGCCAGTGTCCGCCGGTGAGGTCGGCGACGCTGATCAGCGGCGCCCAGGTGTCGGCGGCGCGGTCCTCGACCGGCATTGTCGGCTCCAGGGCGAGTGCCTTCTCGCGCACGGAGGCCAGCCAGGCCGCCAGCCGGGTGCGGATCTCCCGTACGGTCAGGTCGTCACGGCCGTAGCGCCAGGCGCTGACCTTCTCGGTCTCGGCCCGGCGGCGCATGCGGATGACGACCGACCGGTCCATGATCGTGTCGGGCAGGTCGCCGATTCCGGCGAGGGCGGCCATGGCGAAGGTGTCGAACTTGACCACCTCGTGGTTGGGGCCGGTGACGCGCAGGGTGGGCCGGTTGCGCTGGTGGCCGGCGTTGAGCAGGCCGCGCATCTCCTCGTTCTTCTCCGCGACCTTCGCGCTGCCGAAGATCGTGTCGACTTCGTCCACGAGGAGGGTGGGCGGGTCGCCCGCGCCGATCGACCGGAAGATCGCGGCGGCGGAGGCGTTGACCGTGATCAGCGGCTCGTGGACCGCTTCGATCAGGACTTCGAGCAGCCGCGACTTGCCGCAGCGCTTGGCCGGTCCGACCACGGCCAGGCGCGGCGCGTGCTGCCACACGGTCTGCAGGTGGGTCGCAGCCGCCCACAGCGTGGTCGCGGTCAGGGCTTCGTCGCTCGGCATGACGACGTAGCGCCGGATGGCGTCCCGGAGCAGGTCGAGGATCTCTACGCCCTCGGGGTCCGGGGCAGGGGTGGGCGTGGGGGCGGTCGGCTGGCCGGGGACGGCGACCGGCGGCCAGGCGGCGGGAAGCGATGGCGTGTTCGGGGTGGCTTCGTCCATACTGGACATCGAGCTCCTCAATCTGCGGGCCATACGGGACGGCAATCCCGGCCATGCAGCTAGTCGTTCAGGGATGGGCGGCGTGAGGTTTGCGCTTTGAGCCCCTCGGTGTCGCAAGCACCGGGGGGCTTTCTGTTTGTCGGTCTAGGCAATGGCGGTCTCCAGCGGTTCGTGGCGGTGCGGCATGTCTATCACTATGCACTACGCATAGATGCTTTGCAGGTGGCAGAAGGTGCTGTACTGTCTTTACTGGCCCTGCGGAGTGCAGCGGCACGCTGCGACAGGAAGGAGGGGCCGATGTCGGACGACGAGCACGACGAGGAGCCAGAGGGTGTCCTGCTCAAGGGTGAGGAGAACGCCGCCAAGCGGATCAAGGCCGAGCGTGACCAGCGCGGCTGGAGCACCACCACGCTCTCCGACCGCCTCAACGAGGCCGGCTACGAGATGAACCCGTCGGGGGTGTGGCGGATCGAGAACGGCAAGCGCCGCATCAATCTCGACGAGGCCATCGGCTTCGCCGAGGTGTTCGGGGTGTCACTGTCCAACCTCGTCGGCCCGCCGGCCCTGGCCGCTGCCGGCCGCGCCATGGAGCTGATCGACACCGTCGTGGCCGCCAACGCGGCCGCCCAGAGAGCCCAGCACGCGTACCGCCGGGCCAACGCCGAACTCATCGCCTACCTCGACGAGCACCCGGACATCCGGGAGGCGGCCGACGTGATGGTCAGCAACGCCATCGCCGAGAACACCATGAAGATCAACCAGGAGGAGTTCGGCCTGCCGCCCCAGCCGTAGCCCGCTCCTCCTGCCGCCCTGGCCCGCAGACCCCAGGGCCCGGCCGCACCACCACGCCCATCCCATCCCAGAACGACACGGCCCGGCCGGGGTTGCCGCTCCATCAGCCGAGGCCAGGAGAGGAGCCCGCTTGCGCCAGACGGCGATACCCCACGCCTCCACCCAGCCCCGCATGTCGAAGGAGGTGAACAACAACGACCGCCTGCTTACGGTCGACGAGGCCGCCGAACGCCTCGGCACCGGCGTCCGCTTCATCCGCCGTCTCATCCAGGAGCGCCGGATCCGCTACGTGAAGCTCGGCAAGCACGTCCGCATCGCCGACAGCGTGCTGATCGCGTACGTGGAGGAGCGCACCGTCCCCACGATCCGCGAAGCCCGCTCCCGCTTCGGGAAGGCGGCCTGATGGCGGGCCGCAAGCCGCAGCGGCGGCGCGAGTTCGGCACCGTACGCCAGCTGCCCTCGGGGCGCTGGCAGGCCCGCTACTGGGCGCCGGACGGGTCCCGGCGTACCGCCCCGGAGACCTTCGAGACGAGGACCGACGCCCAGGACTGGCTCACCCTCACCAAGGCGGACATCCAGCGCAACGTCTGGGTGGACCCCGAGGTCGGGGCGGTCAACTTCGAGGAGTACGCCTTGAAGTGGGTGGTGGAGCGTGGCCTGTCGGCCACGACGGACGAGCTGTACCGCCGCCTGCTGCGGCTGCACATCCTGCCGTTCTTCGGCTACCTGGACCTCGACGAGATCACCCCGCCCACGGTGCGGACGTGGCGGGCTGAGCGTCTGGCCGCCACTGGAGCGACGACCGTCGCCAAGTCCTACCGCCTGCTCAAGGCGATCATGGAGACGGCGGCGGACGACGAGCTGATCCGCCGCAACCCGTGCCGGATCAGGGGCGCCGGCAGCGAGAAGGCCAAGGAGCGCACGACGGCCACCGTCGAGCAGGTCGACGCCCTCGCCGAGGCCATCGGGATCCGCTGGCGCCTGATGGTGTACCTCGGCGCCTACGGCCCGATGCGCCCGGAGGAGCTGGCGGCCCTGCGCCGGACCTCGGTCACCCTCGACCCGCTCTCCGTACGGGTCACGGAGGCCGCCCCGGAGCTGAACACCGGCCGCCGTGTCGAAGGCGACACCAAGTCCGCGGCCGGTGTGCGCACCATCCACCTGCCGCCCTTCCTCTACATCGAGGTCAAGCGGCACCTGGACTGGTTCGCGGAGAAGGAACCTGACGGGCTGCTGTTCGTCGGAGAGAAGGGAGCGCCGTTCCGGCGGACCACCTTCGGCCGGAAGTGGGCGAAGGCCCGCGCCAAGGTCGGCCTGCCGAAGGACTTCCGCTTCTACGACCTCCGGCACACGGGCCACACCCTCTCCACCCAGTCCGGCGCCACGCTCAAGGACACGATGGTCCGCGCCGGCCAGTCCTCGGAGAAGGCCGCGATGATCTACCAGCACTCCGACGACGCCCGCCAGCAGGAGGTCGCCGGAGGCATCGACGCCAAGGTCCGCGCTGCACGGCAGGCGGCCACCGAGTCGCCTCCTGCTGCTCGGGAAGCATGAGGTCGGGGGCCGGGACGCTTTCTCGTCCCGGCCCCCGACCCGGCTTCAACGCAGACCGTACGCGTGGTTGTAGGGCGCTTCGGCGTCGGTGGCCCGGAGGAAGTGGGGCCCCTTCGTGGGCCTACCACCGGCCGTGCGGCAGGCGACTCCGACCGGGGCGCCGCAAGCGCGGCACTCCCAGTCCTGGGCTTCTGTCAGCCCTTGCTGCTTGATCTCGGCCATCACGGCCCGACGCTGGTCCCACCAGGCTTCCCTCTCAGGGCCCACTGCAGGTGGCTCCGATTCCTGCAGCAGACGGAACGCGTGCTGGCGTTCGGGGTCCGCGAGAGGCCCCGACAGGGGCTTGGTGACGACGGCGGTCTCAGCCGCCTCTTCACCGGCTTCCAGCTCCGCCTTCAAGTCGGCGATCTGTTGAAGGAGGTGCCGCTCGAAGTCGTCCAGTGTTGCCCCGGGATGCGTTTCTGAGAAGTCCTGGGTCTCCAAGTAGAAGCGGTAAAGAGTGTTGAGCTGGGATCGCGCCTTGTGGTTGGTGAACTCGCGCATTGCGGTCCTGTTCGTCCTCTCTTCTGGTCCGGCCGTACGAGCGGGCTCAGAGGTGCTGAGCGAATGCGGTCTCCAGGAGTTCGACGGCGTCGCCGTGGGCGCTCAGATGCGGCTGCATCACCCATACGTCCTCACGGAAGGGCTCGAACCCCAAGGACCGCCACGTGCGCTGGACCACGGCCTGCTCCCGCGCTTCCCGTGCCGTGTCCTCCCGTTCGCCGACAGGGGTGTCGATCGGGTACGGATGTGTCGCCACGAGCGCCGCTTGGCCGGCCACCCAGCGGAGCAGTCGGCCGATCAACAACCGGCCGACCCCGCCCAGCCCGCGCCACGCCGGTGCGATCCGAACCCGGTCGATGATGACGACTTGTTCGCCGCTCACCAGGCCCTCCTCCAGATCGGGGTGCAGGCCGAGATCTCCCGACTTGTCGAAGAGCGGTGTGAAGTGCTCGTAGTCGGCATCGCGCGCGTCCAGCGACACGTAGATGCTCCCGACTCGCCCCAGGTCCACCGTGAGGCCGGACATGGTGAGGATCGTCAGTTCCTGGTCCTCGCCCCGGGACGACTGGGCCAGCGATACGCCAGGGGCCAGGAGCCGCGTGTTGTCGGCCTCGGCCTCTTCGTCGTCCGGCTCCCACACGGGCAGGACGGCGCGGCAGCTCCATTCCAGTGTTGCGGGATCGTCGTGGGCATCGGAGGCGACCAAGGAAGCGGACGAGTCGAAACGTAACTCCAGACGGTTCAGATACGTCAGGAGGTCCGCCCTGGAGGATGCGGCGTCGGTCATGACGCCACACGCTAGCCACGCCGTCGGCCTCGTATGAGGAGATTCCCGAGACCGGCGGCGATCCCCTTGGCAGAACTCTGACGCAGGTGGTGCGAGGTGGTGCGCCACGTGCCCTCCGAACAGGAAGTTCGGGTGAGATGGGGCACGCGGAGGGCACGACAGCCCCCGACAGGTCTAGACAACGAAGAAGGCCCAGGTCTCTGACCTGGGCCTTCTTGCAAGAGCGGATGACGGGAATCGAACCCGCGCTATAAGCTTGGGAAGCTCATGTTCTACCATTAAACTACATCCGCGCAGCGGCTGAGTGAGCCAGCCGCATCGTTGCACACTGTACCCCATGCGCCACAGGCGGCGTAGTTCGCCTCTCCTCCGCGGGTCGGAGTGCCGCGTGGAGGGCGCCCTGTTGATCCCCTAATGTGGCCTCTCGTCCAGCATGTGTGTAGGGGAAGGGACTTGATGGGTTCCGTGGAGCGCACCGTCGTCCGCTGTGCCGAAGGGCACGTGTTCAGTACCGCCTCGTTTCCGCTTCAGCAGCTCGGTGCCGGGCGGATCGGGCCCGGGCGGCTCATCCGGTGTCCGCGGTGTGCGCGGTTGAGGCACGCGGTGCCGGTGGAGGTTCAGCAGCGCTGAGCTGGGTGAACCGGACGGGGCGCGGAGCCGGTCCCGGTTGGGGCGGTCCGCGCCCTCTGCGTATCGTGGGGGCGTGCTTCTCTCAGACAAGGACATCCGGGCCGAGATCGATGCCGGGCGGGTGCGCATCGACCCGTACGACGAATCCATGGTGCAGCCGTCGAGCATCGACGTGCGGCTCGACCGCTTCTTCCGGGTGTTCGAGAACCACCGCTACCCCCACATCGACCCCGCCGTCGAGCAGTTCGACCTCACGCGCGAGGTGGAGCCGGAGGGCGACGAGGCGTTCATCCTGCACCCGGGCGAGTTCGTGCTCGCGTCGACCTACGAGGTCATCACCCTGCCGGACGACATCGCGTCCCGCCTGGAGGGGAAGAGCTCCCTCGGTCGGCTCGGGCTCGTCACGCACTCCACCGCCGGGTTCATCGACCCCGGGTTCTCGGGGCACGTGACGCTGGAGCTGTCGAACCTCGCGACCCTCCCCATCAAGCTCTGGCCGGGGATGAAGATCGGCCAGCTGTGCATGTTCCGGCTGAGCTCGCCCGCCGAGTTCCCGTACGGCAGCGAGCGGTACGGCTCCCGGTACCAGGGGCAGCGGGGGCCGACGGCGTCCCGCTCCTTCATGAACTTCCATCGGACCCAGGTGTGAGGCGGTAGCCGGACATGAGTGAAGTGCGCGAGAACCTGACGTACGAGGGCTTCGGGACGGCCGTCCGCGAGCTGGCCCAGACGATCGCCGACGACGGCTACGAGCCCGACATCATCCTCTCCATCGCGCGCGGCGGCGTCTTCGTCGCCGGCGGTCTGGCCTACGCGCTGGACTGCAAGAACATCCACCTGGTGAACGTGGAGTTCTACACCGGCGTGGGCACCACGCTGGAGATGCCGGTCATGCTGGCGCCCGTCCCGGACGCGATCGACTTCTCCGACAAGAAGGTCCTGATCACCGACGACGTCGCCGACACCGGCAAGACGCTGAAGCTCGTCCACGACTTCTGCGTCGACCACGTCGCCGAGGTCCGCTCCGCCGTCGTCTACGAGAAGTCCCACTCCCTCGTGAAGTGCGAGTACGTCTGGAAGAAGACGGACGAGTGGATCAACTTCCCCTGGTCCGTCTTGCCTCCAGTAAGCAAGTCGGGCGAGCCGCCCAAGCCGAACCTGGAAGCACTGTAGTCCTGGAGGGGTGGTAGGTGCCGACGTTCAGCCCGCGGCTGGTGTCGGTGCCTGCATATATGCTCTTGCCGTCCACTTCCGGTCCATCCTGCGCCTCGGCCAGGAGGTCGAGGACCCCGGGTTTTCCGGGGCAGCACAACCGGATCGGAAGTGAGACATGGCAAGAAAGCGGACGCCTAAGACGGACGGAAACGATCAAGGTAGCGGCCTCGCGAAGGCTCAGCTCATGGTCGATCTCCTCGCCGTGCTGGTGGCGATCGCAAGCTGTGTGGAGCAGCTGGCGCGGTAGCGCCACGAGAGCGATGTACCGGACGAAGGTTGGGCAGCAAGAAACGAGCCCGGCCGTTGTCTACTCGGCCGGGCTCGCTTGAACTCCACGCATGAGCTCGGTCCTGGGTGCAACCGGGGCCGAGCTCCTCTGCTTGGAGCCCGTTCGTGATCCAGAAGGCTTAACTTCCACGCGTGAAAGTTGAGAGTATTGGACACGTCGCTGAGGCTCACTATAGACGTGTCGGCAGCCGAGGGGCACCCTGGAGGAGCTGGCGCTCAAGCGTCGATCGTATGCCCCTGACCTGCTGAAACAGTCCGCTTGGCGATCAAGGTTGCCTAGCGTGGTGCGTGCTCCAATCGGGCGTACTTCACATTTGCCCAACTTTCACGGGTGAAAATAGTGGGCTGTCCGGCTCGATTTTGATCGCCAAGAGGGGCGGTACGCCAGCCTCACGACGAGACCCTGCCGGCCGAACCCTCGAAGGCCGTGAACTGGCCGCTCGGTGTCTCGGTGATGACGCGGACGCCACCCCTGAGGGGGCTGAGGCCGGATGGCGAGAAGGGTCAAGGAGTTCGCAGACGTGGGTCGCGGCGTCTGCCTGCCGCCGGGTAGACGTGAGCCGCACTCCCTGCCTCACGCGGCACAGCAGGGCGGGCCCGCCTTCTATGGGCGATTCACGGGCCCGTCCCGTCTTGTGTACCTGTCAGTGGATGCCGTGGATGCGCTCTGGTGGTGAGCGGACGACGCGCAGCGGTGCCGACCTCGATGGTCTCCCTCTATCGCGGGCGATCAAAGGCGGCGCGAGTGCTTCCTCAGCAGTGCCTGAGGGGGCTCATCGGGACTTCGACGATGCTCTGCATGATCGGCACGCCGTCGCTGGGCTCCCATCTGTCAGGAGGATCGCCGGAAAGAAAGCGGTGACGGCGAAGCGCTTCCAGCGGACGGGATGTCAGCGCAGTGCTCGGATCCGGACAGCTTGTTCGCGCAGGGGGTGATCGAGACGCCGCCTTCGTATCTGAAATCCGATCGTCTCGCCATAGCGGCATCCCTACGACGGTGGAGAGGTCTGGCAGAGGAGCCGAGGGATGGAACAGCACGGCGGCGTCGCGTTGATCGCCGTGTCAGAGATGGCTGTGATGCGGGCGCTTCAGCTTGCTGGAAATCGCATCCTGGGCAAGCGCGGCCGTTCGGTCCGGGGCCCCATGAGGTCCGTCGACCTGTGGTCGATTCACGTGCACCTGCCGGTTGAAGGCCACGAGCTTGATGCGTTGTTGAAAGATGCCTGGGAGATCCCCATCGCGGTCGGCTTGCCCAGTCTCCTCCTGGATGCACTCGATAGGCATGCGCGGACCTTGCTGGCAGCTGGCATCGAGTTTCGTCGCGGCGACCTCCTGCTGACTCTGTCCCAGCTTCCCGCGGGGCTTTCGCTGCCCTGGGAAACTTACCGATCACCTGGAGAGCCGTGATGGCATCGAGCACCGGTGAGAGTGAACTCCAGGCTGCCCGCATCGTGGAATGCATGACCGGCCAGCGGGTTGAGCCATACGACAAATGTGTTGAATGTGATGACTTCCACGACAAGAGCACGCCCGTCAACGGCCGCTACGACCTTCACGTAGGGCAGGTAGGTGCGCTGGAGGTCACGCTCGCCACCAGCAGAGTCGCTGAACGGAATGCACGGGACTGGGAGCCCTACTCCAGTCCGCAGCCGGCGCCACTGTTGAGCGATCACTGGCACGTTGGGGTCGAGAGCACTGCCAAGGCTAAGACGCCCCGCGGCAGGAAGGAGGCTCGCGACTCTCAGGACTTTCTCGAAGTGGTTAGCTCAGCGCTTGCTGAGCTCGAACGACGGGGCGTATCGGATCTGGCCTGGGGGAGTTCGTGCTTCTCAGACCCCTTCCATGATCCTGATTGCCCCTACGGGAAGTTGCGTCGAGCAGGAGTCCAGTTCGCTAGGGCCATGTCGGGTGATGGAACGGGCGCGATCAGCGTGGCAGTGCTCTATGGGTTCGACGCCATGCCTGCGGCTGATGAAGTGGGCGACAGAAAGAAGGCGGAACGGCTACAGAGGAAGCAGGAGGCAAAGGAGGGACGGAAGCCCACGCCCAAGTCCGCTGAGCCTGACGGGCTAGGCCCTGTGGAGTGGTCGTTCAACCCTGGGTTCGTTGCGCATTTGGAGGGGCGGCGAGCGGAGGACGAACAGAGGGAGATGGCAGCCATTCGCTCCTTGTTTGCTGATCAGCTTTCTGAGTCCGAGGTCTTCGAACGCGCGCGGGAGGAGGTGGCCAGGAGGATCGATCTTGCGAGGACTATGACTTGGCGGGAACGGCTCCCATCTCTGCCCGAGGCCAGGAAGGCGGATGCGGGTACCGATCTGGTGGACCTCCTGGAAGTTGAGTTTTCACTTCATCCCGATTTGGCGGTGAAGCTGCTCCGTGCGGATCCCTGCCGAGTGCGGCGCGAAGTCTTCTTCTGGCTCACGTGGATGCGGGCGCCGGCCTGGAACCGTCTTACACGGCACGGCCTGCTGCCTGCCCGGGATCCAGAACTGCCCGATGGGGTGACCGGAGTCTGGGTTGGTTCTCTGACGGATCCCTCTCACGTTCTGCACTGGGATCACGAGACCGGGTGGGCCCGCCACGACCCGCCCGACTCGTTGCTTGCTTCTATCTGCCGTAGGTAGTGGGCCAGTTGAACAGGGCTTTCTAGCTCAGCGCCAAACCGGGTCGATCAAGTCGGGGTCGAACTTCCGCTTGCCTCGTCCTGCGGGGTGGACGATCACGGCTGTGAGGCTGTGTAGCACGATCTCTCGCTGGCGCTCGATCGGGAGATCGAAGAACTCCGCCTCGGTCAGATCGGCCGTGTTCCCCTTGGCCTCCGCCTGCTTCTGCTCCTTGTAGAAGCGGGCTCGTTCCAGCTTCAGGGCGTCTCGCTCGCGTTCCTTGTCGGGGAGGAGCTGGAGGAGCGTGGAGACGGTGATCGTCTTGGCCTTCTCCGCCTCGATGAGCTGGGCGACGTCGAGGAGAAGAGCTTCCAACTCCTCTTCCTTGGGCCAGCGTTCCTCGGTCGGCATGGCCGTCGTGGCAGCCTTCTCGCGTTGCTCCTGGAGCACGAGACGCGCGATCAGCCTGTCCATGGGCTCGCCGACGCGGCCGACCTTGCCGCATCCGCCGTTCACCTTGGAGCACTGGTAGGTGTACTGCGCGCCCTTGGAGCCCGGTTTCCACTTGTGGTTGACCTGTCCCCGGATCTTGCTCTTGCACAGGCCGCAGCGGGCGATGCCGGAGAGCAGGTACTTACGCGCGAGGGACTGACCGGCCTTGCTTTGCTTGCGCTCGGCGATGGCCGCGGAGACGGCCTCCCACTCCTCCGGAGTGTTGATCGTCTCCCACTCGCCCACGACAGGCTTGCCATCCTCGCCGTGGAGGATCTCTCCGTGGTAGATCCGGAACCCGGCAAGCCGCGGGTTGGTCAGGATGTGCTCGACGTGGTGGTGGGCCATCCGCTTGGTGCCGGCGCGCGGGTTGCCCAGCCCCTCTTCCTGCCACCGCGTACGGATGGTGCCGATGCGAACCCCGGCCAGCACTTCCTTTTGGGCCGCGCGGATGTGGCGTGCCGCCTCGGGGTCCACCTTGTCGCGGTCGTCCTTCCGCCACCCGTACGGCGCCGGGCCGCCGTTGCTCTTGCCCTGCTGCGCCAACTCCAGGTGCTTGCGCTTGAGTCGCCGTGACGTGTCGTGCGACGACTTGTTGGCGAACGCCACCATGATCCGGGCCATGGTCCGGCCGTCGGCCGTGCCGAGGTTCACGTCGTTGGTGACCGTCGCGAACTCCAGCCGCGGGCGATCGTCATAGATCTCGATCAACCGCTCAAGATCTTGGGGTTGGCGTGCCAGGCGGTCGAGGTCGTACGACACCACTCCGTCGATCAGGCCGGCCTTCAAGTCCTTGAGCATCAGCTCGAACTCGTCGCGGACGACGTTCCGCTTGAACGCGGATACGTCGTTGTCCTCGTAGACCTTCACCGGCTGCCAGGTGCGGAGGTCCGCCAAGCGTTCGCAGTCCGTCCGCTGGCGGGCGACGCCCAGGGCCTCACCCTCGTCGTCACGCGAGATCCTGGTGTAGATGCCCACCTTGCGCGCCATGATCGGGGCCTCCCCTGCCTGCGACCTGGTCCGTCTGTACCGCAGCAGGTTACTACCGTCATTCAGTCCATTTGGCATGGCCGGTCGAACCCCCGGTCGTGAAGCGCGAGGGTCAGGTCCTCGACGCCTGAGGTGCCCGATGCGCGCGAAGGCCCCCGCCGGTCACCGGCGGGGGCCTTCGCGCGTACGGCCGTGGTTACAGCGTGCCCAGCTTGATCAGGCTCAGGAGGGCGACCAGCTGGATGGCGGAGGCGCCGAGGGCCTTGGGCCAGGGGAGGTCGTGGGAGCGGCTGACCATGAGGGTGAAGAGGGCGCCGGCGGCGAGCCAGGTGAGCCAGCCGATGATCTGGACGAGGCCGTTCTCGCCGCCGAGGAAGAGGGCGAAGAGGAGGCGGGGGGCGTCCGTGAGGGACATGATCAGCATGGAGAGGCCGACCGTGGGCTGCCAGGCGCCGTCGCCGCCGAGCTGGCGGGCGAGGGTGTGGGTGACGGCGCCGAGGATCAGGCCGGCGAGGACGAAGCCGACGCCGGTCATCAGGACGTACGGGATCGTGGTGCCCAGCGTCGCGTTCAGCACCTCCTCGCGGGCCTGGTCGAAGCCGAAGATCGCCAGCAGGCCGTAGAGGAAGGTGACGGTCAGCGCCGGGATCCAGACCGCGTGGTCGCGCATCCGGAGGAAGGTGTCCGCCGGGCGGAGCACGATGCCGCTCAGGAGGGCCTTCCAGGGCAGGCGGGGGCCGACCGGGGCGGGCGGGGCCTGGTAGGCGCCCGCCTGGCCGTAGGGGTCGTCGACGCTGAACATCTGGGTGTGGCCCGGGTTGTTCGCCGCCGCCGCGTGCTGGTGCTGCCCGTGCGGGTCGCCGAAGTACTCCGGCTCGCCGTACGGCTGCTGCTGGTGCTGCGGCGGTTGTTGCCGCCACTGCTGCTGCGGGTACGCCTGCGGAGGCGCTTCGTACCCGTACGGCGCCTGCTGCGGTCGATGCTGCTGCTGCGGGGGGCGGTTGTCCCGGCCGCGTCCGTTCCTGAATCCAGCCACGTCAATGAACGTACCCGCTTCCGCGGCGGCCCCGCTCCTTCGGTGCGGACCTGTGACATCCCCTAGGGGGTCACAGGGTCGCCGGGCGGCCGTGCGGTCGCCGTTACAAAACGGACGTATCGCCTCAATGTGGGGTCCGTAGCTTCGATGGGGTCAGCAGCGAAACCCCTCTGGAGTTCTCCATGCTTCTCAACCGCCGTGCCCGTGTCCTGCGCACCGCCGCCGTCGCCACCGGCACCTCCGTCGCCCTCCTCCTCCCGGCCGCCGCCGCCTTCGCCGACGACGCCTCCCGGGACCCGGGGGCCGCCGTGCGGGACCAGGTCTCCGGCTGGCCGCTGGCCGACGGGTCCGCCGCCCAGGTGCGGCAGACCGGGGAGGGCTCGTACCGCGCCGACATCGTGGGGCGGGACGGGGTGCTGATCGGCAGCCTGACCAGTACGGGAGGACAGCCGGCGTACGGGGAGAACAACGGGCTCCACATCGTGCTCCAGCCGGACGGCACCGTCAGCTCCTGGCTGGAGGACGTCCCCGCGCCCGTACCCACCCCGAAGCCCGACCCGAAGCCGCAGCCGAAGCCCGACCCGGCGCCGAAGCCCGCCCCCAAGCCGCGGCCCAAGCCCGCCCCGCACCACCTGAACGCGCGGATCAAGCTGCCCGACGGCAACGTCGCCACCTTCGCCGAGAACGTCAAGAACGGGCCCCGCGTCCAGGTGTCCCGGACGAACGACCAGCGGATCGCCACCGTCGACGCCGAGCACCTCACCGCCCAGCACCGCGGCTGGACCTACAAGCTCGCCGTGCGGCCCGGCGAGCACCAGTACCGCTTCGTCGTCGTCGACGCCCCGAAGCAGGGCGGCAACAGCTGGGTCTACGACCTGAACGGCAGGCTCGTCGCGAAGTACCACGCCCAGAAGCGGTGAGGACGCGCATGAAGAAGGGCCGCCCCCGTCCGACGGGGGCGGCCCTTCTTCATGGCCTTACGCGACCGGCTCCGGCTCCTCCGCCGGGGCCTCCGGCTCGGGGTCGGCCGGGGTCTTCACCGAGTCGAGCAGCAGCTGGGCCACGTCGACGACCTGGAGGCTCTCCTTGGCCTTGCCGTCGTTCTTCTTGCCGTTCACGGAGTCCGTGAGCATGACGAGGCAGAACGGGCAGGCGGTGGAGACGATGTCCGGGTTGAGGGACAGGGCCTCGTCGACGCGCTCGGTGTTGATGCGCTTGCCGATCCGCTCCTCCATCCACATCCGCGCGCCGCCGGCGCCGCAGCAGAAGCCGCGCTCCTTGTGGCGGTGCATCTCCTGCTGGCGCAGGCCGGGGACGGC
>NZ_JBIBZN010000014.1:0-229106 GCF_043084305.1 Streptomyces sp. NPDC014656
GCTGTTGAGTTCTCAAGGTGCGGACGCTTCCTTCGTTCCCGTTTCCGGGCCCTCCGGGCGCTTCCTTCGTTTCCGACTCTATCAGATCTTTCCGATCCGATTTCCTCGGTGCTTTCCGGTCCGTTTCGCTTTCGCTCCGGGCCCTTCCGGCGTTTCCGACTCTATCAGATCCTTTCGGCGTCTGATTCCCAGTCAGAGGGGGTTGTCTTCACGGCTTTCGGGCCGTTCCGACGAGTGAGACATTAGCGGATTCCCCGGCCCCGAAGCGAATCGGGGCCCCTGTCCGAACTTCGAACGCGGATTCCTCATTTCGCAAAAGCGCACGGAAATCAGAACGGCACGACGAATCGCGGCCGTCAGGCTCAGTGGTTCTTGCGGAATCGCTGTCCGGGGCCGACCGGGGTCGGTGCTCACGTCGGACAACTCGGAGAACAGTACGGATCAGGCGGAGCAGTGTCAACCCTGGTCCTGGGCGTACTCTCTCCTCATGACTACGCATGCGCACACCACCCAGTGGTGGGCCGCCTGACCGGCGGCCCGTACTGACGCATGCACACGGCCGCCGACTCGGCGGCCGTTCGCGTATCCCCCTCCGGGAGCCGGGCCGTCGGGCCGGCGAAGGACGGAGAAGGAGCGGAACGCGATGACGAGGATCTTCAGCGGGGTCAAGCCCACCGGACACCTGACGCTGGGCAACTACCTCGGAGCCGTACGGCGGTGGGTCGAGGTGGACCAGCACCGGGGCGAGGCGCTGTTCAGCGTCGTGGACCTGCACGCGCTGACGGTGGAGCACGATCCGGCACGGGTGCGCCGGCTGAGCAGGCAGGCGGCGACGCTGCTGCTGGCCTCCGGGCTCGATCCGGAGCGCTGCACGCTGTTCGTGCAGAGCCACGTGGACGAGCACGCCCGGCTGTCGTACCTGCTGGAGTGCACGGCCACCGACGGCGAGCTGCGGCGGATGATCCAGTACAAGGAGAAGAGCGTGCGGGCGCGGGAGGCCGGGCAGGGCGTGCGGCTGTCGCTGCTCACCTATCCCGTGCTGATGGCCGCGGACATCCTGGCCTACGGGGCCGACGAGGTGCCGGTGGGCGAGGACCAGACGCAGCACGTGGAGCTGACGCGGGACCTGGCGGTGCGGTTCAACCAGCGGTACGGGCACACGTTCACCGTGCCGAGGGCGACGCGGCCGGCGGTGGCGGCGCGGGTCATGGACCTCCAGGACCCCACTTCGAAGATGGGGAAGTCCCACGAGAACGGGACCGGGATCGTCTATCTGCTGGACGACGCCGAGACCGTGCGGCGGAAGGTCATGCGGGCCGTGACCGACAGCGGGCGGGAGGTCGTCTACGACCGGGACGCGAAGCCGGGCCTCGCCAATCTGCTCGATCTGATGGCGGCGGCGACGGACGGGAACCCGGAGGAGCTGGCCGGTGTATACGAGTCGTACGGAGCGTTGAAGAAGGACACGGCGGACGCCGTCGTCGAGCTGCTGCGGCCGGTGCGGGAGCGGCATGCCGAGCTCGCGGCGGATCCGGGGTACGTGGACCGGGTGCTGAGGGAGGGGGCCGAGCGGGCCCGGGGGATGGCGCGGCCGCTGGTGGACCGGGCCTATCGGGCGATCGGGCTGCTGCCCGCCGTCTGACGGAAGGCGGCGCGGTAGTCGCGCGGGCTGGTGGCGAGGTGCGAGGCGAAGTGCTGGCGCATCGTGACCTCGCTGCCGAAGCCCGCGCGGCGGGCCACCTCGGGGAGGGGGTGGTCGGTGAGTTCCAGGAGTTTCTGGGCGGCGGCGACCCGCTGGGTGATGAGCCAGTGGAGGGGCGTGGTGCCGGTGGTGGCCTGGAAGTGGCGGGCGAAGGAGCGGGGCGACATGCCGGCGTGGGCCGCGAGGCCGGCGACGGTGTGGGGCTCGTCGAGGTGGGCGAGCGCGTGGGCGCGGACGGCGGCGAGGGCGTCCTCGTCCCGGTCGGTCCTGGGCGTGGGGCGCTCGATGAACTGGGCCTGGGTCCCGGTGCGGAAGGGGGCGGTGACCATCGAGCGGGCGACGGTGGCGGCGACCTCGGCGCCGTGCGCCGTACGGACCAGGTGGAGACAGAGGTCGATGCCGGCGGCGGTGCCGGCCGAGGTCCAGACACCGGTGTCCTCGATGTAGAGCGCCTCGGGTTCGACGCGGACCCGGGGGTGGCGGGCGGCGAGGGTCCCGGCGAGGCGCCAGTGGGTGACCGCGCGGCGGCCGTCGAGCAGTCCGGCGCGGGCCAGGACGAAGGCGCCCGCGCAGAGGGAGGCGACCGGGACGCCGCGGGCGTGGGCGCGGCGGAGGGCGTCGAGGACCGGCGCGGGGACGTCGGCGGAGGGGTCCTCGATGCCGGGGACGAGGACGAGGTCGGTGGGGGCGAGGGTGTCGGTCCAGTCGAGGGGGCGGTCGGGGGTGAGGCTCAGGCCGCCGCGGATCGGGACGGGGACGGCCGGGTCGGCCGCGGTGCGGCGGAGGTCGAAGGCGGGGACGCCGTGGTGGCGGCGGTCGGTGCCCCAGACCTCGGTGACGACCGAGACGTCGAAGGCTCGGATGCCGGGGAAGGAGACGAGAGCGATGCGCTGGGGGGCCGCCACGCTTGGCAGTAAACCATCGATCGCCGGCTTCGGCGCCTCTGGGGAGGGCGGGCGGTGCGCGGCAGGATCGGGGTCATGGAGATCGAGGAGAACGCAGCGCTGATCGTCGTCGACGTCCAGAAGGGCTTCGAGTCCGGGTCCTGGGGCCGCCGGGACAACCCGGAGGCGGAGGGGAACATGGCCGCCCTGATCGACCGGTGGCAGGAGACGGGCCGGCCGGTGGTCTTCGTGCGGCACGACTCGCGGCAGGCGGGGTCGCCGCTGGCGCCCGGTACCGAGGGAAACGCCTTCAAGGACTTCGTCGAGGAGCGGCGGGGCGCGGGTGCGGGACCGGAGGTGCTGGTGACGAAGACGGTGAACTCCGCCTTCTACGGGGAGCCGGACCTGGACGCGTGGCTGAGGGGGGCGGGGATCGGGCAGCTCGTGATCGTCGGGATCCAGACGAACATGTGCAACGAGACGACGGCCCGGATGGGCGGGAACCTCGGGTACGACGTGCTGTTCCCGCTGGACGCGATGCACACCTTCGACCTGGCGGGGCCCTTCGGGTGGGCGCGGACGGCGGAGGAGCTGACCCGGGCGACGGCGGTGTCGCTGCACGGCGGGCGGTTCGCCCGGGTCGTGACCACGGAGGACGTGCTGGAGGGCACGGCCGCGTAGGCGGGGGTCAGCCGTTGCCGGAGGCGAGCTCGCGGCTGCGGTCGCGGGCGGCCTCCAGGGCGGCGATGAGGGCGGCGCGGACGCCGTGGTTCTCCAGCTCGCGGATGGCGCTGATGGTGGTGCCGGCGGGGGAGGTGACGGCCTCGCGGAGCTTGACGGGGTGCTCGCCGCTGTCGCGGAGCATCACCGCGGCGCCGATGGCGGCCTGGACGATGAGGTCGTGGGCCTGGGCGCGGGGCAGGCCGAGGAGGATGCCGGCGTCGGTCATGGCCTCGACGAGGTAGTAGAAGTACGCCGGGCCGGAGCCGGAGAGGGCGGTGGCGGCGTCCTGCTGGGACTCGGGGACGCGGAGGGTCTTGCCGACGCCGCCGAAGATCTCCTCGGTGTGGGCGAGGTGCTCGGGGGTGGCGTGGCTGCCGCCGGAGATCACGGACATGCCCTCGTCGACGAGGACGGGGGTGTTGGGCATGACGCGGACGACGGGGGTGCCGGGGCTGAGCCGCTCCTCGATGAAGGAGGTGGGGATGCCGGCGGCGGCGCTGATGACGAGGCGGTCGGTGGCCACGTGGGGGCCGAGTTCGTCGAGGAGGCGGCCCATGTCCTGGGGCTTGACGGCCAGGATGAGGGTGTCGGCGCGCTTGGCGGCCTCGGCGTTGGTGACGGTCTCGACGCCGTATCGGTCGCGGAGCTCGGCGGCGCGTTCGGCGCGGCGGGTGGTGACCAGGAGGTGCGCGGGGCGCCAGCCGGCTCGGATCATGCCGCTGAGGAGCGCTTCACCGATCTTGCCGGTGCCGAGGACTGCGACGGTCTGGGTCATGGCTCTGTTCACCTCGCCGGAGGGGGTACGGGACGTCATCCTCGCATCGGCGGGGCGGCCGGTGCGCGGGGTGTCCGAGGGTCGGTCACGGGGTGCGGCGGCGGAGGGTGGCGGCGCCCAGGGCGAGGACGAGGACGGCGCAGCCCGCCACGACGAGGGCGTCGCGGACGAAGGCGGTGGTGACGTCGGGGTGGCGGAGGACCTCGTTCATGCCGTCGACGGCGTACGACATGGGCAGGACGTCCGAGATCGCTTCGAGAGCGGGGGCCATCCTGTCGCGCGGGGTGAAGAGGCCGCAGAGGAGCAGCTGGGGGAAGATCACCGCCGGCATGAACTGGACGGCCTGGAACTCGGAGGCCGCGAAGGCGGAGACGAAGAGGCCGAGGGCGGTGCCGAGGAGGGCGTCGAGGAGGGCGACCAGGAGGAGGAGCCAGGGGGAGCCGACGACGTCGAGGCCGAGGAACCAGACGGCGAGGCCGGTGGCGAGGACCGACTGGACGACGGCGACGAGGCCGAAGGCGAGGGCGTAGCCGGCGATGAGGTCGGCCTTGCCGAGGGGCATGGCGAGGAGGCGTTCGAGGGTGCCCGAGGTGCGTTCGCGGAGCGTGGCGATGGACGTGACCAGGAACATCGTGATGAGCGGGAAGATGCCGAGCAGCGAGGCGCCGATGGTGTCGAAGGTCTGCGGGCTGCCGTCGAAGACGTAGCGGAGCAGGAAGAGCATCGCGCAGGGGACGAGGAGCATCAGCGCGATGGAGCGGGGGTCGTGGCGGAGCTGGCGCAGGACGCGGGCGGCCGTGGCGAGGGTGCGGGAGGTCGTCATGGGCGGGGCTCCTCGGGAGTGGTGCGGGCCGCGGCGGTGTCGACGAGGTGGAGGAAGGCCGCTTCGACGGTGTCCGTGCCGCTCTGCCGGCGGAGGGCCTCGGGGCTGCCTTCGGCGAGGATCCCGCCCTCGCGCATGAGGAGGAGCCGGTGGCAGCGCTCGGCCTCGTCCATGACGTGGGAGGAGACGAGGAGGGTGGTGCCCCGGTCGGCGGCGAGGCGGTGGAAGAGGTCCCACAGGTCGCGGCGGAGGACCGGGTCGAGGCCGACGGTGGGTTCGTCGAGGACGAGGAGGTCGGGGCTGCCGAGGAGGGCGACGGCGAGGGAGACGCGGCTGCGCTGGCCGCCGGAGAGGCGTCCGGCGAGGGCGTCGGCGTGGCCGGTGAGGGCGACGTCGGCGAGGGCTCCGTCGACGGCGGCGGCGCGGGCGGGGCGGTGGGCGCGGCCGGGGAGGAGCACGGAGGCGAAGTAGTCGAGGTTCTGCCGGACGGTGAGGTCGTCGTAGACGGAGGGCGCCTGGGTGACGTAGCCGATGCGGGGGCGGAGGCTCGGGTGGCCGGCGGGGCTGCCGAGGACGGTGAGGGTGCCGGTGACCTTGGCCTGGGTGCCGACGATCGTGCGCATGAGGGTGGTCTTGCCGCAGCCGGAGGGGCCGAGGAGGCCGGTGACGCGGCCGGCGGGGACGGTGAGGTCGAGGCCGCGCAGGACGGTGCGGCCGCCGCGTACGACGGTGAGGGCGCGGGCGGTGAGGGCGGGGGCGGTGAGGGCGGGGTCCGGGTCGGGGGGTTCGGAGCCGGGGTCGGGGTTGGAGCCGGAGCCAGGGCCGGGGTTGGAGCCGGAGCCGGGGTCGGGGTCGGGGTCGGGGTCGGGGTCGGGGTCGGCGGGGGTGTAATTCATCATGCGATGAATAGTGGGGACGGAGAAGCCCCCGCGTCAAGGATCGCGGGGGCTCGGGCGGGCCGAATCCGGGTGCGCCGGACCGTGTCTCAGGGGCGCTTGGGCTTCTTGCGGGCGGCGGGGTTGCCGGTGCGGGCGCCGCGGCGCTTCTCGAAGCGGGCGCGGGCCGTCTCGTACTCGGCGCGGCGGAGCTTCTCGCCGGGAGCCTCCATGAGGCAGCGGAGGGCGTAGGCGAGGAGCACGCCGATGAAGCCGATCGCCTTCAGGCTCTTGAGGGAGTCCTCGCGGGCCGGGTCGGCGGGCCGGCGGCCGAAGCCCTCCCAGGTCTTGGTGAAGGCGATGGCCGAGCAGATCGCGAACATCAGGATCACCAGGGTGTTCACGAGGCCGCCCACCGCCGCGACCTGGAGCCCCTGGTAGGCGAAGCGCAGGACGAAGGCGCCCGCGACGGCCGCGGCGAGCGCGCCGGCGGCGAGGCCGGCGCGCCGCAGTCCGTAATGGGCGCCGTGGTCGACCCAGGTCGTCCCGAAGAAACGGATCTCCTCGGGCTGGGGTCCGCTCGTGCCGGTTCCGGGGTCCTGCTTGTCCTCGCTCACGAGGTCGATTATCCCCGGAGCGGCTCCCGGAGGGCCGGGGCGAAGGTCCTCAGGCGCAGCGCGGCGCGACGTAGTCGTCGCTGCCTGTCTTCACATAGGCGTCGGAGACGTACTGCCCCGGCGCGATGCTGTCCCATATGCGGGTGGTGCCGTAGGGCCCGGAGACCCACTCGCCCGGCTTCTGGCAGTGGATCGGGACGGTCGCGCCCTCGGAGAGCACCCGGACCACCGGGTACTGGGTGCTCGGACCGGACCGGACGTTGACCCGGTACCCCGGTGCGACCGGGTAGTACTTCACCGCCATGATGTTCTCCCCCTGGTTTCACTCTGTGCGACGCGCGCAGGCTAGCAAGCTCCTCCGACATCGCGGAGCCCATCGACTAGGCTCCGTCGCGTCGCGCACGCGCGCGTGGACGGACGCGGAACCACACGGGGGTGGGAGATGCCGCCGTTGAGCAGTACCGACGCCGACCGGGACGCCGAGGGTCCCGAGTACGCCGGGGAGTACCGGCTGCAGGCGGTGCTCGGCGCGGGCGGCATGGGCGTCGTCCACCTGGCCTCCTCGCCCTCGGGGCTGCGGCTCGCGGTCAAGGTGGTGCACGCGCGCTATGCGGAGGATCCCGACTTCCGGGCGCGGTTCCGGCAGGAGGTGGCCGCCGCCCGCCGGGTCAGCGGCGCCTTCACCGCCCCGGTCGTGGACGCCGACCCGACCGCCGAGCGCCCCTGGATGGCCACCCTCTACGTCCCCGGCCCCACCCTCGCCGACCAGGTCCGCCAGCGCGGTCCGCTCTCCCCCGCCGAGCTGCGCCGGCTCACCGCCGGGCTGGCCGAGGCGCTGCGCGACATCCACCGCGCCGGGGTGGTGCACCGGGACCTGAAGCCGAGCAACGTGCTCCTCACCGACTCGGGTCCCAAGGTCATCGACTTCGGGATCTCGCGGCCCGTCGACAGCGACCTGCACACGGAGACCGGGAAGCTGATCGGCTCGCCGCCGTTCATGGCGCCCGAGCAGTTCCAGCGGCCGCGCGAGGTGGGGCCCGCCGCCGACGTCTTCGCGCTCGGCTCGGTCCTGGTGCACGCGTCGACCGGGCACGGCCCCTTCGACTCGGACAGCCCCTACATCGTGGCCTACCAGGTGGTCCACGACGAGCCGGACCTCACCGGGGTGCCCGCAGAGCTCGCGCCGCTGGTCGCGCGCTGCCTGGCGAAGGAGCCGGCCGAGCGGCCCACGCCGGCCGAGATCATGGCGGCCCTGCTCCCGCCCTCGTACGAGGCCGAGGCCTTCATACCGTCCCAGCGGCGGCGGCCCTCGCTGCCGACGGACCCGTTCGCGCCGGACGGGCGTACGGACGGCTCCGGCCCGGGCAGCGGCTCCTTCTCCGGCTCCGGCCCGGGATCCGGCGCATTCTCCGGCTCCTTCTCCGGTTCCGGTTCCGGTTCCGGCTCCGGTGACACCGCGACGCGGCCCGCCGTGCCCGGGCCGCCGGCGCGGCGCCGGCGCTCCCTGCTCGCCCCGCGCCTGACGGTCTCGGCCGCCGTCGTGCTCGTCCTCGCCGGGGCCGGGACGTACGCTGCGCTGCGCCCGCCGGCCGGGACGGCGGCCGAGGCCCCCGCCCGCCCGGCCGAGGTGGCGACCTCCTTCGACGGCTGGCACGTCCAGCTCCAGGAGGACGGCGGCTCCGCCGCGCCCGCCTGCCTCCACGGGGCGGACGCCCTCTACTGCTCGGCCCGGGGCGTGACGCTCGCCCGCCTCGACCCGATGACCGGCGAGGTGCTGTGGAAGCGGACCGGGCCGGTCGACCAGGAGCCGCCGGACACGCCCGTCTTCCTGGCGGGCGGGACGGATCCGCTGGTCGGGGCCTCGCCGAGGACCGGTCCGCTGCGCGCGTACGCCGCCGGCGACGGGACGCCCGGCTGGACCGCGCGCGCGGACGTGCCCGAGACGTACCGCCCGGCGGGTGCGGTGGTGGTCCTCTCCGACGGCCGCGGCGCGCTCCGGGGGATCGACGCGCGGACCGGGGCCGGGCGCTGGGCCCACCGGCTGGCCGGGTTCGACGCGCCGGTGCTCGGCGCCTACGACGCCCCGACCGGACTGCTCGCCGTCTCCGAAACGGCGGCGGACGGGCGGAGCAGCCGGATCGGCGCCGTCCTGCCCGCGACCGGCGAGGTCGTGTGGAGCCGGGTGGTGACCGGGGACGCCGCACCGGTCGGCCGCACCGCCGACGGGACGCTGGTCCTCGCCTCGCGCTACCAGGGGGACCAGGTCGACGCGCTGGTGCTGCTCGCGCCGGGCGACCCCGGCGACCCGGGGAGCGGGCCGGACACCGGGGCGGAGCGGCGGGTCGGGCTCCAGGAGCGGATGCAGGTCGTCGGCGTCGCCGTGCGCGGCTCGGTGGCGTACCTGCTCTCCCTGGACGGGCGGCTGCTCGCCCTGGACACCACGGCGGAGAAGGGCGGGCGGCTGTGGGCCCTGGAGACGGGCGCCTCGAACGTCTCGGAGCCGGTCCTCGGCGCCGACGACCGGCTGTACCTCTCCGCGGCGGACGGGCGACTGTTCGCCGTCGACACCACGCGCGGCGCGGTCGTCGGGCAGACCCGGCCGCGGCTGCGGAACGGGCGGCTCGGCTACTCGACGCGGGTGCCGGCGCCGCTGGTCGCCGGGAACCGAGTGTTCGGGGCGGCTCCGGACGGCTCGGTCTTCGCGGTGGACGCGCGCGTGGCGGAGTCCTGGTAGCGGACGGGACGCAGCGCACGCGCGCGGGGTGCGGTGCACGACGGATCAGTACGCACGCGCACGCGCGCGGGGAGCGGGCTTTTCGGCCCGCTCCCCGCGCGCGTGGCGGTTTCGGTGTCAGCCGAGCTTCGACACGTCCCGGACCGCGCCCTTGTCGGCGCTCGTCGCCATCGCCGCGTAGGCGCGCAGGGCCGCGGAGACCTTGCGCTCGCGGTTCTTCGGCGCGTAGACGCCGCCGAGGGCCTCGCGGCGGGCGGCCAGGGTCGCGTCGTCGACCAGCAGCTCGATGGAGCGGTTCGGGATGTCGATGCGGATCCGGTCGCCGTCCTCGACCAGGGCGATGGTGCCGCCCGAGGCCGCCTCCGGGGAGGCGTGGCCGATGGAGAGGCCCGAGGTGCCGCCGGAGAAGCGGCCGTCGGTCACCAGGGCGCAGGTCTTGCCCAGGCCCCGGCCCTTGAGGAAGGAGGTCGGGTAGAGCATCTCCTGCATGCCCGGGCCGCCCTTGGGTCCCTCGTACCGGATGACGACCACGTCGCCGTCCTTGACCCGCTTGTTGAGGATCTTCTCGACGGCCTCCTCCTGCGACTCGCAGACGACGGCGGGGCCCTCGAAGGTCCAGATCGACTCGTCGACGCCGGCGGTCTTCACCACGCAGCCGTCGACGGCGATGTTGCCGCGCAGGACCGCGAGGCCGCCGTCCTTGGAGTAGGCGTGCGCCGCGTCGCGGATGCAGCCGCCGGCCGCGTCCACGTCGAGGGTCTCCCAGCGCTCGGACTGGGAGAAGGCCTCCGCGGAGCGGACGCAGCCGGGAGCCGCGTGGAACAGCTCGACGGCCTCGTCGGTGGGCGAGCCGCCGCGCACGTCCCAGGCGTCCAGCCACTCCTTGACGGAGCGGGAGTGGACCGCGTGGACGTCCTCGTTGAGCAGCCCGGCGCGGTACAGCTCGCCGAGGATGGCCGGGATGCCGCCGGCCCGGTGCACGTCCTCCATGTAGTACGTGCCGCGCGGGGCGACGTTCGGGGCGACCTTGGCCAGGCAGGGGACGCGGCGCGAGACCTCGTTCATGTCCGACAGGCCGTAATCGAGCTCGGCCTCCTGAGCGGCGGCGAGCAGGTGCAGGATCGTGTTGGTCGAGCCGCCCATGGCGATGTCGAGCGCCATCGCGTTCTCGAAGGCCGCGCGGGTGGCGATGGAGCGCGGCAGGACCGAGGCGTCGTCCTCGTCGTAGTACCGGTGGGTGATCTCGACGACCGTGCGGGCCGCGTTCTCGTACAGCGCGCGGCGGCCGGTGTGGGTGGCGAGCATCGAGCCGTTGCCCGGCAGGGAGAGGCCGATGGCCTCGGTCAGGCAGTTCATCGAGTTGGCGGTGAACATGCCGGAACACGAGCCGCAGGTCGGGCAGGCGTTCTCCTCGATGCGGAGGATGTCCTCGTCCGAGATCTTGTCGTTCACGGCGTCGGAGATCGCGTCGACCAGGTCGAGCGTGCGGACCGTGCCGTCGACGAGCGTGGCGCGGCCGGACTCCATCGGGCCGCCGGAGACGAAGACCGTCGGGATGTTGAGGCGCAGGGCGGCCATCAGCATGCCGGGGGTGATCTTGTCGCAGTTGGAGATGCAGATCAGGGCGTCGGCGCAGTGGGCCTCGACCATGTACTCCACGCTGTCCGCGATCAGGTCGCGGGAGGGCAGGCTGTAGAGCATGCCGCCGTGGCCCATGGCGATGCCGTCGTCGACGGCGATCGTGTTGAACTCGCGGGCGATGCCGCCGGCGGCCGTGATGGCCTCGGAGACGATCCGGCCGACCGGCTGGAGGTGGGTGTGGCCGGGGACGAACTCGGTGAACGAGTTCGCCACGGCGATGATCGGCTTCCGCCCGATGTCCGCGCCCGGTACACCGGAGGCGCGCATAAGGGCGCGTGCGCCCGCCATGTTGCGGCCGTGGGTGACAGTGCGGGACCTCAGCTCGGGCATCGTCGCTCGCTCCTCGTGATGGATGTGCTTGCTTCGAGCGTACGCCGCCGCTCCAAGATCTGGACGGCCCGTCCGGAATGCGGGACGGGATTCCAGGCTTCGGTCAGCTTCGGCGAGGCTCCGGTGGGGCTTCGCCCGGGCGCCGGTGGGCTCCGGTCAGGCTTCGGTGGGCTTCGGTGGGCTCCGGTGGGCTCCGGTGGGCTCCGGTGGGCTTCGGTCAGGCTTCGGTCAGATAGCGCTGGAGCGTCGGGGCGACCTCGGCCACGATCCGCTCCGGGTCCGCCGAGGCCAGCGGCTCCACCTGGATCACGTACCGCAGGATCGCGATCCCGATCATCTGCGAGGCCGCCAGCTCGGCCCGGAACTTCGGGTCCGGTACGGCCAGATCGGCCGCGATCCGCTCCAGGAGCCGCCGCAGCACGAAGGTCCGCAGCGCCTTCGCCGCCGCCTCGTGGGTCACGGCGGAGCGGATGACGGCGAGCAGCGGGGCCCGGGTCACCGGGTTCTCCCACACCCCGACGAAGAAGCGGGCCAGGCGCTCGCCGACCGCCTCGCGCGGGCCCTCGATGATGGCGGAGGCGGCCAGGGCCGGCTCGAAGGAGACCTCGATCGCCGCCGCGAAGACCTCGTCCTTGGTGCCGAAGTAGTGGTGCACGAGGGCCGGGTCGACCCCGGCCGCCTTGGCGATGCCGCGGACCGAGGTCTTGTCGTAGCCGCGCTCCGCGAACTGCCCCCGCGCCGCCTCCAGGATGCGCTCGCGCGCGCCGGGGCCGCTGTCGACGGCCGCGCCGCGTGCCGGGCGGCCGCGTCGCCGGGGGGTCGCCTCGCTCACGCGCGCGTGCCCCGGGCCGCCGAGGCGAGGTGGAGCCGGGTGAAGGCGAGCGCCTCCGCGAGGTCGGCCTCCCGTTCGGCGGCGGACATCGCGCGCCGGGTGTTGACCTCGATGACGACGTGCCCGTCGAAGCCGGTCGCGGCCAGGCCCTCCAGGAGCTCGGCGCACGGCTGGGTGCCCCGGCCCGGGACCAGGTGCTCGTCCTTGGCGGAGCCGCGCCCGTCGGCGAGGTGGACGTGGCCGAGCCGGTCGCCCATGCGGTCGATCATCGCGAGGGTGTCCGTGCGGGCGGTCGCCGTGTGCGAGAGGTCGATCGTGAAGTGCCGGTAGTCGTCCTTGGTGACGTCCCACTCGGGGGCGTACGCGAGCATCTCGCGGTCCTTGTACCGCCACGGGTACATGTTCTCGACGGCGAAGCGGACGTCGGTCTCGTCGGCCATCCGCCAGATGCCGGTCACGAAGTCGCGCGCGTACTGGCGCTGCCAGCGGAACGGCGGGTGGACGACGACCGTGGACGCGCCGAGCTTCTCGGCGGCCGCCTGGGCGCGCCGGAGCTTGACCCAGGGGTCGGTGGACCAGACGCGCTGGGTGATGAGCAGGCAGGGGGCGTGGACGGCGAGGATCGGCACCTGGTGGTAGTCGGAGAGCCGGCGCAGCGCCTCGATGTCCTGGCTGACCGGGTCGGTCCACACCATGACCTCGACGCCGTCGTACCCGAGGCGCGCGGCGACCTCGAAGGCCGTCGCCGTCGACTCCGGATAGACCGAGGCCGTCGACAGGGCGACCTTCGCATCCGGGACGCGCACCGCTGGTTCTGCCACGAAAGACAGGGTACGGGGCGCGCCTGGGCGCGGGAGGGTGGTTCCGGTCACCCTCCCGCGCCGCCGTACGCCTCCCGCACGCGCGTGTGGAGCCGTCGCGGCCACCTCGTACGCCGAGCGCCGCCGCCTCGCCTCCCGCACGCGCGCGTGGAGCCGTCGTACGGCCTTCCGGCCCTCGCCCCGCGCGCGTGGAGCCGTCGTACGGCCTTCCGGCCCTCGCCCCGCGCGCGTGGAGCCGCCGTACGCCCTTCCGGCCCCGCCCCGCGCGCGGGGAGCCGTGGGGGCCTGCGGTCCTCCGCCGTGCGCGCCTGCGGGCGGGCCGGTCAGGTGCCCGCCAGGACCTCCGGAAGGTGGTCGAGGCGGCGCAGGATCACGCCCTCGCGCAGGGCCCACGGGCAGATCTCCAGCCGCTCCACGCCGAGCAGGTCCATCGCCCCCTCGGCGACCAGCGCGCCGGCCAGCAGCTGGGCGGCGCGGCCCTCGGAGACGCCCGGCAGGGCGGCGCGCTCGCCGCCGCTCATGGCGGCGAGCCTCGGCACCCACTCCTCCAGGGAGGCGCGGGTCAGGAGCCGCTCCACGTACAGCCCCTCGCCGGAGCCGGGGGCGCCGGCGATCCGGGCCAGCTGCTTGAAGGTCTTTGAGGTGGCGACGACGTGGTCCGGCTTCCCGAAGCGGCTGAACTCGCCGACGGTGCGGGCGATCTGGGCCCGCACGTGGCGGCGCAGCGCCTTGACGTCCTCCGTGTCGGGCGGGTCCCCGGGCAGCCAGCCGGCGGTGAGCCGGCCCGCGCCGAGCGGCAGGGAGACGGCCGCGTCGGGGTCCTCGTCGATGCCGAAGGCGACCTCCAGGGAGCCGCCGCCGATGTCGAGGAGGAGGAGCTTGCCCGCGGACCAGCCGAACCAGCGGCGGGCGGCGAGGAAGGTGAGCCGGGCCTCCTCCTCGCCGGTGAGGACCTGGAGGTCGACGCCGGTCTCCTTCTTGACGCGGTCGAGGACGTCGTCGGCGTTGGTGGCCTCGCGGACGGCGGAGGTGGCGAAGGGCAGGACCTCCTCGCAGCCCTTGTCCTCGGCCGCGTGGAGCGCGTCCCGGACGGTGCCGATGAGCCGCTCGACGCCGCCGGGCGCGATGGCGCCGCGCGCGTCGAGGAGTTCGGCGAGCCTCAGCTCCGCCTTGTGGGAGTGGGCGGGCAGCGGGCGGGCGCCTGGGTGGGCGTCCACCACGAGCAGGTGCACCGTGTTCGAACCGACGTCGAGGACTCCGAGTCTCATGGCGGAAACGCTACTGCGCCGACCCGCATACGCTTGGCGTTGTGCCAAAGACGAAGAAGGCGAAGCCGGGCAAGGACAGTGCCGCCGGCGACGACGGTGCCGTGCGCGACGGGGCCGCGCACGACGCGCGGGACGTGAAGTACGCGCGGGACGTGGAGGGCGGGAAGCCGCCCGTCAAGGGCGTGCGCAAGCAGCGCAGGGGCGAGGAGCCGGACGAGCAGGGGCTCGACTTCCCGCGCGCGTGGGTGGAGTTCGCGGACCCGGCCGACGAGGAGCAGGTCTTCCGCTGCGACCTGACCTGGCTGACCTCGCGCTGGACCTGTGTCTTCGGCAGCGGCTGCCAGGGCATCCAGGCGGGCCGGGCGGCGGACGGCTGCTGCACGCTGGGCGCGCACTTCTCCGACGAGGACGACGAGAAGCGGGTCGCGGAGCACGTGGCGAAGCTGACGCCGGAGCTGTGGCAGTTCCACGACGTCGGCAGCGAGACGGGCTGGACCCAGGTCGACGAGGACGGTGACCGGCAGACCCGCCGCTGGAAGGGCTCCTGCATCTTCCAGAACCGGCCGGGCTTCGCGGGCGGCGCCGGCTGCTCGCTGCACATCCTGGCCCTGAAGGAGGGCCGGGAGCCGCTGGAGACGAAGCCGGACGTGTGCTGGCAGCTGCCGGTGCGCCGGACGTACGACTGGATCGACCGGCCCGACGACACGCGCGTGCTCCAGGTGTCCATCGGCGAGTACGACCGGCGGGGCTGGGGTCCGGGCGGTCACGACCTGCACTGGTGGTGCACCTCCGCGACCTCGGCGCACGGCGGCGGGGAGCCGGTCTACGTCTCGTACCGGCCGGAGCTGGTCGAGATGATGGGCAAGGACGCGTACGACGTGCTGGTCGGGCTCTGCGAGGCGCGGCTGGCGTCGGCGCTGCCGATGGTGGCGCCGCACCCGGCGGACCCGAAGCCGTAGCTCCTCCTTTCAGGAGGAGCCCGGGGGGAGCCGCCCCGGGAGGTCTCAGGAGGAGGGCTCCGGGGTCGGTCCGTCCGTCGTCGGCGGGGGCGTCGTGGGCTCCGTGGTGCCCGGCTCCGTGGTCGGGGGCGGGTCGGTGGTCGGCGGGTCCGTCGGTTCGGTCGTCGGGGGCGGGGTCGTGGGTTCCGAGGTCGGCGGCGGGGTGGTGGGCGGCTCCGTCGTCGGCGGGGGCGTCGTCGGTCCGGTGGGCTCCGCGGGGCCGGGCGGACGCGGTTCGGCCGGTTTGCCGGTGGGCGGCGGCGCGGTCGGCGGGGTCGTCGGCTTCGTGGTGGCCGGCGGCGGCGGGATCACCCGGTCGTCGATCGGGGTGACGGGCCCCCGGCCGCTGATCCTCAGCACCGCCCCGGTGGGGTCGACGCCGATCCGGGCGCTCCAGGGCCCGCGCGGTTCCCGGGCGTGGTCCACGCGGACGGCGACGGTGACGGTCCCGCCCGGGGCCAGGGTGCCGGAGGACCGGGTCACGTACAGCCAGGGGGCGTCCGTCCACAGCGACCAGTCGACCGGGGCGCCGCCCTGCCCGGCGAGGGTGATCAGGGTGACGCCGCCGAGGCAGCGCGCGGTGACGTCGATCCAGCCGGGGGCGGTTTCGCCGGGCCGGGCGGGGGCGACGGGGCCGGCGGACCGGGCGGGCGTGACGACCTCGACGGAGACGTCGGGGGTGCGGCTCCCCTGGACCAGGCCGGGGGTCGCCCGGGCGCTGCCGGTGTTCTCGTACCGGTCGTGGGAGCGGCCGTCGGCGCCCGCCCCCTCGCTCTCCCCGACGCTGACGCGGGAGCCGTCCCGCCCCGCCTCGGCGCCCGCCGGGACGCCCCGGTACGAGGTCCACAGGGCGAGCACCGGGGCGGCGACGACGGCGGCGACCACGGTGGTGGTGACGGCGCGGGCCCGCATCCGGTCGCGGCGGGCGACGAGGTCCTTCGGGTCGATCGGGAAGCCGGTCGGGGCGAAGCGGGGGGCGCCCGCACGCGCGCGCGGGACGTGCAGCATCGCCATGTAGGCGGCGGCCCGGGGCGCCTCGACGAGCGCCAGGCGGTCCTGGACGGGGCGCGGCCCGCCGCCCGGCCAGGGCGCCGCGGCGCCGACCCGCTCGGCGGTGCGGCGGCAGACCGGGCAGTCGTCCACGTGCCGGACGAGTTCGGCGCGCAGGGCGGCCGAGAGGATCACCTGCCGGTCCCCGGTGAGCAGCCGGGCGACGGTCGGGCAGCTGCCGGTGGAGACGACGGCGAGCGCGGCCCTGGTGCGCTCGACCTCGCAGCCGGCGGTGACGAGGAGCTCGCGGGCGGCCTGCGGGTCGAGGGCGAGGACTGCGGCTACCTGGCGCGGGCTCAGGCCGTGCCGGACGGCCAGTTCGAGGGCCTCGCGCTGCTCGGGGGTGGTGCCGGCGGCCTCGGGCCAGGCGAGGGTGGCGAGCTCGGCGCGGCGGCGCTCGGCGGTCTCGGCGGAGACCGGGGGCGGCTCGGGCGGGGTGACGGCGGGGCGGCCGGTGTGGGCGCCCTGGCGCCGGCGGCGCTGCTCGCCGAGGCTGCGCAGGCAGGCCCAGCGGGCCAGCGCGTACAGCCAGGCGGTGCGGCCCTCGTCGTCGGAGGGGCAGCGGCCGTGGTGGCGTTCGGCGGCGGCGAGGACGTCGCCGAGGACGGTGGTGGCGGTGTCGTGGTCGCAGAGGACCGAGAGGCAGTACGTGAAGAGTCCGTCGAGGACGGCCTCGTAGCGGGCGGGGGGCCGCTGGCCGAGCGTGCGCGGTCCCTGCTGCGGGCCGCGGCGCGCCCGGTGGGCGCCCGGGGTGCGGGAGGATTCCAGCCTGCTGCTCGTCACTGGGCGACCGTAGGCGCGCAGGGGGGCACTTTTCATACCGGATCCGCCGTTCTCAGCCTTACGGGTGAAGCCATCACTCGAAAGGGGACAGGAGCGAGGCGTTCCGCTGCCGTGACGTAGGGCCGGCGGCCGGCTGTCCCCAGGAGGGGGCCGCTCCGTCCACAGGCCGCGGGCGGGCGGCGGTCCGCTGTCAGTGGCGGCGGCTACCGTGTGGGGCATGGCTGCCCGTACGAAATCCGCCAAGGACCGTCCGTCCTACCGCTGCACCGAATGCGGCTGGCAGACGGCCAAATGGCTCGGCCGCTGTCCCGAGTGCCAGGCGTGGGGGACGGTCGAGGAGTACGGCGCGCCCGCGGTCCGGACGACCGCCGCGGGCCGGGTCTCCAGCGCCGCCGTCCCCATCGGCCAGGTCGACGGCCGGCAGGCGACCGCCCGCTCCACCGGCGTCGACGAGCTGGACCGGGTCCTCGGCGGGGGGCTCGTGCCCGGCGCCGTGGTGCTGCTCGCGGGCGAGCCGGGCGTCGGCAAGTCGACGCTGCTGCTCGACGTGGCGGCGAAGGCGGCGAGCGACGAGCACCGCACGCTGTACGTCACGGGCGAGGAGTCCGCGAGCCAGGTCCGGCTGCGTGCCGACCGGATCGGCGCGATCGACGACCACCTGTACCTGGCGGCGGAGACCGACCTGTCGGCGGTCCTCGGGCACCTCGACGCGGTGAAGCCCTCGCTGCTGATCCTGGACTCGGTGCAGACCATCGCCTCACCGGAGATCGACGGCGCGCCCGGCGGCATGGCGCAGGTCCGCGAGGTCGCGGGCGCGCTGATCCGGGCCTCCAAGGAGCGCGGGATGTCCACGCTCCTGGTCGGCCACGTCACCAAGGACGGGGCCATCGCCGGCCCCCGGCTCCTGGAGCACCTGGTCGACGTGGTGCTGAGCTTCGAGGGCGACCGGCACGCGCGCCTGCGCCTGGTCCGGGGCGTGAAGAACCGGTACGGGGCGACGGACGAGGTCGGCTGCTTCGAGCTGCACGACGAGGGGATCACGGGGCTCGCCGACCCGTCCGGGCTGTTCCTGACCCGCCGTGACGTGGCCGTGCCGGGCACCTGCCTCACGGTCACCCTGGAGGGCCGCCGGCCGCTGGTCGCCGAGGTGCAGGCGCTGACCGTGGACTCCCAGATCCCGTCCCCGCGCCGGACCACCTCCGGTCTGGAGACCTCCCGGGTCTCGATGATGCTGGCGGTCCTGGAGCAGCGCGGCCGGATCAGCGCGCTGGGCAAGCGGGACATCTACAGCGCCACGGTGGGCGGGGTGAAGCTCTCCGAGCCCGCCGCCGACCTGGCCATCGCGCTCGCCCTGGCCTCCGCCGCGAGCGACACCCCGCTGCCGAAGAACCTGGTCGCGATCGGCGAGGTCGGCCTCGCGGGCGAGGTGCGGCGGGTCACCGGCGTCCAGCGCCGGCTCGCCGAGGCGCACCGCCTGGGCTTCACCCACGCGCTGGTCCCCGGGGACCCGGGGAAGGTGCCGGCGGGCATGAAGGTGACGGAGGTCGCGGACATGGGCGACGCCCTGCGCGTCCTGCCCTCCGGTCGCCGGCCGGCCCGGCGCCAGGAGGAGCCGGGGGGCTGACGGAGGGGGACCGGGGCGCTCCGGTGGAGGTCCGGAGGGGTAGGCGCGGGGTCGAGCGGGTAGGGCGGATCGCGACCGGGCCGCCCCGGCGGGTGCCCCTCCGGAGCACCCCGGACCGGCGTGCGGCCCAGGGCCGCGGGGTGGTGTCGCTAGACTTTGCCCTGGTCTCGCCCATCCGTACGAGCCGGAGGAGTGCAGTGGCAGCCAAGGACGGGGCAGCAGCTCCTGGAAAGTCCGGCGCGGGCTCCGGCAACGAAGCGCTGATGCGCGCGGCGCTGAGCGCGGTCGCGCCCGGCACCGCCCTGCGCGACGGCCTGGAGCGGATCCTCCGCGGCAACACCGGTGGCCTGATCGTGCTCGGCATGGACAAGACGGTCGACTCGATGTGCACCGGCGGCTTCGTGATCGACGTCGAGTTCGCCGCGACCCGTCTGCGCGAGCTGTGCAAGCTCGACGGGGCGATCGTCCTCGACAAGGACATCTCCAAGATCCACCGGGCCGGCGTGCAGCTGGTCCCGGACGCCTCCATCCCCACCGAGGAGACCGGCACCCGCCACCGCACGGCGGACCGGGTCTCCAAGCAGTGCAACTTCCCGGTCGTCTCCGTCTCCCAGTCGATGCGCCTGATCGCGCTGTACGTGAACGGCGAGCGGCGGGTCCTGGAGGAGTCGGCCGCCATCCTGTCCCGGGCCAACCAGGCGCTCGCGACCCTGGAGCGGTACAAGCTCCGCCTCGACGAGGTGGCCGGCACGCTCTCCGCCCTGGAGATCGAGGACCTGGTGACCGTCCGGGACGTCACCGCCGTCGCGCAGCGCCTGGAGATGGTCCGCCGGATCGCCACCGAGATCGCGGAGTACGTGGTCGAGCTCGGCACCGACGGCCGGCTGCTCTCGCTCCAGCTCGACGAGCTGATCGCGGGCGTGGAGCCGGAGCGCGAGCTGGTGGTCAGGGACTACGTGCCGGAGCCGACGGCGAAGCGTTCCCGCACGGTCGCGGAGGCGCTGACCGAGCTGGACGCGCTGACCCACACCGAGCTGCTCGAACTGCCCGTCGTCGCACGGGCCCTGGGCTACAGCGGCTCGCCCGAGACCCTCGACTCGGCGGTCTCGCCGCGCGGCTACCGGCTCCTCGCGAAGGTGCCGCGTCTCCCCGGCGCGATCATCGAGCGCCTGGTGGAGCACTTCGGCGGGCTGCAGAAGCTGCTCGCGGCGAGCGTGGACGACCTCCAGACCGTGGACGGCGTCGGCGAGGCGCGGGCCCGCAGCGTCCGCGAGGGCCTGTCGCGGCTGGCGGAGTCGTCGATCCTGGAGCGGTACGTCTGACGGTCACCGCCCGGCCCCGGCGGGGCCCGGCGACCGCCTTCCCGGGCCGTCCCCGGCGCGTCAGTCCTTGGCGAGGCTGAACGGCGTCGCGACCGTCTTCCCGCCCGCCACCGTCGCCTCGGCCAGGTAGTTGCCCGGCCCGGCCGCGCCCGCGGGGGCGGTGGCGCACTGCGGGGCGCTGCGCCGGAGGTCCCACTCCACGGTGTGGGTGACCGTGGCGCCGGCGGGGACCTTCAGCAGGACCGGGTCGGCGGGACGCGGGCAGTCGTCGGAGGACCACAGCCGGTCGCTCTGCGGGTTGCTGATCTTCAGCACGGCGGCGCGCGGGCCGAGGTCGGCCTTGCAGTCGGCGTCCGAGGTGTTCTTGAGGACCAGGTGGAAGCGGGGCCGCTCGCCGGGCTCGTAGGTGAGCTTGACGCTGCGCAGCGTCAACTCCAGGGAGGCCGCGGGGCAGTTCGGGAGCGGGGAGCCGGCCGGGACGCGCTGTCCGGCACCGGTGCCGGCCCCGCCGTCGCCGCCCGCGCCGTCGGTGTCGCCGTTCTTGCCCGCCGTACCGGATCCGGCACCGTCGCCGGAACCCGTGCCCGCGTCCGTACCGGACGAGCCGTCGGCGGAACCCGCACCGGATCCCGTACCCGATCCGGATCCGCTGCCCGAGCCGTCCTCCGCGCCGGACTCCCCCGAGTCGCCGGATTCGCCCGACTCGTCGCGTCCGCCCGGCTGTTGGCTGATGGCCGGTCCGGTCCCGCCGGGGCCGGGGGTGATGGAGGGCGCGGGGGAAGAGCCGTTGGCGGCGTCGTTCTCCTTCTTCCCGCCTCCGTCACCGGAGGTGACGGCCCACAGGGTGAGCAGGGCGAGAAGTGCGATCAGACACAGCGCGACCGCCCTCCGTCGCCAGTAGATGGTGGAGGGAAGCGGCCCGACCGGATTGCGCAAAGATCCCACGCCCCGAACCTTACGAGAGATCCCGCTCAACTCCCGCCCCACCCGCCGCCCCAGAGCCCAAGTTTTGCCGATGATCACATCCTCGGGGAGCGGGAACTCTCCCTGCGGAGGCCGGAAATCGACCCTTTCCGCGGCTCTTCTCCCCCGACCCCCACTTTCGTCAGGGGTCGGATCCTTCCTTGGCCCGGGGCGGGGCGGTCCGGATTCCGGTTAGCGTCATGCCCCATGGACAACCTCCTCGACCTCTCCGACCGCCTCTATCTCGACGTCCTCGACTTCGCGCACTCCACACCGCACTGGTTCCAGCTGCTCGCCGAAGTCTGGACGGAGCTCGGGCTGCTGCTCTTCGGCGCGCTGTTCCTGGCCGGGTGGTGGCGCTCACGGACCGGATCGAGCCAGGCGATGACGCTCGCGCTCCTCGCCCCGCTCGCCACCGCCTTCGGTTACGTGGTGAGCGAGGCACTGAAGTCGCTGATCGACGAGGAACGCCCGTGCCGGGCCGTCGCCGGGGCGCCCGCCGCACTCGTCGACTGCCCCGCCTACGGCGACTGGTCCTTCCCCAGCAACCACTCCGCCATCGCCGGCGCGGCCGCCGTCGCGCTCGCCCTCTCCTGGCGCGGGATCGTCTGGCTGACCGTGCCGATGGCGATCCTCATGGCCTTCTCCCGCGTCTTCGTCGGCGTCCACTACCCGCACGACGTGACCGCGGGCCTGCTCCTCGGCGGCCTGGTCGCCTTCCTCGTCATGCGCGCCGCCCGCCGGCCGGTGACGGCCCTGGTGGAAACCGCCCGGTCCAGCCGGAGCGCGGCGGTCGTCTGGTGCGCGGGGCGGGGTCCCGCGACCCCGGCTCACGCCTCCGCGCGCCCCGAGCGCCGCTCGCGGGCCCGCCACGGCGCGTACTGATCACTCCCCGGACGTGCCAGGATCGGGGGTGCCATGACTTCCATCGATGCCCCCGCCTCCCTGTCCCCCTCCCTCGGTACGGCTCGGCCGGGACCGGGCCCGTCCCCGGCCCCCGTCGACCCGGCCGAGCTGCACCGGCCGGTCCTCGCCTGGTTCGACCGGCACGCCCGCGACCTGCCCTGGCGCCGCCCCGAGGCCGGCGCCTGGGGCGTCATGGTCAGCGAGTTCATGCTCCAGCAGACCCCCGTCGTCCGGGTGCTCCCCGTGTACGAGCAGTGGCTGGCGCGCTGGCCGCGCCCGGCCGACCTGGCCGCCGAGCCGCCCGGCGAGGCCGTCCGCGCCTGGGGCCGGCTCGGCTACCCGCGCCGGGCCCTGCGGCTGCACGCGGCGGCCGTGGCGATAAGGGACCGGCACCGCGGCGACGTGCCGAGCGACCACGGGCAGCTCCTCGCCCTGCCCGGCATCGGCGAGTACACCGCCGCCGCCGTGGCCTCCTTCGCCTACGGACAGCGCCACGCGGTCCTCGACACCAACGTGCGCCGGGTCCTCGCCCGCGCGGCGACCGGCGTCCAGTACCCGCCGAACGCCACCACCGCCGCCGAGCGGCGCCTCGCCCGCGCCCTGCTCCCCGACGACGAGGGCACCGCGGCCCGCTGGGCCGCCGCCTCCATGGAGCTGGGCGCCCTGGTCTGCACGGCGAAGAACGAGGACTGCGGGCGCTGCCCCCTCGCCGACCGCTGCGCCTGGCTGGGCGCCGGCAAGCCCGCCCACGACGGCCCGCCGCGCCGCGGCCAGACCTACGCCGGCACCGACCGCCAGGTCCGCGGCCGGCTCCTCGCGGTGCTCCGCGACTCCCCCGGACCGGTCCCCCAGTCCGCGCTCGACGCCGTCTGGGACGAGCCGGTCCAGCGCGGCCGGGCCCTGGACGGCCTGGTCTCGGACGGTCTGGTGGAACCCCTGGACGGCGGCCGGTACCGGCTGCCGCTGACCTGAGCCGTCCGGGCCGGCCGCCGCCGCGCGCACCCGCCCGCCACCGCTGTTACACAACCGATGGGCAGCCGTGCGTCCACCGACGGCTGCCCCGCACAGCCCCGTGACAACCGCTCCGTAGCGTCGTCATCGACACGGAGAACAAGCAGGTCACGGGGATTGTGGAGGCAGCCGGGATGAGCCAGGGCGAGGTGCTCGACTTCGAGGAGTACGTCCGCACGCGGCAGGACGCGCTGCTGCGCAGCGCCCGCCGCCTCGTCCCGGACCCGGTCGACGCGCAGGACCTGCTCCAGACGGCGCTGGTCCGTACGTACGGCCGCTGGGACGGCATCGCGGACAAGTCGCTGGCCGACGCCTACCTGCGCCGGGTCATGATCAACACGCGGACGGAGTGGTGGCGGGCGCGCCGTCTGGAGGAGGTGCCCACCGAGCAGCTCCCGGACGCGAGCATGGACGACCCCACCGAGCAGCACGCCGACCGCGCCCTGCTGATGGACATCCTGAAGGTGCTGGCGCCCAAGCAGCGCAGCGTCGTGGTGCTGCGGCACTGGGAGCAGATGAGCACGGAGGAGACCGCGGCGGCGCTGGGCATGTCGACGGGTACGGTGAAGTCGACGCTCCACCGCGCGCTCGCCCGGCTCCGCCAGGAGCTGGAGAGCCGCGATCTGGACGCCCTCGCCCTGGGGCGGCCCGGGGAGCGGACCGGAGGACAGCGGTCGGCTGCGGCGGCCGTGCGAGGTGACGAGGGAGGGCGCGAGCGGTGCGCGGCCTAGACGACGACGTCGACGACGACAGAGCCGGCGGCGGGTCCGGCGACGCGTTCGGCGGTGTCGGAGGCGGTGGTCGTGCCCGCGGCGGGACGTCCCGGGCGGTCGGCCCCAAGGCGGCGGGTGTCACGGCGATGGCCGGGCTCGCCGCCCTCGGCCTGTTCGCGGCCGCGTGCTCCACGGGCGGCACGGGCTCCCGCGACGAGGGCGCGGCCCGCGCCGACGCGACCGCCGCCGCCGTCCCGACCCCGTCCGCCACGGCCTCCGGCCAGGACTACGCGAAGGCGCCCGCGCGGGTGGACCCGGTCGCGCTCCTCAAGGGCGACCCGAAGATCGGCACCCGGGTGAAGGACGACCTCAAGCCCTGCGTGGCCGACGCGTACCCGGTGGACGCCTCGTACGGCAACCTCACCGACGGCACCGCCCCGGACGTCGTCGTCAACGTGATGACCTGCGGCGACGCGGTCGGCATCGGCACGTACGTGTACCGCAAGCAGTCCGGGGGGAGCGCCACCCCCGGCACCGCCACGGCGGACGGCTACGAGAACGTCTTCATGGCCGAGGACGCGGCGGTCTACGGCACGATCGACCGCGGCGACCTGATCGTGACGAAGCAGGTGTACGCGGAGAGCGACCCGGTCGCCTACCCGTCGGGCGAGGACGTCCTCACGTACCGCTGGTCGGGGAACCGGTTCGCCCAGCACGACTGGGTGCACAACGACTACAGCCGCGGCGTCGGCGAGGGCGACGGCGCCACCACCGTGCCGGAACCGGCGCCGAGCGCGTCCGCCACCGGCTGACACCGCCGGGGACCGCCGGCCGGCTCCACCGGCCGGGGCCCCCGCCGCGACCACCGCCCGCCCCGCCCCGCCCCGAGTCACCCACCACCGAAGGACCGCACGATGGCCGAGACCCATGTCCTGTTCGTCGAGGACGACGACGTCATCCGTGAGGCCACCCAGCTCGCCCTGGAGCGGGACGGCTTCCGCGTCACCGCGATGCCCGACGGGCTCTCCGGCCTCGACGCCTTCCGTGCGCACCGGCCGGACATCGCGCTGCTCGACGTCATGCTGCCGGGCATGGACGGGGTCAGCCTCTGCCGCCGCATCCGCGACGAGTCGACCGTCCCGGTGATCATGCTGTCGGCCCGCGCCGACTCCATCGACGTCGTCCTCGGCCTGGAGGCGGGGGCGGACGACTACGTGACCAAGCCCTTCGACGGCTCCGTCCTCATGGCCCGCATCCGGGCCGTGCTGCGCCGCTTCGGCCACGCGGCCGGCAGCGGGGCGGGCGACGGGGCGGAGGAGCGGGCCGGGGACGGCGGGCCGCTCGTCTTCGGCGACGGCGACCTGGAGGTCGACACCGAGGGCATGGAGGTGCGCCGGCGCGGCGAGCCGGTGGCGCTGACGCCGACCGAGATGCGGCTGCTCCTGGAGTTCTCGTCCGCGCCGAACACCGTGCTCTCCCGCGACAAGCTCCTGGAGCGGGTCTGGGACTACGGCTGGGGCGGCGACACCCGGGTCGTCGACGTGCACGTGCAGCGGCTGCGGGCCAAGATCGGCCAGGACCGGATCGAGACGGTCCGCGGCTTCGGCTACAAGCTCAGGGGCTGATCGGTGAGAGCGCTCCCGCTCCGCACCGGCGTCCGCTGGAAGATCGCCCTGGCCATCGCGGCGGTCGGCGCGCTGATCGCGGTCACGCTCAGCGTGGTCGTGCACAACGCCGCCCGCATCTCGATGCTCGACAACGCGCGCGAGGTCCAGATGGAGCGGCTGCTCTTCGCCCAGCGCCTGTACGAGACCTCCAAGCCGAAGGAACCGCGCTTCGGCGCCAAGCTCAACGACCCGGCGCTGCCCGACCAGCTCGACCAGCTGATGCGCGACCAGCGGCGGGGCACGTACGTGCAGGAGCACCGGCACGGCGGGCCGCCGGACGTGTGGGCGGCGGTGCCGCTGGCCAACGGCGACGTGCTCTCCCTCCACATCCCCTTCGCCGACCGCAGCGCCACGATCATGAAGGACCTCGACCGGGCGCTGGTCATCGGCTCGGTCTCGGTGGTCTTCGGCGGCTGCGCGCTCGGCATCCTCGTCGGCGGGCAGCTCTCCCGGCGGCTGCGGAAGGCCGCGGCGGCGGCCGGCCGGGTCGCCCAGGGCAACGGCGACGTCCGGGTCCGGGACGCCGTCGGCGGAGTCGTACGGGACGAGACCGACGACCTGGCGTGGGCGATCGACTCGCTCACCGACGCCCTCAACGAGCGGATCGAGGCCGAACGGCGGGTCACCGCGGACATCGCCCACGAGCTGCGCACCCCGGTGACCGGGCTGCTCACGGCGGCCGAGCTGCTGCCGCCGGGCCGCCCGACCGAGCTGGTGCGCGACCGGGCGCAGGCGATGCGGACGCTGGTCGAGGACGTGCTGGAGGTGGCCCGGCTGGACGGGGCCTCGGAGCGGGCGGAGCTCCAGGAGATCGCGCTCGGCGAGTTCGTGGAGCGGCGGGTGCGGTCGGTGTTCCCGGAGGCGGAGGTCCGGGTGGTGCACGAGTCCTGGGTGTCGACCGATCCGCGCCGACTGGAGCGGATCCTCGGCAATCTGCTGGCCAACGCGGCGAAGCACGGCAAGGGCCCGGTGGAGGTCACCGTCGAGGGGCGGGTGGTCCGCGTGCGGGACCACGGTCCCGGCTTCCCGGAGGCGCTGCTGCGCGAGGGACCGAGCCGCTTCCGTACGGGCACGAGCGACCGGGCGGGCCAGGGCCACGGCCTGGGCCTGACGATCGCGGCCGGTCAGGCGCGGGTCCTCGGGGCCCGGCTGACCTTCCGGAACGTGGCCTCGGAGGCCGCGCCGGAGGGGGTCGGCGGGGCGGTCGCGGTGCTGTGGCTGCCGGACCACGCGCCGACGAACACGGGGAGCTTCCCGATCCTGCGGCTCCCGGAGTAGGGGCACGCGCGCGTGGGGCCCGGTTTCCGGGAAACCGGGCCCCACGCGCGCGCGTGCACCGCTCCTAGACGGTCTCGGCGACCTTCGCCGTGTCCTCGTCCGCCGGCTTCTCCGCCGTCGCGGGGCCGGCGCCGCGCAGCGCCACCTCCTTGACGAAGAAGGCGAGGACGAAGCCGAGGACCGCGACCGCCGAGCCGACGAGGAAGGCGGAGTGGGTGCCGGCGGCGACGGCGTGCTGGTAGGCCTCGCGCAGCGCCTCCGGCAGCTTGGCCAGGCTCGCCGCGTCGAGCTGGGCGGTCCGCTCGGTGAGGCCGGAGCCGCCGCGGGCGGCCATCTCGTCCTGGACCCGGCTGGTGAAGAGGGCGCCCATGATGGCGACGCCGAAGGAGGAGCCGAGGGTCCGGAAGAGGGTCGTGGAGCTGGAGGCCACGCCCATGTCCTTCATCTCGACGCTGTTCTGCGCGACGAGCATGGTGATCTGCATGAGGAAGCCCATGCCGGCGCCGAGCAGCGCCATGTGGACCCCGGAGACCAGGCGGCTCGTGCCGGTGTCCATCGTGGAGAGCAGGAAGAGTCCGGCGATCATCAGGGCGCCGCCCGCGATGGGGAAGACCTTGTACTTGCCGCTGCTGGTGGTGACGCGGCCCACGACCAGCGAGACGACCATCATCGACAGGAGCATCGGCAGGAGCAGCAGGCCGGAGTTGGTGGCCGAGGCGCCCTGCACGGACTGCTGGAAGATCGGCAGGTAGAGGACCGCGCCGAACATGACGAAGCCGGTGATGAAGCCGATCAGCGACATCAGGGTGAAGTTGCGGCTGCGGAAGATGTGCAGCGGCATGATCGGGTCGCTCGCGCGGGTCTCCACGTACAGGAAGGCGGCGAGGGCGAGCACGCCGCCGGCCGCGAGGCCGACGATGGTGGCCGAGCCCCAGGCGTACTCCGTGCCGCCCCAGGTGGTGACCAGGACGATCGCGGTGATGCCGACGGTCAGCAGCGCGGCGCCGAGGAAGTCGATCCGGGTGCCGGCCGCGCGCCGCTTCGCCGGCAGGTGGAGGACGGTGGTGACCATGGCGAGCGCGACGGCGCCCAGCGGCAGGTTGATGTAGAAGGACCAGCGCCAGCCCCAGTGGTCGGTGATGGTGCCGCCGACCAGCGGGCCGCCGATCATGGCCAGGGCCATCACGCCGGCCATCATGCCCTGGTACTTGCCCCGCTCCCGGGGCGGGATCAGGTCGCCGATGATCGCCATGACGCCGACCATGAGGCCGCCGGCGCCGAGGCCCTGGATCGTGCGGAAGCCGATGAGCTGGCCCATGTCCTGGGCCATGCCGCTGAGTGCCGAGCCGATCAGGAAGATCACGATCGAGGTGAGGAAGACGCCCTTGCGGCCGTACATGTCGCCGAGCTTGCCCCAGATGGGGGTGGAGGCGGCGGTGGCCAGGGTGTAGGCGGTGACGACCCAGGAGAGGTGTTCCAGACCGCCGAGCTCGCCGACGATCGTCGGCATCGCGGTGCCGATGATCATGTTGTCCAGCATCGCGAGGAGCATCGCGATCATGAGGGCGAGGAGGACGACGCGCACGCTGCGCGGCTGCTTCTCCCCCTCCTCCGTCCGCTTCGATGGCGTGGTGTCCGTCATGGCCGTCCCCTTACTTGCCGCCCGGCTAGTTACTACACTGGGGACGGTAGGCCCGTCACTTGCCGGTCGTCAAGTAAGTTTATTGGAAAGTGGGAGTGAACAGCCATGGCCCGAGGCAACACCCGCCAGCGCATCCAGGACGTGGCTCTCGAACTCTTCGCCGAGCAGGGCTACGAGAAGACCTCGCTGCGGGAGATCGCGGAACGCCTCGACGTCACCAAGGCCGCGCTCTACTACCACTTCAAGACCAAGGAAGACATCATCATCGGGATCTTCCAGGACCTGACCCGCCCGATGGACGACCTCCTCGCCTGGGCCGCCGAGCAGCCGCGCACCCTGGACACCAAGCAGGAGATCCTGCGCCGCTACCAGGTCTGCCTGCTCGCCGCGGCCCCGCTCTTCCGCTTCATGCACGAGAACCAGGCGACCGTGCGGGAGCTCAGCATCGGCCTCACCTTCAAGGAGCGGCTGCTCGCGCTCTACGAGCACGTCCAGGACCCCGAGGCCCCGATGAAGGACCGGGTCCGCGCCATGAGCGCGGTCTTCACCCTGCACGCGGGCACGTTCTTCATGCAGAACGCGGACGAGGGCGACCCCGAGGAGAAGCAGGAAGCCGTCCTCGAGGTCGCCCTCGATCTGATCGAGCAGGCCCACCGGGCCTGATGCGCGTCAGCGTCAGATGGTCACGCCGTGGGTCCGCAGGAAGGCGGCCGGGTTGATGGCCGAGCCGTAGTTCGGGGTCGTGCGGATCTCGAAGTGCAGGTGCGGGCCGGAGGAGTTCCCGGTGTTGCCCGACAGGGCGATCTTCTGGCCGGCGGCGACCTTCTGGCCGACGTGGACCTTGATCTTCGACAGATGGGCGTACTGCGAGTACGTGCCGTTGGCGTGCTTCACGACGATGGCGTTGCCGTAGGCGGGGCCGTCGCCGCCGCCGTTCGGGCCGGCCTTCACGACGGTGCCGGCGCCGGCGGCCTTGACCGTGGTGCCGACCGGGACGGCGAAGTCCTGGCCGGAGTGCTTGTGGGCCCACATGGCGCCGCCCTGGTTGAAGCTGGCGCTGAGGGCGTACGAGGTGACCGGCTTGACCCAGCCCTTGGCCTTCTTGGCGGCGACGGGCTTGGCGGCGGCCTTCTTGGCCGCGGCCTTCACCTGGGCGGCCTTGACGGCCTTGACCTTCGCGGCCTCGACCTGGGCGACCTTCGCCTGAGCGACCTTGGCCTGGGTCTCGGCCTGCGCCGCGACGGCGGCGGCCGCGGTACCGGCTGCCGGGGCGACCTTGCTCTCGGCGGCGAAGGCGGACCCGGCTCCGGCCACCAGCGTCGCTCCCAGACCCGCGGTGGCGAGGACGGCGGCGGCGGTGCGGACGGTGGGGTTCATGACGCGCTTCGACATACGGGGGAAGACCTCCGGGCAGAACGGGACCCGACGCGATCGGTGCGTTGCGCCGGGCTGGCCGTTCCTTGGTAACCCGCCACCCAGGTCATCCCAAAACACCCCATCTACGACACGAGGTCGTAGCGATCTCTCCAGGAATACGGCTCTTGACACCCCTGGAGCACCTTCGCGAAATCGGACATACCAGCCCAAGATTCTGGGTTTAGCCGCCTGTCGGCGGTGCCGGGAAGGGCCCGCAAGGCAGCGGTGCGCCCGATTCGGGGACCCAGAAGCCCAGGTCCTGATGGTTGACGCCTGAACGTCCCCATTCACCCCTTATCAACACTACGATCCCGTCTAGTACCCCTCGAAACCCCTGTGCCGCTTGTCACCGCACGGCCCCTGCCATTGCGACCTGGGTCACGCAACCGGAGCCTCCCGGGGACCGTCCCGCACTACGCTGACGGCATCCGGGGACGTACGGGGGGACAGACATGGAACCGGCACTCATCGGCACCCGGCTCGCTTCGGCCGCGATCGGCCCTCTGCTGCGGAAACTGCTGGCCGGCGACGGCCCCGGGGCCGGACTCACCGGCGCGGACCGCCCCGTCCGGCTCGCCTCCCTCCTCTCCTTCCGCGGCGAGAAGCGCACCCTCACCGAGAAGGACGTCAGGAAACTGGCCGCGACCCTGGTGGCCCGCACCTGCGAGGGCCCCGGCGGGGCGCCGTTCCCCGCCGACGAGACCGAGGCCGTCACCGACGCGCTCGCCGCGAACCTGCTGGCCCTCGGCGACCTCGACATGGACGACGTCCAGGCCGTCCACCTCGGCCACCGCGCCCTCGCCCGGCGCCTGCGCGCCACCGCGCCCGCCCCCGACGGCCTCGCGGCGGACTCCGTCCTCTACCTCGACACCGCCACCGAATGGGCCTGCCGCCACATCCTGGAGTTCTTCACCCGCCGCCCCTCCTTCGTCGCCCGCACCCTGGTCGAGCAGACCCGGGGCCAGGCCGAGCTGGCGGCGAAGCTCGACACCGTGGCGGCGGCGAACCCGGGCCCCCTCGCCGAGGACGCGGCCTTCGAGCGGCGCTACCTGGCCCACCTGGCGAAGAAGCACGGCCACCTGACGATCTACGGCATCGACCTGCGCGACTCCGCGGAGGAGTGGCCGCTCGACGTGGCCTATCTGTCCCTGGAGGCGGCGGCCCGGCCCGAGGACCCCGACCACGACCGCGCGCCCCAGGAGTACCCGTCCCTCCGCGCCGACCTCGCCCCCGCCGCCCACGACCGGATCCTGCTCCGGGGCCAGGCCGGCTCCGGCAAGACGACCCTCGTCCAGTGGCTGACCGTCTCGGCCTGCGCCACGCCCCCGGCCGAGGGCATGGACCACCTCCACGGCCGCGTCCCCTTCGTCCTCCCCCTGCGCACCCTCACCCGCCACGGCGAGCGGCTCCCCGACGCGGAACGGTTCCTCCCCGCCGCCGGCTGCCCCCTCACCCCGCCCGACGGCTGGACCGACCGGGTCCTCGCCGCCGGCCGGGGCCTCGTCCTCGTCGACGGCATCGACGAGATCCCCGAGGCCGAGCGCGGCCGGGCCCGCGACTGGCTGCGCGGGCTGCTCGCCGCGTACGAGGGCGGCAACCGCTGGCTCGTCACCTCCCGCCCCACCGCCGTACGCGACGACTGGCTGGCCCGCGACGGCTTCACCGAGCTGACCCTCTCCCCCATGACCCCCGCCGAGGTCGCCACCTTCGTCCGCCGCTGGCACCGCGCGGCCGGCCCGGCGGCCGCGCCGTACGAACAGCCGCTCCTCGACTCCCTGCGCACGACGGAACACGTCGCGCAGCTGGCGACGAACCCCCTCATGTGCGGCCTGATCTGCGCCCTCCACCACGACCGCCGGGGCTACCTCCCCCGGGGCCGCAAGCCCCTCTACGACGCGGCCCTCTCCCTCCTCCTCGCCCGCCGCGACCGCGAACGCGGCATGGGCGCCCCCTACGGCGTCGACCTGGACGAGACACCCCAGATCCAGCTGGTCCAGCGCCTTGCGTACTGGCTGGCGCTCAACGACCGCTTCGTCATGGACCGGGCCCACGCGAAGTCCCTGGTAGCGGAGGCGCTCCCGGCGATGGGCCTCACGGCCCACACCCCCGACCAGGTCTTCACCCACCTCCTCCACCGCAGCGGCCTGCTGCGCGAGCCCACCGCCGACACGGTCGACTTCGTCCACCGCACCTTCCAGGACCACCTGGCGGCGAAGGCCCTGGTCGACCACTGGGACATCGGCGTCCTCGTCCGCCACGCCACGGACGACCGCTGGGAGGACGTCATCCGCATGGCCGTGGGCCACGCCCGCCCCCGCGAGGCGGCGGAGATCCTGCGCGAACTGCTGGCCGCGGCGGACGCGGCCGGGGACCGCCGCACCCGGCTGCGGCTGACCCTGCTGACCGCGACGGCCCTGGACCACGCCACGGAGGTCGCCCCGGAGATCCGCAAGGAGATCACCCGGCGTACGGGAGAGGTCATCCCGCCCCGGACGCCCGACGAGGCGCGGGAGCTGGCAGCCGCGGGCCGGATCGTGCTGGAGCTGCTGCCCGGCCCGGACGGACTCGACGAGCACATCGCCGAGGCGGTCGTGACGGCGGCGACCCACATCTCCTCCGACGCCTCCCTCCCCTTCCTCGCCCGGTACGCCGAACATCCTTCACTCCGGGTGAGGGCCCAGCTCATGTGGGGCTGGCGGCGCTTCGAAGCCCGGGAGTACGCCGATGCCGTCATCGCCCGCCTGGCCCCCACCGGGCTGCGCTACCAGGCACTCGACGAAGTCCGGGCCGACGAACTCATGCGCCTCGACCCCGCACCCGAGCGACTGGAGATCGGGAGCTCCGTCTCGGCCGCGCGGACGGCCGCGCTGCTGACCCGGTGCGACCCCGTGGAACTGGAGCTGCACGGGGAAGGCACGCGCCGCGCCCCACTCGCCTTCTCCTCCCTCAGCCGGCTGAGGTCCCTCCGCCTCCCCGAGGCCACGAGCTGGCGGGTCGCCGATCTCCCGGCCGGAGCGCCGCTGGGCGACCTGTTCGTCCTGTCCTGGCCCGAGGACGGCCTCTCGGGGCTGGCCCGCCACTCCGGTCTGACCGACCTCTGGGGAATGCCCTCCAGTCCTGTGCCGGCAGGTCTCTGGGAGGACCTGGCCTCGCTTCCCGCGCTCAGGACGCTGGGGATCGACATCGAGTGGCTGGATCACTGCCCGGAGGAGCTCCGCCTCACCGGCGTCCAGCACGTGAGCTGCCGGGCGGTAGGAAGGCCCCTCGCCCGGCTGGAGCGGCTGGCGCGGGTGTTCCCCCGTCTCCAGATCCTCGTCATCACGCCGCATCCGGGCGGGACCCTCGATTTCTCCGGCTTCTCGGCCCTCTCCGAACTGGAGGTCATCACGGTCATGGGCACCCGCCACCATGTGACCGGCACCGAACACCTCCCGCCCGGTCTGCGTTTCCGCGCCTGACCGCACGGCGAAGGGGCGGCCCCGGAACCATCGGGTTCCGGGGCCGCCCCTTCGATACCGCTACACGCTCAGCGCGTGCGTCACGCGTCCTTGGAGAGGTTCGGGCCCGAGTCGCCCGCCGCGACCGGCGGGGCGTCCGGGAGGGCCGCCTTCTCCTCGCCGCGGAAGGTGAACTTCTGCTCGTCACCCTCGCCCTCGGTGTCCACGACCACGATGTGGCCGGGACGCAGCTCGCCGAAGAGGATCTTCTCGGAGAGCGAGTCCTCGACCTCGCGCTGGATCGTCCGGCGCAGCGGCCGGGCGCCCATGACCGGGTCGTAGCCCTTCTTGGCGAGCAGCTCCTTCGCCGACTGGGAGAGCTCGATGCCCATGTCCCGGTCCTTGAGGCGCTCGTCCACGCGGCCGATCATCAGGTCGACGATCTGGAGGATGTCGTCCTGGGTCAGCTGCGGGAAGACGATGATGTCGTCGACGCGGTTGAGGAACTCGGGGCGGAAGTGCTGCTTCAGCTCCTCGCTGACCTTCGACTTCATCCGCTCGTAGTTGGACTTCGTGTCGCCCTGGGCGGCGAAGCCCAGGTTGAAGCCCTTCGAGATGTCCCTGGTCCCGAGGTTGGTCGTCATGATGATGACCGTGTTCTTGAAGTCCACGACCCGGCCCTGGGAGTCGGTCAGGCGACCGTCCTCCAGGATCTGGAGCAGGGAATTGAAGATATCGGGGTGGGCCTTCTCGACCTCGTCGAAGAGGACGACGGAGAACGGCTTGCGGCGCACCTTCTCGGTGAGCTGGCCGCCCTCTTCGTAGCCGACGTATCCGGGCGGCGAACCGAAGAGACGGGAAACCGTGTGCTTCTCGCTGAACTCCGACATGTCGAGGGAGATCATCGCGTCCTCGTCGCCGAAGAGGAATTCGGCGAGGGCCTTCGAGAGCTCGGTCTTACCGACACCGGACGGACCGGCGAAGATGAACGAGCCACCGGGACGCTTGGGGTCCTTCAGGCCGGCACGCGTGCGGCGGATCGCCCGCGAGAGGCCGATGACGGCGTCCTTCTGGCCGATGACGCGCTTGTGGAGCTCGTCCTCCATGCGGAGCAGACGCGAGGACTCCTCCTCGGTCAGCTTGAAGACCGGGATGCCGGTGGCGGTCGCGAGGACCTCGGCGATCAGCTCGCCGTCGACCTCGGCGACGACGTCCATGTCGCCGGCCTTCCACTCCTTCTCGCGCTTGGCCTTGGCGGCGAGGAGCTGCTTCTCCTTGTCGCGCAGGGACGCGGCCTTCTCGAAGTCCTGCGAGTCGATCGCGGACTCCTTGTCGCGGCGGACGCCGGCGATCTTCTCGTCGAACTCGCGGAGGTCCGGCGGCGCGGTCATCCGGCGGATGCGCATCCGGGAGCCGGCCTCGTCGATCAGGTCGATCGCCTTGTCCGGGAGGAAGCGGTCCGAGATGTACCGGTCGGCCAGCGTCGCGGCCTGGACGAGGGCCTCGTCGGTGATGGAGACGCGGTGGTGCGCCTCGTACCGGTCGCGCAGACCCTTGAGGATCTCGATGGTGTGCGGCAGCGAGGGCTCGGCGACCTGGATGGGCTGGAAGCGGCGCTCGAGGGCGGCGTCCTTCTCCAGGTACTTGCGGTACTCGTCGAGGGTGGTGGCACCGATGGTCTGGAGCTCGCCGCGGGCCAGCATCGGCTTGAGGATGCTGGCGGCGTCGATCGCGCCCTCGGCGGCGCCCGCACCCACGAGGGTGTGGAGCTCGTCGATGAACAGGATGATGTCGCCGCGGGTGCGGATCTCCTTGAGGACCTTCTTCAGGCGCTCCTCGAAGTCACCGCGGTAGCGGGAGCCGGCCACCAGCGCGCCGAGGTCCAGGGTGTAGAGGTGCTTGTCCTTGAGGGTCTCGGGCACCTCGCCCTTGACGATGGCCTGGGCCAGGCCCTCGACGACGGCGGTCTTGCCGACGCCGGGCTCGCCGATGAGGACCGGGTTGTTCTTGGTGCGGCGGGACAGCACCTGCATGACCCGCTCGATCTCCTTCTCGCGCCCGATGACCGGGTCGAGCTTGGACTCGCGAGCGGCCTGCGTCAGGTTGCGGCCGAACTGGTCGAGGACCAGGGACGTCGAGGGGGTGCCCTCGGCAGGGCCGCCGGCGGTGGCGGCTTCCTTGCCCTGGTAACCGGAGAGCAGCTGGATGACCTGCTGCCGCACCCGGTTGAGATCGGCGCCCAGCTTCACGAGGACCTGGGCGGCGACGCCCTCGCCCTCGCGGATCAGGCCGAGCAGGATGTGCTCGGTGCCGATGTAGTTGTGGCCGAGCTGGAGGGCCTCGCGGAGCGAGAGCTCCAGGACCTTCTTGGCACGCGGGGTGAAGGGGATGTGCCCGGACGGGGCCTGCTGCCCCTGCCCGATGATCTCCTCAACCTGCTGGCGGACCGCCTCGAGCGAAATCCCGAGGCTCTCCAGGGCCTTAGCGGCGACACCCTCACCCTCGTGGATAAGGCCCAGAAGGATGTGCTCGGTGCCGATGTAGTTGTGGTTGAGCATCCGGGCTTCTTCCTGAGCCAGGACGACAACCCGCCGCGCGCGGTCGGTGAACCTCTCGAACATCGTTAATCGCTCCTCAGAGCGGTCAGTCAGTTAGGGGTCGATCCCCTCCCTGTCCTTCCGCAGCTTAGTCCCGCAAGCGGGGACCGCTCATTCCAACTGCCGACATCCGTCCGGATCACCCCCTTGTCCGCGGGGTGGTCCGCTGCCGAACAGCCGACAAATGCTCCAACTCGATGGTGCGAGACGATGTTCCCGCAGGCCAAGTAGTTACCCCCGCCTTGAGTACGCCGATGGCGAACGTGAGACGGACCGGCCGGACGGGTCACCCCTCTCCACTAGGAATGTCTTACCCGTAGGGTCCGACACTCCATGCGGCACACCCGGGTTCCCTCCGCTACCAGCGAACAGAGTTGCGCCGTCGAATGTGCTCGTACGCCCCATTACCGGACACCTCGGGTCCCCGGACCGGAACGTTACGTCACCGTCGGCGCCCGGAGCCGTAACCAACCCGGCCCCCCGGGAGTTCCCCGGGCATGGCCCTCACCGTCCCGCTTCCCCGCTCGCCGATCGACGGCGACCGGGCGCTCTCGCTCTGGTACGAGCGGGAGCTCGGGTGGGCGACGGTGCCGGGTCCGCCGGTGCAGCTGGTGACGGGGCTCCGCTTCGACGTGCTGGAGCTTCCCGCGGCGGCCGGCCGGGGGGTGCTGCGCCGGGTCGGCGCGGCGACCGGGCCGGTGGCCCTGATGGGGCGCCGGATGCGGCTCCTGGTGGCCGCGGGGAGCGCGGAGGAGCTTCCCGGCCTGCTGGAGTGGCTGGAGTGGGGCGGGATCTCACTGGATCTCGTGGCGCTGGGCGCCGACGGCCGGATGACCGCTCCCCCGCCACCGGGGCGGGGCGGATCCGGCGCGCCGGGCGCCGCCGTGTGGCTGCGGGCCCCCGAGCCGGGGCGCGAGGTGGAGTCCTCGCTGCCGGCTCCGCGGTCCGGGCCGTGGGGCCGTGCGGAGGCCCCGTGTCTGACGCGCCTGGTCGCCGCGGCCGCGGTGGAGTGCCACCGGCTGCGGCTGCTGGACGCCCGGGCCGGTCGGCCGGCTGCCCAGCGGGGGACGCCTCAGCGGTTCGCGTCCTCGTAGGCCGCCTTGACGTGGGCGGGGACGCGGCCGCGGTCGTTGACCTCCATGCCGTTCTCCTTGGCCCAGGCGCGGATCTTCGCCGTGTCGGGGCTGCCGGAGGCGGCCACGCGGCCCTTGCCGCGGCCCGCGGTGGTGCGGCCACCGGTGCGGCGCCCGCTCGTGGTGTACGGCTCGAGCAGGCCACGGAGCTTTTCCGCGTTGGCGGTGGTGAGGTCGATCTCGTAGGTCTTGCCGTCCAGCGCGAACGTCACGGTCTCGTCCGCCTCGACGCCGTCGAGGTCGTCGACAAGAAGGACCTGAACCTTCTGTGCCACCGGATTTCCTTTCATCGAAAATGCAGTACGCGGAAAGGAAACCGCTTTTCCCGGAAAAACACAAACCCCTGGGAGAGGTTCAGATCCCCGGGAACGCGGGAAACGTGCGCGATTCGGACATAGGGTTCCGCCGGGGTTCCTCCGGGGTTACGGTCACAGGTGCAGAAGCATCCGGCTGTTGCCCAAGGTGTTCGGCTTCACTCGTTCGAGACCGAGGAACTCGGCGACGCCCTCGTCATAGGAACGGAGGAGCTCGGCGTAGACATCTCCGTCGACCGGGGTCTCGCCGATCTCGACGAAGCCGTGCTTCGCGAAGAACTCGACTTCGAAGGTGAGGCAGAAAACCCGGCGCACACCGAGCCAGCGTGCGGTCTGCAACAACTTGGTGAGCAGCTGATGCCCCACGCCGGCGCCCTTGAACTCGGGATCGACGGCGAGCGTGCGGACTTCCGCGAGGTCTTCCCACATGACGTGCAGGGCGCCGACTCCGACGACCTCGGCGTCCTCGTCGCGTTCCGCGACCCAGAACTCCTGGATGGCCTCGTAAAACGTCACCGTCGCCTTGTCGAGGAGGATGCCGCGGCGCGCGTAGGGATCGACCAGACGTCGCACGGCGGCGACGTCGGAGGTGCGGGCACGGCGTACGGTGACGGCTTTCGACATGGGGGGACGGTACCGCTAGGAAGCCGTCCGTTCCCCGCCGCCCTCCTCCGGCGCGGGGGGAAGCGGGTTGTCCCGCTGGACGATCCGGATGGCGTCGTTCAGGGACTCGCGCTGTTCCGGGGACATCATCCCGAAGAAGGCGACCAGGGCGGCCGCGGGGTTGTCGCTCTGCGCCCAGGCGTCGTTCATCAGTGCGGCCGAGTAGGCGGCGCGGGTGGAGACCGCGGTATATCGATAGGCGCGGCCTTCGACTTCCCTGCGCACCCAGCCCTTCTGATGGAGATTGTCCAGGACGGTCATGACGGTGGTGTAGGCGATGGAGCGTTCCCGCTGGAGGTCCTCCAGGACTTCCCGGACGGTCACCGGGCGGTTCCATTGCCAGACGCGCGTCATGACGGCGTCTTCGAGTTCTCCCAAGGGACGGGGCACAGGCTCACCCTAGTAGGAGATACGGGAAATAACGGCTATTGACTGGATGAGCACGCCAGAACATGACAAAAGGGGCGACGACCACGGAAGGTCGCGCCCCCTCGGGGTCTCGGGGCTCCTACGAGCCGGCGCCCGGCCCGTCCGCCTGGCGGGTGGCCTCCGCGCGGGCGAGCGCCGCGTCGACCGCCGCGTCCTCCTTGGCCTTGTTCGGGCCGCCCTGGGACTTGACGATCACGACGATGAGGGCGGTGAAGAACACGGCCATCACGACGGGGGGCAGGAGCGCGGATACGTATTCCATGCCGACCAGGGTAGCTAGCCCGCGGCCCGTTCCTCGGGCGGGGGCGGGGGCACCGGGCGCCGGCGCGGCGGAAAGACCTCGGAGGGTTTGGGCACCGGACGTTCGGACGGGGCGGGGGCCGACGGCTTGGGCCGGGGCTCCTGCGCCGCGCGGCCGCCGGGCAGGGCGAGCAGCCGGGCCCGGGAGCCGGTGGCCGGGGCGCCCGCGGTGGCCTGGCAGACCCGTGCGAGGCGGGACCGCACCGAGTGCTCGGCGAGGGCCTGGCAGCGGTCGAGCAGCCGGGCGGCGGCGGGGTTGCCGCGCAGGGCGCGCAGGGCGGCGAGGTCGTCGGCCTCGGGGTCGTACCCGTCGGCCAGGGCGTCCTCCAGGAGGTTCAGGTAGCCGGCGAGCGAGCCGGGCAGGGTCTCGCGGTAGCGGACCAGGTCGGCGAGGAGGAAGGCGCGCAGCCGGGCCGCCTCGCGCACGGCCTCGTCCACGGAATCGGCCAGGCGGAGGGCGTCGCGGACGACCTCGTCCGGGAGGGGGGCGGGATGGAGGGCGTTGGCGAGGGCGCGTCGGAGCACACGCAGCTCGTCCGCGCTGAACGCCATGCCGCCGCGGGATCCGTATGGCGTGGGCATGGGCCGACGATACGCGCTAATCGGACAATTTTCGCTTAGCGATCATCCGGCGCGTCGGCCCCCGGACCTCCTCCCACCTGCGGATTCCCGCCACGCGCGCGTGGCCCCGCCGCGAGGGCCGACCACCCGCCCGGACACCCCGCCGGGGCCGCGCGGAGCACGTGCGCGGGCGGGGTCCCGTGCGCGGGCGGGGTCACATGCGGGAGACGTTCCGCTCGTAGACCAGGCGCAGGCCGATCAGGGTCAGCCACGGCTCGTGCCGGTCGATCTCCGCCGAGTCCCGCAGGACCATCGGCGCGAGGCCGCCGGTGGCGATCACGGTGACGGCCGAGGGGTCGCCCTTCGGGCCGACCAGCTCGCGCTTCATGCGGGCGACGACGCCGTCGACCTGGCCCGCGTAGCCGAAGACGATGCCGGACTGCATCGCCTCGACCGTGTTCTTCCCGATCACCCCGCGCGGCCGGACCAGCTCGATCTTGCGGAGCATGGCGCCCTTCACGCCCAGCGCCTCGACCGAGATCTCGATGCCGGGGGCGATCGCGCCGCCCGCGTACTCCCCGCGCGCGGTGACCGCGTCGTACGTGGTCGCCGTGCCGAAGTCGACCACGATCGCCGGGCCGCCGAAGAGCTCGACCGCCGCGACCGCGTTGATGATGCGGTCCGCGCCGACCTCCTTCGGGTTGTCCGTGAGGATCGGCACGCCCGTCTTCACGCCGGGCTCCACGAGGACCGCCGGCACGTCCCCGTAGTAGCGGCGGGTCACCTCGCGCAGCTCGTGCAGCACCGAGGGGACCGTCGCGCAGATCGCGATCCCCTCGATGCCGTCGCTCAGCTCGGCGCCGAGCAGCGGGTGCATGCCCATCAGGCCCTGGAGCAGGACCGCCATCTCGTCGGCGGTCCTGCTGGGATCCGTGGAGATCCGCCAGTGCTCGACGATCTCCTCGCCGTCGAAGAGCCCGAGGACCGTGTGCGTGTTGCCGACGTCGATGGTGAGCAGCATCAGCCGCGCACCTCGCGCAGGTCCAGGCCGACGTCGAGGATCGGGGAGGAGTGCGTGAGGCCGCCGACCGCGAGGTAGTCCACGCCGGTCGCCGCGTACGCCGCCGCGTTCTCCAGGGTCAGCCGGCCGGAGGACTCCAGGACCGCGCGGCCGGCGACCAGGGCCACCGCCTCCCCGGTCTCGTCCGGGGTGAAGTTGTCCAGCAGGATCAGGTCGGCGCCCGCGTCCAGGACCTCGCGGACCTGGTGCATGGTGTCGACCTCGACCTCGATCGGCACCTCGGGGAAGGCCTCCCGGACGGCCTTGAACGCCTCGGCGACGCCGCCGGCCGCCACCACGTGGTTGTCCTTCACCAGCGCGGCGTCCGACAGCGACATCCGGTGGTTGACGCCGCCGCCGCAGCGGACCGCGTACTTCTCCAGGGCGCGCAGGCCCGGCGTCGTCTTGCGGGTGTCGCGGACCTTGGCCCTCGTGCCCTCCAGGGCGTCCGCCCACGCGCGCGTGGCGGTGGCGATGCCGGAGAGGCGGCACAGGATGTTCAGCGCGCTGCGCTCGCCGGTGAGCAGGTCACGGGTGCGGGCGGTGACGCTGAGCAGCAGGTCGCCGGGCTCGACGCGCTCGCCGTCCTCGCGGTGCCGCTCGACCTCGAACTCCTCGGTGCAGACGATCGACAGGACCGCCTCCGCCACCCGCAGGCCGGCGACCACGCCGGCCTCCCGGGCCACGAAGTCGGCGGTCGCGACGGCGTCCTCGGGGACGGTCGCCACGGTCGTCACGTCCACGCCGCCGTCGAGGTCCTCGGCGATCGCCAGGTGGGCGATGTCCTCGACCTGTACGGGGTCGAGGCCGGCGTCGGCGAGCAGCTGGGCGAGCGCGGGGTCGAGCCCGCACTCGTACTCCTCGGCGTCGCCGCAGCCGCAGCCGTCGCCGCAGCCGCCGGACTCCTCGTACGAGCTGATCTGGATGAGAGGGACGTCCACGGGCTCGGGACGGGCTTCCTCGGGCGTGCTCACGGCTGCGGCTCCCTGGGGGCTTCGGGGGTTACGGGCGGAAAGTCCGCGGTCCCGGTGGTGCGCACCACCGGGCGGCGGTCGGGCGTGAGGCGGACGACCAGGTGGCGGCGCCACCGCTCGTCGTCCCGGTCCGGGCGGTCCTCGCGCCAGTGGCAGCCCCGGGTCTCCTCGCGGGCCAGGGCGGCCGCGACCAGGACCCGGGCCACGCACAGCAGGTTGGTGGTCTCCCAGGACTCGACGCCCGGCTCGGCCGACTTGCGCTCCTCCTCGGCGTCCTGCCGGAGCGCTTCGAGGGCGTCGGCGGCGGCCGTCAGGCTCGCGGCCGAACGGAGCACGCCCGCGTCCCGGGTCATGATCCGCTGGATCTCCCGGCGGACCTCGGGCGCGAGCAGGGTCAGCACCTTCGGTTCGGCGGCCTCCTGGCGGGCGCCCTCGCGGTGCGGGCCGTGCTCCGCGATGTCGGCGGCGATCCGCTCCGCGAAGACCAGGCCCTCCAGGAGCGAGTTCGAGGCGAGCCGGTTGGCGCCGTGCACCCCGGTGCAGGCGACCTCGCCGCAGGCGTACAGGCCGGGGACGGTGGTGCGGCCGCGCAGGTCGGTGCGGACGCCGCCGGAGGCGTAGTGCGCGGCCGGGGCGACCGGGACCGGGTCGGTGACCGGGTCGATGCCGTGCGCCCGGCAGGCGGCCAGGATCGTCGGGAAGCGGTGCTCCCACATCTCGGCGCCGAAGTGCCGGGCGTCCAGGTACATGTGCGCGGCGCCCTGCTCCTGCATGCGGCGGGTGATCGCCTTGGCGACGATGTCCCGGGGCGCCAGCTCGGCCAGCTCGTGCTGCCCGAGCATGAAGCGGACGCCGTCCGCGTCCACCAGGTGGGCGCCCTCGCCGCGGACCGCCTCGGAGACCAGCGGCTGCTGGCCCTCGGCGCCCGCGCCGAGGAAGAGCACGGTCGGGTGGAACTGCACGAACTCCAGGTCGGAGACCTCGGCGCCGGCCCGCAGGGCGAGGGCGACGCCGTCGCCGGTGGAGACGGACGGGTTGGTGGTGGCCGAGAAGACCTGGCCCATGCCGCCGGTGGCGAGGACCACGGCGGGGGCGTGGACGGCGCCGACGCCGTCGTGCTGGCCCTCGCCCATGACGTGCAGGGTGACGCCGGCCGTGCGGCCCCGCTCGTCCTTGAGGAGGTCGAGGACGAGCGCGTTCTCGACGGTGCGCACCCCCCGCTCGCGGATCGCCTCGACCAGGGCCCGGGAGATCTCCGCGCCGGTGGCGTCGCCGCCCGCGTGGGCGATCCGGCGCCGGTGGTGGCCGCCCTCGCGGGTGAGGGCGATCTCGCCGTCCTCGGTGCGGTCGAAGTCGGCGCCGGTGGCCATCAGCCGGCGGACCGCGTCCGGGCCCTCGGTGACCAGGAGGCGGACGGCCGGCTCGTCGCAGAGCCCGGCGCCGGCGACGAGGGTGTCGTCGAGGTGCTGGCCGGGGGTGTCGCCCTCGCCGAGCGCGGCGGCGATGCCTCCCTGGGCCCAGCGGGTGGAGCCCTCGTCCAGGCTGGCCTTGGTGACGACGACCGTACGGAGCCCGGCGGCGGTGCAGCGCAGGGCGGCGGTCAGTCCGGCGACGCCGGAGCCGACCACGACGACGTCGGCGTCGATGGCCCAGCCGGGCGCGGGGGCGTGCAGCCGTATTCCGGTCACGAGGCGGCTCCCTGGGTCGCTCCGAAGGTCAGCGGGATGTTGTCGATCAGCCGGGTGGTGCCCACGCGGGCGGCGAGCGCGAGGATCGCCTCGCCGCGGTGGTCGTCCTCGACCTCGGTGAAGTCGGCCGGGTCGATCAGGGCCAGGTAGTCCAGGACCAGCGGCGGCTCGGCCTTCGCGGCCTCGTCCAGGACCGCCCGGGCGGCCGCCCGCACGGCCTCGGCGCCACCGCCCTCGGCGGCCTGCGCGACCGCGTGGGCGTCGGCGGCGGCCCGGGCCTCGCCCAGCCGGGAGAGCCCCTCGGCGCGGTTCCCCGCCCGCCCCTGGGCGCCGGGCAGGGAGACGGCGCGCGCGTGCAGCGCCTCCTGCGCGGCGAGCCGGTCGCGGGCGGCGAACAGGGCCCGGGACAGGGTGAGGGCGGTGTGCCGCTCGGGGGCCGACAGGTAGCGGTTGCGGCTCGACAGGGCGAGGCCGTCGGTCTCGCGGACCGTCGGGACGCCGACGATCTCGACCGGGAAGTTCAGGTCCCGCGCCATGCGGCGGATGACGGCCAGCTGCTGGGCGTCCTTCTGGCCGAAGAAGGCCAGGTCGGGCTGGGTGAGGTGGAGCAGCTTGGCGACGACGGTGAGGACGCCGTCGAAGTGCCCGGGCCGGGAGGCGCCCTCCAGGAGTTCGCCCATGGGTCCGGCGGTGATCCGGACCTGCGGCCGCCCGCCGGGGTAGACCTCGTCGGCGGAGGGGGCGAAGACGGCGCTGGCGCCGGCGGCGAAGGCCAGCTCCAGATCGGCGTCCAGGGTGCGCGGGTAGCGGTCGAGGTCCTCGCCGGCGCCGAACTGGAGCGGGTTGACGAAGACGGTCACGACGACGAAGCCGTCGGCGCCGACCCGCTCGCGGGCGGCCCGGATCAGGGTGGCGTGGCCCTCGTGGAGGGCGCCCATGGTCATGACGACGGCGTTGTGCCCCGGCTTGCCGCCGAAGTGGGCGCGCGCGTACGCCAGGTCCTCGACCGTGGGGACCAGTTCCGCCGGCGCGTGGCGCCGCGGGCTCTTCCGGTCGATCGGGCTCATCGGTCGTCTCCTCGCGGCCCGTCGGCGGGGCCGGTCGTGTCGGCGGCGAGGACGCCCAGCAGGTCCTGGGCCAGCTCCGGCTTGAGCAGACCGTGCGCGAGCGCCCGGTCGGCGGTCGTCCGGGCCATGGCCAGGTAGCCGGCGACGGTGCCGGGCGCGTGCTTGCGGAGCTCGGCGACGTGGGCGGCGACCGTGCCGGCGTCGCCGCGCGCGACGGGGCCGGTCAGGGCCGCGTCGCCGGACCGCAGCGCGTTGTCGAGCGCGGCGCCCAGGAGGGGGCCGAGCATCCGGTCGGGGGCGGCGACGCCGGCCGTGCGGAGCAGCTCCATCGACTGGGCCACCAGGGTGACCAGGTGGTTCGCGCCGAGGGCGAGGGCCGCGTGGTAGAGCGGCCGGGCCTCCTCGGCGATCCACTCGGGCTCCCCGCCCATCTCGATGACCAGTGCCTCGGCGGCGAGCCGCAGCTCCTCCGGAGCGGTCACCCCGAAGGAGCAGCCGGCCAGCCGCTGCACGTCGACGGCGGTGCCGGTGAAGGTCATCGCCGGGTGCAGGGCCAGCGGGAGGGCGCCCGCGCGGCGGGCCGGGTCCAGGACCCGGGCGCCGTACCGCCCCGAGGTGTGGACGACCAGCTGGCCCGGCCGGACGGCGCCGGTCCCGGCGAGTCCTTCGACGAGGCCGGGCAGGGCGTCGTCCGGGACGGTGAGCAGGACGAGGTCGGCGAGCGCGAGCACCCGCGCGGGCTCCACCACCGGGACGTCCGGCAGCAGCGCGGCGGCCCGGCGCCGGGAGGCGTCGGAGACCGCGGAGACGGCGACGGGGCGGTGCCCGGCGAGCTGGAGGGAGGCGGCGAGGGCGGGGCCGACGCGGCCTGCGCCGACGACCCCGACGGTGAGCCGGGCGGGCCGGTCCTCGGCCCTGGGCTCTGGCGCTGCGGGTGCGTTCACGGTGGGTACGGCCTTCCGTTCCAGTCCTCGGCGGGTACCGGACGATTTCTGGTCATGCTACGCCAGCGTTTCGTCCCTCCCCCGGCCGCCCGAAAGTCGCGGGCGGAGGCGCGGGGGGCGGTGTGATGATCTGCCCATGGATGCGGATGAACTGCCACCGGGGGCACCCGGCGAGGTGACCGGCGGAACGGCCGGCGAGGTGACCGGCGAGGCGTCGGACGGGACGGTCGACGAGGGGGCGGCGCGACGCCACCGGGCCCAGGTGTGGGGCGGTGCCGCGCGGTCGCTGTGGCGCCCGTCCGTGGAGGGCACGGTCGGCGGCCGGCTGCGCGCGCTCGCCGACTGGGCGGAGGGCGCGGGCCTCGCGGACGCGGCCCTGGACGTCTACGGCGACGGCCTGGTGGAGGTCCTGGAGGAGCGGATCGCCACGGAGCTGGGCATGCCCGCCGCCGTCTTCTTCCCCACCGGCACCATGGCCCAGCAGGTGGCGCTGCGCTGCTGGGCGGGCCGCACCGGCAGCCCGGTCGTCGCCCTCCACCCGCTCGCCCACCCCGAGGTCCACGAGGACGGCGCCCTGGTGGCCGTGTCGGGACTGCGGACGGTCCACCCGACGGGAGCACCCCGGCTGCCCTCGGCGGAGGAGGTGCGGGACCACCCGGAGCCCTTCGGGACGCTGATGCTGGAGCTGCCGCTGCGGGCCGCGGGCTTCGTGCTGCCGTCCTGGGAGGAGCTGACGGCGACCGTCGGGGCGGCCCGGGAGCGGGAGGCGGTGGTCCACTTCGACGGCGCCCGGCTGTGGGAGTGCCCGACGCACTTCGGCCGGCCGCTCGCGGAGATCGCCGGGCTCGCCGACAGCGTGTACGTCTCGTTCTACAAGTCCCTCGACGGGATCTCCGGGGCCGCGCTCGCCGGCCCGGAGGAGCTGGTGGCGGAGGCGCGGATCTGGCTGCACCGGTACGGCGGCCTGCTCTTCCAGCAGTACCCGGCCGCGCTCGCCGCCCTGCGCGGCCTGGACACCGAGCTGCCCCGGCTGCCCTCGTACGTGGCCCACGCGCGCGTGGTGGCCGGGGCGCTGCGCGAGGCGCTCGCGGAGAAGGGCGGCCCGGGCTGGTCCCGGGTGCATCCGGAGGTGCCGCACACCCACCAGTTCCAGGTGTGGCTGCCGTACCCGCCGGACGTCCTCACGGCGGCCGCGCTGGCCCAGACCGAGCGGACCGGGACCTGTCTCTTCCGCCGCTGGTTCGCCCCGGGCGCGGGCGGTCCGCCGGGCGTCGCCGTCACCGAGGTGACGGTGTCGGCGGCGGGCCTGGAGTGGACCGCCGAGGACGTCAGGGCGGCCGTACGGGACTTCCTGGCGCTCGTCGACGGCTGAGGCGCGGCGCGGGGGGCCGGCGGCGTGGGGCGCGGTGCGGGGCGTCTGTCGCCCGGCGTCCGGCGTCCGGTCAGGGCGGGCGCGGGGTCAGGACGGGCGTACCGGCCTCCCCGGCGCGCGGTCAGGACGGGCGTACCCGCCTCCCCGGCGCACCGTCAGGACGGGCGCGTCGGGCTCTCCGGCGCCCGCCCGGGGCCGAGGCGGGACGTCAGGCGGGCCAGGGCCGCGCGGAGGCGGCCGGTCGCGGGGCGGCCGGCCACCACCCGCTCGAAGCGGCGGTGGTCGCGCAGCCCCCGCAGCACGGCCGCGTCGTGGGTGCCGGGGGCGGGCGGCGCGGGCTCGCCCCGCCGCGCGGCCCGGTAGCTGTCGAAGAGGTGCTGCTGCAGCGCGTCCATGGGCTCACCCTGGGACCGCGCCGGGCGGCCCCGCCCTCCGATTGACGGCCCTCGTCAATCGGAGCGACGGCCTCCCGGGGGCATCCCGCACCATGGGGGCGTGAGCGTGACCATCGACATCACCGGAGTGCCGGCCGAGCGGATCGTCTTCAGCCCCTCGCCGCTGGCCGAACTCGGCAACGCCCTCCACGTCCTGGCGGAGCCGGGCCACCACCCCGGGCACCACGCGTGGGCGACGGCGACCGCCACCGCGCTCGACCCCGGCCTCGCCGACCGGCTCCTGGAAGCCGACTTCATGTGGCGGTCGACCCGCTCCGACTTCCTGCTGCCCGCGCGGCCCCGCGAGACCCTGGCCGAGGAGCTCGACGACCTCGACCGCATCGACGACGAGACCTTCGTCGGCGCCGCCCTGGAGATCTCCTGCAGCCCCGCCTACGCCCGGGGCGGCATCCCCTCCCCGCTGGTCGACGAGCGGTCCCGGCGGCGCGCCCTGGACCTGGCCGCCGCGCGCGGCCCGCTCCAGGCGGCGTTCGCGGAGCGGATGATCACCGCGCCCGCCGCCACGCGCGCGTGGCTCCGGCGTCTCCTGGAGGACTGCGACGCGGCCTTCTTCGCCGACACCTGGCGGCGGCTCCGGGTGCAGCTCGCCGCCGACGCCCGCCACAAGACGGAGCTGATGCGCCACAAGGGGCTGGCCGACGCCCTCGCGGACGCCTCGGGGGCGATGCGCCTGGAGGAGGACGGCGAGGGCGCCCGGATCGTCGTCGACAAGCTGATGGAGGCCCGTACGGACGCCCGGGCCGGGGCGGTGACCCTGCTGCCGAGCGCCTTCGGCCGGCCGCACCTGATCGCCGTGTACTCGCCCGGCTGGCAGCCGGTGATCATGTACCCGGCGGCGAGCCGGGAGGTCGGCGGCCTGGAGTCCGTCGAGGCCGTGCGGCTCCGGCTGGAGGCGCTCGCCCACCCGGTGCGGATGCGGATGTGCCGCAGCCTGGCGCGCGGCCCGTACTCGACGAGCGAGCTGGCCGACACGCACGGCATCACCGCCCCCGAGGTCTCCCGCCACCTGGCCGTCCTGCGCCGGGCCGGTCTGCTCACCACCCGCCGCCGGGGCCGCTACGTCCTGCACCAGCTCGACTTCTCCGTCGTCGCCCGCCTGGGCAGCGACTTCCTGGAGTCGGTGCTGCGCTGAGCGCCGTACCGGAGCCGGGGCCGGGGCGGGCGTCCGGGCCGGCGGCTCAGCCCTTGGCGCCGCCCGCGCGGACCAGGCCCGTCTCGTACGCGAGGACGACGACCTGGACGCGGTCGCGCAGACCCAGCTTGGTGAGGATGCGGCCCACGTGGGTCTTGACCGTCGCCTCCGACAGGACGAGCCGGGCGGCGATCTCGCCGTTGGAGAGGCCCTGGGCGACCAGGAGCATGACCTCGCGCTCGCGCTCGGTCAGCTTCTCCACCTCGCGGTGCTCGGGCTCCCGTCCGGAGGACGGGAGCATCGGGGAGAAGCGGTCGAGGAGGCGGCGGGTGGTCGAGGGGGCGACCACGGCGTCGCCGCTGTGCACCGAGCGGATCGCGCCCAGCAGCTCGGCCGGCGGCACGTCCTTCAGCATGAAGCCGCTCGCGCCCGCCTTCAGGCCGGAGAAGGCGTACTCGTCGAGGTCGAAGGTGGTCAGGATGAGGACCTTCGGGGCGTCGGGCGCCGCGCAGATCCGGCGGGTCGCCTCCACCCCGTCGAGGCGCGGCATCCGGACGTCCATGAGGACCACGTCGACGGCGGTGGCGCGCAGCACCTCCAGGGCCTCCGCCCCGTCGCCCGCCTCCGCCACGACCTCCATGTCCGGCTGGGCGGCCAGCACCATGCGGAAACCGGTGCGCAGGAGCACCTGGTCGTCGACGAGCATCACGCGGATGGACATGCGGTTCCTTCGGTGGGGTGGGGACGGGGCACGGGCTCTCAGTGTGCGGGCTTGAGCGGCAGCAGGGCGCTGATCCGGAAGCCTCCGCCCGGACGCGGGCCCGCGTCCAGGGTGCCGCCCACCATGCCGACCCGCTCCCGCATGCCGATGAGGCCGTGGCCCCGCCCGTCGGCGCCGCCGTCCTCGTACATCTCCTGGGGCGCCCCCCGGCCGTCGTCCTCGACGAGCAGGCCGAGGCCGTCGTCGAAGTAGACGAGGCGGACGCTGGCGCCGACGTCGGGACCGCCGTGCTTGCGGGTGTTGGTGAGGGCTTCCTGGACGATCCGGTAGGCGGTCAGGCCGACGCCGGTGGGCAGCTCGCGCGGGGTGCCCTCGACGGTGAGGTCGACGGTGAGCCCGGCGCCCCTGACCTGCTCGACGAGCTCCTCGATCTGCTCCACGTCGGGCTGCGGCACGTACTCCCCCGCCTCCCGGTGCTCGCCGGTGCGCAGGATGCCGAGCAGCCGGCGCATCTCGGCGAGCGCCTGCCGGCCGGTGGTGGAGATGGTCTCCAGGGCCTGCTTGGCGGTCTCCGGGGAGGTGTCCATGACGTAGGCGGCGCCGTCGGCCTGCACGACCATCACGGACACGTTGTGGGCGACGACGTCGTGGAGTTCGCGGGCGATCCGGGCCCGCTCGGCGGCCACCGCGACCTTGGCCTGCGCCTCCCGCTCCCGCTCCAGGCGGGCGGCCTTCTCCTCCAGCTGGGCGAAGTAGGCGCGGCGGGTGCGCAGCGAGTCGCCGAGGACCCAGGCCAGCGCGAACGGCACGGCCATGATCACCGTGAAGAAGACCTGGGCGGGGACCGAGACGGTCTCCTCCAGCGGCCATCTCAGCTGGGAGAGCGGGGCCGCGCAGAGCCCGCCGGCGAGGGCGAGCCGGGAGGCCCAGCGGGGGCCGTCGTGGGCGGCGACGGTGAAGATGACGACGAGCATGGCGAAGTCCGCCATGAAGGGCTCGATGTCGAGGAGCAGCTGGACGAAGCCGAGGGCGACGGCCAGCAGCAGCATGCGCTCCGGGGCCCGCCGCCGCAGGGCGACGACCACGGAGAAGAGCGTGGCGACCGCCCCGTAGCCGACGGCGGGGTCGAGGTCCGGCATCGACCCGATCCACAGCGCGGAGAACCCGAGGAGGACGACGGCCCAGAAGACGTCGACGCCCGTCGGGTGGCTGCGGATGAAGTCGTAGAGGCGCTGCACGTGACCCAGCGTAGGGAAAGGGCGGGGGCCGGGGATCAACCGAGCGGTCGATCCTCGCGGCGGGACCCGTACACCCCGGGGTGGAGACTGGGGCGCGTGACGGATGACGTGACGGACGGGACGGGACGGCCGCCGGAGGGCGCGGCGCGGTGGCGGGGCTGGCGGGAGGCCACGGAGCGGGCGCTGTACGGCCCCGGCGGCTTCTACCTGCGCCCCGAGGGTCCGGCCGGCCACTTCAGGACCTCGGTGCACGCCTCGCCGCTCTTCGCGGCGGCGGTGGCCCGGCTGCTGGTGGAGACGGCCGAGGAGCTGGACACCGACGAGGTCGCCCTGGTGGACGTGGGCGCGGGCCGGGGCGAGCTGTCGGCCGGGGTGCTCGCGGCGGTCCCGGCGGGGCTGCGGGTGCGGGCGTACGCGGTGGAGCGGGCCGCCCGGCCGGACGGGCTGGACGCGCGCGTGGAGTGGACCGGCCGGCCGCCGGAGGGCGCGCGGGGCCTGCTCTTCGCGAACGAGTGGCTGGACAACGTGCCGGTGGACGTCGCCGAGGCGGACGAGGACGGCACCGTGCGGTACGTGGAGGTCCGCGCCGACGGTACGGAGCGGCTGGGCGCCCCGGTCACGGGCCCGGACGCGGAGTGGCTGGCCCGCTGGTGGCCGCTGTCCGGGCCGGGCGAGCGGGCCGAGATCGGCCGGCCCCGGGACGAGGCGTGGGCGGCGGCGGCCGGCTCGCTGGCGGCGGGCCGGGCGGTGGCGGTGGACTACGGGCACCTGCGGGGGTCCCGGCCGCCCTTCGGCACCCTGACCGGCTTCCGGGCGGGCCGTGAGGTGGCCCCGGTCCCGGACGGCGCCGGGGACCTGACCTCCCACGTGGCCCTGGACGCCTGCGCGGCGGCGGTCCCCGCGCGCGCGGCGGAGCTGACGACCCAGCGGGAGGCGCTGCGCCGGCTCGGGGTGTCGGGCGCCCGGCCGCCGCTGGCGCTCGCCTCGTCCGATCCGGCGGCGTACGTACGGGCGCTGGCCGCCGCCGGGGAGGCGGCCGAACTGACCGCGCGCGGCGGGCTGGGCGACTTCCTGTGGCTGAGCCAGCGGGTGTGAGCCCGCGGGGCCGGGTTTTCCACGGGCCGGGTTCTCCACGGGCCTGCTCCTCCGTGAGCCGGGTCTCCCCGAGCCGGGTCTTCCCCGAGCCGGGTTCTCCACAGGCCGGGGGCTCGCCCGTGGGCGGGGCGTCCGGCGGGGGATACTGTCCGGCATGACGGAGACCACGGTCGGCATCGGCGGCGCGGCGGAGAGCACCGACATGGTGCTGAACATCGGCCCCCAGCACCCCTCCACGCACGGCGTGCTCCGGCTGCGGCTGGTGCTCGACGGCGAGGTGATCCGGCACGCCGAGCCGGTCGTGGGCTACATGCACCGGGGCGCCGAGAAGCTCTTCGAGGCGCGCGACTACCGCCAGATCGTCATGCTGGCCAACCGCCACGACTGGCTCTCCGCCTTCTCCAACGAGCTCGGCGTGGTGATGGGCGTCGAGCGGATGCTCGGCATGGAGGTCCCGGAGCGGGCCGTCTGGCTGCGGACGCTGCTGGCGGAGCTGAACCGGGTCCTCAACCATCTGATGTTCCTGGGCTCGTACCCGCTGGAGCTGGGCGGGATCACGCCCGTCTTCCACGCCTTCCGGGAGCGCGAGGAGCTCCAGACGGTGATGGAGGAGGTCTCGGGCGGCCGGATGCACTACATGTTCAACCGGGTCGGCGGCCTCAAGGAGGACCTGCCGGCGGGCTGGCTCGGCCGGGCCCGGCAGGCGGTCGCGGACGTGCGCTCGCGGATGGACGTGTACGACCGGCTGGTCCTCGGGAACGAGATCTTCCGGGCCCGCACGCGCGGGGTCGGCGTCCTGGGCCGGGAGACCGTGCACGCCTTCGGGGTGTCCGGGCCGATCGCCCGCGCCTCCGGCGTCGACTTCGACCTGCGGCGCGACGAGCCGTACCTGGCCTACGGGGAGCTCCAGGACACCCTGCGGGTCGTGGTCCGCGAGGAGGGCGACTGCCTGGCCCGCTTCGAGTGCCTGCTGGAGCAGACGCACAACTCCCTGGAGCTGGCGGACGCCTGCCTGGACCGGCTGGACGAGCTGCCGCGGGGGCCGGTCAACCAGCGCCTCCCGAAGGTGCTGAAGGCCCCGGAGGGACACACGTACGCCTGGACCGAGAACCCGCTCGGGCTGAACGGCTACTACCTGGTGTCGAAGGGCGAGAAGACGCCGTACCGGCTGAAGCTGCGCTCGGCGTCGTACAACAACATCCAGGCGCTGGTGGAGCTGCTGCCGGGGACGCTGGTCGCGGACATGGTCGCGATCCTGGGGTCGTTCTTCTTCGTCGTCGGCGACATCGACAAGTGACCGCCCGGGCGGCTCAGCCCCGGCGCATCACCACGTAGTCCCGGGTCTCCCGGCCGGGGCGGCGGCGGTCGACGACCGTCCAGCCCCAGCGCGCGTACCGGTCCGTCAGTTCCGGTACGTCGAGGGTCATCAGCAGGGCGGGGCCGGCCCCGGCGGCCACCAGCAGGGCGTCGTGGAGGGAGCGGCCGAGGCCGCGTCCCTGACGGGCGGGGGCGACGACGAGTTCGGCGAGCTCGAAGGCGGGGGCGGCGCCGGAGAGGGCCGTGTCGGTCCAGCCCGCGGCGAGTCCGAGGAGTTCGTCGTCGGGGCCCAGGGAGACCGCCGCGTGGAAGCCGGGGCGACGGGCGGCGGAGTCGAGGAGCCGGTCCACGGTCCGTACCGCGCCGAGCGGCGGCTCGTGCCAGGGGGCGCCGGCGAACGCCTGGGCGCACAGGGCGATCAGCTCGTCCCGGCGGGCCCGCGCCTCCTCCGGCAGGAGGAGGCCGAGGCGGCCGGTCACTGGTTGACGGCGCCGCGCAGCTCGGCGAGGTCCAGCTGCTCGGTCTCGTCGTGCGCGGTCAGGTCGATGACCTGACCGATCGGGCCGGTGGCGGAGGGGCGGACCACGACGGGCTCGTCCTCCCGGGCGGCGGGGACGGCGGCCGGGGCCTGGACGGCGGCCGAGGCGGGCACCGTGGTCAGGGCCGGGGCCGGGCTCTGCGCCTCGGGCGCGAGGGCGGGCCGGGCGGCGGCACGGGCCTCCTCCAGGACCTCCTCGCCCACCACGTCGGCGAGGTCGGTGTCCTGGACGGCCTCGATCGCCGCCTTCTGGGTGCCGAAGAAGTCGAAGCCGCCCTCGGTGCGCTGGACGGGCCGGCGGGCCGCGTACGGGACGATCGCGCTGGCCGCGGGGACCGCAGGGGAACGGTCCTGGGCCGGGGCGGCCGCCGGGGGCAGCGCCTTCGCGGGGGCCGCGGCCGGGCCGAGGGCCGCCGGGGCCTCCTGGGCCGCCGGGCGGGTGTGCTGCTCGGCGGCGTGCCGGCCGCGCGGCTCCTCCGACTCGGCGGCGCGCTCGGCGAGGTCGCGCGCGCGGGCCGCCTCGGCGGTGCGGCGGGCCCGCTGGGCGGCGGCGTTGCGGGGCAGGTCGCGCAGGGCCTCGGCGGCGCGGCGGTACGCCTCCGGGGTGGGCGCCGACCCGGCGGCGGTCAGCTCCTTGGGGGCGTCGCCCGCGGTGGCCTGGGCCAGGACGCGGCGGCCCTCCAGGGCGCTGGCGCGCTCGGTCTCGGCGGTGGCGTAGCGGCGCAGCAGGTCGGCGTGCTCGCCGCGCAGCCCGGCCAGTTCGACGCGCTTGGCGCGGAGCTTGGCGTCCAGGCGGATGCGCAGGGCGCGGGACTCCTCCAGGTCCGCCTCCAGCTCGGCGAGGCGCTCCTCGGCCTTCCACTGGTCGGCGGTGCGGGCGCGGGTCAGCTCGGCGACCTGGCGGCCGGCGCTGCGGTCCCAGCCGCGCATGAGGACGGCACCGGTGACGGCGGCGGCGGCCGCCGCGGCGGCGAGCAGCCGCACGACCACGAGTTCCCCGGGGATCCAGGCCGCCGCGGCGCAGACGGCCGCGGCGCCGGCGACCGCGGAGGGCGGCATCAGCTTGTGCAGAGGCGGGGAATGACGGTGGCGTCCACGTGGCATGGCCTGAAATTTACCGTGCGTACGCAAGGCGTGGGAGGTCGGCCCGGCAATCATTTGGCCACTTCTCGACAACGGAATCGGAGAGACCGCGTTCCGCTTCCGCTTCGGGCCGACTTCCCCTCTCCGGCGTCTACTTGCCGACCAGCCCCTTCTCCTTCAGATAGGCGGCGGCGACGTCCTCGGGCTTCGCCCGCTCGGCGTCCACCTTGCGGTTGAGTTCGGCGAGATCCGCGGTGGTCAGCACCTTGGTGATCTTGTCGAGGGCGGCAGTGACCTCGGGCGCCCCGGCCTCCTTCGCGTTCACCACCGGCAGCACGTTGTCGGCGTTCTGCAGGCGCTTGTCGTCCTCCAGGAAGACCAGGCCGAAGCCGTCCACCGTGGCGTCCGTGGTGGTCGTCAGGACCAGCTGGTCCACCCCGTCCTTGACCGCCTGCTTGGCCTGCGGGGTGCCGACGCCCTTGGGGTCGACGCCCGCCACGTCGATCCCGTACGTCTTCTTCAGACCGGGGGCGCAGAAGGGCCGGACCGCGCATTCGTCGCCCGCCGCGATCTTCACCTTCAGCTTCGCCGCGCCGAGATCGGAAAGGGTCTTCAGCTTGTTCTTCGCGGCGAATTCCTTCGACACGGCGAAGGCGTTCTGGTCGACCGCCTCCCCGGCTTCCAGGACCCGCAGTCCGCGCGGTTCCGCCAGCGCGCGCAGCGCGTCCACGGTGGCCTTCACGTCACCCGAGGCGACCGGCTTCTCCTCGGGCGCCTTCGGGCCGTTCACCTTCGCGTTGAGGAATTCCGCGAGCGTCGCCGCGTATTCCGGCACGACGTCGATCTCGCCCTTCTCCAGGGCCGGCTCGTACAGCTCCCGGTTCTTCACCGTGGTGACCGAGACCGAGTACCCCGTGTCGCGCAGCAGCTGCGCGTACAGCTCGGCGAGCACCTTCGACTCGGTGAACGCGGCCGCGCCCACGACCAGGGAGCCCTTGTCCCCGCCGGACCCGGAGGAGGTCTTCTCCTTGCCCTGCTCCAGGCTGTCGCCGCCGCACGCGGTGAGCGAGACGGCCAGCGCGGCGGCACCCAGCAGCGCGCCCGTGGCGCGCGAGATCCTGTTCACGACTTCAGTCCTTCGCTGTCGGTGTGCACATACGTCAAGTCCGGGGCGGCCGGGGCACGAGCAGCCGGTCCAGTACCACCAGCACGCCCTCCACCACCAGCGCGAGCAGGGCCACCAGGACGGCCCCCGCGACCACCTGCGCGGTGTCGTAGAGCGCGAAGCCCGCGGTGATGATCCGGCCGAGGCCGCCCTGGCCGACCATGGCGGCGATGGTCGCGGTCGCGACCACCTGCACGGCGGCGGACCGGACCCCGGTCATCACCACCGGGGCGGCCAGCGGGAGTTCCACCCGGCGGAAGACCTGACCGCCCGTCATCCCCATGCCCCGGGCCGCCCGGACGGCCGCCCGGTCGACCTCGCGGACCCCCACGTACGCGTTGGTCAGCAGCGGCGGTATCGCGAAGAGGACCAGGGCGGTCACGGTCGGCACATATCCCGCGTTCCGCAGCGGGGAGACCATGAAGAGGGCGAGGACGGCGAAGACCGGGACCGCCCGCCCCACGTTCGACACGTTGACCGCCAGCGCGCCGCCGCGCCCGAGGTGCCCCAGCCACAGCCCGAGCGGCAGGGCTAGGGCCCCGGCGATCAGCAGCGCCAGCACGCTCACGTACACGTGCTCGGCCAGGCGCGCGCCGACGCCCTCCTCGCCGGTCCAGTGCGCACCGGTGGTGAGCCAGGTCCACGCGTCCGTCACGACCCCCACCTCACCCACCCCCCGGTGCGCCCTGGGCCCGGGACCAGGGCGTGAGCAGCCGCTGGACACCCAGGAGCAGCAGGTCGGCGACGACGGCGAGCAGCACGCAGAGCACCGAGGCGGCGAGCACCTGCGCCTTGAAGAAGGTGGGCAGGGCGTCCTCGATGAGATTGCCGAGGCCGCCGCGGCCGACGACCGAGCCGACCGTGGTGAGCGCGATCGTGGAGACGGTGGCCATCCGGACGCCGGCCATCAGGACCGGCAGCGCGAGCGGCAGTTCGACCTGCCAGAGCAGCCGCCAGGGCCCGAAGCCGAGCCCGCGCGCCGCCTCCCTGGTCTCCGCCGGGACGGCTTCGAGCCCGGCCAGCGCGTTGCGCACCAGGATCGTCAGCGCGTACAGCACCAGACCGGTGACGACGAGCGCCGAGGAGAGGCCGAGGACGGGCAGCAGCAGGGAGAACATGGCGAGCGACGGCACCGTGTAGAGCAGCGTGGTCAGTCCGAGGACCGGGGCGGCCAGCCGCGGCCGGGCCCGCACGAGGAGGGCCAGCGGCACGGCGACGAGCAGCGCGATCGCCACGGACGCGGCGGTGAGGCCGATGTGCTGGACCAGGGCCTCGGTCAGCTCCTCGCGGCGGGTGCGCAGGTACTCCCCGCAGATCCAGTCGTTTCCGACCAGGCAGTTCGGCGAGCTCATCCGGACCTCCCCCCAGGTCGCCGTCGTGAGAACGTGTGTACGGCGACCCTAGCGTCCGCCACCGACAACGGGGCCGGTCCGGGGGCCGTGCCGCCGATCCGCCACCTCGTCGCAACACCGCCTTCACACACACCCGGTGGCGAGGGGCCAGAATGGACCCATGATCCGGTTCGAACAGGTGACCAAGCGCTATCCGGACGGCACCACCGCGGTCGACGACCTCTCCTTCGAGGTCGCCGAAGGTGAGCTCGTCACGCTCGTGGGCCCCTCCGGCTGCGGCAAGACGACCACGATGATGATGGTGAACCGGCTGGTCGAGCCGAGCTCCGGCCGCGTCCTCGTCGACGGCCGGGACGTCGCCGGGGTGGACCCCGTCGCCCTGCGCCGCAAGATCGGCTACGTCATCCAGCAGGTCGGGCTCTTCCCCCACCGCACGGTCCTCGACAACACCGCGACCGTCCCCGCCCTGCTCGGCTGGAAGAAGGCCGCCGCACGCGCGCGTGCCGCCGAACTCCTCGAACTCGTCGGCCTCGACCCCGCCGTCCACGGCCCCCGCTACCCCGCCCAGCTCTCCGGCGGACAGCGCCAGCGCGTCGGCGTGGCCCGCGCCCTCGCCGCCGACCCGCCGGTCCTCCTCATGGACGAGCCCTTCGGCGCCGTCGACCCGGTCGTCCGCGAACGGCTCCAGAACGAGTTCCTCGCCCTCCAGGCCACCGTCCGCAAGACCGTCCTCCTCGTCACCCACGACATCGAGGAGGCCGTCCGGATGGGCGACCGCATGGCCGTCTACGGACAGGGCCGCATCGAGCAGTTCGACGCCCCGGCCACCGTCCTCGCCTCCCCCGCCACTCCGTACGTCGCCGACTTCGTCGGCGGCGACCGCGCCCTCAAGCGCCTCGCCGTCACCCCCGTCACCGCCGAGGACCTCGACCCGCTGCCGGACGCCGTCGCCCCGGCCCCCGCCACGCGCGCGCGTGGCGAAGCAGAGCCCGTACCCGCCTCCGGCCCCCGCTCCGTCCCCCTCGGCGGCAGCCTCAAGGACGCGCTCGCACTGCTCCTCCAGGACGACTCCGGGCGGCTGACGGTCACCGGCGCGGACGGCCGCCCGCTCGGCACCCTCACCCCCGCCGGGGTCCACCGCGCCCTGCGCCGCAGCACTTCGTAGCGGTCAGTCCGCGCGCAGCTTCCCGCTCATCCACACCAGACCGGGCGGGATCTCGCGGTTCCACGTGGTGAAGTTGTGGCCACCGCTCTCCAGCGTGATCGAGGAGACCCGGGCCGGGCTCCGCACCTTCCGGACGAACTCCCGGGTCTCCCTCAGGTTCCCCTCCCCGGACCTCGACGTCGTCACCAGGAACGAGGAGGCGGGCTGCGGACGGTGGTCCAGGCTCCACAGCAGGTCGGCCCGGCGGCGCAGCCCCTCGTCCCCGTGGAAGAGGTCACCCGTCGTCACGTCCTCCGCCGCCCGGTAGTACGCGGAGAAGCCCGCCCCCGCCGCGAACCGGTCCGGGTGGTGCAGCGCGATCTTCAGCGCGCAGTAGCCGCCCGTCGAGTTCCCCATGAACCCCCAGTTCCGGGCCTTCTTCCCCACCCGGTACGTCTCCGAGACCGCCCGCGGCAGGTCCTCGGCGAAGAAGGTCTCCGCCTTCGGACCGCCCGGCACGTCCACGCACTCGGTGTCCCTCGGCGGCGCCACCGTCGGCCGCAGCATCACCAGCACCATCGGCTGCATCCGCCCCTCCTTCGCCTGGAGGGCCGCCGTCCTCGGGTACTTCAGCCCCTTGATCAGGTTCTCCGCGGTCCCCGGATACCCCGTCAGCACCACCGCCGCCGGGAACGACCGCTTCGCGTACCGCTCCTGGAAGTACTCCGGCGGCAGGTAGACGAAGGCCGGCGAGGTGATCCCCGACCGGTCGCCCCGCACCACCACCTGCTGGATCTGCCCGCCCACCGCCGGCCGCGCCCCGCCCGGCACGTCCACCGCGCGCGTCCCCACCACCCGCACGTCCCCGGAGGCGGCGCCGTGGTCCACGACCACCCCCATCTCCTGCTCCTGGCCGAACAGGTCGGCCCAGGAACCGTAGAAGAGGAAGGAACGGTTCGCCGCGAGGCCCACCGCCGCGAACAGCGCCAGCTGCGTCGCGAACAACAGCCCCACCCTGCCGAGGACCGGCCGCCACCCCCGGCGGGCCAGCCGCGGCCACAGCAGCACCGTGACCGAGAACAGCGCGACGGCCGCCGCCACCGCCGTGACGACCGCCGCACCACTGGTGAGACCCATGAGACGTCCGAACCTTCCCTCGTGGCGACTTCCCGGACGCCCCGACGACTTCCTGAGAATTTCCCGTGCGCGAATGAACCCGCCCCCGCGCAGCCCCGTCCTAAGGGGAGCCCCGAACAGGGCCGAAAAAGACCACGGACGCACGGGAAGCGCGGGAAGCGATGTCTGTCACGGTAGATGGGGACAAAACATCATCGGTTCCGGTTCGGGTCCGCCGAGTTCTCAGCGGCCCCGCACCGGAACGCGTCCCCGCCCTCATCGGCACGGCGGTCAGCCTCATCGGGCTCCTCGACATCGCCGCCGGAGTCTTCCCCCGCTTCCGCGCCAGCCGCGTCCACGCCCTGGCCGAAGTCCTCCCCGGCGCCCTCGGCCCGCTCTCCGCCGCCGTCTCCCTGTGCGCAGGCGTCCTCCTGCTCGTCGTCGCCCACGGCCTCAAACGCCACAAGCGCCGCGCCTGGCGGGCCGTCGTCCTCCTGCTGCCGCTCGGCGCCGCCGCCCAGTTCGTCTGGCGCCACTCCGTCCTCGGCTCGCTGCTCTCCCTCGGCCTCCTCGCCCTGCTGCTGCGCCACCGCGACCAGTTCGCCGCCCTCCCCGACCCCCGCAGCCGCTGGCGCGCACTCGCCAACTTCGTCGTCATGGGCGCCGGCTCCCTCGCCCTCGGCCTCGTCGTCGTCAGCGCCCACCCCCGCCGCGTCGTCGGCGACCCCAGCCTCACCGACCGCCTCGAACACGTCCTCCTCGGACTCGTCGGCGTCGAAGGCCCCGTCGCCTACACCCACGGCGTCGACTGGACCGTCGGCTACTCCCTCGGCGCCCTCGGCACCCTGACCGCACTCACCACCCTCTACCTCGCACTGCGCCCCGAACACCCCGCCGCCCGCCTCACCGACGAGGACGAGGTCCGGCTCCGCGCCCTCCTCGACCGCCACGGCGGCCGCGACTCCCTCGGCCACTTCGCCCTCCGCCACGACAAGGGCGTCGTCTTCTCCCCCAGCGGCAAGGCCGCCGTCTGCTACCGCGTCGTCTCCGGCGTCATGCTCGCCAGCGGCGACCCCATCGGCGACGTCGAGGCCTGGCCCGGCGCCATCGAACGCTTCATGGACGAGGCCCGCGCCCACTCCTGGACCCCCGCCGTCATGGGCTGCTCCGAGACCGGCGGCCAGGTCTGGACCCGCGAGACCGGCCTCGACGCCCTCGAACTCGGCGACGAGGCCGTCATCGACGTCGACGCCTTCTCCCTCTCCGGCCGCGCCATGCGCAACGTCCGCCAGATGGTCAAGCGCATCGAACGCAACGGCTACACCACCCGCGTGCGCCGCGTCCGCGACCTCTCCGAGACGGAACTCGACCTCCTCCGCCGGGCCGCCGCCGACTGGCGCGGCACCGACACCGAACGCGGCTTCTCCATGGCCCTCGGCCGCATCGGCGCCCCCGGCGACGGCGACGCCGTCATAGCGACCGCCCACCTCACCGGCCCCGACGACCCCCACGGGCCCCACGGCGACCTCAAAGCCATGATCCACTTCGTCCCCTGGGGCCCCGACGGCATGTCCCTGGAACTCATGCGCCGCGACCGGAGCGCCGACCCCGGCATGAACGAGCTCCTCATCGTCGCCGCCCTCCAGGCCGCCCCCGCCCTCGACATCCGGCGCGTCTCCCTCAACTTCGCCATGTTCCGCTCCACCCTCGCCCGCGGCGAACGCATCGGCGCCGGCCCCGTCCTCCGCCTCTGGCGCGGACTCCTCCTCTTCCTCTCCCGCTGGTTCCAGATCGAGTCGCTCTACAAGTTCAACGCCAAGTTCCAGCCGCGCTGGGAACCCCGCTTCGTCGTCTACCGCGCCGGCCGCGACCTCCCCCGCATCGGCCTCGCCGCCATGCAGGCCGAAGGCTTCCTCACCCTCTCCCTCCCCCGCCCCTTCGCCCGCCGCGGGCCCGCCAGGACCCCCCGCCCCTGCACCCACGTCGTCCCGCCCAGGACCAGCAGGGAACACGAGGCCAGCACGGCCTGAAACCGCCCCCGGCCCCGCCGGGCCCTACGCTGGTCGTATGAGTACGACGATCGACCGGGGCGCTCCCCTCGGCCTTCCCGAGTGGGACCGCTGCGCGGTCATGGGCGTGGTCAACGTGACCCCGGACTCCTTCTCCGACGGCGGCCGCTGGTTCGACACCACGGCCGCCGTCAAGCACGGCCTCGACCTCGTCGCCCAGGGCGCCGACCTCGTCGACGTCGGCGGCGAGTCCACCCGCCCCGGTGCCACCCGCGTCGACGAGGACGAGGAACTCCGCCGCGTCGTCCCCGTCGTCCGCGGCCTCGCCGCCGAAGGCGTCACCGTCTCCGTCGACACCATGCGCGCCTCCGTCGCCACCGCCGCCGTCGCCGCCGGCGCCACCCTCGTCAACGACGTCAGCGGCGGCCTCGCCGACCCCGGGATGATCCCCGCCGTCGCCGCCGCCGAGGTCCCCTTCGTCGTCATGCACTGGCGCGGATTCAGCCAGGACATGAACAGCCTCGCCGTCTACGACGACGTCGTCACCGAGGTCGTCACCGAACTCCGCACCCGGATGGAGGCAGTCGTCGACGGCGGCATCGCCCCCGAACGGATCGTCGTCGACCCCGGCCTCGGCTTCGCCAAGCTCGCCCCCCACGACCTCGCCCTCGTCGCCCACCTCCCCGAGCTGCGCGCGCTGGGCCGCCCCCTCCTCGTCGCCGCCTCCCGCAAGCGCTTCCTCGGCCACGTCCTCACCCGCGAGCCCGGCGCCACCCCGCCGCCCGCCCGCGAACGCGACGCCGCCACCGCCGCCGTCTCCGCCCTCGCCGCCCACGAGGGCGCCTGGGCCGTCCGCGTCCACGAGGTCCGGGCCACCGCCGACGCCGTCCGGGTCGCCCGCGCCGTCGAAGGAGCCCGGTGACCGGCGCGCACGAGACGAGCGGGCCCGGGGCCGACGGGCCCGAAACGGGCCGGACCACCGACCGGACCGCCGTCGAAGCCGCCAACACCGCCTTCTACCAGGCCATGGAGGAGGGCGACTTCGACCGCCTCGAAGACCTCTGGCTCGACGACGGCGCCACCGACATCTCCTGCGTCCACCCCGGCTGGCCCGTCCTCACCGGCCGCGGCGAGGTGCTCCGCTCGTACGCGCTGATCATGGCGCACACCGACTACATCCAGTTCTTCCTCACCGACGTACGGATCTCCCTCGCCGGCGACACCGCCCTCGTCACCTGCACCGAGAACATCCTCAGCGGCGGACCCGCCGAGGACGGCGCCGAACTCGGCCCCCTCGTCGGACAGCTCGTCGTCGCCACCAACGCCTTCCGCCGGACCCCCGAGGGCTGGCGGATCTGGTCCCACCACGCCTCCCCCGTCATCACCGGAACCGACGACGACACGCCCCCCGCGGCCCCCGACGACCACCCCGGCACCTCCGCCTGACGGCCCCGACAGCAAGCGCTGTCGGTGCCCGCAGGTAGATTCGATGGAGGACACCCGGCCGTCCGCACCCGGCTGCGTGCCCCCGCAACTACGACAGCAGGAGTGATTCGCGTGGATCGTGTCGCGCTGCGCGGCCTCAAGGCCCGAGGTCACCACGGCGTCTTCCCCAAGGAGCGCGAGGAGGGACAGACCTTCATCGTGGACCTGGTCCTCGGCCTCGACACCCGCCCGGCGGCCGCCGACGACGACCTCACCAAGACCGTCCACTACGGCGTCGTCGCCGAGGAGGTCGTCGACGTCGTCCAGGGCGAGCCCGTGGACCTGATCGAGACGCTCGCCGAGCGCATCGCCCAGCAGTGCCTCAGCCACGCGGGCGTCCAGGAGGTCGAGGTGGTCGTCCACAAGCCGGACGCGCCCATCACCGTCCCCTTCGACGACGTCACCGTCACGATCACCCGGAGCCGACGATGAAGCCGCCCCAGAGTGACCCCACCGTCCAGCCCGTACCCGCCGCCGTCGTCGCCGCCGTCGACGCCGCCGACACCACCCTCTCCAACCCCCGCTGGGCCGTCCTCGCCCTCGGCGCCAACCTCGGCAACCGCCTGGAGAACCTCCAGGGAGCCGTCGACGCCCTCGGCGACACCCCCGGCCTCCGCGTCAAGGCGGTCTCCCCCGTCTACGAGACCGAGCCCTGGGGCGTCGAGCCAGGCAGCCAGCCCTCGTACCTCAACGCCGTCGCCCTCGTGAGGACGACCCTCCCGCCCTCCTCCCTCCTGGAGCGCGCCCAGGCCGTCGAGGAAGCCTTCCTGCGGGTCCGTGACGAGCGCTGGGGCGCCCGCACGCTGGACGTCGACATCATCACGTACGCGGACGTGGTCTCCGAGGACCCCGCCCTCACCCTCCCCCACCCCCGCGCCCACCAGCGCGCCTTCGTGCTGGCCCCCTGGCACGACGTGGACGCCGAGGCCCAGCTCCCCGGCCACGGCCCGGTGGCGGCCCTCCTGGCCGCCGCCGACCGCGCCGACGTGACGCCCCGGACCGATCTGGAACTCCGCCTCCCCGAGTAATCGTTACGCTACGTGGCAGACCACCCGCGACCACGTGAAGGACACCCGGTGAAACAACTGCGGCTCAAGGTGCTCGCCGGACTCTTCCTGGTCGCCGGCATCCTCTCCTGGGGCGGCGCCCGCCTCTGGGACTCGGTCGGCACGCTCCCCAGCGTGCCGCTCGCCGCGCCCATCGTCCTCGCGGTGATCGCGGTGGTCCTCACCGCCACCGCCCTCTCGATCCGGGTCCGCCTCAGGGCCCAGCGCGAGCGCCGCCCCGGCGCCAAGGGAGTCGAACCCCTGATGGCCGCCCGCGCGGTCGTCTTCGGCCAGGCCAGCGCCCTGGTCGCCGCCCTCGTCGCCGGCCTCTACGGCGGCGTGGGCGTCTTCCTCCTCGGCTCCCTCGACGTCCCCGCCCGCCGCGACCAGGCCCTCTACGCAGCCGCCGCGGTCCTCGCCGGCCTCGCCGTCATCGCCGCCGCCCTCTTCCTGGAACGCGTCTGCAAACTCCCGGAGGACGACGACGGCCCGGGCGGAGCCCGGGTCTGACCTCCCTCCCAGCACTCTCCTCAGCGGCAGAGCGCGTCGAGGTCTCCGGAGAAGCTCGGGAACTCGGCCGCCGCCCCGGCGACGATCTCCCGGGCGGCCCGGCGCGGAGTGCGCGCGTGCCGCTCGGCCAGCGCGGTCAGGCCCGCGTCGGGACACGCGGGCCGCTCCGGGTACAGCGCGGCCTCCATCGGCCCGAAGCCGTCGGCCAGCACCCAGAGGAAGTCCGACAGGTTCCCCGCGACCACGCCGCGCTCGCCCTCCGACCCCAGGAACACCACGGGCTGCTCGTCGAGCGCCCGGCCGGGCCTCACGCACCAGATCGCTGCAAGCCCCCCGGTCCCGTCCTGCCCGAAGACCCGGAAGTCGTCCCCGTCCAGCTCGTGGTTCCCGGTCCAGTGCCGGATCCAGTCCGTGGTCTCCTCGGCGGAGTCGAAGGCGCCGTACGGCTCGAAGTCCACGCCGCCCTCCCCGTCCTCCCCGTAGGCGAACTCCACCCTCGCCACCTCGCCCAGCGCAGCAGGAAAACGACGCCCGTCACCACTCATCTCACTCATCCCCGCAGGCTATCCGCGGGGATCGAGAGTCAACGCGCCAGTATCAGGGACATGGCCTCGGCCCGGGTGGTGGCGTCCCGAAGCTGCCCGCGCACCGCCGAGGTCGTCGTCTTGGCGCCCGGCTTGCGGACACCGCGCAGCGCCATGCACATGTGCTCGGCCTCGATGACCACGATCGCGCCGCGCGCGTCGAGGATCCTCATCAGCGAGTCCGCGATCTGCGTCGTCAGGCGCTCCTGCACCTGCGGACGCCGGGCGAAGACGTCCACCAGTCGGGCCAGCTTCGACAAGCCCGTGATCTTGCCCGTTTCCGCCGGGATGTAACCGATGTGGGCCACACCGTGGAACGGGAGTAGATGATGCTCGCACTGCGACGTCAGTTCGATGTCCTTGACCAGGACCATCTCGTCGTGGCCCAGGTCGAACGTCGTCGTCAGGACGTCTTCGGGCTTCTGCCACAGACCGGCGAAAAGCTCCTTGTACGCCCGCGCGACGCGCGCCGGGGTCTCCCTCAGGCCCTCGCGGTCCGGGTCTTCTCCGACCGCGATGAGGAGCTCTCGTACGGCGTTCTGGGCGCGCTTCTCGTCGAACTCGCCGATCGTTCCTTCGCCGTCCAGCGTCACCGGGTCGGTCATCTGTGCCTCGTTCCGTCTGTCTGACCTGACGCGGAAAACCCGCATCCCCACTGAGGCTAACCGGTTTCCTTCGGGGCTGGCGGGGATGCACCCGCTCGCCGGTCCGACGCCGCGCGCTCCCCAGGGATCACTCGCCATCGCGTGTGAGTTCGTTGACCGAATGGGTGACCTTCCCCTCACGGTCTCGTTGATCGGATGACAGCACCAGGAGCGAAAGGAGGGGCCGGTGGGGCGGAAACTGCCGTGGGGCGGGGGAGAGACGACTCGTACCGCCCACGCACCCGTCCTGCTCCGCGTCGGCGCGGACGAGAAGACCGGCGAAGTGCTCACCCCCGCCGACCTGACAGAACGTATGGGGTGGTGTGCCGACCTGGTGGCCGGGATGGCCGGTGTGCTGGTGTCCGGACACTGGAACGCCACCGACGTGGCCGCACTGGCCTCGGGTGTGGATGCGGATGGCCGGGCGCTGCCGTCGAAGGCGTGGATGGCGTTGCGCCGCCTCGGCTGGGCCGTCACCCCGCCGGACGGGGTGCGGGTGAACGACCGGATCGTACGCATGGCCCAGGAGCAGGCGGGGCGCGCGTTGCGGTCCGTGAAGTGGCGCGCCGATGTGACCGCCGGAGTTCTGGCGACCTGGCCCACCACCCCGCACAAGCGCACGCCCACCGAGTGGGACTCGGTACGCGCCGCGATCCCGGGCGGCGCGTCCTTGCCATCGAGCGTGATCCGTTCCCGTACCCGCCAGGTCGCCTCGTACGTGCGCAGACACGGGCGTCTCCCGGTGGACGTGTTCGAGCTGGAAGCGTCGCCGGGTGTGGCGCGGATGCTGCTTCTCGCCGCGTGCGACGGCCAGCAGGCCACCATCGAACGCACCGACGACGGGGAGCGGGCCTTGCTGAGATTGCAGCTCCCCGTCCGGCCCGATCCCGCTTCGTACGCGGACTGGACCTGGGTCGCCTGCCCCCTCACGTTGCCGCTGACGGTCCCGGCGAGCGCGGTGCTCCACCTGCCCACCCTGCGCCCCACCGCCGGGAGGGTCCGGGCCGACCTGACCTTCACCCATCCCGTGCCCAAAGCGGAGCGCAGTGGTCACGTTGCGGCTCTGGGCGTGGACTGGGGTCTGAAGACCCTCCTCAGCGCGGGCGCGATCCAGCTGCACGACGACGGACGGTTCACCGCCCTCGGAGCGGGTGCCCAGTTCCGGGCCGGCGGCGTGCTGGCCAAGCAGCACCGGCTGCGCCGCGCCTCGGAGCGCCTGCACGCCAAGGCCGACCACTACACCCGCCTCGCCGACCCCGCCCTGGACGGCAGACACGCCGTACTGGTGGAGGAGATCCGGCACGTCTCGCAGCGCCGCTCGAACCTCAATGGCGCCCTAGCCCGGGCCGCCGCCCGGTGGGCCGTCGACCAGGCCATTGCGGCCGGGGCCACGGTCATCTACCTGGAAGACCTGCGGTCATTGGAAGCCGGCGGCATGGGCCGTACGACGAACACCCGCCTGGCCCAGACCGTGCGCGGGAAGATCGCCGAGCACATGCGGCATCTCGCCGCCGAAACCGGCATCGCCGTGGTCACCGTCCCGCCCCGGAACACCAGCAAGCACTGCCCGCACTGCCTGACCCCGCTGCGGCACCGCAAGGCCCCCGACCGGCCCACCACACCAGGCTGGAAGTGGGGCTTCTGTCCCCAGCCCGACTGCGGCTGGCAGGGCGACCGCGACCAGGGCGCCTGGCGTCGCATCGCCGCACGCGGGCTCACCCATCAGGCCAGGACCGTCACCGACCGCGCGAGCGGGCAGATGACGATCCGCACGGTGGTCGACCGGCTCGAAGCCACAGCCGTCATCACCGCCACACCGAAGACCAGCCGGCCGGACCGGTCCAAGACCGTCCCCACCCGGCCGCGTACCAACCGCTCCGCGCCCAGGCGACGCGGGGTTCCCTCCCCGGCGCGACCCAGCGGTCGCGCCGGCAAGCGTCCGGAGGGACACGTACCGACGGACCGGCCGCGACTGCCCCGCGCAGCACACCGGAACCAGGACGTGACCACGATCAGCACACCCACCACCCGGCACAAGCCGCGAGGAGCAGCACTGGGCGCGGGGTTCCACCTCCACGTCCACGCCTCCCCACCCAGGTGGGCAGAAACCGCGCCGCCCCCACGGGTTCGCGCGAGATCAGACAGCTGATCAGAGACGCTAGAACCTGTGGGGGCGGGACTTCCCGTTCCGGGGGTCCGGGGCTCAGGGCTCCGGGGTGTCCTCGGGGGCGATGTCGATGCCCTTGGTGGTGTCGACCACCGGGGCGGCCGTGCCGTTCGCGCTGTTCGTCAGGGCCAGCTCCTTGGGGGAGAGGACCGGCGGACGCGTGGACGGGGTGCGGCGGGACGAGCCGGTCCAGGCCGGACGGGCCGGGCGCCGGACGATCGGGGCGAAGATCTCGGCGATCTCCTCCTTGCCCAGGGTCTCCTTCTCCAGGAGGGCCAGGACCAGGTTGTCGAGGATGTCGCGGTTCTCGACCAGGATCTCCCACGCCTCGTTGTGCGCGGTCTCGATGAGCTTCTTGACCTCTTCGTCGACCAGCGCGGCGACCTCTTCCGAGTAGTCGCGCTGGTGGGACATCTCGCGGCCGAGGAAGGGCTCGGTGTTGTCGCCGCCGAACTTGATGGCGCCGAGCCGCTCGGTCATGCCGTACTGCGTGACCATCGCGCGGGCCGTGGCGGTGGCCTTCTCGATGTCGTTCGCGGCGCCCGTGGTCGGGTCGTGGAAGACGAGCTCCTCCGCGGCGCGGCCGCCCAGCATGTACGCGAGCTGGTCGAGCATCTCGTTGCGCGTGGTGGAGTACTTGTCCTCGTCCGGGAGGACCATCGTGTAGCCCAGGGCGCGGCCGCGGGACAGGATGGTGATCTTGTGGACGGGGTCGGCGTTGGGAGAGGCCGCCGCGACCAGGGCGTGGCCGCCCTCGTGGTACGCGGTGATCTTCTTCTCCTTGTCCGACATGATCCGGGTCCGCTTCTGCGGGCCCGCGACCACGCGGTCGATCGCCTCGTCGAGCGCCTTGTTGTCGATCAGCTTCTGGTCCGAACGGGCGGTGAGGAGCGCCGCCTCGTTGAGGACGTTGGAGAGATCGGCGCCGGTGAAACCGGGGGTGCGGCGGGCGACGGCGCCGAGGTCGACGTCCGGGGCGACCGGCTTGCCCTTCTGGTGGACCTTGAGGATCTCCAGACGGCCCTGCATGTCGGGGCGGTCGACGGCGATCTGCCGGTCGAAGCGGCCCGGGCGCAGGAGGGCGGGGTCGAGGATGTCGGGGCGGTTGGTGGCGGCGATCAGGATGACGCCGCCCTTCACGTCGAAGCCGTCCATCTCGACGAGCAGCTGGTTGAGGGTCTGCTCGCGCTCGTCGTGTCCGCCGCCGAGGCCGGCGCCGCGGTGGCGGCCGACCGCGTCGATCTCGTCGACGAAGACGATGGCCGGGGCGTTGGCCTTGGCCTGCTCGAAGAGGTCGCGGACGCGGCTGGCGCCGACGCCGACGAACATCTCGACGAAGTCGGAGCCGGAGATCGAGTAGAAGGGCACTCCGGCCTCGCCGGCGACGGCGCGCGCGAGGAGCGTCTTGCCGGTTCCGGGCGGGCCGTAGAGCAGGACGCCCTTGGGGATCTTGGCGCCGACGGCCTGGAACTTGGCGGGCTCCTGGAGGAATTCCTTGATCTCGTGGAGTTCCTCGACGGCCTCGTCCGAGCCGGCGACGTCGGCGAAGGTGGTCTTGGGCGTGTCCTTGGTGATGAGCTTCGCCTTGGACTTGCCGAACTGCATGACGCGGGAGCCGCCGCCCTGCATCTGGTTCATCAGGAAGAGGAAGACGACCACGATGAGGACGAAGGGGAGGAGCGAGAGCAGGATCGAGACGAAGGGCGACTGCTTCGTCGGGGAGACGGTGTAGCCCTTCTCGATCTGCCCGGCCTCGAACTTCTCCTGCAGCTTGTCCGCCAGGTCGGCGCCCTGGGTGCCGATGTAGCTGGCCTGGACCTTGTTGCTGCCGTCGATCTTCGTGTCGCCGGTGAGCTCGATCTTGACGATCTGCTCGTCACCGGTGGTGATCTTTGCCTGCTTGACCTGGTTCTTGTCGATCGCCTGGACGACCTTGCCGGTGTCCACCGTCTTGTAGCCCTCGGACGAGCCGACGACCTGCATCAGCACGACCACGGCGAGGACGGCCAGCACGATCCACATGACCGGCCCACGGAAGTATCGCTTCACGTCCATCCATACGGAGCGAGATTCGCCCCGTCCCTCCTGCCCGTAGGTAAATGCCTCAGTGTGAGAAAAGCTGTGCGGGAAACGCGGTGTGAAAAAAGCTGTTCTTCGGACGGTACCTCAGCATCGTCGCCCGCGACCGCCTTCCCGTGGTTCAACGGAGGGAAGGCGGTGCGGGTTCCCCGTGCGGAGGTGTCGCTCAGCCGCCGTAGACGTGCGGGGCGAGCGTGCCGACGAACGGAAGGTTCCGGTACTTCTCGGCGTAGTCGAGGCCGTAGCCGACGACGAACTCGTTGGGGATGTCGAAGCCGATCCACTTGACGTCGATGGCGACCTTGGCGGCCTCGGGCTTGCGCAGCAGGGTGCAGACCTCCAGGGAGGCCGGCTCGCGCGAGCCGAGGTTCGACAGGAGCCAGGACAGCGTCAGGCCGGAGTCGATGATGTCCTCGACGATCAGGACGTGCTTGCCCTTGATGTCGGTGTCGAGGTCCTTGAGGATGCGGACGACGCCCGAGGACTGGGTGCCGGCGCCGTAGGAGGAGACGGCCATCCAGTCCATGGTGACGGGGGTGGACAGGGCGCGTGCCAGGTCCGCCATCACCATCACGGCGCCCTTGAGGACTCCGACGATGAGCAGGTCCTTGCCCGCGTACTCCGCGTCGATCTTCGCGGCCAGCTCGGTGAGCTTGGCGTCGATCTCTTGCTTGGTGATGAGCACCGACTGGAGGTCGGTGCCCATGTCCTTCTCGTTCACCCGGGTCACTTTCGTTGCAGCGTGCGTCAGCCTTGCCGGATGACCAGTCTGCCACCCTGGCGGCGGGCTTCGACGCGGCCGGGCAGGTTGATGGCGCCCTGGCCGCGCCAGCCGGTGATGAGCCGGTCGAGTTCTTCGATGTGGCGGGCGAAGAGGGAGCCGGCGGGGGCGCCCTCGGCGATCACGGCGCGGCGCAGGACGCGGCGGCGTACGGCGGGGGGCAGGCCGAAGAGCTTGTCGCACGCGAGGGCGCCGGCCTCGTCGCGTACCGAGTTCTCGGCGTCGGCGGCCCAGGTGTCGAGGGCGTCGGCGTCGTCGCGGGAGAGCTGGGCCGTTCGGGCGAGGGCTTCGACGACGCCCTTGCCGAGGGCCTTCTCCAGGGCGGGGAGGCCCTCGTGGCGGAGGCGGGAGCGGGTGTAGGCCGGGTCGCTGTTGTGGGGGTCGTCCCAGACGGCGAGTTCCTGGGCGATGCAGGCCTTGCGGACGGTCTGGCGGTCGAGCTGGAGGAAGGGGCGGCGGTAGCGGCCCCTGGCTCCGGAGACGGCGGCCATGCCGGAGAGGGAGCGGATGCCGGAGCCGCGGGCGAGGCCGAGGAGGACGGTCTCGGCCTGGTCGTCGCGGGTGTGGCCGAGGAGGACCGCGGTGGCGCCGTGGCGTTCGGCGGCGGCGTCGAGGGCCGCGTACCGGGCGTCGCGGGCGGCGGCTTCGGGGCCGCCCTCGCGGCCGACGGTGACGGCGACGGATTCGACGGGGCCGAGGCCGAGGACGGTCATGCGGTCGGCGACTTCGTCGGCGCGGCCGGAGGAGCCGTCCTGGAGGCCGTGGTCGACGGTGATGCCGCCGGCCCGGACGGGAAGTTTGCGCGCCTCGAAGGCGAGGGCGGAGGCGAGCGCCATGGAGTCGGCTCCGCCGGAGCAGGCGACGAGCACGAGGGGGTGCGTGTCGCGGGGGGCGGCGGGGTCGGCGGGGTGCTCGGTGAGGACGTCGTGGAGTACGCGGCGGACCGCCAGGCGTATCGCCGCGACCGCAGGATGGGGACCCATGGTTCGGTGCCCTTCGTGAATGGGGTGAGGTGCCTCGGTCGGAGTCTTAACGGTCGGAATGGGGTGTTCGGTCACTCAGAGTGCGTCGATGGTGACAGAAACGTGGCCCTTACCCGAGCATTGCACGCCTCACCCCACGGCCAGGGTCCCTCGGATGGGTGATTGGCGGGGTGTTCGCCGGTGTCGTCGCGCCGTCCGCCGCTCCTGCCCCAGGAGTCTGCCCTACGGTGCGCCCCCGCCGGTGGTCCTTCCGGTGGTCGGCGTCAGGAGTCGGTGGGGCGGTGGACGCGGGCGATCCAGTCGGCGGGGGCGGCGATCTCGCTCTTGGTGGGGAGGGTGTTGGGGGAGGTCCAGACGCGGTTGAAGCCGTCCATGCCGACCTGGTCGACGACGGCGCGGACGAAGCGTTCGCCGTCGCGGTACTGGCGGAGCTTGGCGTCGAGGCCGAGGAGTTTGCGCAGGGCGAGGTCGAGGCGGGAGGCGCCGCGGGCGCGGCGGGCCTGGAACTTCTCGCGGATCTCGGCGACGGAGGGGACGACCTGGGGGCCGACGCCGTCCATGACGTAGTCGGCGTGGCCTTCGAGGAGGGACATGACGGCGGTGAGGCGGCCGAGGATCTCGCGCTGTTCGGGGGTCTGGACGAGTTCGACGAGGGACGGGGAGGGGTCGCCCTCCTCGGCCTCGGGGCGGCCGCCGGCGAGGGTCTGGGCGGCTTCGCGGAGGCGTTCGACGAAGGTGCCGGGGTCGACCTCGGTGGCGGCGAGGAATGACTGGATCTCGCCCTGGAGGTGGTCGCGGAGCCAGGGGACGGCGGTGAACTGGGTGCGGTGGGTCTCCTCGTGGAGGCAGACCCAGAGGCGGAAGTCGTGGGGGGAGACGGCGAGTTCGCGTTCGACGTGGACGATGTTGGGGGCCACGAGGAGGAGGCGGCCGCCGCCTTCGGGGGCGCCGGGGAGGTCGCGGGTGGCGGGGGCGAAGGTCTCGTACTGGCCGAGGATGCGGGAGGCCAGGAAGGAGAGCAGCATGCCGAGCTCGACGCCGGTGACCTTGCCGCCGACGGCGCCGAGGACGGCGCCTCCGGGGGTGGTGGCGCGGCGTTCCTGCATCTTGCCGAGGAGCGGGGTGAGGAGTTCGCGGAAGCCGGCGACGTTGGCCTTGATCCAGCCGGTGCGGTCGACGACGAGGACGGGCGTGTCGTGCGGTTCGGTGCCCTCGGGGAGCATCCGGGTGTAGGCGCGGACGTGTTCCTCGGCGGCTTTGGCGTGGCGGCGGAGTTCGGCGACGACGGCGCGGGCCTCGTCGCGTCCGACGTCGGGGCCGGGACGGACCAGCCTGGTCGCGGTCGCGACCGCGAGGTTCCAGTCGACCATTCCGGACGTGCCTGCACCACCGATGCTCGTCATGCGTCAACCGTACGGGTTCGGGCTCCTTTCGGGTCCTCTCCGGCGGGTGGCGCGGGGGTCAGTTCTGGCCGGTGAGGGCGGCGGAGAGGCGGTCGAGGGCGGGCTGGGCGAGGTCCGGGGAGGGGGTGCGGCCGGCGAGGAAGGCGAAGGCGAGGAGGCGGCCGTCGGTGGTGACGACGGTGCCGGCGAGGGTGTTGACGCCGGTGAGGGTGCCGGTCTTGGCGCGGACGAGTCCGGCGCCGGCGGGGGCCTGTCCGTAGCGGCCGGCGAGGGTGCCGGTGAAGGCGCCGACGGGGAGGCCGGTGAGGAGGGGGCGGAGCTCGGGGTGGGCGGGGTCGGCGGCGCGGGTGAGGAGGGTGGTGAGGAGGGCGGCGGAGACGCGGTCGCGGCGGTCGAGGCCGCTGCCGTCGGCGAAGCGGGCGCCGTTGAGGGGGAGGCCGAGCTTGCCGAGTTCGTCGCGTACGGCCTTCTCGGCGCCGCGGAAGGAGGCGGGCTGCCGGTGGGCGAGGGCGGTCTGCCGGGCGAGGGCCTCGGCGAGGTCGTTGTCGCTGTTCGTGAGGGTGCGTTCGACGAGGTCGGCGAGGGGGGCGGAGTGCGTGCGGGCGAGGGGGGCGACCTTGGGGGCGCGGCCGGGGGCGGGGTCTCCGGTGACCTCGACGCCGGCCTCGGCGAGGTGGCCGGCGAAGGCGGTGGCGGTGTCGCGGGCGGGGTCGCCGGAGCGGGGGGCGGGTCCGGCGGCGCTGTCGTCGAGGCGGCCGCCGCGGGTCATGAGGGCGGTGACGGGGGCGAGGTTCTCGTTGGGCCCGATGGGGTGGACGGCGGGGCCGGGGTAGAGGCTCGTGTCGTAGGCGAGGCGTACGGAGGTGTGGCCGCGTCCGCGGAGGGCGCGGGCGGTGTCGGCGGCGAGCCGGCCCAGCCGGGCCGGGTCGAGGGTGGGGTCGCCGCCGCCGGTGAGGGTGAGGGTCCTGCCGTCGGGGGTGGCGGTGACGGTGGTGGCGATGCGGTGGTCGGGGCCGAGGGCGGAGAGGGCCGCGGCGGCGGTGGCGATCTTGACGGTGGAGGCGGGCGTCATCGGGGTGCGGGCGCCTTCGCCGTACAGCTGCCGTCCGGTGGCGGTGTCGACGACGGAGGCGGTGCGGACGGTGCCGAGGCCCGGGTCGGCCAGGAGGGGGACGAGGGTGCGGGCGAGGTCCGCGGGGCGGGTGCCGGGGGCGGCCGGTCCGGTCAGGGCGGTGAGGACGCCGGGGGCGCTGGGCGCGGGGGCCGGTTCGGAGGGGGCCGGTTCGGCGGGCCCTTGAGGGGCGGCGGCCGGGGCGGGGTGACGCTCGCCACCCGCCGCGGGGGCGGCGGCGCGGGCCCGCTCGGCCGTACGCTGGCCCCCGTCCCATGGGCCTGCCGCGGTCGCCGCCGCGGCGGCGAGAGCCAGACCGAGCACGGCGGAGCCCGCCGTGAGCTGCCACACCCTCGGTTCCGGCATCGCTGACCAGCCCCTTTCGCGATCACGTACGTGCGTGAGAGACACTTAATCACCGCGCGTCGTCGCGAGCATTCACTTGTGTTGATTCAGGAGGAGCCACCCGTGGAGTTCGACGTTCTCATCGAGATCCCCAAGGGATCGCGTAACAAGTACGAGGTCGACCACGAGACCGGTCGCATCCGTCTGGACCGTCGCCTCTTCACGTCGACGGCCTACCCGACCGACTACGGCTACGTGGAGAACACGCTGGGCGAGGACGGCGACCCGCTGGACGCGCTGGTCATCCTCGACGAGCCCACCTTCCCGGGCTGCCTCATCAAGTGCCGCGCCATCGGCATGTTCCGCATGACGGACGAGGCCGGCGGCGACGACAAGCTGCTGTGTGTGCCGGCGACGGACCCGCGCATGGAGCACCTGCGCGACATCCACCACGTGCCGGAGTTCGACCGCCTGGAGATCCAGCACTTCTTCGAGGTCTACAAGGACCTGGAGCCGGGCAAGTCGGTCGAGGGCGCGGACTGGGTCGGCCGCGAGGAGGCCGAGGCGGAGATCGAGAAGTCGATCGCGCGCGCCAAGGAGCAGGGCGCTCACTGACGCCCCGGTCCGCCGGTTTCGTGGGAGGCGGTGCACCCTTCGGGGTGTGCCGCCTTTCGCGCATCCGCGTTTCGCACGTCCGTCTGACGCCCATACTGGAATTCAAGATTCCCCGGGTGTGAGCGGAGAGAGAGTGGTGGCGGAGCCGGCGGGCCCCGAGGAGGCTCCGGAGGACCGGAAGCCCCTGTCGGACGAGGCGACCTCGGAGTTCGCGCTGCCGGAGGGGCTGGTGCCGGAGCCGCCGCCGGCGGAACCGGAGGGCTCGGCGTTCGTGGTGCCGGAGGGGCTCGCGCCCGAGCCGCCGCCGGAGCCGGAGGGCTCGGCCTTCGCCACCCCGTCGACGTACTCGGCGAAGGACTCGCCGCCCGCCTTCACCCCGGCGTACGGGGTCCCCCTGGCGCGGCTGCCGCACAACGCTCCCTGGCAGGACCGGATGCGGACGATGCTGCGGCTGCCGGTGGGTGACCGGCCGGTACCGGAGCGGGCGGCGAAGGACGAGACGGGGCCCTCGGTGCCGCGCGTGCTCGACCTGACGCTCCGCATCGGGGAGCTGCTGCTGGCGGGCGGGGAGGGCGCGGAGGACGTCGAGGCGGCGATGTTCGCGATCTGCCGGTCGTACGGTCTCGACCGGTGCGAGCCGACGGTGACCTTCACGCTGCTGTCGATCACGTACCAGCCGTCGCTGGTGGACGACCCGGTGACGGCGAACCGGACGGTGCGGCGCCGGGGCACCGACTACACCCGGCTGGCGGCGGTCTACCAGCTGCTCGCGGACATCAACGCGCCCGCGCACGAGGTGTCGCCGGAGGAGGCCTACCGGCGGCTGGCGGAGATCCGGCGCAACCGGCACCCGTACCCCGGCTGGGTGCTGACGGCGGCGGCGGGCGTGCTCGCGGGCGCGGCCTCGACGCTGCTGGGCGGCGGGGCGTGGGTCTTCTTCGTGGCGGCGCTGGGCGCGGTGCTGGGCGACCGGCTGGCGTGGCTGTGCGCGGGGCGCGGGCTGCCGGAGTTCTACCAGTTCCTGGTGGCGGCGATGCCGCCGGCCGCGATGGGGGTGCTGCTGACGCTGCTCCACGCGGACCTGCGGCCCTCGGCGGTGATCACGGGTGGCCTGTTCGCGCTGATCCCGGGACGGGCGCTGGTGGCGGCGGTGCAGGACGGTCTGACCGGTTTCTACATCACGGCCTCGGCGCGGCTCCTGGAGGTCGCGTACTTCTTCGTGGCGATCGTGGTGGGCGTGCTGTCGGTGCTGTACGTGGCGGTGCAGTTCGACGCGCAGCTCAACCCGGAGGGCGTGCTGAGCCCGGTCGAGCGGCCGGTGACGCAGATCGTGTCGTCGATGGTGCTGTGCGCGACCTTCGCCATCCTGCTGCAGCAGTCGCGGGGGACGGTGCTCTTCGCGACGCTCAACGGCGGGGTGGCCTGGGTGGTGTACGCCTCGATCGCGGTGACCGGGGGCGGGTCGGCGGTGATGGCGACGGCGGTGGCGGCCGGTCTGGTGGGCCTCTTCGGGCAGCTGATGGCCCGGTACCACCACACGTCGTCGCTGCCGTACGTGACGGCGGCGATCGGGCCGCTGCTGCCCGGTTCGGCGACGTACTTCGGGGTGCTGGCGATCGCCCAGAACAATCTGGACCAGGGTTTCACCTCGCTGGCGAAGGCGGCGGCGCTGGCGCTGGCGATCGCGATCGGGGTGAACCTGGGAGGCGAGCTGGCCCGCCTCTTCATGCGGGCCCCCGGTGCCGGCTCCGCCCGCAGCGCGGCGAAGCGGACCCGGGGCTTCTGAGCCGGCCGGGCGGCGCCATGGGCGGCGCCGGGGCGGGTGCTCCGGGCGGGGCGTCAGGGCGGGCGCTCCGGGTGGCGTCAGGGCCGTTGCCAGGTCGGGTCGGGGCCCGCGCCAAGGCCGGTGACACGGTCGACGCCAGGGCCGGTGACTCGGTCCGTGTCACGAAGAAGCCCCGCTCCCGGCCGGGAGGGCCGGGAGCGGGGCTCTGTCGTGGGGCTAGCGCTGGGCGGGCCGGCCGTCTCCACCGTGCGGCGGCGGGTTCTGGCCGTAGCCGCCCTGCTCGCCGTAGCCGCCCTGGCCGGGCTGCGCGCCGTATCCGGGCTGACCCTGCCCGGGCTGCGCGCCGTACCCCGCCTGGCCGCCGCCGTACCCGCCCTGACCGGCGTAGCCGCTCTGGTTTCCGTAGCCACCCTGCTCGGTGTAGCCGCCCTGCTCGGTGTAGCCGCCCTGGTTGCCGTAGCCACCCTGCTCGGCGTAGCCACCCTGGTTGCCATACCCGCCCTGACCGGCGTAGCCACCCTGCTCGGCATAACCGCCCTGGTTGCCGTAGCCACCCTGCTCGGCGTAGCCGCCCTGGTTGTCGTAGCCGGCGTGGTCGTGCCGGCCGCCGTACCCGGCCTGGCCGGCGTAGCCGCCCTGGCCGGCGTAGCCGCCCTGGTCGCCGTACCCGGTCTGACCGGCGTAGCCGCCGCCCTGGCCGGGGTGACCGCCCTGAGCGCCGTAGCCGTCCTGGCCGGTGGTGCCGCCCTGCTGGGCGTAGCCGCCCTGGTTGCCGTAGCCGCTCTGGCCCGGGTGGCCGCCGTAACCGGCGTCGCCGTCCTGGCCGGGCCGCTCGCCCTGGTCGGCGGGGGCGGCGGGGGCCGCCGGGTCGGCGGAGGACGCGCGCTCGGCGGCGGCCTTCTTCGACTGGGAACGGGCCCGGAGGTACTCGATCACGATCGGGACGACCGAGATGAGGACGATGCCGACGAGGATCATCTCGATGTGCTCGTGCACGAAGTCGACCTTGCCGAGGGAGGCGCCGAGCAGGGTCACGCCGGCGCCCCAGAGGACGCCGCCGATGATGTTGAAGGTGATGAACGAGCGGTAGTTCATCTTGCTGACGCCGGCGATGATCGGCGTGAAGGTGCGGATGATCGGGACGAAGCGGGCCAGGATGAGGGACTTCGGGCCGTGCTTCTCGAAGAACTCGTGGGCCTTCTCGACGTTCTCCTGCTTGAACAGCTTGGAGTCGGGGCGCCGGAAGAGCGCGGGGCCGACCTTCCGTCCGAAGAGGTAGCCCACCTGGTCGCCGATGATCGCGGCGGCGACCACCAGCGTGCAGACCAGCCACAGCGGCGAGTCGAGCTTGCCGGTGGTGACGAGGAGGCCGGTCGTGAAGAGCAGCGAGTCACCGGGGAGGAAGAACCCGATGAGCAGGCCGGACTCGGCGAAGACGATGGTGAGGACACCGATCAGGCCGAAGGTCTGGATCAGGTAGTCCGGATCCAGCCAGCTCGGTCCGAGGGCAAGCGTGTTCACGGTTCCGGGCTCCTGCGGTCGGTGTGGGGGCATGTCGGGAGGGGGACATGCCGACGGCGCGCCCCAAGCTATCAACGTGGGGAGGCGGGTCCCGGTTCCATCCGAGTGCCACGGGATGCAGAGCGGACTCCTTCCGGCGACCCTGGGTGACCAGGAGGTGAGTGCCGATGGGCATCGAGGAGTACGGAGGCGGTCAGGGACCGCACCCCGAGGTGCTGGTGGTGACGACGAACGACGTCCCCGGCTACGAGGTACGGCAGGTGATCGGCGAGGTCTTCGGGCTGACGGTCCGCTCGCGTCACCTGGGCAGCCAGATCGGCGCCGGTCTGAAGTCGATGATCGGCGGCGAGCTGAAGGGGCTGACGAAGACGCTGGTGGAGACCCGGAACCAGGCGATGGAGCGGCTGGTGGAGCAGGCCAGGGCACGCGGCGCGAACGCCGTGCTGATGTTCCGCTTCGACGTGACGGAGGCCGCGGACGTGGGCACCGAGGTGTGTGCCTACGGGACGGCGGTGGTCATCGCGCCGCGCGCTTGAGCCCTGCGGGGCCCTGCCGGGCCGGTGCCGGGGCTCAGGCGGGCCGGTACCGGGGCTCAGGCGGGCCGGTACCGGGGCTCAGGCGGGCCGGCAGCTGAGCCCTGCCGGGCCTGCGGCTGAGCCCCACCGGGGCCCTGCCTGGCCCGGACCCGGGCGCTACCGGGGCCCTGCCAGAGCTCTGCCCGGGCCCTGCCGGGGTCCCGCCCGGCCGCTACCGGGGTCCCGCCCGGGCCTATCGGGGCCGGGTCCCTGCCCGCCGGGCGTTCGCCCGGACGGCGGCGGCGAGGTGTTCCGGCAGGCCCTCGTGGATCGAGGCGTAGAAGGCGTGGAAGTTCTCGTCGGCCAGATACGTCTCGGCGATCCGGACGTGGGCCGCCGGGGGGCAGTCGAAGAACCAGGTGGCGAGGTGGCGGCGGTGGGCCTCGGCGAGGTCCATCGCCTCCGGCGTCTCCGGGTCCACGCCGCGGTCCATCAGGTCCGCGTAGGCGGCGCCCCAGGCGTCCACCTCGTCCTTCATGCGCTGCCAGTCCTCCTTGGTGTAGGCGGCGGCACGGGCCTGGGCCCGGGCGTGCGAGTCGGTGCCGTCCCAGCGGCGCGCGGACTCCTCCGCGTACCGCTCGGGGTCCTTGTCCCCGAAGACCTCGAACTTCTCCTCGGGAGTGAGGTTGATGCCCATCTTCTTCGCCTCCATGGCGTGCTCGACGGCCGCCGCCATCCTCCGGAGCCCGTCGATCCGCGCGGTCAGCAGGGCGTGCTGCCGCCGCAGGTGCTCCTGCGGGTCGGCGTGCGGGTCGTCGAGGAGGACGGCGACCTCTTCGAGGGGGAAGCCGAGCTCCCGGTAGAACAGGATCTGCTGGAGCCGGTCGAGGTCCGCGTCGTCGTAGCGGCGGTGGCCCGCCGTGCTGCGCCCACCCGGGCGGAGCAGTCCGATCGCGTCGTAGTGGTGCAGGGTGCGCACCGTGACCCCGGCGAAGCCGGCGACCTGTCCCACGGAGTAGCCCATGCGGCCGTCCGCCCTTTCTCTGTCGGTACGCCGTCAGCCTCGGTCCTGACGTCACGTGAGGTGCAAGCCCGGCCTTCCGGGATTTCGAGGTGTTGTGCGGCATTTGCTCACTTATGGTGGGCCGGTGGCCACCGATCATGACGCGACCGCCCCCGCCGAAGCCCCGGTACGCATCCTGCTGCCACAGGTGCTGCCCGCCCTCGTGGTGGGCGTCGGATCGGCCCTGTTGTTCCTCGGCGTCAGCAGGCTCGCCGAGGAGCTCCAGTCGGTGCTCTGGGAGACCGTGCCCGACGCCCTCGACATCGGCCGCTACTCCTCCCTGTGGATGATCACGGTCCTGACGGCCACCGGCATCGCCGTCGGGCTGGTGATCTGGAAGGTGCCCGGGCACGCCGGACCCGACCCGGCCTCCGAGGGGCTCGGCGGGCCGCCGCTGGCGCCCGGTGTGGTGCCGGGGCTCCTCCTCGCCAGCACCCTCGCCCTGGCGGGCGGCGTCAGCCTCGGCCCCGAACAGCCGACGATCGCCTCCGCGATCGCCCTGGCGGCCTGGCTGGGGCTGCGGGCCCTGCCGAACGTGCCCGGCGCCTTCTGGGTCTCCCTCGCCACCGCCGGCACCTTCGGCGCCCTCTTCGGCACGCCCGTCGCCGCCGCCCTCGTCCTCTCCGAGGCGCTCGCCGGCCGTCCCGGACAGGGCTCGCTCTGGGACCGGCTCTTCGCGCCGCTCGTCGCGGCCGGCGCCGGCGCGATGACCACCCAGCTCTTCTCGTCACCCAGCTTCGCCATGGGCCTCCCGGTGCTGGACGACCCCGGCTGGGCGGACCTTCTCGCCGCCCTCGTCGTCGCCACCCTGGGCGCCCTCTTCGGCCTGCTGGGCTGCTGGGCCTTCCCCCTGCTCCACCGGGCCTTCGGCCGGCTGCGGCACCCGATGGTAATGCTGCCCGCAGGCGGTCTGATCCTGGGCCTGCTGGGCGCCCTGGGCGGCCACCTGACCCTCTTCAAGGGCCTCCACGAGACGGAGGAGCTCGTCGAGTCCATCGGGGTGTACTCCTCCGGCGAGCTGGCCAGGCTGGCCGTCGTGAAGCTCGCCGCGCTGCTGGTCGCCGCCGCCTGCGGCTTCCGCGGCGGCCGGGTCTTCCCGGCGGTCTTCATCGGCGCGGCCCTCGGGCTCGTCGCCCAGGCCCTCGTACCGGAGATCCACCCGGCGGTCGCCGTCTCCTCCGCGGTCCTCGGCGTCCTCCTCGCCACCACCCGGCAGGGCTGGGTGAGCCTCTTCATCGCCGCCGTCCTCGCCGCCTCCCCCGCCATGATCTCCCTCCTCTGCCTGGCGACCCTGCCCGCCTGGCTGGTCGTCACCGGCCGCCCGCAGCTCGAACTCGACCACCAGGGCCGCGCCCTGCGCTGAACCGACCGCCCGCCCCCAGCCCCCCGCCCGCCGCCACCCGCCTTCATCCGCTGTGATCCGCCGTCATCCGCCGTCATCCGCCTTCGTCAGCCACAGAAGGAGCTTCCAATGGCCCCCCTCCACAAGGGATCCGACGACACCGACAGCGAGCCCTTCCGCCGGCTCGCCCTCAACCCCTTCTACGGCGCGGCCGACCCCATCGGCGGGATGACCCAGGCCCCGCCCCACCACCGGATGCCCGACGGTCCGCTGCCGCCGTCCAGCGCCTACCAGCTGGTCCACGACGAGCTGATGCTGGACGGGAACTCCCGGCTCAACCTCGCCACCTTCGTCACCACCTGGATGGAGCCCCAGGCCGGTGTCCTCATGGCCGAGTGCCGCGACAAGAACATGATCGACAAGGACGAGTACCCGCGCACCGCCGAACTCGAACGCCGCTGCGTCGCCATGCTCGCCGACCTCTGGCACGCCCCCGACCCGAACGCGGCCGTCGGCTGCTCCACCACCGGCTCCAGCGAGGCCTGCATGCTCGCCGGCATGGCCCTCAAGCGCCGCTGGGCCAAGCGGAACTCCGACCGCTATCCGGCCACCGCCCGCCCCAACCTGGTGATGGGCGTCAACGTGCAGGTCTGCTGGGAGAAGTTCTGCACCTTCTGGGAGGTCGAACCCCGCCTGGTCCCCATGGAGGGCGACCGCTTCCACCTCGACGCCGCCTCCGCCGCCGCCCTGTGCGACGAGAACACCATCGGGGTCGTCGCCGTCCTCGGCTCCACCTTCGACGGCTCCTACGAACCCGTCGCCGAGATCTGCGCCGCCCTCGACGAGCTCCAGGCCCGCACCGGCCTCGACGTGCCCGTCCACGTCGACGGCGCCTCCGGCGCCATGGTCGCCCCCTTCCTCGACGAGGACCTGGTGTGGGACTTCCGCCTCCCCCGCGTCTCCTCGATCAACACCTCCGGCCACAAGTACGGACTGGTCTACCCGGGCGTCGGCTGGGCGCTGTGGCGCGGCGCCGAGGAACTCCCCGAGGAGCTGGTCTTCCGGGTCAACTACCTCGGCGGCGACATGCCGACCTTCGCCCTCAACTTCTCCCGCCCCGGCGCCCAGGTCGTCGCCCAGTACTACACCTTCCTGCGGCTGGGCAGGGACGGCTACCGGGCCGTCCAGCAGACCAGCCGGGACGTCGCCCGGGGCCTCGCCGAACGCATCGAGGCCATGGGCGACTTCCGCCTCCTCACCCGCGGCGACCAACTGCCCGTCTTCGCCTTCACCACCGCCCCCGACGTCACCAGCTTCGACGTCTTCGACGTCTCCCGCCGGCTCCGCGAGCGCGGCTGGCTGGTCCCCGCCTACACCTTCCCCGCGCACCGCGAGGACCTGTCCGTGCTGCGGATCGTCTGCCGCAACGGCTTCTCCGCCGACCTCGCGAGCCTGCTCGTCGAGGACCTGCACCGCCTGCTTCCCGAACTCCGCGCCCAGCCCCGCCCCTTCACCCACGACAAGGACGCGGCGACCTCCTTCCACCACTAGTCCGTGCCGGCGGCGCCCCCGCAGGCCAGGAGGAACTCCGTCCAGCGGACGCCGTCCCGCGTCAGCTGGTACCGGCACCGCGAGCCCTCCCGGAGGAGGCCGGCCGGGGTCCGGCGGACGTACGCGGCGCCGTCGTCCAGCTCGCGGAAGCTCCGGCCGCCGTCCAGGCTGCGGTAGCCGGACCACTGGGCGGCGATCTCCACCCGGCCGCCGGGCCCCGGCACCGGCAGCCCCTCCAGCGAGCGCGGCTCCCGCTCCGCGCCCGGGGTCCACGTCCGCTGCCAGGTCCGGCCGCCGTCCCGGGAGCGGTGGAGCGCCCGCAGCGGGTTCTTCACGGGCTCGCCGCCCGCCGGTTCGCCCAGCTCCGCCGCGTACACCGCGTCCGGCCCCACCACGACCCGGACGGCCCGGACGGGGCCGCCGGCCGGGCCCGGCAGCCGGCTCACGGTCCAGCTGCGGCCCGCGTCCCGGGAGACCGCGACCGCCGGGCCGCCGGTCGGCGGGTCCTCCCCGGACACCCACCACGACCCGTCGGGCTCCGCCACCGCCATCGGCCGTGGATGCGCCCCGAGGAGCGGCTGCCGCACCAGCGTCCGCCGCCGCCCGTCGCGCGGCGAGACGGCCGCCAGCACCTCCCGGCCGCACAGCTCCGCCGGCGCCCCCGGGTCCGTGGCGCACTCGGCGGTGAGCAGCGCGCCCTCCGGTATGCCCGGGGTCCGGCCGGCCGTGCGGGGGCCGGTCTCCCGCCAGCTCCGCCCGCCGTCGGCGGTGAACCAGCCCCGCTCGCCGCGCCCGTCATCGATCAGCGCCCGTCCCGTCCCGAGCACCGAAAGGACCGCCGACACCCCTTCCGTGCCGCGCAGTTCGGGCAGCGGGGAGGCGCGCAGCTCCCAGCGGGCGGCGCCCCGGTCGAGCACCGCCATCCGCTGCCGGCAGAAGCCGTTCGCCGGCCGGGCCGGGTCGCCGACGCACTCGGCGAGCAGCGCGAAGCCGCTTCCGTCGGCGGCGAGGCCGAGGTCGGCCACCCGGCCGGGCAGCCCCTCCCCGTCGGCGATCCGCGGCGGATCGCCGAACGGCCCACTGGCGTCCGGCCGTTCGCCCCCTCGGCCACCCGGCCGTTCGCTCCCGCCGCCCGACTCCGGGCGGCCGGCCGGGGCGGGGCCCGGCCCTCCCGTGCAGGCGGCGAGCAGCCAGGCGAGCAGCAGTGCCACGAGCGCGCGGAGCGGAGCCGGCGCCCGGGAAGCGGGTACGCGCATCGGACTTCCCCCTGTCCGTCGGGCGGTTCGCGGTGAACCGTCTGCTTCTGTTACACCGCTCACCGCCTTCGGGTTCCCACCCGGCGGCGACTTCTTCCAGCCGCTCGCCGGGCCGCGTCACCGCCCGCCCGCCGCCGCGCCGTTCAGCCGTACTGCTCGCCGCATACCGTTCGCCCCGCGCCGTTCAGCCGTGCCGTTCGCGCACGTCCTCCAGGGGGTCGCGCCGGTGGACGCCTACGCTCCGCCGGTCCCGCCCGGCTCGCCGTCACGGTCCCCGCCCGGGCCGCCGTCACCCGTCGCGTACGGGTTCTCCCGTCCCTCCGTGAGGACGCCGACAAAAGGCTCGCCCTCTCCCGCGAAGGTGTACGCCCCGCCCTCGATCCGCTCGATCAGCCCGAGCGTCCACTCCCGGCCGGCGTCCGCCGAATGCACCCAGAGGCGCATGATCTCGCCGATGTGCCCGAGCTGCGCCGGACCGCCCTCCGGCGTGTAGTACTCCGTCACCGAGGTCCGCCAGGCGTCCAGCCCCCGCAACCGCTCCCGCAGCAGCTCCACGACCTCCGCCCGGGGCAGGTCGACGACGAAGCCGACCGCCGCCGACAGGACGTCCATCTGCTGGTCGTAGGTGGACAGCGCCTCCCGCAGCAGCCGGAGGTGCTCCGCCCGGCCCGCCTCGGTGATCTCGTACTCGACCCGGGGCGGGCCGCCCGCCGTGCTCGGCGCGATCTCGTCGGCGTGCAGCAGTCCCTGCTTCGCCATCTGCTTGAGCGCGTGGTAGATCGAGCCGGGCTTGGCGTGGGACCACTCGTGCGCGCCCCAGTACTCCAGGTCGTTGCGCACCTGGTAGCCGTGGGCGCGGCCGTGCTGCTTCACCGCGCCCAGGACGAGAAGGCGGATCGCCGACATCCCCACGTACCTCTCTGGTCGATTCCGACCAGGGTAGGCGGGTCAGGAGCCGGCGGTACGACCGCTCTCCTCCGCGATCAGGTCGAAGGAGCCCTTGCCGTCCAGGGACTCGCGGATCACGTCCGCGTGCCCGGCGTGCCGGCCCATCTCCTGCACCAGGTGCAGGAGCATCCAGCGGACCGACACCCGCCCGTCCGCGGGGAACCAGGGCGCGGGCGGCAGCGGGAAGGTGTCGTCCAGGCTCGGGACCGACCGGACGAACTCCTCGGTCTCCTTCGCCACCCCGTCCCAGAAGCCCAGCACCCCGGGGATCGTCTCGCCGTCGACGAGCCGGAACGCCTCGCCCCAGGTCTCCTCGGTCCGCTGCCGCTCGTTGGGCTTCTCCTGCGCGAGCCGCAGCCAGTTCAGCTCGACCTCGGCCACGTGCTTGACCAGGCCGGAGAGGCTGAGCTCGCTCGCGCTGGGGCGGCTCGCCGCCTGCTCCTCAGTGAGGCCGAGGAGCGCGCGGCGGAGCGCGGCGCGCTGGGCCTCCACGAAGTTGAGGAACGCGCCGCGCTCGTCGCCGTGGGCCTCCGCGGGAACAAGAGCCACCATGATGTCCGCCTTCCGTGCGTCTGTTTCTCGGGCAGTGCCCACGTTACGGAAGGACTAGGACAGATCTCGTCCTAGAAGGGGAACCGGCTGCGTCCGTGCTGGATCGAGATCCACTTCTGGGTGGTGAAGGCCTCCACCATGGCGTCGCCGTTGAGCCGCCCGACACCCGAGTGCTTCTCGCCGCCGAAGGGCACGATCGGCTCGTCGTGGACGGTGCCGTCGTTGATGTGGATCATGCCGGTGTGGATCCGCTTCGCCACCCGGACGCCGCGCTCGACGTCGGCGGTGTGGACGGCTCCGCTGAGCCCGTACGGGGTGTCGTTGGCGATCCGCACGGCCTCGTCCTCGCCGTCGAAGGGGAGGATCAGGGCCACCGGGCCGAAGATCTCCTGGGAGAGGACGGGGGCGTCGGCGGGCACGCCGGTCAGCACCGACGGGGAGACGAGGCTGCCCTCGACCGTGCCGCGCAGCAGCGCGGTGGCGCCGGCCGCCACGGCCTGCTCGACGGCTCCGGAGACCGACTCGGCCTGCTGGGTGTTGATGAGCGGGCCGATGTGGGTGGCGGGGTCGGCCGGGTCGCCGACCCGCAGGGTCTTCACCTTGGCCACGAACTTCTCGGTGAACTCCGCCTCCACGCGGCGGTCGACCAGGATGCGGTTGGCGGCCATGCAGACCTGGCCCTGGTGGACGAAGCGGCTGAAGACGGCCGCGTCGACCGCGTAGTCGAGGTCGGCGTCGTCGAGGACGATCAGGGCGCTGTTGCCGCCGAGTTCGAGGACGGCGTGCTTGAAGTTCTGGGCGCAGACGGTGGCGACGTGGCGGCCGACCTTGTCGGATCCGGTGAAGGAGATGACCTTCGGGACCGGGTGGGTCAGCAGCGCGTCGCCGATCTCGGCGATGTCGGTGACGACGACGTTGAGCAGGCCGGCGGGCAGGCCCGCCTCCTCCAGGATGCTCGCGACCAGGGTGCCGCCGCAGATCGGGGTGTTCTGGTGCGGCTTGAGGACGACCGCGTTGCCGAGCGCGAGGGCGGGGGCGACCGACTTGATGGAGAGGAGGAAGGGGAAGTTGAAGGGGGAGATGACGCCGACGACGCCGACCGGGAGGCGGTAGACCCGGTTCTCCTTGCCGTCGACCGGGGACGGCAGGATGCTGCCCTCGGGGCGCAGCGCCAGGTGGACCGCCTCGCGCAGGAACTCCTTGGCGAGGTGCAGCTCGAAGGCGGCCTTGAGGCGGGTGCCGCCGAGCTCGGCGACGATCGTCTCGGCTATCTCGGCCTCGCGGTCCTCGACGATGCGCAGGGCGCGCTCGAAGACCAGCCGCCGGGTGTAGGGGTTGGTCTCGGCCCAGGCGGTCTGCGCGCGCTCGGCGGCCCGGTAGGCGCGGTCCACCTCCTCGGCGGTCGCCACGGTGATCGAGGCGAGCTTCTCCCCGGTGTACGGGTTGAAGTCGATGATGTCCCAGGAGCCGCTGCCCGGCTTCCACTCGCCGTCGATGAACTGGTGGGCCAGGTCGGTGAAGTGCGACATGGACGAAAGAACCCCTCTGCCGGCTGCCGGTCGCCCGGGCGCGTGCGGGCGCCGGTCGCCGGGGCTACTGATGCGCCGTCATCGTACTGATGTCTCAGGAGAGTTGGAGGAGGCCCCGGAGAAGATCACGGCTTTCGGCCGGATCCGGACTGTCCTTCGCCAGCTTCTCCATCACGGCGGCGTACTGGCCGACCTCCTCGCGCTTGTCGAGGTAGAGCGCGCCGGTGAGCTGTTCCAGGTAGACGACGTCGGAGAGGTCGGACTCGGGGAAGCTGAGCATGGTGAAGGAGCCGCTCTCGCCGGCGTGGCCGCCGAAGCTGAAGGGCATCACCTGGAGGGTGACCCCGGGGTGCTCGGAGACCTCGATGAGGTGCTTCAACTGCCCGCGCATGACGGCCCGGTCGCCGTACGGACGGCGGAGCGCGGCCTCGTCGAGGATGGCGTGGAAGTGCGGGGCGCGCTCGGAGACGAGGACCTTCTGCCGTTCGAGGCGCAGCGCGACGCGGCGGTCGATCTCGGCCCGCGAGGCGCCGGGCATGCCCCGGGAGACGACCGCGTGGGCGTACTCCTCCGTCTGCAACAGGCCGTGCACGAACTGCACTTCGTAGACGCGGATGAGGGAGGCGGCGGCTTCGAGGCCGATGTACGTCTGGAACCAGCCCGGCAGGACGTCGCCGAAGCTGTGCCACCAGCCGGCGAGGTTGGCCTCGCGGGCGAGACCCAGGAGCGCGCCGCGCTCGGTCTCCTCGGTGACTCCGTAGAGAGTGAGCAGATCCTCTATGTCCCTGGCCTTGAAGCTCACCCTTCCCAACTCCATGCGGCTGATCTTGGATTCGGAGGCGCGGATCGAGTAGCCGGCGGCCTCGCGGGTGATGCCCCTCGACTCGCGCAGGCGCCTCAGCTGGGAGCCCAGGAGAATGCGCCGGACGACGCTCCCGCCCGCTCCGTTCATTTCGCCTGCGGTCACGGCTCCAGCCTTCCCTTCACGGTGACGAGCCCCCGTCGAGCCCCGGATTCTGCCACCAAACGCTTCAGCGCGTACACATCTGGTTACGGAAGGGGATGCGCAGGGGTGAGATCCGGACGGGAGTGGACACGTCCGCGTCAAGAAGATTTCCACAGATTCACCACAGGCTCGGACAGGTCCGGCACCCGGCGGCCGCGTGCACGTGCATCTGCCCTTGCATCCCGTGGGCGCATTCGGAACCATGGACCCCGCGCAGCCGCGTCTCGTGTCGCGTCGTCGTGTTGTTGCACCGTTTCGCACCGTTGTCGCACCACCGCCGCGATTCCCGGGAGTGCCTCGCATGGGGACGAATGGATCGACCGTGCTCGAGCCTTTAAGGCAGGGTCTCCCGCCGATCGATCCCGGCGCCGTCTCCACCTCCGCCTCCTGCGCCCTGCCCGCCCGGTACGAAGCCGTGCGCGGGGCCCGGAAGTTCACCAGCGCCACGCTGGACAGCTGGGACCTCGGCGACCGCTTCGACGACGTGGCCCTCGTGGTCTCCGAACTCGTCACCAACGCGCTGCGGCACGCCGTCCCCGAGGGCTCGCCGGACGATCCCCAGGGCCCGCCGGTGCGGCTGCACCTGATGCGCTGGGCCTCCCGCCTGGTGTGCGCGGTGCGCGACCCCAGCCGGCAGAGCCCGGAGGCGCGCGGCGGCGAGGAGGACTTCTCGGCCGAGTCAGGCCGGGGCCTGTTCCTGGTGGAGTCGTTCAGCGACAGCTGGGGCTGGCACCCGCTCGCCGGGACCCTGCAGGGCAAGGTGGTGTGGGCGCTGTTCCGGGTGGGCCCGGAGGAGTAGCCGGTTCCTGAGCACAGAGAGAGAAGAGGGGAGGGGGCTCGGCGGGCGACCGCCGGGGCCCCTCCCCTCTTCCGCTTGCGTTTCCGCTTCTGCTTCCGGGGCTGGGTGTGGGCGGGGTCGAGTCCGGGCTGGGGCCGGGATCCGGGCCGGAGGTCGGTCCCGGTACGCGGGTGGCCTCAGACGAGGTGGTCGAACTCCCCGTCCTTGACCCCCAGCAGGAGCGCCTCGATCTCGGCCGGCGTGTAGACGAGCGCCGGACCGTCCGGGTGGCGGGAGTTGCGCATGGCAACGTTTCCCCCGGGGAGTTTGGCGAACTCGACGCACGAGCCCTGGGAGTTGCTGTGCCTGCTCTTCTGCCAGACGACACCGCGCAGCTCCGTGGCCGCCATGCCGTTGTACGCGTGGTGCGCGTGATGCACTGGTAGCTCCCCGAGTTGCTTGGTTCGTATGTCAACTTCCCCGGATCATAGCTGCGTTCATATGCCGATGCATGAGCAGATGCACGTGCACGAGGCGTGGCGTAGCCGCTACGCGACGCAGCGTGCGAAGGGTGCCCGGCGACACGGGAGCGCCCCCGCGATCTTCCCATCCGAAGGGACGGAAGTGCGGGGGCGGGGGTTCCCCGGGCGTGGGCCCGGCGTGGCTCAGCGCTCTTCTCGGAAGTCGACGTGCCGGCCGGCGACCGGGTCGAACTTGCGGAGGGTGAGCCGGTCGGGGTCGTTGCGGCGGTTCTTGCGGGTGACGTAGGTGAAGCCGGTCCCGGCGGTGGACCGGAGCTTGATGACCGGACGTGTCTCGTTGCGTGCCATGCGGCCGAGGGTAAACGAAAATGAATCCCATTGCCAATATGATCTAGGCGCCTCTGCGCGAGGGCGTCTCCGCAGGTCAAAGGGGTGGCAGCTCGGACAGGAGGCGGCCCGCGCGGTCGTACAGACGGAAGCCCGCGGCGGCACCGTCGCGCGTCACCGCGTACCAGACGCCCCAGCCGGGGCGGCCCGGCAGTTCGAGGAGGGCGGCGACGGCGGTGGTCCGGCCGCCGGTGTCCACGAGCTCGACCCGGCCCACGTCCCGGGTCCCGTAGTAGAGGCCGGAGTGGAAGCCGCCCTCGCCCTGGTAGCTGATGCCGGGCCGGGCCGGGTCGATGTTGCCGTCGGTGACGCCGCGGAACTGTTCGAGCCCGTCCTCGCCGCCCTCCCAGTGCTTGCCCTGGGCCGTGAGCCACACCGTCCACCCGGGGGCGGCCGCCACCCGCTCCCCCGCGGTGACGGTCCGCACGGGGGTGGGGATCTGCCGCCCGGAGGAAAGCGAGGAGGAAGAAGGGGAGGAAGAGGAGGAAAAGGGGGAGGAAGAAGGGGAGGAAGGGGTCCGGGGGTCGGCCTGCGGGGGTGGGCCCGCGGTCGGGGCGAAGGCGCTGGTGGCGGGCCGGACCGGCGGGGCTGCGAGGCCGGCGGCGGGGTGCGGGTCGCGGCCCAGGGCCGTACCGGCGGCCACGGCGACCGAGACGCCGAGGACGGCGAGGACGGAGAGGGCGACGGTACGGCGCCGGCGGCGCGCCCGGCCGGCCCGGACGACCGCCTCGACGGGCGCGGGCCCCGGGGTCACGTCGTGGGCGGCGCGGGCGAACTCGGCGCGCAGCAGGTCGTCCCACGCGCCGGCGGGGTCGGGCCCGGCATCGGGTGCGGAGGTCATGGGCGGGCTCCGTAGGGGGTGCGGAGGGGCGGGCCGGACAGCGGCGGCGGAGGAGCGGTCAGCGGCGCGGGGCCGGAGGCGAGCCGGGGGTGGGCGCGCAGCGCGGCGAGACCGCGCCGGGCGTGGGTCTTCACCGTGCCGATCGAGCACTGGAGGACCTCGGCGATCTCCTGCTCGGTCAGGTCGTCCCAGTACCGCAGGACCATCACGGTGCGCTGGCGGGCGCTCAGATCGGCTAACGCCTCCAGGAGCACGGCCCGTTCCTCGACGTGCTCGGCGTGCCCGGCGTCCCGGTGCCGGGCGGGTTCCGGCAGCACGGGGACGAGCAGGTGGGCGACCCGGCGGCGGCGCAGGCGGCTGAGGTTGTTGTTGACGAGGGCGCGGCGCACGTAGAGGTCGACGCCCTCGGGCGGGATCCGCCGCCAGCGGCCGTACACCTTGGCGAGGGTCGTCTGCACCAGGTCCTCGGCCTCGTGGAAGTCACCGGTGAGCAGCTGGGCCGTGCGGACGAGCCGGGGCCAGGCGGCGGTGGCGAACGCGGCGAAGCCGGCGTCCGTCTCTGGTTCTGCTGCGTGCGTCACGGTGGCGGACCTCGCGATCGGGAGGTGGTACGGCGGGGCCCGCCCCGTGCCGGGCCCCGCCGAGCATGGTGGACGGCCCGTCAGAAGTCCGTGGCGGGCAGCTCGACGAGGAGCCGCCCGTCACGGGCGTGGAAGGCGACGGAGACGTCACGGTCGGACGGAGCGGTGTGCGCGTACCAGACGCCCCAGCCCGGGCGGCCCGGCAGCTGGAGCAGGGTCGCGCGGGTGACCCGCCCCTCGGCGTCGGTGACGTCGACCCGTCCGGGCGCGTCCGGGCCGCCGTAGATCCCGGAGTGGAAGGTGCCCTCGCCCTGGTGGCTGAGGGCGGGCCGGGTCAGGTCGAGGTTGCCGTCGACGACGCTGCGGAACTGCTCGAAGCCGTCCGGGCCCGTCCAGTGCTTGCCCTCACGGGTGAGCCAGAGGGTGTAGCCGCCGCCGGCGTCGACGCGCTGGCCCTGGCGGACCGTCCGGACGGCGGAGAGCGGGGCGGGGGTGGAAGCGGGGGCGGTGGCGGAGACCGGGGTGATGGAGACGGGGGTGGCAGAGACGGGGGTGGCGGTGGAGACAGTGGTGGATACGGAGGAGGAGGCGGGCGCGGGAGGGGCGGCGGGTGCGGCGGTGGCCGGGGCGGCGAGGGCGGCGGCGGCCACGGCGGAGGTCACTGCGGCGCCTGCGGCGAGCAGGTACTTCTTCATGGGACGGCTCCAGGTTCCGGACGGCCGGACGGTCGGTGGGCGGTGGCCGGTGGGTGGTCGGTGGTCGGTGGTCGGCGGTCGGCGGTGGGGCCGCGGGCGGTCGGACCGTCGGCGGTCGATCGGTCTTCCACCCTTCTCAACTCCGGCCGTACCGGCCCCGGATGACACCCCGGCGGAAGTTTTTCCCGCTCAGGCGTCGGCGAGCGCCGCCGACAGCTCGTCCAGGGCGTCCAGGAGCAGCCACGCGGCCTTCCGCAGCAGCGGGTCGGTGACCTCCGTGTCCCAGGCGGCGACGGTCTCGCGGAGGTCGTCCCAGGTGGGTTCCCCGCGCTCGCGGACCGCCTTCGCGCCCCGTTCGGTCGCCTCGCGCAGCGCCTCGGCGAGGCCGGCGGCGGCGGGCAGGGGCGGCGCGCCGCGTTCGGGGAGGTGGGCCTCCAGGAGCATGGCGGCCCGCCCGAACTCGGCGAGCGCGTGCCCCGCGCCCTCGGCCGCCGCGTGCGAGAGCCCCCGGTGCCGCACCGGCTCGTGGGTGGCCCGGCCCAGCGCGTCGTGCCAGGCCACGCGCGCGGCGCGGGCGGAGAGCAGGGCCTCGCGGACGTCCGGGCTGCCGGGCCCCGCGGGGGCGGCGTACCGGGCGGCGACGGCCGCCGCGTACCGCCCGGACGCGGCGAGCCAGTCGGCGAGCCCGCCCCGCAGCCGGGGCGTCTCCCAGGCGGGGTAGACGGCGTAGGAGAGCATCGCGAGGAGGCCGCCGAGGAGGGTGAGCAGGACCCGGTCCCGTACGGTCTGGGTCACGCCGGACCCCTCCATGCCGAGGAGGAAGACGACGTACGCGGCGACGCAGACCTGGCTGACCGCGTACCCCGTCCTCATCAGCAGGTACATGCCGAAGGCGCAGAGGACGGCGAGACCGGCGGAGAGGTACGTCCCCGGGTGCGCCGTCTGCACGACCGCGCTGGCGAGCCCGACGCCGACGAGCGTGCCACCGAAGCGGGCCACCGAGCGGGAGTACGTCTGCGAGAAGTCCGGCCGCATCACCATCACGGAGGCCATCGGCGCCCAGTACCCGTGCCCGAACGGCAGCACCAGACCGAGCAGATAGCCGGCGGCGGTGACCGCGGAGACCCGGATCGCGTGCCGCAGGATCGCCGACCCCGGCCGCACCTCGGCCCGCATCGCCGCGAGGACGAGCGGCGCGAGCCGGAGGAGGGTGGGGCGGGCACGGGGGGTGGGGGGCTCGGGGATCTCGGGGATGACGGGGGGCTGGGGGATTGCGGGGGGCTGGGGCGGCTCTGGCGACTGGAGTGGCTCGGGCTGCTGGGGCGGCTGGGGCTGCTGCGGTGGTTCGGGCGGCCCCGGTGGCTCGGGCAGCGCCTTCGCGTCCGGGTCCGTACCCGTCTCAGGGTCTGGCTCCGCCCCCGCCCTCGACCCCTTTCCCGCCCCCGCCTTCGCGCCCGCCCCCGCGCCCGTCTCCGTGCGGGGCTCCGCCGTCTCGACGACGTCGCCGAGGAGGGCGGCCAGGCGCAGGGCGGCGCGGTGGGAGCGGTCAGTGAGGATCGAGCCGGTGTCGGGGGTGCGCAGGGCGGCGACCGCGGCCGGCGGCAGCCGGACCGGTTCGCCGTGCCGGATGGCGCGCGCGGCGGCGTCGAGGATCTCCCCGGCCGCGGCGAGCAGCTCGCGGACCCGGTCGCGCTGCGGGCCCTCGGCGGGGGCGCCGACGGCGGGGTCCGCGAGCGAGGCGAGGACGGGCCGGATCCGCTCGGCGAGCCGCCGGGGCCCGTGGAGTTCGGCGGGCCGGCGGCGGGCCTGCCGGGGGGTGACGGCGGCGGCGCTGCGGGCGGTCATGAGCGGGACCGGGTCGAAGGGCGCGACCGGGTCGTGGCGCAGCCGGCGGGCGTAGTCGGCCTCCGCGGCGAGCGCGTCCGCGAGGGCGTCGCGCTGGGCGCCCCAGGGCCGGACCGGCAGCACCACCACCAGCACGGCCTGGACCACCCCGCCCGCGAAGATCATGGCGGCGTGCCCGGCGGCGGTCGCGACGGAGGTGGGCAGGGTGATCGTGACCAGCATGATCGCCACGTTGGAGGAGGCGATGATGCCGGCCGTGGGCCCGGCCGCCCAGACGAGCCCGGAGAGGAAGGTCCACAGGAGCAGCAGCGCGAGGAAGAGGACCGTGTGCGCCCCGGTCAGGTAGCCGAGGAAGGTGGAGACGGCGAGGCTGCCGCCGGAGGCGAGCGCGAGGGTGGGCCGGGGCCGCCAGGAGCGCTGGAAGGTGGCGATGGCCGCCTGGAAGGCGCCGAACGCGGAGGACGCGGCGACGGCAGGCCCGAAGAGGGCGAGCGAGAAGCCGATGACGAGCGCGAGCCCGAGGGCGCCGCGGGCCGCGATGACGGGCGCGAGCCGCCGCCGCTCGACGGTGAGACCGGAGCGGGCGGTCTCCCTCAGCGCCCGGAGCCAGCTCATGATCCGAGCGTAGCGACCGACCCGCCCCAACCGGACATTTCACCTCGCGACCCTAGGGTCCGTCTGACCGTTGGCGTCGGATCGGATCGGGCCGGGCCGGGCCGGGCCGGGTCAGGTCGTCCTGTGCGTGCGATCGGTGTGCGATCGGCGTGCGGCCGGGCGGGCCGGGCCCGGCGGGAACGGTCGGACGGGTCCTAGCCCCGGGCGTGGCGGTCCAGGCGGGTCCGGCCGGGGGCGAGGGTGGCGGACTCGGCGGCGCTGGCACCGTGGTTCCAGCCGTCCTCGTCCCACATCGCCCGGACGCGGGTCGCCCTCGTCTCCGGGAAGAGCTCGTCCGTGCGGGCCGTCACCGCGACCTCGCGGGAGGCGAGGACCGGGAGGAGGGTCGGGGCCTCGGCGGCGACCCGGCGGGAGGTCGCCTCCAGACGGGCGCCGAGCCGGTTCGCGTACGCGAGGAGGAAGGACTGCCGGAAGGACTTGGTGCGCTTGCGTCCGCCCTTGCGCTGCTCCGCCTCCGCCCGCGTCATCGCGGCCGTGCCCTGGACGAGGAGCGAGGTGTACAGCAGCTCGACCGGGTCGAGGTCCGCCTCGAAGCCGACCACCGTCGAGAAGCCGTACGCCTCGTTCCACACCGCCCGGCAGTGGTTCGCGCCCGCCACCGCGTCGAGCAGGATCGCCTTCGCCTGCTCGTAGGGCGGCTCCACGCCGATCCGGATCGCGCCCGGCGTCTGCGGCGACGGCGCACCGGCCGCGAGCCCCGCCTCGTCGAGGCTGTGGCGGGCCATCAGCTCCTGCGCCTTCGCGGTCAGCGCCTCGGCCTCCTCCGGATAGCCGGTGGCCTCCGCCTTGGCGAGCAGCGCGCGGATCCGGGTGAGCATCCGCGGCTCCCCGGCGGCGGCCGGCGGCAGCGTCTCGCCGGGTACGGGCCCCACCGCGTCGAGCCGGGGCAGCCGGACCAGCAGCCGGTACAGCTCCAGGACGGCCGTCGCGTACGAGAAGCGGTCGGCGGGTCCGGCGCCCGCCCCGTCCTCCAGTCCGTCGATCTGGTCCCGCCAGCGCCGGGGCAGCGTCGCGTACCGGGCCGTCTCGGCCCGCACGAGCCCGCCGAGCAGCCGCAGGTGCTCCTCGGCCAGCTCGCGGCGGACGGTGCGCGCGAGGTCCGCGGGCTGCCAGCCGTGCTCCCACAGGGTCCGTACGAGCTCCTCGCCGCGCCGCGCGAGACCGGCGTCGGCCCCCGGGTCGGCGGCGAGCAGCGAGGCCGCCGTGTCGAGGGAGCGGTCGTCGCGGCTGTGCAGCGCCTCCCCCAGCGCCCGCCCCACCGTGGACTCCCGCGCCTCCTCCTGCATGCCCGCGCCCTCTCCGTGCCTCACGTCGTCCCTCGCCGTCCGGCGCCGTCCCGCGTCGTCCCGCGCCCTCACTCGTCGGCCCGCGTCACCCGCGTCCCGCCTCCTTCGATGGTCTCAGGACGGCCGGGCGCGCCGGGCCCCGGCCCGGACCCGGCCGGACCCACCCGGACCCACACGGGCACGCTCAGACCCGCTCAGACCCGCTCGACCTTGCCCGGACCCGGCCGGACCTGCCTGGAACCGCCCGACCCCACCCGACCCTGCCCGGACCTGCCCCGGAGCGGGGAAAGGTCCGGTCCCGAAGCGGGGAAAGGTCCGCTCCCGATGCGAGGGAAGGTCCGCTCCCGCCCCGGCCCGGGGTAGGTCTGGCCCTACCCCGGGACGCCCGGCAGACGGCGTGACCCGGCCCCCGGCGAAACGGTTCGCTGGAGCCATGACCAGCACCCTTTCCCTTCCTCCCGCCGCCGTACGGCTCCGGGGGCTCGTCCGGCGGCACGGGGACGTCCGGGCCCTCGACGGCGTGGACCTCGACGCCGCCGCCGGGACCTTCACCGCCGTCATGGGCCCCTCCGGCTCCGGGAAGTCCACCCTGCTGCGCTGCGCCGCCGGCCTCGACCGCCCGGACGCGGGCCGCGTCGAGGTGGCGGGCACGGCCCTGGAGGGGCTGAGCGAGCGGCGGCTGACGCTGTTGCGGCGGGACAGGATCGGCTTCGTCTTCCAGTCCTTCAACCTGCTGCCCACGCTGACGGCCGCGCAGAACGTGGCCCTCCCGCTCCGGCTGGCCGGCCGCCGTCCGGCGCGCGACGAGGTCCGGGCGGCGCTCGCCCGGGTCGGCCTCGCCGGCCGCGAGCGGCACCGGCCCTCGGAGCTCTCCGGCGGCCAGTGCCAGCGGGTCGCCATCGCCCGGGCGCTGATCGCCCGCCCCGCCGTCCTCTTCGGCGACGAGCCGACCGGCGCGCTGGACTCCACGACCGGCGCGGAGGTGATGGACATGCTCAGGGCCCTCGTGGACGAGGAGGGCCGGACGCTGGTGATGGTCACCCACGACCCCGTCGCGGCGGCTCGCGCGGACCGGGTCGTCTTCCTCGTCGACGGCCGCCTGGCGGGCGAACTCGCCGCCCCGACGGCGGCCACCGTGTCGGCCCGGCTCGCGGAACTGCGACCGGCGGGAAGGGCGGGAACGGCGGGAAGGGCGGGAAGGGCGGGAACGACGACAACAGCGGGAGCAGCGGGAGCAGCGGCAGGAGTCGCGAGAACGGCGGCCCCAGTGGGAACAGCGACACCGGCGGGGTCAGCGGGAACGGCGGGCCCGGCATGCTGAGCGTCGTCCTGGGCGGGCTCCGGGCCCGCTGGACCTCCTTCCTCGGCGGGTTCCTGGCCCTGGCGCTCGGCGTCGGGCTGCTCACCGCCACCGGCCTCGGCCTCGCCGCCTCGCTGGACCCGCCGGCGCGCGCCCCCGAGCGGTTCGCGTCCTCCCCCGTCGTCGTCCTCGGCCAGGACCGGCTGACCGTCGAGGTCCGGCGCGGCCCCGGCACCGCGCTCGTATCCCGGCCGCTCGACCGTCCACAGCCTGTGGACACCGCCGTGCTGCGCGAGCTCCGCGCCCGCTGGACCCTCACGGAGCGCCCGGCGGACACCTCCGGGGCCACCCCCGAGGGCACCACCGGGATCACCCCCGAGGGCACCACCGGGGCCACCCTTGGGAACAACAACACCAGGAACCCCACCAGGGACACCCCAGGGGATCCCACCAGGAACGCCCCCGAGGGCACCCCGGCCACGGCCGCCCCCCTCCGCCCCGACGCCGTCCGCCCCGACGCCGTCCGCCCCGACGCCGTCGGGCTCGACGCGCCCGCCGAGGAGGTCAGGGCCCTCGTCGGCGACCGGGCGCAGGTGCTCACCGGCGACGAGCGCCGCCGCGCCGACCCCGGCCACGAGCGGGACGGCCAGGAGCTCACCGGCCTGAACGCCCTCCTCGGCACCGCCGGCGGCGTCGCCGCCTTCGTCTCCGTCTTCGTCGTCGCGTCCGTCTTCGCCTTCTCCGTGGCGCTGCGCCGCCGCGAGTTCGGCCTGCTCCGCACCGCCGGGGCCACCCCCGGCCAGGTCCGCCGGCTGCTGCTCGCCGAGGCGGCGCTGCTCGGCGTGACCGCGTCCGCCGCGGGCTGCGTGCTCGGCGGGCTCGCCGCGCCGCCGATGGCGCGGGCCCTGGTGGCCCGGGACCTGGCGCCCGCCTGGTTCGCCGGCGCCGGCGCGGTCGGCGGGAGCGCCGGATGGCCGTACCACCTGGCCTTCTGGACGGGGCTCGGCGTGGCCCTGACCGGGGCCGCCGCGGCCGCCCACCGCGCCGGGCGGACCGGCCCGACGGCCGCGCTGCGCGAGGCGGACGTCGACCGGGACGTGCTGCCGCCGGGCCGGGCGCTGCTCGGCGCCGGGCTGCTGGCGGCCGGGCTCGGCCTGCTGGCCTGGACGTACGCCACCGATCCCGGGTCCCTGCTGAAGCGGAAGACGTACACGACCCTGCCGATGCTCCTGACCGGCGGCGCGGCCCTGCTGGCCCCGCTCCTCGTGCGGCCCGCGGCCCGGCTGTCCCCGGTGTTCCGGGGCGGGGCGGTCGGGCTCCTCGTCCGGGAGAACGGCGCGGCCGCCGTGCGCCGTACCGCCGCCGTCGCCGCGCCGGTCCTGGTGACCGTGGCGCTGGCGGGGACGCTGTTCGGGGCCTCGGAGAGCGTGGCGCGCGCCAAGGAGACGGAGGCGCGGGACCGTACGACGGCGGCGTACGTGGCCGAGGGGCGGGAGGTGACGCTCCCGGAACGGCCCTCCGGGGGCACGGTCGTCGCCGCGTCCGGACCGACCTCGCTCTTCGTACGGGACGGGGCCGAGGCGATCGTGAAGTACGGGGCGCGGGCGGTCGCCGACCCGGCGGCCTTCGCCGAGTTCGCCCGGCTCCCGGTGGTCGCGGGCGACCTGCGGGATCTGGACGACCGGTCGATCGTCGTCAACGAGGAGTTCGAGCGGCGGCGGGTCGGCGAGGAGGTGGAGGTGTGGCGGGCGGACGGCAGCGGTCCCGTACGGCTCCGGGTGGCGGCCGTCCTGGCCCGCGGCACCGGCGACAACGGGCCGTACGTCACCCGCGCCCAGGCCCCCGGGTCCCGGCTCGACCGCCTGGAGTCGAACCGGCCGCTCGCGGCGGACGCCGCCACCGCCGCGACCCCGCCGCCCGCGAACCGGGCCGCCCGGACGGGCCTGCGCCTGCTCCTCGTCCTCGTCCTCCTCTACACGGTGATCGCCCTGGCGAGCACCCTGCTCATGGCCACGTCGGTCCGGGGCGGCGAACTGGCCGCGCTGCGCCTGGCCGGCGCCACCCGTCCGCAGGCCCTGCGGGCGGTGACGGGCGAGGCGCTGCTCGCGGTGGCCGTCGGCACGGTCCTCGGGCTCGCCGTGACGGCCGTCGTCCTCGGCTTCCTCGGCGCGGGCCTCGCCGCGCTCTCCGCGCCGGTCGTGCCGGTGGTGCCGTGGGCGTGGACGGGCGCGGCGGCGGGGGTCTGCGCGCTGGTCGCCGTCGCCTCGGCGGCCCTCCCCGCGTGGCGCCTCACCCGCTGAGCGGCGAAGGTGGGACGGGGCGGTGGCCGGGGTCGGAGCCGGGCCACCGCCCCGCCCCGTCCCGCAGCCCTGCCCGCGCCCGGGTCACCGTCCTGCCTTGCCCTGCCCCGGTCCTGCCCCCAGTCCTGGCCGGACCCGGGCCATCGCCCCGCCCCGCCCTGCCCCGCAGTCCTGCCCGGAACCGGCCCCTCGCCCGCCCCGCTCCACCCCGCGCCCTGCCCGAAGCCGGGCCATCGTCCCGCCCCGCCCAACCCCGCCCCACAGGCCACCCCACGGCCCTGCCGAGAGCCGGGCCACCCCGCCAGGGGCCGCACCCGGGCCCCTCAGGGACCGCACCCGGGACCGCCGGGACTGCGCCCGGGGTCCGCCAGGGATCGCACCCGGGTCCGCCGGGGGCTGCGCCGGGATCCACCGGGGCCACACCCGGGATCCACCGGGGGCTACGCCCGAGGCCGCCAGAGGCCGCACCCGGGACCGCCGGGACCCCGCCGGCACTGCAGTGGGACGGCCGTCCCGTGAGGCCGCTACGGCGTGAGGACCAGCTTGCCCCGGACGTGACCCGTCTCGCTCAGTTCCTGGGCGCGGGCGGCCTCCTTGAGGGGGAGCGTGTCGGCGTGCCGCAGGCGCAGGGTGCCCGCGAGGACGCCCTCCGCCTGGGCGGTCAGCCACCCACGGACCCGGTCGAAGTCCCGCTCGGGGAGGCTGTAGGCGATCCCGTACCCGACCGCGTCCGTCGCGGCGATCGTCACGATCCGCGACTTCGCGGCCTTCCCCTCGCCCCCGAGCAGCTCGATCGCGACCGGCAGCACCCCGTGCCCGGCCGCGTCGAAGACCGCGTCGACACCCCGCGGGGCCGCGGCCCGCACCCGGTCGGCGAGCCCGTCGCCGTACGCGACCGGGATCGCGCCGAGCTCCCGCAGGTACGCGTGGTTGGGCGCCGAGGCCGAGCCGACGACCGTGACGCCCGCGGCGACCGCGAGCTGGACGGCGATGGTGCCGACGAGGCCGGCCGCGCCGTGCAGGAACAGCGTCTCGCCCTCCCGTACGCCGAGCTGCTCCAGGACGCGGGCCGCGGTCTCGCCCGCGACCGGCAGGCCCACCGCCGTCTCCCAGGACAGGTCGGCCGGCTTCGGCAGGACGTTGCCGGCCAGGGCGTACTGGGCGTAGGCGCCGGTCTTCGACCAGCCGAACACCTCGTCCCCGACGGCGAGTCCGGTGACCCCCTCGCCGAGCGCGTCGACCGTGCCGGCCACCTCGATGCCCGGCACGGCGGGGAAGGCCGTCGGGTGGTAATCCTCCAGCAGGCCCCTGCGGACCTTCCAGTCCATCGGGTTGACGCCGGCCGCCGCCACCCGCAGCCGCACCTCGCCGGGGCCCGGCTCCGGCACCTCGGCGCCGGTCTGGTGCCGCAGCACCTCGGGGCCGCCGAACTCCTCGAACACCATCGCTTCCATCGTCGCCATGTCGCCCTCCGCACCAGTGCGTTCGCCTCCGGGATCCGGTGCGTCCGCTCTCATCGACCTGCTGCTCGATCCGTTCCGTACGTGCTCAAGTCCGCGTCGGGCGGCCCTTGTTCCCCGCATCCCTCCGGCCGGCCCCCTCTGGCCGAAAGACCACCCCTCGACGGCGCGGTGACGCGGTGACGCCCCCGTCCATCACCCATCCGTCCACCCGTCCACCCGTCCGTCCATCCGTCCGCCCCATGCCGTCCCGTCCCGGATGTCGTGAACCGCCGCTGTCAGTGGCGGATGCCAGACTCGCACCCATGAGCGAGAGGTGGGCGCTGGCCCCGGAGCCCGAGGGGGAGGGCGCGGTCCTCGTCCCCCTCGGGCCGGACGGCGCGCCCGCCGGGGAGGTGCGCCGCGAGCCGGACCTGGTCGCGGCCGTCCGGTCCCGGCCCGGGGTCGCGCGCTGGGTGTGGCGGTCAACGGCCGAGGTGTACCCGCGGCTGCTCGCCGCAGGCGTCCGCGTCGAGCGGTGCTACGACGTGGAGGACGCCGAGCAGCTGCTCCTCGGCCACGAGGGGCGCCTCGGCGAGCCGCGCTCGGCCGCCGCCGCGTGGGCCCGGCTGCGGGACGCCCCGGTGCCGCCCGACCCGCCGCAGCGCACGGCCGAGCCAGGATCCCAGGACTCCCTCTTCGAGCCGCGGCCGGTCGCGCCCGTCCCCTTCGAGGGCCTCCTCGCGGTCTACGCGGAGCAGCAGTGCCGCCACGACCGGGCCGAGCACCCGGGCCGGATGCGGCTGCTCACCGCCGCCGAGTCCGCCGGGATGCTGGTGGCGGCCGAGATGCACCGGGCCGGGCTGCCCTGGCGGGCCGACGTGCACCGGGAGCTGCTGCACGAGCTGCTGGGCGAGCGGTACGCGGGCGGGGGCGAGCCGCGCCGCCTCGCGGAGCTGGCGGACGAGGTGTCGGCCGCCTTCGGCCGCCGCGTCCGGCCCGACCTGCCCGCCGACGTGGTGAAGGCCTTCGCGCAGGCCGGGATCCGGCTGCGGTCCACCCGCCGCTGGGAGCTGGAGGAGGTCGACCATCCGGCGGTGCGGCCGCTGATCGCCTACAAGAAGCTGTACCGGATCTGGACCGCGCACGGCTGGTCGTGGCTGGCGGACTGGGTGCGGGACGGCCGGTTCCGGCCGGAGTACCTGCCGGGCGGCACGGTCAGCGGCCGCTGGACGACCAACGGCGGCGGGGCGCTCCAGATCCCGAAGGTGATCCGGCGCGCGGTCGTCGCCGACGAGGGCTGGCGGCTGGTGGTCGCGGACGCCGACCAGATGGAGCCGCGGGTGCTGGCCGCGATCTCCCGCGACCCGGGCCTGATGGAGGTCGCCGGTCACCCCGACGACCTCTACACCCGGCTGTCCGACCGGGCCTTCTCCGGCGACCGCGAACACGCCAAGATCGCCCTGCTGGGGGCGGTCTACGGCCAGACCAGCGGCGACGGGCTGAAGAACCTGGCGGCGCTGCGCCGCCGCTTCCCCCGCGCGGTGGCCTATGTCGACGAGGCGGCGAAGGCCGGCGAGGAGGGCCTCCTCGTCCGCACCTGGCTGGGCCGCACCAGCCCGAGGGCGGTCGGCTCCGGCGACGACGGCGAGGCGGGCCTCCCCCAGGAGGGGCCCGAACAGGCCGTCGCGGAGGAGGGCTTCACCCCCGGATACGCCTCGGGGAACGCGCGGGCGCGCGGCCGGTTCACCCGTAACTTCGTGGTCCAGGGCAGCGCCGCCGACTGGGCCCTGCTGATGCTGGCGGCCCTGCGCCGCTCCCTGTCGGCCGCCGGAATGCGGGCCGAGCTGGTCTTCTTCCAGCACGACGAGGTGATCGTGCACTGCCCGGCGGAGGAGGCCGGGGCGGTGACGGAGGCGATCCGGGCGGCGGGCGACGAGGCGGGCCGGATCGCCTTCGGCGAGACCCCGGTCCGCTTCCCCTTCACGACGGCGACGGTGGAGCGGTACGCGGACGCCAAGTAGCGTCCGCGCACCGCCCGCTCCCCCCGTGGCACGCACCCCGTTCCCCCGTGGCACGTGACCCCGTCCCCCCGTGGCGCTCGACCTCGCTCCCCCGCAGGACGCCCTCTCGCTCCCCCGTGGCGCACCCCGCTCCCATCCCGTGGCCCGAGGTTCCGCTCCCCGTGGCCGGTGGTTCCGCCCCCGTGGCCCGAGGTTCCGCCCCCCGCGGCCCGTGGTCCCGCTACTTGGCGGGCAGCTTCGCCCACTTGGGGTCGAGGGCGATCGCCTTCAGCTGCGCCATGGTGAGCGCGGGCTCGGCGCGGGTGGCCGCCTCGTGCTGGGCGCCGGTGTTGAAGGCGGAGACGACGACGCGGAAACCGTCCTTCGTCATCGTGTCGGCGGTCCACCAGACGACGCCCTCGCCGCCCTTCTCACCGGGCTGCTGGGTGAGCTTCACCTTGCGGCCGTCGGGCAGGGTGGTGACGTCGCCGGACCCGAAGAGCTGACCGGCGACTTCGTCCATGCCGTACTGGACGTTGATCTGGACGAGGCTCTTGCCCTTGCCGTCGTCGACGACCACGAAGGCGAACTCGCCCTCGCCGCCCTTGTCGACGACCGTGAGCCCCTTGGGCACCAGGGACCGCAGGGTGGCGGGGACGCCGTTGCCGGTGATCTGCGGCGGCGCCTTGCGCACCGTCCCGGGCCGGGCGGCCGCGGTGGGCAGCGGCGGGATCTGCCGGAGCAGCGGCCGCCACGCCTCGGCGGCGACGAGCTCCTTGAGCTGGGTGCCGGTGAAGGGCGGGTTCTCGCGGCTGATCTCGGCGCCCTTCTCGGCAGGCGCGTTGTACTCGCTCGCGTCGATCAGGAAGCCGTCCTTCGTGAGCACCACGGCCCGCCAGTTCTTGGTCTCCTCGCGCTTGTCCGGGTACACGTAGCCCTCGAAGACCATCACCCGGGAGCCGTCCGCGAGCCGCCCCTCGGTGCAGCGGTCGTGGGGGACGTACGCCTTCTCGGGGCAGGTCACCATGTCGACGCCGGCGTCCGGGCCGCGTCCGGCGCGGGAGAGGAAGACGCTGACGGCGGCCTCGCCCTTGCCGTCGTCGTAGATGCCGCTGATGCCCTGGCCGGTGCTGTCGAGGTCGTCGAAGCGCCACTCGCCGGCCGGGGTGTTGGCCTTGAGGACGTCCGCCATCTCGGAGAGGGGGATCTCCGCCATGCCCGGCTTGAGCGAGTCGGAGGCCGGCTCCCCGCTCGGCTCCGCGGTCGGGTCGGCGGTCGGCGACCCGCTGGCCTTGGGGGCCGCCACGGACGCCTTGTCGGCGGGCCCGTCGGGGGAGACGACGGAGCCGGCGTACACGCCGCCCGCGCCGATGGCGGCGAGCGCGATGGCGCCGCCGGTGACGGCGAGGCGGCGGCGGAGCAGCCGTCGGCGGCCCCGGGCGAGCCCGCCGGAGACCAGCCCGGGCCGGCCGTCGAGGCCGAAGCTCTCGCCGGTGGTGCGCAGGGCCGAGCCGAGTTCGTCGGCGAACCCGGCCTCGGGGTCGTGGTGTTCGTTCTGGGACATGACGAGATCACCGTCTCTGCTTCGGAGGGACGAAAGGGAAGGGGGTGCCGTCCGGGCGGCCCGGAGACCGTCGGCGGGTGCTCCGGGGTCCGCGGGCGAGTGTTCCGGAGACCGTCGGCGGACGGTGAGGGGACCGCGGGTGGGGCGGCGGCTCAGCAGGTGGTTCAGCAGGTGGTTCAGCAGGTGGCTCGGCGAGGGCTCAGCGGGAGGCTCAGCGATGGCTCAGCGGGTGGCGAACTCGGCGATGCTGCCGCCGAGTCGCTGCCGCAGCTTGCCGAGCGCCCGCGTGCAGCGGGTGCGGACGGCCGCGGAGCTGGTGTGCAGGGCGTCGGCGGTCTCCTCGACGCTGCGGTCCTCCCAGTAGCGCAGCACCACGACCGCCCGGTCCTTCGGGGGCAGTGCGGCGAGCGCGTCGAGGAGGGCGATCCGCAGCAGCGGGTCGGTGCCGTCGTCCGGGGTGTGGTCGGGCAGTTCGCCCAGCGGGCGCTCGGTGGCGGAGCGCCGCCGCTGGTGGCTGAGGAACGTGCGGACGAGGACGGTCTGGGCGTACGCGGCGGGGTTGCCTATCCGGGCGACCCGCCCCCACAGGGCGTACATCTTGCCCAGCGTCTCCTGCGTGAGGTCCTCGGCGAGGTGCACGTCCCCACTGGTCAGCAGGCAGGCCGAGCGGAACAGCTGACCCGTGCGTGCCGAGGCGAACTCCAGGAACTCGTCCGCGCGGGACGTTCTCATGCCCCTCCTCTTCCTTGCGGTCGCGTGTGGTCACGGGTGGTCGCCCTGTGCGAGCGGCGCGCTCGCCGCGGTGGCGTCCACCCCTTCGACGCGGCGGGGCGGGGGAAATGTTTCACCGAACCCGCCCTCGAACGCGTTCGAAGAAGCGGAATCGGGTAATCCTGTTGGTATGAACACTCTCAGCGCAGAGATCCTGGCCGCTGGAGTCTGGCAGTCAGGTCTCGCACAAGTAGTCGGCGGTCTGGTCCTCGTCGCCATCCTGATCGGTGCCTTCTGGTTCGGTTACCGGGTCCGCACCCGCGAGCCGCGGCCGCCCGAGCCCGAGGAACAGCCGCACCGCCCGGACACCGGCGCGCTCCCCGGCGAGATGTCCGAGTACCGCAGGGGCACGGAGATGCCGCACACCGACGGCGCGCACCGGCTCATGCCGTACCAGCTGAAGGACGGCGGCGGCACCGAGACCTCCCCCACGCCACCGAGCGAGGAGAAGCGCAAGTGGGGCGGCATCTCCAGCGGCGGCTTCGGCAGCGGGGGCCCCGGACACGGCGACTGACATGCACGCCACCCCGCGCGCCCGGCTGCGGGCGATGGCCCTCGGACTGCTCGGCTCCGCCCCCGAGGCGGACCGGGCGGTCCGGACCGCGGAGCGCGCCCTCGCCGCGTACGGCCCCGGCCCCCGGGCGCGCCGGGGTCCCGGCCCGGTCCCCGATCCGGGCCCGCCCCCCGAGGCCGTCCTGGCCCGGGTCTGCCTGGGCCGGCTCCGGGCCCGCGAGGCCCGCCGCACCGATCCGTGGGACCCCTGGTCGGACGCCCCCGGCTCCGCCGGCCCGACGCCGGCGGAGCGGCTCGTCCTGGTCCTCCACGACCGCTTCGGCGTCCCGTACGAAACCCTCGCCCCCGTCCTGGAACGCGCCCCGGCGGCCGTCCGCCAGATCGGGGCCCGCGCGAGGGCCCGGGCCGGGGGCACCGAGTCGATGCCCGCCCCCGACCCGGCCCTCCTCCGCACGGCCGTGGACGCGGTCCTCGCCGCCGCCCGGGAGGGCGACACCGCGGCGCTGTGCGCCCTGCTCGACCCGGACGCGGTGCTGCGCGCCGACACCGGCGCCGTACGCGGCGGGGTGCGGCCCGCCCACGGCGCCCCGGCGGTCGCCCGCGTCCTGGCCGCCCGCGCGGCGGTCGCCCGCCCGGCCCTGGTGGACGGCGCCCCGGGCCTGATCGCCGCCCCGGACGCGGTCTACGTCTTCACCGCCCCCGCCGGCCCGATCACCTCGATCGACGTCCTGGCGGACCCTCCCCACCTCTCCCGCCTGGCGATCGCGGCCTCCTAGACCTCCCGGCCGTCGGCCCTCCGCCCGGCCCGCCCGGCGATGTGCGCGGGCACGGCCGCGGCCAGCTCCGCCGGCAGCGCGGGATCGGGCACCGGCGCGCCGAAGGAGGTCACCACCGGCAGCACCCCCGCCCACAGCCCCAGCTCCGCGTCCTCGGAGTCCCCGTCGTCCGGCGGCCCGCTCCGCGTCTTCACCGACGCCTCGGTGAGGTCCAGCGCGAGCAGCGAGGTGGCCGCCAGCTCCTTGCGGCTCGGCTGCCGCACGTACTCCCACTGCCCCGGGCTGCTCTGCTCGGTCAGCGCCCGCAGCCCCCGCAGCTTCTCCTCCGGGTCGGTCACCAGCTCGGGAACGCCGTAGACCATCGCGCACCGGTAGTTCACCCCGTGCTCGAAGACCGACCGGGCGAGCACCAGCCCGTCCACGTGCGTCACGGTCACGCAGACCGTGCTCCCCGGCGCCCGCACCAGGCTCCGGCTGGCCACCGAGCCGTGCACGTACAGCCGGTCCCCCTCGACCCCGTACGCCGTGGGCACCACCATCGGCACCCCGTCCACGGTCACCCCGAGGTGGCACAGCCACCCGGCCGCCAGCACCGCGTCCAGATCCGCCCGCCGGTGCGAGCCCTTCTCCCGCATCCGCCGCAACCGAGTCCGCTCGGTCACCTCGATCCCGCCCTCGCCCTCGCCCACGCTTCCCCCAACTCCCGAAAGAAGGCCCGAAAACGACTGAAAGCGTCCCGGACAACACGAAACCCCAGGTCAGATTAATCCGACCTGGGGTTCCAGAGTGAGCCGCCTTCGGGATTCGAACCCGAGACCTACGCATTACGAGTGCGTTGCTCTGGCCAACTGAGCTAAGGCGGCGTGCTGCGCGACACCATGGTGGGTGCAGCAGCGTCGCCAAGTCTACACAGTTTCCGTGGGTGCTCCGACCAGGGGCGGAGGGGGTGGGTCCGGGGGCTATGAGCAGCGCTTTCCCCCGGCGGGCGGGGTGCCTTCGAGGAGGTAGGTGTTGATGGCGGTGTCGACGCAGTCGCTGCCGCGGCCGTAGGCCGTGTGGCCGTCGCCCTCGTAGGTGAGGAGGGTGCCGGAGGAGAGCTGGTCCGCGAGGGCCTCGGCCCACTTGTAGGGGGTGGCGGGGTCGCGGGTGGTGCCGACGACGAGGATGGGGGCGGCGCCCTCGGCGGTGATGCGGTGCGGGCGGCCGGTGGCCGGGGCGGGCCAGTAGGTGCAGTTCAGGGCCGCCCAGGCGAGGCCCGTGCCGAAGACCGGGGACGCCTCGTCGAAGGACGGGGCGGCCTGCCGCGCGTCGGCCGGGTCCTGGTAGGCGGGGGGCAGGTCGAGGCAGTTCACGGCGGCGTTGGCGAACATCAGGTTCGCGTACGAGCCGTCCGGCTCCCGCTCGTAGTAGCTGTCGGCGAGGGCGAGCAGCGCCGAGCCCTCGCCGCCGATCGCCCGGGTCAGGGCCTCCCGCAGCTGCGGCCAGGCGCCCTCGTCGTACATGGCCGCGATGACGCCGGTGGTCGCCAGCGACTCGCCGAGCTCGCGGCTCTCGCCGGTGGGGACCGGGGTGGCGTCCGTGGTGCGGAAGAACTCCTTCAGGGCCTCCCCGGCCGCCGCGGCCGACCCGGTGCCGAGCGGGCAGTCGGGCCGGGTGACGCAGTCGGCGGCGAAGGCCCGGAAGGCGGTCTCGAAGCCGGCCGTCTGGTCGCGGTTGAGGTCGAGCGCCGAGAGGGAGGGGTCCATCGCGCCGTCGAGGACGAGCCGGCCGACCCGGCCGGGGAACAGCTCGGCGTAGGTCGCGCCGAGGAAGGTGCCGTACGAGGCGCCGACGTAGTGGAGCCTCGCGTCGCCCAGGACCGCCCGCAGGATGTCCATGTCGCGGGCCGTCTCCACGGTGGAGACGTGCGGCAGGACCGCGCCGGTGCGCTTCCGGCAGCCGGCCGCGAAGCGCTTGAACGAGGCGGCCAGCGCCTCGACCTCCGCCGGGTCGTCCGGGGTCTGGTCGACCTGGGTGTACGCGTCCATCTCCGGGCCCGTCAGGCAGTCGACCGGCTCGCTGCGGCCGACCCCGCGCGGGTCGACGGCCACCATGTCGTAGCGGGCCCGCACCGGCTCGGGGTAGCCGATGCCCGCGTACCCCTGGAGGTAGTCGACGGCCGAGCCGCCCGGCCCGCCCGGGTTCACCAGGAGCGAGCCGATCCGCTCGCCGGGGCCGCTCGCCCGGACCCGGGAGACCGCGAGCCGCACCTCGGGCCCGCCGGGCTTCGCGTAGTCCAGCGGGGCGCGCAGCGTCGCGCACTGGAAGCCGCTGACGCCGCACTCCCGCCAGGTGAGCTTCTGGCCGTAGTACTTCTTCAGCGCCTCCGGCGAGGACGACGGCGAGGCGACCGGCCGCGCCGATCCGGACCCCGGCCCCGCGGGGGCGACGGCGTCGCTCCCGCCCGTGCAGCCGGAGAGGATCAGCCCGGCCGCGGCGAGCGCCGTGGCGGAGATGCGGAGGAAACGCCTGGAGTCCATCCCCGGAGCGTATCCGGACGGGTGCGGAGCGTGTCCAATCGCGGGGCGGGCCGCCGGGCGCCGACCGGGGCGCGGGCGTGCGGTTCCGCCCGGCGACGGCCTGGACGCCGGCGTGCGGTTCCGCGCGGCGGCGACCTAGGCGCGGGCGTGCGGTTCCGCGCGGCGGCGGCCTGGGCACGGGCGTGCGGTTCCGCGCGGCGGCGGCCTGGGCACGGGTGTGGGGTTCCGCCCGGCGGCGGCCCGGGGTGGGGTGCCCGGCGGCGGCCCGGGGCGGGCGGGCCCTCCCCGGCGGCCGGGGGTCAGTCGCGCAGGGCCATCGTCATCGCCTCCACCGCCAGCAGCGGGGCCACGTTCCGCTCCAGGGCCTTGCGGCAGGCGAGGACGGCCTCCACCCGGCGCAGGGTCCGCTCCGGGGTGGTGTCGCGGGCGATCCGCTCCACCGCGTCCCGCACGTCCTCGTTGGCCAGGGCCGAGCGGGTGCCCAGCTGGAGGGTGAGGACGTCCCGGTAGAAGCCGGTCAGGTCGGTGAGGGCGAGGTCCAGGCTGTCGAGCTGGGTGCGCCGGCCGCGGCGCTTCTGCTTGTCCTCCAGCTCCTTCATCATCCCGGCGGTGCCGCGCGGCATCCGCCCGCCCTGGACGGCACCGAGCGCGGCCTTCAGCTCCTCGGTCTCCTTGGTGTCGACCTCCTCGGCGACCTGCTTCGCGTCCTCTGCCGCCGCGTCCACCAGCTCCTGGGCGGCCTTGAGGCAGCCGCCGATGTCCGCCACCCGCAGCGGCAGCTTGAGGACGACGGCGCGGCGGGCGCGGGCCCGCTCGTCCGTGGCGAGCCGCCGGGCCCGGTCGACGTGCCCCTGGGTGGCGCGGGCCGCCGCGTGGGCGGCCTCCGGCTCGATGCCGTCGCGCCGGATCAGCACGTCGGCCACGGCCTCGACCGGCGGGGTGCGCAGGGTCAGGTGGCGGCAGCGGGAGCGGATGGTCGGCAGGACGTCCTCGACGGAGGGGGCGCAGAGCAGCCAGACGGTGCGCGGGGCGGGCTCCTCGACGGCCTTCAGCACGGCGTTGGCCGACTTCTCGTTGAGCCGCTCGGCGTCGGTGACGAGGATGACCTGCCACCGGCCGTTGGCCGGGGAGGTGAAGGACTTGCGGACGGTGTCGCGCATGTCCTTGACGAGGATCTCCGTGCCGACGGCGGAGACCGTCGTGACGTCGGCGTGGGTGCCGACGAGCACCGTGTGGCACCCGGTGCAGAAGCCGCAGCCCGGCGTCCCGCCGAGCGCCCGGTCGGGGCCGACGCACTGGAGGGCCGCGGCGAACGCCCGGGCGGCGTCCACCCGGCCCGCGCCGGGCGGGCCGGTGAAGAGCCAGGCGTGCGTCATCTTCGACGCCTCGGGGCCGGGCTCGCCCGCGGCCTGGGCGGTGACGAGCGCGTCGGCGTCCCGCGCGGCGGCCTCGAGCTGCTCCTCGACCCGCTCCTGTCCGACCAGGTCGTCCCATACGGCCATGTCTGCCCCTCCTGAAGGTACGTCCTCCATTGTGGGGCAGGGGACCGACAGCCCGGCCCGGGCCGGGCCGCCTCAGCGGCGCCGGCGGCGCCCGTCCCCCCGGTCGTCCCCGTCGTCGTCGCCGTCGTATCCGCCGAACAGCTCGTCCGCGAGGGTCGGCAGGTCGTCCAGCGGGGTCTCCTCGGCCCAGTCCGAGCGGCGGCGCGGCCGGCCCTGCTCGTCGAGCTGCGGCAGCTCGCGTGTGGCGTCGTTCGCCCCGGTGCCGCCTGCCTCCGGCCCGTCCTGGCCCGGCCGCCCGTCCCGGTCCGACCGGCTGTCCCGGTCCGACCGCTCGTCCCGCTCGTCCCGGAAGAAGTCCTGCGGCACCCGGTCCACCGGATCGGCCCGCCGCGCGCCCTTCACCGGCGGCAGCACGGCGGTCTCGTCCACGGCGGCGTCCCGGACGGACGGCAGCACGGCCGTCTCGTCGGCGGCGCGGTCGCGGACCTGCGGCAGGACCGTCGTCTCGGCCTCGGGACGGCGCGGGTCCTCCGGGCGGACGACCGGGGTCGGCACGGTGACCTCGTTCGGCGAGACGGTCGGATCGCCGCCGCCCGCCGCCGGAGCCGTACCGGAGCCCCCGGACGCACCGGACGGGCCGGAGTCCTTGCCGAGCTTCACGACCGGCGTCTGGACCGTGACCTCGTTCGCCGACTCCTCGGCGGCCCTCCGTTCGGCGGCGGCGCGCCGTTCCGCGGCCGCGCGCTCCGCCGCGGCCCGTTCGGCGGCGGCCTTCCTCGCGGCCTCCTCGGCGGCCTCGGCGGCGGCCTTCTCCGCCGCGGCCCTCGCGGCCTCCTCGGCCGCCTTGGCCTCGGCGGCCGCGGCCGCCAGACGGCGGGCCTCCTCCGCGCGGAGCAGGGCCTCCTCCGCCTTGCGCTGCTTCTCCTGGCGGAGCGCCTCGGCCTCGGCCCGGAGGCGGGCCTCCTCCTCGGCCTGCTTGCGGAGTCGTTCCTGCTCCTCGCGGCGGGCCTTCTCCTCTGCGGCGAGGCGGCGGGCCTCCTCCTCGGCGGCGATCCGGGCCTCCTCGGCCTTGCGCCGGGCCTCCTCCGCCTGCCGCTCGGCCTCCAGCCGGCGCGCCTCTTCCTCCTCGCGCCGCTTGCGCTCCTCCTCCTCGGCGCGCAGCTTGGCGAGCTGCGCCTGGCGCTCGCGCTCCAGGCGCTCCTCCTCGGCCTTGCGGGCGGCCTCCTCCTCGGCCTTGCGCCGCGCCTCCTCCTCGGCCTTCCGGCGGGCCTCCTCGGCGGCCTTCACCTCGGCCTCGGAGAGGGGCAGCATCCGGTCGAGCCGGTGGCGCACGACCGTGGTGACGGCCTCGGGCTCCTGCCCGGCGTCGACGACGAGGTAGCGCGAGGGGTCGGCGGCGGCGAGGGCGAGGAAACCGGCCCGCACGCGCGCGTGGAACTCCGGCGGCTCCGACTCCAGCCGGTCCGGCGCCTCGGTGAAGCGCTCCCGGGCGGTCTCCGGGGAGACGTCGAGGAGGACGGTCAGGTTCGGCACGAGGCCGCCGGTCGCCCAGCGGGAGATGCGGGCGATCTCGGTCGGCGAGAGGTCGCGGCCGGCGCCCTGGTAGGCGACGGACGAGTCGATGTACCGGTCGCTGAGGACGACGGCGCCCCGCTCCAGGGCGGGCCGGACCAGGGAGTCGACGTGCTCGGCGCGGTCGGCGGCGTACAGCAGGGCCTCGGCGCGGTTCGAGAGCCCGGCCGAGGAGACGTCGAGCAGGATCGAGCGGAGCCGCTTGCCGATGGGGGTGGCGCCGGGCTCGCGGGTGACGACGACCTCGTGGCCCTTGGCGCGGATCCAGTCGGCGAGCGCCTGGACCTGGGTGGACTTGCCGGCGCCGTCGCCGCCCTCCAGGGCGATGAAGAAGCCGGTGGCGGCCGGGGCCTGGGCGGGGTCGGCGCCGCGCAGTGCGTCGCGCAGGTCGCGGCGGAGCGGGACGCCCGCCCGGTCGTCTGCCCTGGCGAGGACGAGCGCGGCGACGGGCAGCAGCAGCGCGCCGACGAGCACGAGGGTGAAGGCGGCGCCGCCGTGGTCGAAGACGAAGGACCCCGAGCCGGAGACGAAGCGGTGCGGGCCGATCGCGGCGGCGAGCAGCGGCGCGGCGAGCGCGCCCACGGCGATGCCCACGCGCGCGGTGGCCTGGAGGTGCGCGGTGGTGCGTTCCCGGCGCGGTTCCTCGGTCTCCTGGTCGATGAGGACGTGCCCGGTGTTGGCGGCGACGCCGGCCGTGTACCCGGCGAGGGCGGCGAGCAGGAGCACGGTCGCGGTGTCGGGCACGAGGCCGACGGCGATCAGGGCGATGCCGGTGACGGCGACGGCGAGGGCGAGCAGCCGGCGCCGGGAGAGCACCGGCAGCACGGAGCGGGCGGTGCGGATGCCGACGGCGGTGGCGCCGCTGAGCGCGAGCACCAGCAGGGCGTAGGTGACGGGGCCGCCGCCGAGGTCGAAGGCGTGGAGCGCGGCGAGCGAGGCGGCGGCGCCGATGGCGCCGGCGACGGTGGCGCAGGCCAGGACGAGCAGCGGTACGGCTCCGGTGCGGCCCTTGTCGGCGGCGGGGCGGCGCAGCCCCTCCAGCGGCGAGCGGGGGCGCGGGGTCCGTCCGCCGGGCAGGGTCATCGCGGCGAGGACGCTGACGGAGGCGGCGAAGAGGCCGGCGGCGAGGTAGGAGCCGAGGGCGGCCTGGTGGAGCGAGAACCAGTCGATGCCGGAGCCGAGCAGGTTGCCGACGAGGGTGGCGGCGAGCAGGAGGGCGGCGGCGGCCGGGACGGCGAGGAAGGCGGTGCGCTGGTTGAGCGTGCGCAGGGCGCCGAGGTGGTCGGGGAGGGGGCGCACGGCGTCGCCCTCGACGGGCGCGGCGGGCAGCAGCGCGGGGGCGGCGCCGTCGCGGCAGACGGTCCAGAGGCGTTCGGCGGCGCCGGTGAGGAAGACCGTGCCGAGCAGGAACCACAGGGCGTTGTCGGGGGTCCAGTCGATCCACAGGGGCGCGACGACGAGCAGCGCGATCCGCAGTCCGTCGGCGCCGAGCATGGTCCACCGCCGGTCGAGGGCGGCGCCGGGCGCGGTCAGGGTGGTGAGGGGGCCGAGCAGGACGGCGCCGAAGAGGACGGTGGCGAGCAGCCGGGCGCCGACGACGGCGGCCACGGCGAAGGCGGGCCCCCGCCCTCCGCCGCCGAACGCGCCCTCGGCGAGCGCGGCCTGGAGGCCGAGCAGGACGAGGACGAGGAGGGCGAGCGCGTCGCCCACCCCGCCGACGGCCTGGGCGCTCCACAGCCGGCGCAGCGGCTGGTGGCGGACGAGGGCCCGTACGGCGCGCTCCCGGGAATCCGCGACGAGGGCCGCGTCGAAGACGGGGGCGGCGCCGGGGGCGGGTGCGGCTTCGGAGTCGCCCAGAAGCTCTGGCTGCTCTGCTCGCGTCATCCGTCCACCCTATCCGGACGGCCTGGCTCACCGGGCCCACAGTCGAACATATGGAGGAAGGGCGGGAGCACCGGCTCCCGCCCTTCCTCACGACCCGACCGTCCGGACGGCTCCGGCCCTCTCCGGACCGGTCCGACCCGCTCCGCTCCGATCCGGTCCGATCCGCTCCGGACTACTCCGGCTTGGCCGCCGCGGTCTTCTTCGCGGCGGCGGTCGTCTTCTTCGCCGCAGCCGCCGTCGTGGTCTTCTTCGCCGCGGTCTTCTTGGCCACCGTCGTCTTCTTCGCGGCCGTCTTCTTGGCCGCGGCCTTCTTCGCCGGGGCCTTCTTGGCGGTCTTCTTGGCCGGGGCCTTGGCGCGCTTCTCGGCGAGCAGCTCGTAGCCGCGCTCGGGCGTGATCGTCTCGACGCTGTCGCCGGTGCGCAGGGTCGCGTTGGTCTCGCCGTCGGTGACGTACGGGCCGAAGCGGCCGTCCTTGACGACCACGGGCTTCTCGCTGACGGGGTCGGTGCCGAGCTCCTTCAGCGGCGGCTTGGCGGCGGCCCGGCCACGCTGCTTGGGCTGGGCGTAGATCGCCAGCGCCTCCTCCAGCGTGATGGAGAAGAGCTGGTCCTCGCTGGTCAGCGACCGCGAGTCGGTGCCCTTCTTGAGGTACGGGCCGTACCGGCCGTTCTGCGCGGTGATCTCGACGCCCTCGGCGTCGGCGCCGACCACGCGCGGCAGCGACATCAGCTGGAGGGCCTCCTCCAGGGTGACGGTGTCCAGGGACATCGTCTTGAAGAGGGAGGCGGTGCGCGGCTTGACCGCGTTCTTGCCGGTCTTCGGGGTGCCCTCGGGGAGGATCTCGGTGACGTACGGGCCGTAGCGGCCGGCCTTGGCGACGATCTGGTGGCCGCTGACCGGGTCGGTGCCCAGCTCGAAGTCGCCGCTCGGCTTGGCGAGCAGCTCCTCCGCGTACTCCACGGTGAGCTCGTCGGGCGCGAGGTCGTCGGGGACGTCGGCCTTCTGGTAGCCCTCCTGCTCCCGCTCGCCGCGCTCGACGTAGGCGCCGTAGCGGCCGACGCGGAGCACGATGCCGTCGCCGACGGGGAAGGAGGAGATCTCCCGGGCGTCGATGGCGCCGAGGTCGGTGACGAGCTCCTTGAGGCCGCCGAGGTGGTCGCCGTCGCCGTTCCCGGCGTCGGCGGCGCCGCCCATCGCGGCCTCGCCCTCGCCGAAGTAGAAGCGCTTCAGCCACGGCACGGACTGGGCCTCGCCGCGGGCGATGCGGTCGAGGTCGTCCTCCATGCGGGCGGTGAAGTCGTAGTCGACGAGCCGGCCGAAGTGCTTCTCCAGCAGGTTGACCACGGCGAAGGAGAGGAAGGACGGCACGAGGGCCGTGCCCTTCTTGAAGACGTAGCCGCGGTCGAGGATGGTGCCGATGATCGAGGCGTACGTCGACGGGCGGCCGATCTCGCGCTCTTCCAGCTCCTTGACCAGGGTGGCCTCGGTGTAGCGGGCGGGCGGCTTGGTGGCGTGGCCGTCGGCGGTGATCTCCTCGGCGGAGAGCGCGTCGCCCTCGGCGACCTGCGGGAGGCGCCGCTCGCGGTCGTCGAGCTCCGCGTTCGGGTCGTCGGCGCCCTCCACGTAGGCCTTCATGAAGCCGTGGAAGGTGATCGTCTTGCCAGAGGCCGAGAACTCGGCGTCGCGGCCGTCGGCGGAGGTGCCGCCGATCTTGACGGTGACCGAGTTGCCGGTGGCGTCCTTCATCTGGGAAGCGACGGTCCGCTTCCAGATGAGCTCGTAGAGCTTGAACTGGTCGCCGGTCAGACCGGTCTCGGCCGGGGTGCGGAAACGATCGCCCGAGGGGCGGATCGCCTCGTGCGCCTCCTGCGCGTTCTTGACCTTGCCGGCGTAGACGCGCGGCTTCTCCGGCAGGTAGTCGGCGCCGTACAGCTGCGTCACCTGGGCGCGGGCGGCGGTCACGGCGGTGTCGGAGAGCACGGTGGAGTCCGTACGCATGTAGGTGATGAAGCCGTTCTCGTACAGCTTCTGCGCCACCTGCATGGTCGCCTTGGCACCGAAGCCGAGCTTGCGGCTGGCCTCCTGCTGGAGGGTGGTGGTGCGGAAGGGCGCGTACGGGGAGCGGCGGTACGGCTTCGACTCGACCGAGCGGACCGAGAAGCGGGTGTCGGCGAGGGCGGCAGCGAGCGCGCGGGCGTTCGCCTCGTCGAGGTGGAGCACCGCCTCGCTCTTCAGCCGGCCGTCGGCGCCGAAGTCACGGCCCTGTGCGACGCGCTTGCCGTCGACCGCCGCGAGGCGCGCGACCAGCGTGGACGGGTCGGAGGCGTCGCCGGCGCGGCCGGTGGAGAAGGTGCCGGTGAGGTCCCAGTACTCGGCGGAGCGGAAGGCGATGCGCTCGCGCTCGCGCTCGACGACGAGCCGGGTGGCGACGGACTGCACGCGGCCCGCCGACAGCTTCGGCATGACCTTCTTCCACAGGACCGGCGAGACCTCGTAGCCGTACAGCCGGTCGAGGATGCGACGGGTCTCCTGGGCGTCAACCATGCGCTGGTTGAGCTCGCGCGGGTTGGCGACGGCCTCGCGGATCGCGTCCTTGGTGATCTCGTGGAAGACCATCCGGTGGACGGGGACCTTGGGCTTGAGGACTTCCTGGAGGTGCCACGCGATGGCCTCGCCCTCGCGGTCCTCATCGGTGGCGAGGAAGAGCTCGTCGGACTCGGCCAGCAGGTCCTTGAGCTTCTTGACCTGCGCCTTCTTGTCCGCGTTGACGACGTAGATCGGCTGGAAGTCGTGCTCGACGTCGACGCCGAGGCGGCGGACCTCTCCGGTGTACTTCTCCGGCACCTCGGCGGCGCCGCTGGGGAGGTCACGGATGTGCCCGACACTCGCCTCGACCACGTAGCCGGGGCCGAGGTAGCCCTTGATCGTCTTCGCCTTGGCAGGCGACTCGACGATGACGAGTCGGCGGCCGCCGTGTGCGGTCTCGCTGGTCGGGGACAACTTCGCTCTTCTCTCCGGTCGACACTCTCCAGGCCCGGTGCGGGCCCGTGCGGCCCAGGGCTGGCCTGTACGGCGCTGGCGGCGCCACCGCAGCGCCGGTACGACGCTGGGCGCGCACGGCAACGCCACGGACGGTGACGCTCCCGTCGCTGCGGAGTGTGACGGTACAACCCGCCCCCGTGTCAAACAGGGAAAGCCCGCAACGGCCACTCGAACGGTAACCCGACTCCTGCCCTTCCTGCCGCCCGGACTGCCGGACCGGCGGGGCGGCCGGGTGTGGAGCGCGTCTCAGCGGGCGGCGCGGGCGGCGGTTCAGAGGCGGCCGAAGCACCAGACGCCGAGGGCGAGGAAGGCCGCCCCGGCCAGGCCCCCGAAGACGGCGGCGGCCCGGGGCGCGACGCCGAGCGCGACGGGCTCGCCGTGCCGGACGCGGACCGTGGTCCACAGCAGCAGCGCGCCTCCGAACAGCGCGAACGCCGTCCCCGCGAAGATCGCCGGCCCGCTCTCCATGCCCGTACCCGCTTCCCGTCCCGGCGCCGTACCCGCTCGGTGTGTCTCTCCCCGAGGTGTCCTCAGAGGGAGGCTGACAGCTTCCGGCGTCAGGGACGCGAATTCCGGGTGAACGACGCGGGCCGGGCCGTCCGGTTTCACGAAGATGGCCGGTAGTGCCCCACTACTCCGTCACCCTCCTCCTTACTTCTCCTCCGCCGGAAGCAGGGACTCCGGGGTGAGGAAGCCCTCCTCGACGAGGAGGCGGATGGCCTGCGGGGTGCGGTCCCGCAGCAGCACCGGGTCCTCGCCCATGAGCTGGGCGATCGCGTCGAGGATCCGGCCGGCGCTGAGGGAGCCGTCGCAGACGCCCGCGAAGCCCGCGCCCACGTGGTCGACCCGGGTGGCGCGGCGCATGCCCCGGTTCTGCCGGAGGACGACGTGCTCGGGGTCCTCCGCGCCGGGCAGCCCGACCTGCTCCTGGACCACCTCGGGGGCGAGGGTGAAGCTGTCCGCGAGCAGCGCGGCGTCGTCACGGGTCCGCAGGTAGTCCTGGCGCTCGAAGTGGGCGCGGACGGCCGGGCCGAGCGGCTGCTCCACGGGGTGCGGCCACTCCTCGATCACGATCGACGGCTCGGCCTCGCCCGCGGCCACCGCCGGATCGCGCCGCAGGGTGATCCAGCCGAAGCCGATCGACCGGGTCCCGCTCGCCTCGAAGGCGTCCAGCCAGCGGTCGTACGCCGCCCGGTACGCCTCGGGGTCGCCCCGGTGGTCGCCGGCGTCCCGCAGCCACAGCTCGGTGTACTGGGTGACGTCCTGCACCTCGCGCTGGACGATCCAGGCGTCGCAGCCGCGCGGCACCCAGGAGCGCAGCCGGTCCTGCCACTCCTCGCCGTCGACGTGCTGCCAGTTGGCGAGGAACTGCGCGTACCCGCCGTCGTTCAGCCGCTCGCCGGCCTGCTGGACGAGGGTGCGGCACAGGTCGTCGCCGCCCATCCCGCCGTCCCGGTAGGTGAGTCCGGAGCCGGGGGAGATCACGAACGGCGGGTTGGAGACGATCAGGTCGTACGTGTCGCCGTCCACCGGCTCGTACAGCGAGCCCTCCAGGAGCTCGGCCTCGCGGGCCCCGGAGAGGGCGAGCGTCAGCCGGGTGAAGTCCAGCGCCCGCGGGTTGAGGTCGGTGGCGGTGACCAGGGTGGCGTGCCGGGCGGCGTGCAGGGCCTGGATGCCGGAGCCGGTGCCGAGGTCGAGCGCGGTGGCGACCGGCGTGCGGACGGTGATGCCCGCGAGGGTGGTGGAGGCGCCCCCGACGCCGAGGACGACCCCCTCCTCCTTGCTGCCGATGCCGCCGGCGCCGCCGACGGCGCAGCCCAGGTCGGAGACGATGAACCAGTCCTCGCCGTCCGGGCCGCCGTACGGCCGCACGTCGACGGTCGCGCGCACGGCGCCGTCCTCCCGGACCACCCAGCCGTCGGCCAGGGCCTCCTCCAGCGGGAGCGCGGCGGCGGCCGGGCCGGACGCGACGGCCTCCTGGAGCAGGAAGAGCCGGACGAGGGTCTCCAGCGGCGAGTCGCCGCGGGTGGCGCGCAGGGCGGGCACGGTCTCGCTGCGGGCGAGTGCCGCGTAGGCGGGGGCGCCGAGCAGGTCGAGCAGGCCGTCGGCGGTGAAGTCCGCGGCGAGCAGGGCCTCGCGCAGTCGGGCGGCGTGCGCGGGCACCGGGAGGCTGGTGGTCAGGCTGGTCGTACTCACGGGTTCCATTGTGACGGCCGCCGCCGACAACCCGGTCACCGACAGCCCGACGGCGCGGGACGGCGCGACGGCGGGACGGCCGGCCCGGGAACGACCCGGGCCGGCCGGGGGAACACCTGTGCGGGGGTTACGACTCCGAGGAGGCGGAGGCGGATGCCTTGGCCTTCGGCGAGGCGGAGGTGGTGGGCGTGGCCGTGGCGCCCGCCTTCGGGGAGGCGGATCCGGTCGGCGTCCTCGGGACCGACGGGGTCGGCTTCTGGCAGCCCGGCTGCTTGGCCATGGCCTGGCCCAGCTCGCCGTTCTCCAGGTTGGCCAGCGCGTTCTGGTCCATCTTCTCGATCTTGGTGAGGCCGTCGGCGACGTCCTTCAGCCCCTCGGCGAACTTCTGCTGGTTCGTCGGGTCGAGCGCGTCGACCTGCTTCTTCAGCCCGTCGTAGGCGACGGCGGTCGCGTTGAGCTCCGCGATGACGTCCTTCTGGACCTTCTCGCCGTTCTCGATCGGCGGGACGCCGGCGGTCTCGACCGCCTTGGCCAGCGCCCGGTCCGCGTCCGCGATGTCCTTGAAGGCCTTGGAGTCCGCGGCCTGGATCTCCGCCGGACGGCTGTCGGCCGCGGTCGAGATGATGATCTGGTGGGCGTCGGCCCGCTTCTGGATCTGCGGCTTCGCCTGGTCGCAGAACGACTTGGCCCAGTCGTTGGCCTTGTCGCCCTCGTCCTCGCTGCAGCCGGACAGCACGAGCACCAGTACCGCACCGCCGGACAGCGCTGCCGCAAGCTTCTTGTTCACCGGATCGGTCCCTTCCAAGACTCTCGGCCCCGGAACATACACGCCGCGCGGGCGACTTCCACCTTTCGTACGAGTGATTCCTCCCGTGTTGAATCCGTTTGACCCAAGCGGCACCAGGGCTCCGGGCATCCCGCCCCTCCCGGAAATGAGACGGACGCCACGTCAGGCCACGGCCACCGGGCGCCGTTTGGAGGCCCAGACGGCGACGACCACCACGAGCAGCGCCAGGACCGCGATCCCGGCCCGCGCCCAGGCGTTCGCGTCCTCGCCGTAGCCGAAGCGCACGACGGCCGGGGCGATCAGCAGGGCCACGAGGTTCATCACCTTCAGGAGCGGGTTGATCGCCGGTCCCGCGGTGTCCTTGAACGGGTCGCCGACGGTGTCGCCGATCACCGTCGCCTCGTGCGCCGGGCTCCCCTTGCCGCCGTGGTTGCCGTCCTCGACCAGCTTCTTCGCGTTGTCCCAGGCGCCTCCGGAGTTGGCCAGGAAGACCGCCATCAGCGCGCCGGTGCCGATCGCCCCGGCGAGGTACGCGCCGAGCGGGCCGACGCCGAGCGCGAACCCGACCGCCACCGGGGCGGTGACGGCGAGCAGCCCGGGCGTGGCGAGTTCGCGCAGCGCGTCCTTGGTGCAGATGTCGACGACCCGCCCGTACTCCGGGAGTTCGGTGCCGTTCATGATTCCCGGGTGCTCGCGGAACTGCCGCCGCACCTCGTACACCACCGAACCGGCCGACCGGGAGACCGCGTTGACGGCCAGTCCGGAGAAGAGGAAGACGACCGCCGCGCCGAGGATCAGCCCGACGAGGTTGTTGGGCTGCGAGATGTCCATGGAGAGGGTGAGTTCGCCGGCCCGGGCGCCGACCTCGGCGACCGAGGTGGCGATGGCGTCCCGGTACGAGCCGAAGAGCGCGGCGGCGGCGAGGACGGCCGTCGCGATCGCGATGCCCTTGGTGATCGCCTTGGTGGTGTTGCCGACGGCGTCCAGCTCGGTGAGGACCTGCGCGCCGGCGCCCCGCACGTCCCCGGACATCTCGGCGATGCCCTGCGCGTTGTCCGCGACCGGGCCGAAGGTGTCCATGGCGACGATCACGCCGACGGTGGTGAGCAGTCCGGTGCCGGCGAGTGCGACCGCGAAGAGCGCCAGCATCACGGAGGCCCCGCCGAGCAGGAACGCGCCGTAGACGGCGAGGGCGATGAGCAGCGCCGCGTACACGGCGGACTCCAGGCCGATGGCGACGCCGGCGAGGACGACGGTGGCCGGACCGGTGAGCGCGGAGCGGCCGATGTCCTGGACGGGGCGCCGGCCGGTCTCGGTGAAGTAGCCGGTGAGCCGCTGGATGAGCGCGGCGAGCACGATTCCGATGGCGACGGCGACGAGGGCGAGGACCCGCGGGTCACCGTCGTGGCCGGTCAGCCCCGGCTCGGTGACGCCGGCCAGTCCGGCGTAGGACGACGGCAGGTAGACGAAGGCGGCGACGGCGACGAGGACGAGGGAGACGACCGCGGAGACGAAGAAGCCGCGGTCGACGGCGCGCATCCCGCCGCGGTCGGAGCGCCGGGGCGCGACGGCGAGGATGCCGATGACGGCGGTGAGGACTCCGATGGCGGGCACGACCAGCGGGAAGACCAGGCCGTGGTCGCCGAAGGCGGCCTTGCCGAGGATGAGGGCGGCGACCAGGGTGACGGCGTACGACTCGAAGAGGTCGGCGGCCATGCCCGCGCAGTCGCCGACGTTGTCGCCCACGTTGTCGGCGATGGTGGCGGCGTTGCGCGGGTCGTCCTCGGGGATGCCCTGCTCGACCTTGCCGACCAGGTCGGCGCCGACGTCGGCGGCCTTGGTGAAGATGCCGCCGCCGACCCGCATGAACATGGCGATGAGGGCGGCGCCGAGCCCGAAGCCCTCCAGGACCTTGGGCGCGTCGGCGGCGTAGACGAGGACGACGCAGGCGGCGCCGAGCAGCCCGAGACCGACCGTGGACATGCCGACGACCCCGCCGGTGCGGAAGGCGATCCGCATCGCCCGGCGGGCGGCCTCGGCCGGGTCACGGCCGGGCTCGCCGGGGCCCGGGGACGCCTCCCGCGCGGCGGCCGCGACCCGGACGTTGGCCCGGACCGCGAGGCGCATCCCGACGTACCCGGTGACCGCCGAGAACAAGGCCCCGACCAGGAAGAACAGCGAACGCCCGGCCCGCTGCGACCAGGAGTCGGCGGGCAGCGCCATGAGCAGGAGGAAGACGACGACGGCGAAGAGGCCGATGGTGCGCAGCTGGCGGGCGAGATAGGCGTTGGCGCCCTCCTGCACGGCGGCGGCGATCCGCCGCATCGCCGGGGTGCCCTCGTCGGCCTTGAGCACCTGCCGGCCGAAGAGCCGGGCGGTGACCAGTGCGGCGAGGGCGACCCCGGCGACGACGGCGACGATCGTCCGGTTCCCGCTGGTGAGCACCGCCGCGGCGAGGACGGCGGGGGCCTGGGCCAATTCCGGTTCCGGGTGCATGGGCACGGATCATAGGCAGCCGAAGCAGGACAAACCGCCTCCCGTAGGCGGCACCCCGCCGGAATCCATCGATTGCCCCGAGCCCCCACGCAAAAGAGGCCGCACGGGGCGGGGCGGACTGGGGGGGCAGGGTGGGCTGGGACGAGGCGGGCTGGGGCAGGGCGGGCCGGACTGGGACGGGCTGGGGCGGCCCGAGGCGAGGCCGGGCTGGGGCGGGCCCGGGCCAGGCGAGGCGAGGCGAGCGAGGCGGGCCGGAGCGAGGCGAGGCGGGCCAGGGGCATACGGGAAGAGGCCCCGCCATGGGCGGGGCCTCTTCCGGCACGTCTACATCTGCGTCCCGTGGCGCGCCCGCGCCTCGGGCGCGGGACGGACGGGACGGAACGGGGTCAGGACAGGACGTCCGCGTCCGTATCCGCCGGCGTGGTGGGCCAGCTCATCCGGATGGTGCCACCGTCCTCGCCGGCGGTCACCTCGACGTCGTCGACGAGCCCGCGGATCACCGCGAGACCCATCTCGTCCTCACCGTCGGCGTCGTCGGACTCCCCGGCCGGGGCCTCGGCGCGCGCGCCGGGGACACCGGCCGCCGCGCCCGCGACCGGCACTTCGTCACCGACCTCGATGGAGAACGTCTTCTCCTCCTCGGTCAGCACGACCCGGATGGGCGTGACGACGCCGTTGCCACGGTGCAGCCCGACGGCGCGGGAACACGCCTCGCCGACGGCGAGGCGCACCTCGTCGAGGACCGCCTCGTCCACCCCGGCCCGACGGGCGACCGCGGCCGCCACCAGGCGGGCCGTACGCACGTGCTCGGGCTGGGCGCTGAAGCGGAGTTCAACGGTGGCCATGGGATCCCCCGGTCAGTCGACCGCGTTGACGGCCTCGTCGACCGACGTGTGGATCGGGAAGACCTTGGTGAGGCCCGTGATCCGGAAGATCTTGAGGATGCGCTCCTGGTTGCAGACCAGACGCAGCGAGCCCTCGTGCGCGCGCACGCGCTTCAGCCCACCGACGAGCACACCGAGTCCGGTGGAGTCGAGGAAGTCCACTCCCTCCATGTCGACGACCAGGTGGTAACTGCCGTCGTTCACCAACTCGACCAACTGCTCGCGCAGCTTGGGCGCGGTATAAACATCAATCTCGCCACCGACCTCGACGACCGTACGGTCGCCGCCAGCTCCGGGCACAGTGCGAGTCGACAGGGACAGGTCCACGGATCCTCCAGCACCTTGCTATCGGGCGTTCGCCCCTCTGAGTCTCCCGGGCGGAGTCAGAGAACGAATCGCCAGCCGCGATGGCATTCAATCACTTACCAGCAGCCATGCACGACGCCTTGGGAGCATTGTCCGTCACGCCGGTGACACACTCGGTGCCGATGGCCAAGAATCACCGCACCGCTCGACCCGCCGGGGACACGGGCAGCCGCCCCTCCCCGCACCGGATCCTCGAACGGCTCACCCCGGGCGAGAGCCGCGCCGCGCGCATCACTCATATGGAGCACATGCCCGCTCGGACGGGACGGCATGCCGTCTGGCCGGACCGGATCCGTCCCGAAGTGATCGCCGCGGTCCAGGAGGCCGGGATCGACCATCCCTGGGCCCACCAGGCCGAGGCCGCCGAGCACGCCCTCGACGGCGAGTCCGTGGTGATCGCCACGGGAACCGCCTCGGGCAAGTCGCTCGCCTACCTCGCCCCCGTGCTCTCCACCCTCCTCGACGGCGCGGAGGCCGCGAACGGGCGCGGGACGACCGCCCTCTACCTCTCCCCCACCAAGGCACTCGCCGCCGACCAGCGGCGCGCCGTCCGGGAGCTCGCCGCCCCGCTCGGCAACCGGATCCGCCCCGCCGTCTACGACGGCGACACCCCGGTCGAGGAGCGGGAGTGGGTCCGCCAGTACGCGAACTACGTCCTCACCAACCCCGACATGCTGCACCAGGGGATCCTCCCCGCCCACCCCCGCTGGTCCTCCTTCCTGCGCTCGCTGCGCTACGTCGTCATCGACGAGTGCCACACCTACCGGGGCGTCTTCGGCTCCCACGTCGCCCAGGTCCTGCGCCGGCTGCGCCGGGTCTGCGCCCGGTACGGCTCCGATCCGGTCTTCCTCCTCGCCTCCGCCACCTCCGCCGACCCGGCCCGCGCCGCCGGCCGCCTCACCGGACTGCCCGTCACGGAGGTCTCCGACGACGCCTCCCCGCGCGGCGAGCTGCTCTTCGCCCTGTGGGAGCCGCCCCTCACCGACCTCCACGGCGAGCGCGGCGCGCCGGTCCGCCGCACCGCCACCGCCGAGACCGCCGACCTCCTCACCGACCTCACCCGGCAGGGCGTCCGCACGGTCGCCTTCGTCCGCTCCCGGCGCGGCGCCGAACTGATCTCGGTGATCGCCCAGGAACGGCTCGCCGAGACCGACCGGGCCCTCGCCCGCCGGGTCGCCGCCTACCGGGGCGGCTACCTGCCCGAGGAGCGGCGCGCCCTGGAGCGGGCCCTGCACTCCGGGGAACTCCTCGGCCTCGCCGCCACCACCGCCCTGGAGCTGGGCGTGGACGTCTCCGGCCTCGACGCCGTCCTCATCGCCGGCTACCCCGGCACCCGGGCCTCCCTGTGGCAGCAGGCGGGCCGGGCGGGCCGCTCCGGCGAGGGCGCCCTCGCCGTGATGATCGCCCGCGACGACCCGCTGGACACCTTCCTCGTCCACCACCCGGAGGCGATCTTCGACCAGCCGGTCGAGTCGACCGTCCTGGACCCCGACAACCCCTACGTCCTCGCCCCCCATCTGTGCGCCGCCGCGTCCGAACTCCCGCTCACCGAGACCGACCTCGCCCTCTTCGGTCCCGCCGCCCCCGGCCTCATGCCCCAGCTGGAGGCGGCCGGGCTGCTGCGCCGCCGCACCGGCGGCTGGTACTGGACCCGCCGTGAGCGGGCCGCCGACCTCGCCGACATCCGGGGCGGCGGCGGCAGCCCGGTCCGGATCGTGGAGGAGGGCACCGGCCGGCTCCTCGGCACGGTCGACGAGGCCGCCTCCCACACCGCCGTCCACCAGGGCGCCGTCCACCTCCACCAGGGCCGCACCTACCTGGTGCGGAAGCTGGACCTGGAGGACTCCGTCGCCCTCGTCGAGGAGGCCGTCCCGCCGTACTCGACCACCGCCCGCGACACCACCTCCATCCGCGTCCTGGAGACCGACTCCGAGATCCCCTGGGGCGCGGGCCGCCTCTGCTACGGCTCCGTCGAGGTCACCAACCAGGTCGTCTCCTTCCTGCGCCGCCGGCTGATCACGGGCGAGGTGCTCGGCGAGACCAAGCTCGACCTGCCGCCCCGCACCCTGCGCACCCGGGCCGTGTGGTGGACCGTCACCGAGGACCAGCTCGACGCCGCCCGGATCACCCCGGAGATCCTCGGCGGCGCCCTGCACGCCGCCGAGCACGCCTCGATCGGCATGCTGCCGCTCTTCGCCACCTGTGACCGCTGGGACATCGGCGGGGTCTCCGTCCCGCTCCACCCGGACACCCTGCTGCCGACCGTCTTCGTGTACGACGGGCACCCGGGCGGCGCCGGGTTCGCCGAACGCGCCTTCCACACCGCCCGGGCCTGGCTCTCCGCCACCCGGCAGGCGATCGCCTCCTGCGAGTGCGAGGCGGGCTGCCCCTCCTGCATCCAGTCCCCCAAGTGCGGCAACGGCAACGAGCCCCTCCACAAGCGGGGCGCCGTCCGCCTCCTCACGGAACTCCTCCGGGAGGCCCCGCAGGCGCCCGGGCCGGAGGAGGCCCCACCGGAGCCCGGGCCGGAGGAGGGCCCAGCGGGCCGGGTCCCGCCCGGGCCCTGACCGTCGGGGCCCACGCCCCGCGGACCACCCGCGCCGTCACCTCCGCCTCGGCGCCCGTCACCCCGCAGCGGACCAGCTCGGCGCCCTGCGCGGCGGCCACCCGGCCGGCCGCCGCGCACGCCTCCGCCTCGCCCCACAGGGCCCGGTCGGCGGCGGCGAGGGCCGCGAGGTCGGCGGCTCCGCCCGCCCGGTGCCGAGCGGCCACCGCCTGCCCGAGCGCCAGCACCGCCCCGAAGAGCACGCACAGGGCGCAGGCCGCGAAGGCCGTCCACACGCTCGCGGCACCCCGGTCTCCGCGTCCCCGCCTCACACCGGCCCACCTCCCCCGACCGAGTCCTCGGCGAGGGTCGCGGCCCCGGCCCGCAGGGTCACGCCGAGGCCGCCCGGCCCGGGCGCGGCGGACTCCACCGTCACCCGCCACAGGTCGCCCTCCCGCGCCACCGCCACCCGGGCCCCCTCGGGAGCCGTCGCCCGGGCCACGGCCGCCACGACCGCCGCGGGCTCCGACCTGGCCGCCGCCCGCGCCCCGGCCCTGGCGGCGTCCACGCACCGGATCTGCGCGGCGGACGCGGCCAGCGCCCACAGCAGCGCCATCGCGAAGAGCGCCAGCACCGGCAGCACGACCGCCGCCTCCACGGTCACGAAGCCCCGGTCCCGCTCAGAACGGCGCATCGAGGGCCTTCGTGACCATCGCCTGCAAGGCGCCCGAGACGCTCCCGCTCGTCATGACCCCGTAGAACAGGGCCGCCACTCCCGCCGCCGTCAGCAGCCCCAGGGCGTACTCGACGGTGCTCATGCCGGTGTCGGTCCGCAGGGCCGCCCGCCGGGTCGTCCAGAACCCCCGCAGCGCCTTCCGCGTCCACCTGTACGTCGTACCCATCTCCACTCTTCCTTCCGTTCGGTCGCTTCGTGTCATGTCGTCGTTCAAGGGCCGAGCAGGCCCCGCGCCAGGCCGATCACCACGGGGGCCACCCCGACCGCGAGGAACGCGGGCAGGAAGCACAGCCCCACCGGGGCGCTGATCAGCACCTGGGCCCGGCGGGCCCGTGCGGTGGCGGTGCGGGCGGCTGCGGCCCGCAGCACGGCCGCGTGCCGGGCCACCGCGTCCGCGGCGGGTGCTCCGGAGGCGCCGGCCCGTTCCAGGCAGCGCGCGAGCCCCTCGGCGCCCGGTATCGCGCCGAACGCCGCCCACACCCGGGCCGGTTCGCCGCCGAGCCGGAGCTCGGCGGCGGTCCGCAGCAGCCGCTCCCCGAGCGGGCCGCCCATCGACCGTCCGACGGCCTCCGCCGCCTCTCCGGGCCCGGCGCCGGCCGAGGCGCAGGCGGCCAGCAGATCGGCTGCCAGCGGTAGTTGACGCACGGCTTCGCGCTCCACGGCCGCTTCCCGGGAGACGGCGGCCCGCCGCAGCCACCACCGGGCGCCGAGCATTCCGCCCGCGCCCGCCGGCAGCACCGCCACCGCCCCGAACAGCGCCCCCGCGCAGAGCGTCGCGCCGACGACCGCGGCCCACACCGGGACCGGCACCGCCCGGAGCCCGGCCGCCAGCCGCGCCCTCCGATGCTCGGACGCCCCTGTGGGCTTCCCTGCGGGCCCACCGCCCGCGGCTGCCGTCAGCCCGCCGAGGCGGCGCCGGGCGCCCCTCACGCGCCGCTCCCGTGCCAGACGGAGCCAGGCCCTGCCGAGCAGCCAGCAACCCAGGAGCAACAGCGGCCCTGACCGCGTCAGTTCACTTCGCACCGCCGCCTCCCCGCACGATCCGCGCGGCCCACCACAGCCCGGCCGCCTCCAGCGCGCCTCCGAGGAGGAGGCAGGCCCCGCCGGCGGGGGTGTGGAGCATGACCCGCAGCGGGTCGGCGCCCAGGGCCGCGCCCATGCCGATCCCCGCCACCGGGAGGACGGCGAGCACGGCCACCGTGGCCCAGGCCCCGGCCAGTTCGGCCCGCAGCCCCTCGCGCCGCTCGTGCTGCTCGCGCAGGGCCGTCTCCAGCCGGCCGAGACCGGCGGCCAGGCCCGCGCCGCTGTCGACGGCCACCTGCCAGCAGGCCGCCAGCCCCGCGAGCCCCTCGGCGCCCTCCCGGCGGGCCGCCCTCCGCAGCGCCTCCGGCACGTCACCGCCGAAGCCGAGCGCGGCGAGCACCCGCGCCTCCTCCGGGCCGAGGGCGTCGGTGCGGCGGGCCGCGTAGGCGAGGGCCCGGCCGGGCTGGGCGCCCGCCCTCAGCTCACCGCCGGCGGTCTCGCACAGCGCCACCACCCGTCCGGCGAGCGCCTCGCGCTCCTTGCGCCGGCCCGCCGCCCGCAGCCGTCGTCGCGCGAGCGGGACGGCCAGCACGCCGGCGGCCAGCGGCAGCAACGACTCCCCCAGCAGCGCGATCAGCCCCGCGACGGGCAGGCACAGCCACTCGGGCCGCGCCCGGGCCGCCGCCCACCGGCGGGCCAGGGCCTCCCGGCGGCCGGCGCCGCGTCCGGCCCCCTCCCCCGGGAGCAGGGCCCGCGCCCGCAGGACGGCCCGGCGGTGCCCCACCGTCCGCCACCCGGCGAGCAGGGCGGCCGGGAGGAGCCAGAGCCCGGAGTGCGACACGGCCGTCACGAGGCACCTCCGACGAGCGAGCGCAGCCGGGGCCAGCCCCGCTCCCGCTCGAAGCCGGCCGGGTCCCAGCGGAGTGCGGGCACCGTGCGCACCAGGCCCTCCCGGTCCCGCTCCAGGACGTGGACCTCGGCGATCCGGCGCCGCCCGTCGGGGTCCCGCACCAGGTGCAGGACGGCGGACAGGCCCGCGCCCAACTGGCTGTGCAGGGCGGCCCGGTCGAGTCCCGCCGCGGTGCCGAGCGCTTCGAGCCGGGCGGGGACGTCGGAGGCCGTATTGGCGTGAAGCGTGCCCGAGCCGCCCTCGTGTCCCGTGTTCAGGGCCGCGAGCAGGTCGACGGCCTCGCCGCCGCGGACCTCGCCGACCACCAGCCGGTCGGGCCGCATCCGCAGGGCCTGGCGGACCAGGTCCCTGAGGGTGACGAGTCCGGCGCCCTCCTGGTTCGGCGGCCGGGCCTCCAGGCGCACCACATGGGGGTGGTCCGGGCGCAGCTCGGCCGAGTCCTCCGCGAGGACGATCCGCTCCCGCTCGCCGACCAGGCCGAGCAGGGCCGCGAGGAGCGTCGTCTTCCCGGTGCCGGTGCCCCCGCTGACCAGGTACGACACCCGGGCGTCGATCAGTGCGCGCAGGATCCGGTCGCCGCCGGGCGGCACCGTCCCGGCGGCGGTCAGCTCCTCCAGGGTGAAGGCCCGGGGGCGCACCACCCGCAGCGAGAGGCAGGTGGAGCCCACGGCGACCGGCGGGAGGACCGCGTGCATGCGGGTGCCGTCGGGCAGTCGCGCGTCCACCCACGGCCGGGCGTCGTCGAGGCGGCGTCCGGCCACCGCCGCGAGCCGCTGGGCGAGCCTGCGGACGGCGGCGGCGTCCGCGAAGACGACGGGAGCCCGCTCCAGGCCGGCGCCCCGGTCGACCCACACCCGGTCGGGCGCGGAGACGAGCACGTCGGTGACGTCGGGGTCGGCCAGCAGGGCCTCCAGCGGCCCCGCGCCGGTGAGTTCGCAGCGCAGTTCCTCGGCGGCGCCCAGCACCTCGGCGTCCCCGAGGAGCCGTCCCTGGGCCCGCAGGGCGGCCGCCACGCGGGCCGGGGTCGGCTCGGCGCCGCTCGCCGCGAGCCGCTGGCGCACGGCGTCGAGCAGCCCCGCTCCGCCCGTCCGGGCGGCCGGACCGCCACCGGGGACGGTCGCCGTCCCGCCCTCCAGCGCGCCCGCCGCGGTCATGCCGCACCGCCGGCGGGCAGCGCGCGCTCCCAGAAGGCGGCGCAGAAGCGGCCCAGCGGTCCGCGGGGTTCGGCGCCGGGCGGGCCGCCGGTGTCCTGGTCCGCCAGGATGCCGGGGTCGTAGGGGAGTTCACCGGCGAGCGGCAGCCGCAGGGCGTCGGCGACCCAGCGCTCGTCGAGCCCCGCCGCGTACGGCCCCCGGACCACGGCCCGCAGGTCGCGGACGGCCATGGAGAGGGTGCCGGTGATCCGATGGGCCGCGGCGACCGCCCGCAGTTCGCCGGGGACGACGAGGAGTCCGAGGTCGAGCTGGGCCAGGGCCTCGGCGCCGGCCTCGTCGACGGCGCGCGGCAGGTCGACCACGACCACCCCGCCCCCGCGGCGCGCGGCGGCGAGCACGGACCGGACCGCGTCGGGCGGCACGGCTCCGGTGGGCTCCCGGCCCCAGCTGAGCACCCGCACGCCCCGGGCGGCGGGCAGCGACTCCTCCAGGGCGCCGCCGGCCAGCCGTCCCTTGGAGGCGGCGAAGTCGCCCCACCGCCTGCCCCGCTCCCGCTCGGCGCCGAGGAGCACGTCGAGGCCCCCGCCGAGCGGGTCGCCGTCGACGAGCAGGCTCCGCCTTCCGGTGCGGGCGGCGGCGAGCGCGAGCCCGCAGGCCAGGGTGGATGCGCCGGCGCCGCCCCGGCCTCCGATGACGCCGACGGTCAGCGCCGTGCGGCCGACTCCTTCGGCGGCGTCGGCGATCCGCTCGACGAGCAGGGACTCGGCGCCCGGCAGCCGGAGCACGCTGTCCGCGCCGAGCTCGACGGCGAGCCGCCACACCTCCGGGTCCTCCTGGGCGCGCCCGACCAGGACGACCCCGGGCCGGCGCACGGAGCCCCGGCAGCGGGCTGCCGCGTCCTCCCCGACCAGGACGAGCGGGGGATCGCTCCAGCTCGCCCGCCGCTCGGGCACCCGGTGGTGCACCTCGGGCTCGACGCCGGCCGCGGCGCAGAGCCGCAGCAGGTCGTCGAGGAGGACGACGTCCTCGGTGACGATCAGCGGGCCGGGGCCGCGCACTCCCCGCCCGTCCCGCGCCGCGTCCTCGTGATCCGTTCCTCCCGTGCGGGAAGTCATCGGTTCCTGCATCGCGCACGCTCCTCTCGTGATTCCTGCGGGCCGCGAACTTCGCGACGGGAATCACCGTGAGGCCGTACGGGAAATCGTGCGGACTCCACCGAAAAACTGTGGACAATCCACTGCCTGTGAATAACTCGACCACCCGCACGAGGGCTGCCCGGAACGCAGTCCGACGGCTACGCTGAGTGACGAATCGGGAGGCCGCCGCGTCCGGAACGACTGTGCGGATGAGGGCGCGAGAGAGGGGAGCGAGCGATGGCTCGGCGTATGAAAACGGCTCCGGACATGCGACGACCCCCGCCGGGGGGGAGAGCGGGGGTCGTCTCTCCGGCCGACTCGGGGGGGGAGGAGCCGGACCGGGTTAGCACGGTCGCGAACGATCCGTGACTTCCATGGTGTACCCGAGAGCCTTCTCAGGCAAACCCACGCGCCCCAGCGTACGCCGAATGGCGGGCACCTATGCTCAGCGTTGTGGAAAACCACTCCTTGCCGCGCACAGCCGCCTTCTTTGACCTGGACAAGACGGTCATTGCGAAGTCCTCGACGCTGACCTTCAGCAAGTCCTTCTACCGGGGCGGTCTCATCAGCCGCCGCGCCGCCCTGCGGACGGCCTACATCCAGTTCGTGTTCCTCGTCGGCGGGGCCGATCACGACCAGATGGAGCGGATGCGCGAATATCTTTCCGCGCTCTGCAAAGGCTGGAACGTGGCCCAGGTCAAGGAACTCGTCGCCGAGACCCTGCACGACCTGATCGACCCGATCATCTACGACGAGGCCGCCTCCCTCATCGAGGAGCACCACGCCGCCGGCCGCGACGTCGTGATCGTGTCCACCTCCGGCGCCGAGGTGGTCGAGCCGATCGGGGAGATGCTCGGGGCCGACCGCGTCGTCGCCACCCGGATGGTGGTCGGCGAGGACGGGTGCTTCACCGGGGAGGTGGAGTACTACGCCTACGGCCCGACGAAGGCCGAGGCGGTCCGCGAGCTGGCGGAGTCGGAGGGGTACGACCTCTCCCGCTGTTACGCCTACAGCGACTCGGCGACCGACATCCCCATGCTGGAGGCCGTCGGGCACCCGTACGCGGTCAACCCGGACCGGACGCTGCGCCGCGAGGCGGTCGCCCGGGAGTGGCCGGTGCTGGCCTTCGACCGGCCGGTGCGGCTGAAGCAGCGGCTGCCGGCGCTCCGGATGCCGCCCCGTCCGGCGCTCATGGCCGCCGCGGCCGTGGGCGCGGCGGCGGTCACCGCCGGGCTCGTCTGGTACGCCGCCCGTCGGCGTCACAGGGCCGCCGCGGCGGTCCTCGCCGGGCCCTGACCGCTCGTCCCGGTTTCAGGCGGTACGGAAACCACGCGAAGAAGCGGATCCACCACTTTCGCTTACCGGCTGACAGGAGTAGAAAGGAATCAGGCCCGCGAGACCTGGGACATCCGAGAGGATCACCTGTTGAGCATCAAGGCCCCACGGACCTGACGCACAAAAACCTGGCACCCACGCGACGTCGACCCGTCGATTACGGGCCAGCCGCACCAGGCGAAGGGCAAAGCACCCCGCCTGATGGGCACATATCGAGGACGCTTGGTAACTGGGTGGACGTGCCAGCGGCGGTACTGATCATCGGTACCGCCGCAACCCATGTCCGGGGTCTTCTCAGGCCGCGCCGCGCTGGAGCGCCTCGCAGACCGCCGTCGACTCCCTGACCCCGAGCCCCACCGATCGCCCGCAGTGCGCGATCCAGCCGCCGACGCCCTCGGGGGTGCCGGTGAGGTATCCCTCGAAGGCGGCCGCGTAGGCGGCCCGGCCCTGCTCCGCGTGGCCGACCTCGGCGGGGCAGATGCCCTTCGGGTCGAGGCCGCTCCCCTCCAGGACGATCCGCTCCGCGGCGCGGGCGACCAGGCCGTTGTGCGAGGTGAAGGGGCGCAGGGCGAGCAGTTCGGCGTGGACCACCGCGGAGACGACCAGCGCGGGGGCCTCGCTTCCCGCGACGACGAGTTCCGCGAGGCCGTCGAGCCGGGCGGCGACCTCGTCGGGGCCCGGCAGCGGGGCCTCGATCAGCGGCTCGGCCACGGTCTCGCCGAGCCGGCGGGGGCGGCCCGTCGCATCCTCCTGCTCGCCCGCGGCGACCAGGTGCAGCCGGGCCAGCACCCGCAGCGGCGACTGGCGCCAGATGGAGAGCAGCTGGCCCGCCTCGGCGCTCAGGCGCAGGGCGGCGCCGACGGTGCGGGCCTCGGGGTCGGCGCTGAAGTCGGTCCTGCGGCGGACCTCCTCCAGGGCCCAGTCCGCGCCGGCCAGCGCGGCCGAGCCGCGGGCGCCGCGGAGCGCAGCCTCGGAGGCGATCTCGTTGCTGCGGCGGCGCATCACGCGGTGGCCGTAGACCCGGTCGACGGCCTTGCGTACGGAGTCCACCGCGTCGGCGACGCCCGGCAGGGAGCCGAGGGCGGCCAAGGGGTCAGAGGCGTGCGTACTCATAGGTAAGGAGGCTACGCGCCCCGGCGTCCCGCCCCACGAAGGAGTGGTCTTCTTCATAGACCGCGACCACACGCCGCGTTCATGCCACTACGCTAGGTGAACATGAAGATCGCTTTCGTCGGGAAGGGCGGCAGCGGCAAGACGACGCTGTCCTCGCTCTTCGTCCGCCACCTCGCCGCCACGGAGTCGCCGGTCATCGCCGTCGACGCGGACATCAACCAGCACCTGGGGGCCGCGCTCGGCCTCACCGAGGCGGAGGCGGCCGCCCTGCCCGCGATGGGCGCGCACCTGCCGCTCATCAAGGAGTACCTGCGCGGCAGCAATCCGCGGATCGTCTCGGCCGAGACGATGATCAAGACGACACCGCCGGGGGAGGGCTCGCGGCTGCTGCGGGTCCGCGAGGACAACCCGGTGTACGAGGCGTGCGCCCGTCCGGTCCGGCTCGACCCCGGCGAGGTGCGGCTGATGGCGACGGGCCCGTTCACCGAGGCGGACCTCGGCGTGGCCTGCTACCACTCGAAGGTCGGCGCGGTGGAGCTGTGCCTGAACCACCTGGTGGACGGGGCCGGCGAGTACGTGGTCGTCGACATGACGGCCGGCTCGGACTCCTTCGCCTCGGGCATGTTCACCCGCTTCGACATGACCTTCCTGGTCGCCGAGCCGACCCGCAAGGGCGTGTCGGTGTACCGCCAGTACAAGGAGTACGCGCGGGACTTCGGCGTCGCGCTGAAGGTCGTCGGCAACAAGGTGCAGGGCCCGGACGACCTGGACTTCCTGCGCCAGGAGGTCGGCGAGGACCTGCTCGTCACGGTCGGCCACTCGGACTGGGTCCGCGCGATGGAGAAGGGCCGTCCGCCGCGCTTCGAGCGGCTGGAGCCCGAGAACCACCGCGCGCTGCGGACCCTGCGGGAGGCGGCGGACGACTCGTACGCCCGCCGCGACCGGCACCGCTACACCAGCCAGATGGTCCACTTCCACCTCCGCAACGCGGAGAGCTGGGGCAACGCGAAGACCGGGGCCGACCTGGCGGCGCAGGTCGACCCCGACTTCGTCCTCGGCGAACCGGCCACCGCGGCGGCCCACTGAGCCACCCGGCACCCACCGAACCGGACCGGGCCGGACCACCACCCTCCGCCGACGAACCCGGCAGACCACCGCCGGACGGAGTCCGGCACGCCCCCCCGAAGCCCGGGAGGCGCCCCGGCGCCGAGCGGTGCGAGCGGGGGCCGCCGGAAGAGGGGGCCGGGGCCGACCTGGCGGCGCAGGTCGACCCCGACTTCGTCCTCGGCGAACCGGCCACCGCGGCGGCCCACTGAGCCACCCGGCACCCACCGAACCGGACCGGGCCGGACCACCACCCTCCGCCGACGGCTCCGGCGCTCCTCGCGAAGCAGCCGTCGGCGGCGGCGGGGGGTTAGCCGCGGGCGGGCTGCTGCGCCGGGGCGGCGGCGGGGGCCGGGGGCCGGGCCGCCAGGAAGGCGGGCCAGCCGCCGGCGGGGGCTTCGCCGACCTTCAGGGTGCGCATCTTGGCGATGACGGCGGGGTCCTGGGCGTCGAGCCAGTCCGCGAGCTGGCGGAAGGAGACGCACTTGACGTCCTTCTGGACGCAGACGGTGGCGATGGTCTCCTCGATGGCGCGCATGTAGGTGCCGCCGTTCCAGGACTCGAAGTGGTTGCCGATCACGACCGGCGCCCGGTTGCCCCGGTAGGAGCGCTCGAAGGCCTGGACGAGGCCGTCACGCATCTGGTCGCCCCAGTAGCGGTGCATGCCGGGGTCGCCCTGGGTCGTGCCGGGCGACTGGTTGACCATGAAGTTGTAGTCCATCGACAGGGTCTGGAAGGCGCGGCCGGGCACCGGGACCAGGTGCATGGAGAGGTCCCAGAGGCCCTCGTCCTTCTTCGGCCAGATCTGGTCGTTGACGCCACTGGTGTCGTAGCGGAAGCCCAGTTCGGCGGCCGCCTTCACGAAGTTCGCGCGCCCCTCCAGACAGGGCGTGCGGGCGCCGACGAGCTCCTTGTCGTAGTCGAAGGGGAGCGGCTGCTCGGCGCGCAGGCCGGCGTTGGTCTTCCAGTTCTTGACGAAGGACTTGGCCTGCCGGATCTCGCTCTTCCACTCCTCCACGGACCACGTGCCCACGCCGCCGTCGGCGCCGCAGAAGTGCCCGTTGAAGTGGGTGCCGATCTCGTTGCCCTCCAGCCACGCGCCGCGCAGTTCGCGGACGGTGTCGCGGATGCCCTCGGTGTCGTTGAAGCCGATGTCGGAGCGGCCGGCGGAGTGCTGGGGCGGGTCGTACATCGCCCGCTTCTCCTCCGGCAGGAGGTACACGCCGCTGAGGAAGTACGTCATGGTCGCGCCGTACTTCTTGCCGACGTTCCGGAAGTGCGAGAAGAGCTTCTGGCTGTCCTCGCCGGCGCCGTCCCAGGAGAAGACCACGAACTGCGGCGGGGCCTCGCCGGGCTTCAGCTTCTTCCAGACCGGCTGGTGGGGCTGGGCGCCGGTGTAGGCGGTGGAGCCGTCGCCGATCAGCCGGACGGCGCTCTCCGGCGCGGCGGCGGGATCCTTCTTGGCGCCGGCCCCGGCCCCGGCTTCGGCACCGGCCCCCGCGCCGGTGGCGCCCTCGGCACCCGGGCCGGAGGGGGCCGGCTCCGAGCAGCCGGCCAGACCGCCGACCAGGGCGACGGTGAGGGCGCCGGCGGCCAGCGCCTTCCTCCGGAACGTACTTCCTCGCACGGCGGCTGACATCCGCCCACCTCTCCTCTGGCGACTACCGGTCTGGCGACATGAACTGCGAGCTGCGAGCCACGAGCTGCGAGCCACGAGCTACGAGCGGCGTCAACGTCGCACCCGGCCGGCCGGAGCGATGAAACGACAAGCGGCAATACGCGGCCCATTCACCGGAACCGGTGAACCATTGCCCTGTTTGCCCCGAAAATAATGCCGGAGACTTTACTCTCCATTACGATTCGTTTACTCAGAGTTGAGGTACCCGTTCGGCCCCGGAGGAGACCGGATGACCCTCTGCACCCCCGCCCGCACGCCCAACCGACCCCGCGTCCAGCGGCCCCACAGCCCACCCGGAGGCGCCCGCCGCCTCCGCCCCGCCGGCGCGGACGTCTCCGCGTCGATCGCCGTCTTCCTGATCGCGCTGCCGCTCTCCCTCGGCATCGCCCTCGCCACCGGAGCCCCGCTCCAGGCAGGCCTCGTCGCCGCCGCCGTCGGCGGTCTGGTCGCCGGCCGCCTCGGCGGTTCCCCGCTCCAGGTGAGCGGGCCCGCCGCCGGCCTCACCGTCGTCACCGCCGAGCTGATCCAGCGGTACGGCTGGCGCACCACCTGCGCCATCACGGTCCTCGCCGGCCTCGCCCAGCTCGCCCTGGCCGCCCTGCGGGTGGCCCGCTCGGCGCTCATGGTCTCGCCCGCCATCGTGCACGGCATGGTGGCCGGCATCGGCGTCACCATCGCGCTGGCCCAGCTCCACATCGTCCTCGGCGGCACCCCGCAGAGTTCCGCCGTCTCCAACGCCCTTCGTCTGCCCGCCCAGTTGGCAGACGCCAGACCCGCCGCGCTCGTCATCAGCGGGCTGACCATCGCCGTCCTGCTCGGCTGGCCCCGCCTCCCCGGCCGCGTCGGCCGGTCCCTGCGGAAGGCCCCTGCCGCCCTGGTCGGCGTCGGCGGCGCGACCCTGCTCGCGCTGGCCGCCGGACTCACCGTGCCCCGCGTCGACCTGCCGTCCTGGAGCAGCCACGCGCTCCCCGGGCTTCCCGACGGGCCGGTCCTCGGCATCGCCGCCGGAGTCCTGACGATCACCTTGGTCACCAGCGTGCAGTCGCTGCTCTCGGCCGTCGCCGTCGACAAGCTCGTCGCCGCCCGCCCCGACCGGGGCAAGGGAGTTCCGCGCTCCGACCTCGACCGCGAGCTGGCCGGCCAGGGCGCGGCCAACATGGTCTCCGGGGCACTCGGCGGCCTCCCGGTCGCCGGGGTGGCGGTCCGCAGCGTTGCCAACGTCTCGGCGGGCGCGGTCAGCCGCGCCTCCACCATGCTGCACGGCCTGTGGATCGTGCTCGCCGCGCTGCTGCTGGTCCCCGCCATCGACCTGATCCCGCTGGCCGCGCTCGCCGCGCTGGTCATGGTGGTCGGCATCCAGATGGTGAGCATCACCCACATCCGTACGGTGACCCGGCACCGCGAGGTCGCGGTGTACGCGGTGACCGTGACCGGGGTCGTCCTGGTCGGCGTGCTGGAGGGCGTCGCCCTCGGCATCGCGGTCGCGGTCGCGGTCGCCATGTCCCGGCTCGCCCGGACCCGGATCACCCGGGAGGACCGCGACGGGCGCCAGTTGCTGCGCGTGCGCGGCCAGTTGACCTTCCTCGCGGTGCCCCGTCTGAGCCGGGCGCTGCACCAGATCCCCGCCGGTTCGGAGGTGACCGTGGAGCTGGACGGCTCGTTCATGGACCATGCCGCGTACGAGACGCTGAACGACTGGACGGCCGGTCACCGGGCGCACGGCGGCAGGGTGGAGCTGACCGGCCCCACCGGAGGCCGCATCACCGGCTCCTCCGCAGGCCACGCCCCCGGCGCCGACACCGACGCCGAATCCGATACGGACGGCGGGCCCGACGCCTCCCCGCACGCCTCCCCGCACGCCTGCTGCCGCCCCTGGACCCCCTGGCACAACCACCAGTGCGCCGAGCGGCCCGCGCCGCCCGTCGCCCCGGCCGAGGAGCCGCCGGTCCGGACGGGGCACCAGCTCGCCCACGGCATCGGCAAGTTCCAGCGGAACACCGCGCCACTGGTCCGCGACGAGCTGGCCCGGCTGGCCCGGGAGGGCCAGACCCCCTCGCAGCTCTTCCTCACCTGCGCCGACTCCCGGCTGGTCACCAGCATGATCACGTCCAGCGGCCCCGGCGACCTCTTCACCGTGCGCAACGTCGGCAATCTGGTGCCGCTACCCGGCGAGGAGAGCGGGGACGACTCGGTGGCGGCGGCGATCGAGTACGCGGTGGACGTGCTGCGGGTGCAGTCGATCACCGTCTGCGGCCACTCCGGCTGCGGCGCCATGCAGGCCCTGCTCGGCGCCGGGCCGGACGAGCCCGCGACCCCGTTGCGCCGCTGGCTGCGGCACGGCCGGCCGAGCCTGGAGCGGATGGCGAGCCGCCGCCACGCGTGGGCGAGGATCTCCGGTCGGCTGCCGGCCGACGCGGTCGAGCAGCTGTGCCTCACCAACGTGGTGCAGCAGCTGGAGCACCTGCGGGCGTACGAGTCGGTGGCCCGGCGGCTCGCGGACGGCAGCCTCACCCTCCACGGGATGTACTTCCACGTGGGCGAGGCACAGGCGTACCTCCTCTCCGGCGACGAGGTGCGCGGCTACGACGACGTCTTCGACAGCGTCCCCCCGGCGATCCTGGCGGCCAAGGCCTCCTGACCCCCGGGTCTCCGGCCGGCACCGGGCCCTCATGGCAGGACTCCGGCCGACACCAAGCCCGCAGGCCAGGGTCCCGGCCGACACCAAGCCCACGCGCCGGAGTTCCGGCCGACACCGAGCCCGCGCCAGGGCTCCGGCCGGCACCCGCCCCGCGTGGCAGGGCTCCAGCCGACACCGGGCCCGCAGGCCAGGGTCCCGGCCGACACCAAGCCCACGCGCCGGAGTTCCGGCCGACACCGAACCCACGCGCCGGAGTCCCGGCCGGCACCGAGCCCGTGCCAGGGCTCCGGTCGGCACCCGCCCCGCGTGCCGGGGCTCCGGCCCCGCGCCCGGGTCCGCGCGTCCTGAACCTTTCCCGGCGCGCGTCCGTGAGACTGTGTGGCCCCTCCGTCCCTCCGCTCGGGAAGGAGGGGCCCCCGTCCGTCAAGACACTCACAGGTCTAAACCAATTACCCGGGAACTCTTGTCACCCGGGGTCTCGGGCTGATGAGGTATGACACGGGACACATACGCACAGAGGACGCCCTGGGAAAGGGAGATGTCGTGAGCAACGAGAGCCTGGCCAATCTGCTCCGGGAAGAGCGCCGCTTCGCGCCGCCCGCCGAGCTGGCCGCGCACGCCAACGTGACGGCGGAGGCGTACGAGCAGGCCGAGGCGGACAGGCTGGGCTTCTGGGCCGAGCAGGCCAAGCGCCTGACCTGGGCCACCGAGCCGACCGAGACCCTCGACTGGTCGAACCCGCCGTTCGCCAAGTGGTTCGCCGACGGCGAGCTCAACGTGGCGTACAACTGCGTCGACCGGCACGTCGAGGCCGGTCACGGCGACCGCGTCGCCATCCACTTCGAGGGCGAGCCGGGCGACAGCCGCGCGATCACCTACGCCGAGCTCAAGGACGAGGTCTCCAAGGCCGCCAACGCCCTGACCGAGCTGGGCGTCGGCAAGGGCGACCGGGTCGCCGTCTACCTGCCGATGATCCCCGAGGCCGCGATCACGATGCTGGCCTGCGCCCGCGTCGGCGCCGCCCACTCGGTCGTCTTCGGCGGCTTCTCCGCCGACGCGGTGGCCTCCCGCATCCAGGACGCCGACGCCAAGGTGGTCGTGACCGCCGACGGCGGCTACCGCCGCGGCAAGCCGTCCGCCCTCAAGCCGGCCATCGACGAGGCCGTCGCCAAGTGCCCGACGGTCGAGCACGTCCTGGTGGTCCGCCGCACGGGCCAGGACACCGCCTTCACCGAGGGCCGGGACGTCTGGTGGCACGACGTCGTCGAGCGCCAGTCCGCCGAGCACACCCCCGAGGCGTTCGAGGCCGAGCAGCCGCTCTTCATCCTGTACACCTCCGGCACCACGGGTAAGCCGAAGGGCATCCTGCACACCTCCGGCGGCTACCTCACCCAGGCCGCGTACACCCACCACGCCGTCTTCGACCTCAAGCCGGAGACCGACGTCTACTGGTGCACCGCCGACATCGGCTGGGTCACCGGCCACTCGTACATCGTCTACGGCCCGCTGGCCAACGGCGCCACCCAGGTCATGTACGAGGGCACCCCCGACACCCCGCACCAGGGCCGGGTCTTCGAGATCGTGCAGAAGTACGGCGTCACCATCCTCTACACGGCGCCGACGCTGATCCGCACGTTCATGAAGTGGGGCGACGACATCCCCGCGAAGTTCGACCTGACCAGCCTGCGGGTGCTGGGCTCGGTCGGCGAGCCGATCAACCCCGAGGCCTGGGTCTGGTACCGCAAGCACATCGGCGCCGACCGCTGCCCCATCGTGGACACCTGGTGGCAGACCGAGACGGGCGCGATGATGATCAGCCCGCTGCCCGGCGTCACCGAGACCAAGCCGGGCTCCGCCCAGCGCCCGCTGCCGGGCATCTCCGCCACCGTCGTCGACGACGAGGCGCACGAGGTGCCGAACGGCGGCGGCGGCTACCTGGTGCTCACCGAGCCGTGGCCGTCGATGCTCCGCACCATCTGGGGCGACGACCAGCGCTTCATCGACACCTACTGGTCCCGCTTCGAGGGCAAGTACTTCGCCGGCGACGGCGCCAAGAAGGACGACGACGGCGACATCTGGCTGCTCGGCCGCGTCGACGACGTCATGCTCGTCTCCGGCCACAACATCTCGACCACCGAGGTCGAGTCGGCGCTCGTCTCCCACCCGGCGGTGGCCGAGGCGGCCGTCGTCGGCGCCGCCGACGAGACCACCGGCCAGGCGATCGTCGCCTTCGTCATCCTGCGCGGCACCGCCAGCCAGGACGACAGCCTCGTCGCCGAGCTGCGCAACCACGTGGGCGCCACCCTCGGCCCGATCGCCAAGCCCAAGCGGATCCTCCCGGTGGCCGAGCTGCCGAAGACCCGCTCCGGCAAGATCATGCGCCGCCTGCTGCGGGACGTGGCCGAGAACCGCGAGGTGGGCGACGTCACCACCCTGGCCGACTCCTCGGTCATGTCGCTCATCCAGACGCAGCTGCCCGCCGCCTCCGACGAGGACTGAGCACCGCGGCCGGTTCGCGAGGAGGCCCGCCCCGACACCCCGGGGCGGGCCTTTCCGCGTCCCCGCCCCGCGTCCCGGCGCCTCCGCCCCCCGTTCCCGCCCCGCGTCCCGGCGCCTCCGCGCCGCGTCCCCGCCCGGCGCTCCGCCCGGCGCGACGAAGGGTGCATACCGCCCTAAAGTAATCCTCGCCGGACACGCCCCGGGCTCGTTAGGTAAGGTAAGGACCGCGTCAGGAACGCGACAGCAAGACCCAGGTGCGCCGGGAAGTCTGGTCGGCATGTGCTGTGTGCTGCCCACCCGACCGGAGGCTTCCCGTGTCCACCGACCGCACGTTCCTCGGCCGGCTCTCCCTCCCGGAGCGCCGCCACCTCGCCGACGCCCTGCGCACCGAGACCGTCGGCGGCGTGCTGCTGCTCTTCGCCGCCGTCGCCGCGCTCGTCTGGGCCAACACCTTCCACGACAGCTACGAGGCCGTCTCCGGCTTCCACATAGGCCCCGCCTCCCTCGGCCTCGACCTCTCGATCGAGCACTGGGCCGCCGACGGCCTCCTCGCGGTCTTCTTCTTCGTCGCCGGCATCGAGCTCAAGCGCGAACTGGTCGCGGGCGAACTGCGCGACCCGAAGGCCGCCGCCCTCCCCGTCATCGCGGCGATCTGCGGCATGGCCACCCCGGCCCTGGTCTACGTCCTGGTCAACGCCGTCGGCGGCGGCTCCCTGGACGGCTGGGCCGTGCCCACCGCCACCGACATCGCCTTCGCGCTCGCCGTCCTCGCCGTCATCGGCACCTCGCTCCCCTCCGCGCTGCGCGCCTTCCTCCTCACCCTCGCGGTCGTCGATGACCTCTTCGCGATCCTGATCATCGCGGTCTTCTTCACCAGCGACCTGAACTTCGCCGCCCTCGGCGGCGCCTTCGCCGGCCTCGCCCTCTTCTGGTTCCTGCTCCGCAGGGAGGTCCGCGGCTGGTACGTGTACGTCCCGCTGGCCCTGGTCGTCTGGGCGCTGATGTACAACAGCGGCGTCCACGCCACCATCGCCGGCGTCGCCATGGGCCTCATGCTCCGCTGCACCACCCGCGACGGCGAGGAGCACTCCCCCGGCGAGCACATCGAGCACCTGGTCCGGCCGCTCTCCGCGGGCGTCGCCGTCCCCCTCTTCGCGCTCTTCTCGGCCGGCGTGGCCATGTCCAGCGAGGCGCTGCGGGACGTGTTCACCCAGCCCGTCACCCTCGGCGTCGTCCTCGGCCTGGTCGTCGGCAAGGCGGTCGGCATCTTCGGCGGCACCTGGCTGACCGCCCGCTTCACCAGGGCGGAGCTCAACCCCCAGCTGGCCTGGCCGGACGTCTTCGCCGTGGCCACCCTCGCCGGCATCGGCTTCACCGTCTCCCTCCTCATCGGCGAACTCGCCTTCGCGGGGGACCCGGCGCTCACCGACGAGGTGAAGGCCGCCGTCCTCATGGGCTCGCTCATCGCCGCCGCGTGCGCCGCGCTCCTGCTCAAGCTGCGCGTCCGGAAGTACCAGCTCCTGGTCGCCGAGGAGGACCGGGACGACGACGAGGACGGCATCCCGGACGTGTACGAGGAGGGCACCGAGGCGTACCACCTCCGGATGGCGGAGATCCTGGAGCGGAAGGCCGCGGAGCACCGCGAGCGCGCCCGACTGGCGGGGGCACCGCGCGACGGGGCCGACCGTCCGGCATGATCTGAGGCGGACCGTACAAGAGACTCGGACCGTACAAAAGGAGAGGGAGAGCGATGAGCGACCCGTTCGACGGAACCGAGCGCAGCCTCGGCCAGCTGGTCGCCTCGGCGACCGCCGAGATGTCCGCACTGGTGCACGACGAGATCGCCCTGGCCAAGGCCGAGCTCCGACAGGACGTGAAGCGCGGTGGCATCGGCGCCGTCCTCGGCATCGGCGCGGTGGTCGTGCTGCTGTTCTCGCTGCCGATGCTGAGCTTCGCGCTCGCCTACGCCATCAACACCTGGACCGGCGGGCACAACGGCAACGGCGGCTGGAACCTCGTCTGGTGCTTCCTGCTGTCCTTCGCCTTCAACGTGATCGTCGCCGCCCTGCTCGGGCTGATCGGCTGGTCGCAGTTCAAGAAGGTCAAGCCGCCGGAGAAGTCCATCGCCTCCGCCAAGCAGACCGCCGCGATCATGCAGAACGTGAAGCCGCACCCCCGTCCGGAGGGCGTCCCGGCCGCCGAGGTGACGATGGCCAAGGCCCAGTCTGTGGCACGCTCGTCCGTATGACCCTCCCCGACAGCAGCGCCCCCGGCGGCGGGCCCGTACGCCTCGACGGTCCGTGGACCCACCGTGACGTCGCGGCCAACGGCGCCCGCTTCCACATCGCCGAGATGGGCGACGGCCCCCTGGTGCTGCTGCTGCACGGCTTCCCGCAGTTCTGGTGGACCTGGCGCCACCAGCTGCCGGCGCTCGCCGAGGCCGGCTTCCGGGCGGTCGCGATGGACCTGCGCGGGGTCGGCGGCAGCGACCGCACCCCCCGGGGCTACGACCCCGCCAACCTGGCCCTCGACATCACCGGCGTGGTCCGCTCGCTGGGCGAGCCGGACGCCGCGCTCGTCGGCCACGACCTGGGCGGCTACCTCGCCTGGACGGCCGCCGTCATGCGGCCCAAGCTGGTCCGCCGGCTCGTGGTGTCCTCGATGCCGCACCCCCGCCGCTGGCGCTCGGCGATGCTCTCCGACTTCTCCCAGTCCCGTGCCGGTTCGCACGTCTGGGGCTTCCAGCGGCCGTGGCTGCCGGAGCGTCAGCTGGTGGCGGACGACGCCGAGCTGGTGGGGCGTCTGATCCGGGAGTGGTCGGGCCCGCGCCCGGTGGAGGACGAGGAGGTCGACGCGTACCGGCGGGCGATGCTCGTGCCGTCCACGGCGCACTGCTCGATCGAGCCGTACCGCTGGCTGGTCCGCTCGCTGGCCCGCCCCGACGGCATCCAGTTCAACCGGCGCATGAAGCGGCCGGTCCGGGTGCCGACGCTGCACCTGCACGGCTCGCTGGACCCGGTGATGCGGACCCGCAGCGCGGCCGGTTCGGGCGAGTACGTGGAGGCGCCGTACCGCTGGCGGCTCTTCGACGGCCTGGGGCACTTCCCGCACGAGGAGGACCCGGCCGCCTTCACGACGGAGCTCGTCAACTGGCTGAAGGACCCCGAGCCCGACCGCTGAGCACGGGGCGCGACCGCGCCCGCACGGGCGTGCGACGAACGGCCATGTGCCCGGCGCATACTCCAATTGGCGGGCCCCGGAGCGGTTACGGGCCCCGGACCCCGGGCACACGTCCCGGTATGGGCTGGACGCACGACTACGGTGACACGGCACGCGACCGCCGCTCCGCCTCCGGGCCGGGCTCCCGTGAGCGGGGAGGACCGCCGGACCAGGGCCGCGCTCCCGGCGGGCAGGTCGGGATCTCACGCATCCTCAGGCGGCGGGCCCGCTGGGTGTCGGCCCGGCTCCGCCACCCGCGCGACACCGCGTAGGGGGCATCAGAGGGCGCAGTTGTCGGTGTCCACCTGCTGGTTGGCGGTGCGGCCGCGCTCGATGTCGTCGCGGATCTCCTTGACCGTCAGCGCGTATCCGGTGTTGGCGTCGTCGCGGGAGCGGGCGAAGATCACGCCCGAGACCGTGCCGTCCTCGGTGAGCAGCGGGCCGCCGGAGTTCCCCTGACGGACCGTCGTGTACAGCGAGTAGACCTCCCTGCGCACCTCGCCCCGGCGGTAGAGGTCGGGGCCGACGGCGCTGATCCGGCCGCGGACGCGGGCGGAGCGGACGTCGTACGAGCCGTTCTCGGGGAAGCCGGCGACGATGGCGTCGTCGCCGCTGTGCGCCTCCCGTTCGGTGAAGCGCAGCGGGGTGGCCTTCAGGTCCGGCACGTCGAGGACGGCGATGTCCCGGTGCCAGTCGTAGAGCACCACCTTGGCGTCGTACATCCGGCCCTCGCCGCCGATCTGCACGGTGGGCTCGTCGACGCCGCCGACCACGTGCGCGTTGGTCATCACCCGGCGGTCGGAGAAGACGAAGCCGGTGCCCTCCAGGACCTTGCCGCAACTCGGGGCGGTGCCGACCACCTTGACGATGGAGCGCTGGGCGAGGGTGGCGACGGGGCTGCCGGCGAGCGCCGGGTCCGGGGGGAGCACCTCGGTGATGGGCTCGTTGGCGTAGGGGCTGAAGACCTGCGGGAAGCCGCTGCGGGCGAGGGTGTTGGTGAAGTCGGCGAACCACTCGTCCGCCGGGTCGGGCATCGCCTCGTTGAGCCCCTGGAGCACCTTGGAGTCGCGGACCTCCCTGGCCAGGGTGGGCATCGAGGTGCTGCCCAGCGCCAGGCCGATCAGCCAGGCGACGAGCAGCATGGCGACCACGTTGACCAGCGCGCCGCCGGTGGCGTCGAGGGCGCGGGCCGGGGACCAGGTGATGTGGCGGCGGAGCTTGTTGCCGAGGTGGGTGGTGAGCGCCTGGCCGACGGAGGCGGAGACGATGACCCCCATCACGAAGATCACGGTGACCGAGGTGGAGACCTCGCTCTTGTCGGTGAGCTGGTCCCACAGGATCGGCAGCAGCCACATGGCGACGAACCCGCCGCCGAGGAAGCCGGTCACGGAGAGGATGCCGACCACGAAGCCCTGGCGGTAGCCGATGATCGCGAACCACACGGCCGCGAGCAGCAGCAGGATGTCCAGCACGTTCACGGTCCTCAGCCTCGCAGGTTCGTTCTTCCGGTCGCCGTTTCGTCTCCGGTCGCCCGGGGGGTCAGCCTGTCATGACCGCCAGTCGAGCGGGACCTTCCGCGAGGTGTCCCAGGGACGCTCCCAGCCCGCGAAGTGCAGGAGCCGGTCGATCACTCCGGCGGTGAAACCCCAGACCAGAGCGGACTCGACGAGGAAGGCGGGGCCCGCGTGGCCGGCCGGGTGGACGGCGGTGGCGCGGTTGGCCGGGTCCGTGAGATCCGCCACGGGCACCGTGAAGACCCGGGCGGTCTCGGCGGGGTCGACGGCGCCGACGGGGCTCGGCGCGCGCCACCAGCCGAGCACGGGCGTGACGACGAAGCCGCTGACCGGGATGTAGAGCCGGGGCAGCACGCCGAAGAGCTGGACGCCGGCCGGGTCGAGGCCGGTCTCCTCCTCGGCCTCGCGCAGGGCGGCGCGCAGCAGTCCGCCGTCGGCCGGGTCGCCGTCCTCGGGGTCGAGGGCGCCGCCGGGGAAGGAGGGCTGTCCGGCGTGCGAGCGGAGGCTGCCGGCCCGCTCCATGAGCAGCAGCTCGGGCCCGCGCTCGCCCTCGCCGAAGAGGACGAGCACGGCGGACTGCCGTCCCGCTCCGCCGGCGGGCGGCAGGAAGCGGCTCAGCTGTTCGGGCGCGACGGTGCGCGCGGCGCGGTCGACCGGCACGAGCCAGTCGGGCAGGCCGTCCCGGTCCAGCAGGCCGCCGGTGCCGGGGCCGTAGATCTCTTCGTCCGTGCGTGTCATGGGCACCCCCGTGTCGTCCAACGCCGTCGTCGTGTCCCTTCGTTCCCGGATGGGCGTGCCGTGCTCACTCCGCTCCGGAGGGGCGCTGTGCGGCCCCCGGGGCCACGCCGGGCGCGGGCGGTGCCGGACGGCCGGGGTAGTCGGCGGGCGGGTTGAGCCGCTGGCCGGGGAAGCCGCCCTTCTCGTACTTGAGCAGCTTCGCCGCCTTCTCCGGGTCGGTCTCGCCCTCGCCGTAGGAGGGGCAGAGGTGGGTGATCGGGCAGGCGCCGCAGGCGGGCTTGCGGGCGTGGCAGATCCGGCGGCCGTGGAAGATCACCCGGTGCGAGAGCATCGTCCAGTCGCTCTTCGGGAAGATCTCCGCGATCTCGGCCTCGATCCTGACCGGGTCGTCGGAACCGGTCCACCCGAAGCGGCGGGCGAGGCGCATGAAGTGGGTGTCGACGGTGATCCCGGGGACGCCGAAGGCGTTGCCGAGGACGACGAAGGCGGTCTTGCGGCCGACGCCGGGCAGCTTGACCAGGTCCTCCAAGCGGCCGGGGACCTCGCCGTCGTGCTCGTCCCGGAGGGCGGCGGCCAGGCCCATGATCGACCTGGTCTTGGCGCGGAAGAAGCCGGTCGGGCGGATCAGCTCCTCGACCTCCTCGGGGACGGCCGCGGCCAGGTCCTCGGGGGTCGGGTACCGGGCGAAGAGCGCGGGGGTCGTCTGGTTCACCCGCAGGTCGGTGGTCTGCGCGGAGAGGACCGTGGCGACCAGCAGCTCGAAGGGGTTGCGGAAGTCGAGCTCGGGATGGGCGTACGGGTACACCTCCGCGAGCTCCCGGTTGATCCTCCGCGCCCGCCGCACCATCCCGAGCCGCGACTCCGGCCTGCCACCGGCGACGGCCGTTTTGGCCACGGGCTTCTTGGCTGCGGCCTTCTTCGCCGCGGGCTTCTTGGCTGCGGCCTTCTTCGCCGCAGGCTTCTTCACCGCGGGCTTCTCGGCTGCGGCCTTCTTGGCTGCGGCCTTCTTCGCGGCGGTCTTCTTCGCCGCGGGCTTCGAAGCGGCGGGCTTCGGGGCGGTCTTCTTCGGGGTCGCCGGGTTCGCGGGCGCCGGCTTCGAAGGGCCGTTCGCACGCGGGGAATCAGTCCGATTCGTCCCGTTCGACCGCTTCGACACGCCGTGTTCGCCCACAGCGGAATTACCTTCGGCCGGCACTCTCCCAGCCCCCTTGGCCTGCGTTCTCACCGGTGAGTTGGACACCCGGCCAGCCTAGGGGCCGGGGCCGACATCCGCCCCGCTCGGCACCGATCGGCCCCCGATCGGGCCCCTGACGTTCGGCAATGGCGTCCGGTGCGTCAAACTTGTTGTGATTGATCGCACTGTTTGGCACGTCCGGCATCATGGGAGCCAGGTTCCCGTGAGCAGGTCGACAGTAGGAGTGAACTCGTGGACGACGTTCTGCGGCGCGCCCCGCTCTTCGCGGCGCTCGATGACGAGCAGGCCGCCGAGCTGCGCGCCTCGATGAGTGAGGTGACGCTCGCCCGTGGCGACGCGCTCTTCCACGAGGGCGACCCCGGTGACCGCCTGTACGTGGTCACCGAGGGCAAGGTGAAGCTGCACCGCACCTCCCCCGACGGCCGCGAGAACATGCTGGCGGTCCTCGGCCCCGGCGAGCTCATCGGCGAGCTGTCCCTCTTCGACCCGGGCCCGCGCACCGCGACCGCGACGGCGCTGACCGAGGTCAAGCTGCTCGGCCTCGGCCACGGCGACCTCCAGCCCTGGCTGAACGCCCGGCCCGAGGTCGCCGGCGCCCTGCTGCGGGCCGTCGCCCGCCGGCTGCGCAAGACCAACGACCAGATGTCCGACCTGGTCTTCTCCGACGTGCCGGGCCGGGTCGCCCGCGCGCTCCTCGACCTGTCGCGCCGCTTCGGCGTGCAGTCGGAGGAGGGCATCCACGTCGTCCACGACCTCACCCAGGAGGAGCTGGCCCAGCTCGTCGGCGCCTCCCGCGAGACCGTGAACAAGGCGCTCGCCGACTTCGCCCAGCGCGGCTGGCTGCGCCTGGAGGCCCGCGCCGTGATCCTGCTGGACGTGGAGCGCCTCGCGAAGCGCTCGCGGTAACCACGCGCGCGTACGCACGGAGAAGGGGGCCGCCCGGTCGAACCGGGCGGCCCCCTTCCGTACGGCTCAGCGCTTCGAGCCGTCCACGATCACCGGGGCCGAACCGGCGCCGTTCCCGCAGGGCACCGCGTAGACCGGGTTCTTGGCCGCGGCCTCCTTGAAGGCGTCGATGCACTGGTTCGCGAGGACCTTGTCGGTCAGCGAGTCGTTGAGGATCTTGTTGGCGCGGGCGATGCCCTCCGCCTCGATGCGGCGCCGGTCCGACTCCGCCTTGGCCGTACGGGCCGCCTCCAGGGCGCGCTCGGTGGCCTGCTGCTGCTGGATCTTGCGGTCGATCTGGCCCTGGAGCGCGTCCGAGGGCTTCACGTTCCGCAGGTTGACCGTGGTGACGACGATGCCGCGCGGCTCAAGGCGCTCCGTGATGAGCTTGGCGATCTCGGCGTTGATCTTCTCGCGGTCGGAGGCGTACCCCTGCTCGCTGCTGTAGCGGGCGAAGACGTTCCGGACGATCTCGCGGCTGTCCGGGTAGACCAGCCGCTGCTGGATGGCGTCCTCGCTGCCCGCGAGCTTGTACAGCTCGACGGCCTTGGCCGGGACCACGGCCCACTTCACCGTGACCTCGGCGTACATGACGCCGCCCTGCGAGGAGCGGACCTCGACCACGTCCTTGTCGGAGAGGTTGAGGTCGACCGGGCGGGTGGAGAAGGTGGTGACGTCGGTGAACGGCGACTTCACGTGCATGCCGGAGGTCATCGGCGACCCGACCTTGCCGAAGGCGACCGGCACGCCGACCTCGTACGCGCTGATCACGTACGTCATGCTCACGATCACCGAGAAGACACCGGCGACGAGCGCGCCGGCGGCTCCCAGCTTCCAGCCGGTCGAGTCCTGCGACCGGCCGACGAACCAGAGCACCACCGCGACGATGACCAACAGGATGGCTATGACGAACATGGGCATTCCCCCCGAGAGCTGCGGCCTGATGTAAGCGGAGCGTAAGACACTCGGGGGAGCCGGAGGGTTCCCGGGGTACCGGTCGGGTTCCCCGGGGCGCCGGGTCAGATCGCGCCGCGCTCCCGGAGGTACTCCAGCTGTGCCCGTACGGACAGTTCCGCCGCGGGCCACAGCGAGCGGTGCACGTCCGCGTACACGTGCGCCACGACCTCCGGCGCCGTCCGGTGCCCGAGCTCCACCGCGGCCTCCACCTGCGCCAGCCGGCCCGCCCGGTGCGCCAGGTAGAAGTCCACGGCCCCCTGGGCGTCCTCCAGGACCGGCCCGTGGCCCGGCAGGACCGTGTGGACGCCGTCGTCGACGGTCAGCGAGCGCAGCCGCCGCAGCGAGTCCAGGTAGTCGCCGAGGCGCCCGTCCGGGTGCGCCACCATCGTCGTGCCGCGCCCCAGGATCGTGTCGCCGGTGAGCACCGCGCGGTCGGCCGGCAGGTGGAAGGAGAGCGAGTCGGAGGTGTGGCCGGGCGTCGGCACCACCCGCAGCTCCAGGCCGCCGACGGTGACCACGTCGCCCTCCCCCAGGCCCTCGTCGCCGAGGCGGAGCGCCGGGTCGAGCGCGCGGACGGACGTGCCGGTCAGCTCGGCGAAGCGGCCCGCGCCCTCGGCGTGGTCCGGGTGACCGTGCGTCAGCAGGGTGAGCGCGATCCGCTTGCCCAGCTTCTCGGCGGTGTCGATCACGTGCCGGAGGTGGCCCTCGTCGAGCGGCCCCGGGTCGACGGCGACGGCCAGTCCGGAGCCGGGCTCGGAGAGGAGCCAGGTGTTGGTGCCGTCCAGGGTCATCGCGGACGGGTTGGGCGCGAGCACGTTCACGGCCCGCTCGGTCGCGGGCCCGGAGGTGACGAGCCCCCGGGGCTGGCCCGGCAGGGCGGCGGCGTCGGTCACGCGGCGCCTCCCCCGACCCGCTTGGTGAACTCCTCGTGGCCGGGCCAGGTGAGCACCACCTGGCCGCCCTCCACGCGCGCGTGGGCGAGGACCGGCGTCATGGACTGCTTCCCGGCCGCCGTGAGCGCCTCCGCGGCCGTGGCGCAGGGCTGGAGGGACCTCAGGGTCGCGATGGTCGGCGGCATCATGGTCAGCTCGCCCCGGTCATAGCCGTCCGCCGCGTCGGCCGGGCGGATCCACACGGTGCGGTCGGCCTCCCCGGAGACGTCCCGGGTGCGCTGCCCGGCCGGCAGGACGGCCACGAAGAACCAGGTGTCGTAGCGGCGCTGCTCGAACTCGGGGGTGATCCAGCGGGCCCACGCGCCGAGCAGGTCGGAGCGGAGCGCGAGGCCGCGCCGGTCGAGGAAGTCGGCGAAGGACAGTTCGCGGGCGACCAGCGCCCGCCGGTCACGCTCCCAGTCCTCGCCGGTGGTGTCGCCGACGACGGTGTCCGCGGTCTCGCCGGCGAGCAGCACGCCCGCCTCCTCGAAGGTCTCGCGGACGGCGGCGCAGACCACGGCCTGGGCCTGCGCGGGCTCGTCGAGGCCGAGCCGCTCCGCCCACTCCTCCAGCGCGGGCCCGGCCCAGCGCACCGGCTGCTCGTCGCGCGGGTCGACCCCGCCGCCGGGGTAGGCGTACGCGCCGCCGGCGAAGGCCATGGAGGTGCGGCGGCGCAGCATGTGGACCTCGGGGCCCGCGCCGGCGTCCCGCAGCAGGAGCACCGTGGCGGCGCGCCGGGGCGTCACCGGCACCAGTTCACCGGCGGCGAGGGCGCGGATGCGGTCGGGCCATTCCGGCGGGTACCACTGACCATTCGACATGGGCGGATGCTATGCGCAACGAACGGAATGCACGAGAGCCGGCCGCCCCGGGAAGGGACGGCCGGCTCTGTGTACGGGGCTGCCGCGAGGCCCCGGACGGACCTCCGCCGGGGCTCGGTCAGACGCCGGTCAGACCTCGGTCAGCTCGACCTGGACCTCGACCTCGACGGGGGCGTCGAGCGGCAGGACGGCGACGCCGACGGCGCTGCGGGCGTGCACGCCCTTGTCGCCGAGGATCTCGCCGAGCAGCTCGCTGGCGCCGTTGACGACGCCGGGCTGGCCGGTGAAGTCCGCGGCGGAGGCGACGAAGCCGACGACCTTCACGACCCGCTTGATCCGGTCGAGGTCACCGGCGACCGACTTCACGGCCGCGAGCGCGTTCAGCGCGCAGGTGGCGGCGAGGGCCTTGGCCTCCTCGGCGGTCACCTCGGCGCCGACCTTGCCGGTCACCGGAAGCTTGCCCTCCACCATCGGGAGCTGGCCCGAGGTGTAGACGTACACGCCGGACTGCACGGCCGGCTGGTAGGCGGCGAGCGGGGGGACGACCTGGGGCAGCTTCAGGCCCAGCTCGGCGATCCGCGCCTCGACGGCCCCGCTCACGACTGCGGCCGCTTCATGTAGGCCACGAGCTGCTCCGGGTTGGGCCCGGGCACGACCTGGACGAGCTCCCAGCCGTCCTGGCCCCAGTTGTCGAGAATCTGCTTGGTCGCGTGCACCAGAAGCGGCACCGTGACGTACTCCCACTTGGTCATGGGCCCGACTGTAGCCGCTGCGGCGGGGTGCTCCGCCGAGGCTCCCCCTAGGGCCCGGGCTCGGGGGCTTCTCCGGGGCGGTCCGCTGATTGGGCGGGCCCGCCAGTGGTTAGGCTCGACAACGTGAGCAGGCTCCAGGTCGTCAGCGGCAAGGGCGGTACCGGTAAGACGACGGTCGCCGCCGCCCTCGCCCTCGCCCTCGCGACGGAGGGGAAGCGCACGCTCCTCGTCGAGGTCGAAGGCAGACAGGGCATCGCACAGCTCTTCGAGACGGAGGCGCTTCCCTACGAGGAGCGCAAGATCGCCGTGGCTCCGGGCGGCGGCGAGGTGTACGCGCTGGCGATCGACGCCGAGCGCGCCCTCCTCGACTACCTCCAGATGTTCTACAAACTGGGCGGCGCGGGCCGGGCCCTGAAGAAGCTCGGGGCGATCGACTTCGCGACGACGATAGCCCCGGGGGTGCGGGACGTCCTGCTCACCGGGAAGGCGTGCGAGGCGGTCCGCCGGCGGGAGCGGGACGGCCGCCCGGTCTACGACCACGTGGTGATGGACGCGCCGCCGACCGGCCGCATCACCCGCTTCCTGAACGTGAACGACGAGGTGGCCGGGCTGGCCAGGATCGGCCCGATACACAACCAGGCGCAGGCCGTGATGAAGGTCCTCAAGTCCCCCGACACGGCGGTGCACCTGGTGACCCTCCTGGAGGAGATGCCGGTCCAGGAGACGGCGGACGGCGTCGCCGAACTGCGCGCGGCGGGGCTGCCGGTGGGCCGGGTGGTGGTGAACATGGTCCGCCCGCAGGTGCTGGACGAGGCGGCGGTGCGGGCCGTCTCCGGCGACCACCGCGAGGCGGTCGCGCGGACGCTGGTGTCGGCCGGGGTGGCGGGCGGCGCCGCGCTGGTGGAGCCGCTGCTCGACCAGGCGGCCGAGCACGCCCGCCGGGTGGAGCTGGAGCGGGAGCAGCGGGCGGTCCTGGACGGCATCGGCCTGCCCGCGTACGAGCTGCCGTACCTGGGCGACGGGGCGGACATCGCGGGCCTCTACCGCCTGGCGAAGGAACTGCGGAGGCAAGGGGTGGGTGCGGCGTGACGGAGAGGACCCCCCATCCGGAGAGGACCCCCATGCCGGAGAAGAGGACCGGGGCGGAGAAGGATTCCGGGGCGGGGAAGGCCGCGGCCGCCGCCGGGGGCGGGCTCGACGCCGTGCCCGTCCTGGAGATCGATCCGATCCTCGACGACCGGGGCACCCGGATCATCGTCTGCTGCGGATCGGGCGGCGTCGGCAAGACGACCACGGCGGCGGCGCTGGGCGTGCGGGCGGCGGAGCGGGGCCGGCGGGTGGTGGTCCTCACCATCGACCCGGCCCGCCGGCTGGCCCAGTCGATGGGCATCGACGCGCTCGACAACACCCCGCGCAAGGTCGACGGCATCAAGGGGTCGGACGGCGGCGAACTGCACGCCATGATGCTGGACATGAAGCGGACCTTCGACGAGATCGTCGAGGCGCACGCGGATCCCGCGCGGGCGCGGGCGATCCTGGAGAACCCCTTCTACCAGTCCCTGTCGGCCGGATTCGCCGGTACGCAGGAGTACATGGCGATGGAGAAGCTGGGCCAGCTCCGGGCCCGGGACGAGTGGGACCTGATCATCGTCGACACCCCGCCGTCCCGGTCGGCCCTGGACTTCCTGGACGCGCCGAAGCGGCTGGGGTCCTTCCTGGACGGGAAGTTCATCAAGCTGCTGATGGCGCCGGCGAAGGTGGGCGGCCGGGCCGGGATGAAGTTCCTCAACGTCGGCATGTCGATGATGTCGGGGACGCTGGGGAAGCTGCTCGGCGGTCAGTTCCTGGGGGACGTGCAGACCTTCGTCGCCGCGATGGACACGATGTTCGGCGGCTTCCGGACGCGGGCGGACGCCACGTACCGGCTGCTCCAGGCGCCGGGCACGGCCTTCCTGGTGGTCGCGGCTCCGGAGCGGGACGCGCTGCGGGAGGCGGCGTACTTCGTGGAGCGGCTGGCCTCGGAGGGCATGCCGCTGGCCGGTCTCGTCCTCAACCGGGTCCATGGCAGCGGTGCGGCCCGGCTGTCGGCCGAGCGGGCGCGGGCGGCCGCGGAAAATCTTGACGAGGGCCGCATTGTGGATCAGGGGCCCGGGAAGACTGGACTGCGTGGCGTCCCGGCCACGTCGTCCGAGCCGTCGCACCCCGCCACCGCCGCCGACTCCTCCGCACGTCCTTCCGCCACGCCCCCTTCCGCCGCACGTCCTTCCGTCGCACCCGAGGCCGCCCCCACGGCCGACGCGGCCGAAGAGCACAGCAGCACCGACCACGGCACCGATCCGGATCTCGCGGGGCTCACCGCGGGTCTGCTCCGGCTGCACGCCGAGCGGATGCGGGTGCTCGCGCGCGAGCAGCGCACGCGGGACCGCTTCACGGCCCTCCACCCCGAGGTGGCGGTGACCGAGGTGGCCGCCCTGCCCGGCGATGTGCACGACCTCGCCGGGCTGCGGGCCATCGGTGAGCGCCTCTCCTCCCCGCGCGACCGGCCCTGACGGGACCTCACACGGCGAGCCTCACGACACGGAAGCCCCACCGCACGGGCACCCCGCAGCACGGGCACCCCGCAGCACAGGGGCCTCACCGCACGGGGAGCTCACGGCACACGGGCACCCGCGACACAGGGGCCTCACGTCACGCGGGCCTCATCACGCGCGGGCCTCACGTCACGCGGGAGCCTCACGTCACGCGGGCCTCCTCACGCCGGAGTCTCACGGCGCGGGGGCCTCACCGCACGGGATCCCGCCTCGTGGGTGGGGCGACCGGCTGGGCGGGGCCTAGCCGACCGCGGCGTACTCCGCGTACGTGGCGTCGTCCTCCATGGCCACGGGCAGCAGGCCCGCGCCGCGCTCGTACTCGGTGCGGGCGGTCTCCAGGAGCCGCCGCCACGAGGTGACCGTGGGGCGCCGGCGCAGCAGGGCGCGGCGCTCGCGCTCCGTCATGCCGCCCCACACACCGAACTCCACGCGGTTGTCCAGGGCGTCGGCGAGGCACTCGGTGCGTACCGGGCAGCCGGTGCACACCGCCTTCGCCCTGTTCTGTGCCGCTCCCTGCACGAAAAGTTCATCCGGATCGGTAGTGCGGCAGGCCGCCTGCGCACTCCAGTCAGCTACCCAGCCCATACCGGCGCCGTCCTCTCCCGAATCGAGGCTCCCCCACGGCGGCAGCGGCATATTCACCGCTGCCAGTTGGGACGTTACGGAAGGCAGGGACAGCGCAACACCCCCTTCGGGCCCAATCTTGAATGGCCCGAACGGACTATGCGTACGCGTCAGATCACCCAGGGGAGTGAGCGAAGGACATGCGTGTGTTATAGGGCACTTCCCGACACACGCGCCGGAATCGGACAGACGATTCCCGCGCATTCGGGGACGCGGGAACTCGTGCCGGAAATCAGGCGAATGTCACGCACGGGGGTTGATGCCGGACCGCACTCCTGTGACAGTTGGGAGCAGCTTAGGCCAAGGCATATACGTGTGTCCGGCGATTGAGAACGTAGGCTGCCCCCATGGCAAAGAAGCGCTCGGGCGGTGGTCTGACCGGGACCCAGCAGGCCGCCAAGTTCCTCGGTGTCAGTGTGCTCTCCGGAGCCGTGCTGGCGGGCATCGCCCTGCCCGCGGCCGGCGCACTGGGTCTGGCGGCGAAGGGGACGGTCGAGGGGTTCGACGAGATCCCCTCCAACCTGAAGACCCCGCCGCTCAGTCAGCGCACCACGATCCTGGACTCCAAGGGCGGGCTGATCGCCACCGTCTACTCCCGGGACCGCAAGGTGGTGCCGCTGGAGAAGATCTCCCCCTACATGCAGAAGGCGATCGTCGCGATCGAGGACGCGCGCTTCTACGAGCACGGGGCGATCGACCTCAAGGGCGTGCTGCGCGCGATCAACAAGAACGCGCAGTCGGGCGGGGTCTCCGAAGGCGCCTCCACGCTCACCCAGCAGTACGTGAAGAACGTCTTCGTCGAGGAGGCCGGTGACGACCCGGAGAAGGTCGCGCAGGCCACCCAGCAGACGATCGGCCGCAAGGTCCGCGAGCTGAAGTACGCGATCCAGGTCGAGGAGGAGCTGGGCAAGAAGAAGATCCTGGAGAACTACCTCAACATCACGTTCTTCGGGCAGCAGGCGTACGGCATCGAGGCCGCCTCGCAGCGCTACTTCTCCAAGCCCGCGGCCAAGCTGACCCTGGGCGAGTCCGCGATGATGGCCGGCCTGGTGCAGTCGCCGAGCCGCTTCGACCCCATCAACGACCTCCAGGAAGCGACCAAGCGGCGCAACATCGTCCTCCAGCGGATGGCGGACGTCGGCGACATCAGCCAGGCCGAGTTCGAGAAGGCCAAGGCCGCGCCGATCAAGCTGAAGGTGAAGACGCCGAGGAACGGCTGCATCACCGCCGTGGACGGCGCCGGCTTCTTCTGCGACTACGTCCGCAAGACGATCCTCAGCGACCCGGTCTTCGGCAAGACCGCGGAGGACCGCCAGAAGCTGTGGAACCTGGGCGGTCTGACCGTCCGGACCACGCTCGACCCGAAGGCGCAGGCGGCGGCGAACGAGGCCGCGGTGGCCAAGGTGAACAAGGACGACGGGGTCGCGACCGCCGTCGTGCAGGTGCAGCCCGGCACCGGCAAGATCCTGTCGATGAGCCAGTCCCGCCCCTACGGCCTGGACCAGAAGCAGCACCAGACCACGCTCAACCTCGCCGTCGGCAGCAAGATGGGCGGCACCACGTACGGCTTCCCGGTCGGCTCGACCTTCAAGCCGATCACCGCGGCCGCGGCCCTGGAGAAGGGGCTGAGCCCCGCCCAGAGCTTCGACACGCCGTGGAAGATCACGATGAAGGAGAGCGACTACACGCGCTGCGACGGCAAGCCGTCCGGCTACGCGGACTGGTCCGTGCAGAACGAGCTCAAGACGGAGAAGGGGGCGTACGACATGACGAGCGCCCTCGGGAAGTCGATCAACACCTACTTCGCCAAGCTGGAGCAGATGGCCGGCCTCTGCGAGACGCTGACCATGGCGAAGAAGGTCGGTTACGAGCGCGAGCTGGGCAAGCCGATCAAGCAGAGCCCGTCCGCGACCCTCGGCTCCCTGGAGAGCACGCCGCTCGACATGGCCAACGTCTACGCGACCTTCGCCAACCGCGGCATCTACTGCGTCCCGGTGGTCATCGACTCCATCAAGGCCGCCAACGGCGACAAGCTGAACGTGCCGCAGACCAAGTGCACGCGGGCGATGTCCGACCGCACCGCCGACACGATCAACCAGATGCTGAAGGGCGTCGTCGAGGACGGCACCGGTACCCGGGCGGGCCTGAGCGACCGGGACAACGCGGGCAAGACCGGTACCACCGAGGGCCGCAAGGACGCCTGGTTCGTCGGCTACACCCCGGACCTGTCCACCGCCGTCTGGGTCGGTGACGACGTCGGCAAGCGCGACGAGATGTTCGACCTCACCATCGGCGGCGAGTACTACGAGAAGGTCTGCGGCGGCTGCCTCCCGGGCCCGATCTGGCGGATCGCCATGACCGGCGCGCTCGGTGACGAGGCCCCGTCCTTCGTGGACATCAAGGTCCCGCGGGCCGAGAAGCCGAAGGAGAAGAAGAAGCCGGAGGACGACAAGCCCGCCGACCGGGAGGACGACAAGCCGGCCGACAAGCCGGTCGTCCCCTTCCCCGACATCACGCTCCCCGACCTGACGGGCGGGGACACGGGCCGGGGCGGCCACGGCCGCGGCAACCGCTAGGACACGAGAAGGGCGCCCCACCGGAGAGATCCGGTGGGGCGCCCTTCTCGTGATCCGGGGCCGTGATCCGGGGCCGTGATCCGGGGCCGTGATCCGGGGCCGCGGCTGGGAGCCGCAGCCCCGGATCAGTGGGCCGGAGCCGCAGCCGTGGGCCGCGGCTGGGAGCCGGGAGCCGAACCAGTGGGCCGGAAGCGGCCTCAGCCCGCGAGGAGCTTCTTCACCGAGGCGGCGACGCGGCCGCCCTCGGCCTGGCCCGCCACCTTCGGGTTCACGATCTTCATGACGGCGCCCATGGCGCGCGGCCCCTCGGCGCCGGCGGCCCTCGCCTCCTCGACGGCGGCGGCGACGATGCCGTCCAGCTCCTCGTCGGATAGCTGCTTCGGCAGGTACGCGTCGAGCAGGACGCCCTCCGCCCGCTCGCGCTCGGCGGACTCCGCGCGACCGCCCTGCTCGAAGGCGTCCGCGGCCTCGCGCCGCTTCTTCGCCTCCTTGGCGATCACCTTCTGCACCTCGTCCTCGGAGAGCTCGCGCTTGGTCTTGCCCGCGACCTCCTCCTTGGTGATCGCGGCGATGGTCAGCCGCAGGGTCGACGAGCGCAGCTCGTCGCGGTCCTTGATCGCGGCGTTGAGGTCGTCCTTCAGTCGTGCCTTGAGCGTGGTCATGGCAGCAAGTGTCGCAGGTGCCCACGGCACCCCGCCCGTCCATTTCCACGCCGCGGGTCTGGAACGATGGGGGGATGCGCGCACGGTACGGGATCCCCCTGAAGATCACGGCAGGCGTCGCGGCCACGGCCGCGGCCGGACTCGTCTACGCGGCGGGGTTCGAAGCCCGCTCCTTCCGGCTCCGCCGGATCACCGTCCCCGTCCTGCCACCGGGCATGGACGACCTGCGGGTCCTCCAGGTCTCGGACGTCCACATGGTGTGCGGCCAGGACAAGAAGCGCGCCTGGCTGCAGAAGCTCGCCGGTCTCCGCCCCGACTTCGTCGTGAACACCGGCGACAACCTCTCCGACACCGACGCCGTGCCGGAGCTGCTGGACGCGCTGGGCCCGCTGATGGAGTTCCCCGGTGTCTACGTCTTCGGCTCCAACGACTACTACGGCCCCCGCTTCCGCAACCCGGCGCGCTACCTGCTGGAGAAGGTCCAGGGCCGGCACGGGCTGAACGGCAACAAGCCGGTCGTCGGCGCCGTCCACAACCCCTGGGAGGGGATCAAGGACGCCTTCGACGCGGCCGGCTGGGTGGACCTCACCAACACCCGCGGGGCGCTCAAGCTGCCCCAGGCCGACCTGGCCTTCACCGGCCTCGACGACCCGCACATCAAGCGGGACCGGTACGAGCGGGTGGCGGGCGGCCCCGACGCCTCGGCGGACTTCTCGATGGGCATCGTCCACGCGCCGTACCTGCGCGCCCTCGACGCCTTCACCGCCGACGGCTACGAGCTGGTCCTCGCCGGGCACACCCACGGCGGGCAGCTGTGCGTCCCCTTCTACGGCGCCCTCGTCACCAACTGCGACCTCGACACCGACCGGGTGAAGGGCCTCTCCACCCACACCGCCGGCGGGCACACCTCCTACCTGCACGTCTCCGCGGGCTGCGGCACCAACCGCTTCACCCCGGTCCGCTTCGCCTGCCCGCCCGAGGCGACGCTGCTCACCCTGACGGCACGCGCCTGAACCCCGGGCGGGGACGCGCCCGCCCTCGTACCGTGAGCGCCATGCCGAACCGTTTCACCGCCGCCGTCCGCGGTCTGATCGCCCTGGCAGCGGCGGCGGGCGTCGCGATCGAGTGCGCCCACGGGAACCCCCTGGTCGTCTTCAGCTTCTTCACGATCTGGTCCAACACCGCCGTCGCCGTCGTCCTCGGCCTGGGCGCCGCCCGCGCCTGGACCGGCCGCCCGCCACCGCCGGCCGTGTGGACCGGCGGGACGCTGCTCTGCGTCTCGATCGTGGGGCTCGTCTTCCACCTGGTGCTCGACAACCCGTCGAGCCCCTTCAACCAGGCCGCCGGCATCGCCCGCCTCACCGGCGCCCGCGCCGTCGCCAACCAGCTCCTGCACACCGTGACCCCGCTCGGCGTCGCCCTCGACCGGCTGCTCCTCACCCCGCCCGGCGCGCTCCGCCCCCGCCACGCCGTGCTGTGGCTCGCCGCGCCCGGCTCCTACCTGGTCTTCGCCCTCGTCCGCGGCGCGCTGCTCCCCGACGGCGCCCGGGCCCGCTACCCGTACCCCTTCGTCGACGTCACCGCCCACGGCTACGCCGACGTCCTGCTCAACGCCCTCGTCCTCGGTCTCGCCTTCTGCGCCCTCGGCCTGCTCCTCGTCGCGGCGGACCGCTTCCGACCGGCGCCGGCGGGGCGCCGTAACCGGATTTCGTCTCTGGGCGCCGGTGGGCTAAAGTAATCGATGTCGCCGCGACGTGAAGAACAGAACAGCGACATCGGGGTGTAGCGCAGCTTGGCAGCGCGCTTCGTTCGGGACGAAGAGGTCGTGGGTTCAAATCCCGCCACCCCGACAGCCAGAGGTTCAGGGCCTGATCCGCGCAAGCGGGTCGGGCCCTGAGTCGTTTCCGGAGGCCGGGGGCGGAGCCGACCATGACCGAACAGTACGAGGCGTACCTCGACGGGTACGCCGGGATCCTGGCCGGGGTGTGTGCCACCGGCCGGCGGCTGGGCCGCGAGGAGCTGGAGGGGCTGCGGGCGCGCGGGGAGCGGGCGGCCGAGGCGGGGATCGGGCTGCGGGCGCTGGTGCGGGCCCACCTGGCCGCCGCCCGGGCCGTGCGGGGCGGGCTGCCCCGGGGGACCGATCCCGATCTGCTGCTCGGCGCGGTCGAGCAGGCCGTCGACGCCTTCGCCGAGGGGCACGAGCGGGCGCAGAAGCTGGCGGTGCGGCAGGAGGAGGCCGCGCGGCGGGAGTTCGTGGACGACCTGCTGTACGGGCGCAGCGACCTGGGGCGCCTCGCGGAGCGGGCCGAGCGGTTCGGGCTGCTGCTGTCGCACGCGCACGCGGTGGCCGTGGCGCAGGCGCCCGAGCCCTTCGAGGACGGGGCGCCGGTCTCGCGGAGCGTGGAGTCCTCGCTGCTCGCCCGCTTCGGCACCCGGCGGATCCTGCTCACCACCAAGGACGGACGGCTGATCTGCGTCGCCCCGGCCGACGAGCCCGAGGTCCTCGCCCACTTCGCCAAGCAGACGTACGCCGCCGCCGACGGCAGCCTCGTCGCGATCGGGCGCGCGCACCCGGGCGCCGGCGGGGTCGTCCACTCGTACGAGGAGGCGCTCGGCGCGCTCGACCTGGCCGGCCGCATCGGGCTCGACGGGCCGGTGCTGTACGCCGCCGACCTGCTGGTCTACCCGGTTCTCGGGCGGGACCGGCAGGCCATGGCCGACCTCGTCGGGACCGTGCTGGGGCCGCTCGCCGACGCCCGGGGCGGCGCCCGCCCCCTGCTCGACACCCTGCACGCCTACTTCGACGCGGGCTGCGTCACCACCGAGGCCGCCCGCCGGCTCGCGCTGAGCGTGCGGGCCGTCGCGTACCGGCTCGACCGGATCCACCGGCTCACCGGCTCGGACCCCGGCGACCCGACCCAGCGGTACACCCTCCAGACCGCCGCGATCGGGGCGCGGCTGCTCGGCTGGCCGGACGAGGAGCTGTGAGCAGTCCCGTCCCGGGCGACGGACACGGCATCAAGAACGCATAAAGATTGCCGGTCACCGGCAATGCGGGCGACGCGCTCGCGATGAAACGATCCTCTGGACGGCGGACAGGGCACGGCGGCCGAAGGAGCGGGGACATGGTCTGGTTTCTTGGTCTCGGCATCGGCGGTCTGCTGCTACTCGTCCTGAGCCTGGCCTTCGACGGGGTCCTGGAGGGACTCCTCGACGGCTTGGGGGGGCTGGACGGGGTCCTGTCGCTGCCGGTGATAGCCGGGTTCCTCTCGGCACTCGGCTTCACGGGGGCGCTCGTGCTCGGCACGACCGGCACGGGGGCGGGGGTCGCCACCGGTGCGGGCGCGGTCGCGGGGATCGGCGTCGGGTGGGTGACCTGGCGGTTCGGCCGGGTCCTGCTGCACGACACGAGCGCGCCCGCACCGCGCGGCGAGGACCTGGCCGGCAGCTCCGGATCGGTGGTCACCGCCGTACCGGCGGACGGCTACGGCGAGGTGCTGCTGTACCTGGCCGGCCAGCCCGTGAAGTACGCGGCCCGGGCGGACCGGGCCGTCCCGCGCGGCACCGAGGTGTGGGTCGAGTCGGTGCTCTCACCGACCTCCGTCCTCGTGCGCCCCGTCGACCGCTGACCGTCGACCCGGTACCCGGTACCCGGTACCCGGTACCCGTCACCCGCCGGCTGTCGACAGCCGGCCGCCGTTCCTTTCGCTGAAACCGACCGAAGGGGGTTTCGTCATGAGCCCTGTCCTCACCGCTGTGGTGGGCATCGTCGTCCTCGTCGTCCTGCTCGCCCTCGCCGTCGTCACCCGCTACAAGGTCGCGGGACCGAGCGAGGCGTTCATCATCACCGGCCGGCGCGGCCAGAAGGCCACCGATCCGGCGACCGGCCGCGTCTACACCGACAACAGCGGCCAGAAGGTCGTCGTCGGCGGCGGCGTCTTCGTCGTGCCGTTCGTGCAGCAGAAGTTCACCCTCGACCTCTCCAGCCGGCACATCCCGATCGCGGTCCGCGGCGCCGTCACCCTGCGCGGCGTGAAGGCCAACCTGGAGGGCGTCGCGATCGTCAAGGTCGGCGGCACCGAGGACTCCATCCGCGCCGCCGCCCAGCGCTTCCTGATGCAGCAGGACGGCATCGTCGGCTTCACCCAGGAGGTGCTGTCCGGCGCGCTGCGGTCCATCGTCGGCCGGATGTCCGTCGAGGACATCATCCGCGACCGGGCCGCCTTCGCCGGGCAGGTCGCCGAGGAGGCCGAGGCGAGCCTCTCCGGGCAGGGCCTGGTCCTCGACGCCTTCCAGATCCAGGACATCACCACCGAGGGCTCCTACCTGGAGGACCTGGGCCGGCCCGAGGCCGCCCGCGCCAAGCAGGAGGCCGACATCGCCGAGGCCGAGGCCCGGCGCGCGGCCGAGCAGGCCCGGCTGAAGGCCGAGGAGGAGATCGCGGTCGCCCAGCGGACGCTGTACCTGAAGCAGGCCGAGATCAAGGCGCAGACCGACGAGGCCGCCGCCCAGGCCAACGCGGCGGGCCCGCTCGCCGAGGCCGCCCGCCAGCAGGACATCCTCGCCGAGCAGGAGAAGGTCGCCGCCCGGCAGGCCGCGCTCACCGACCGCCAGCTCGACACCCAGGTCCGCAAGCCCGCCGACGCCAAGCGGTACGAGGCCGAGCAGCAGGCGGAGGCCCAGCGCACCGCCCGGGTGAAGCAGGCCGAGGGCGAGCGGACGGCGTCCATCGCGGCCGCCGAGGCCGAGGCCGAGCGGGCCCGGCTCACGGGTGAGGGCGAGAAGCAGCGCCGCCAGGCCCTCGCGGAGGCCGAGGCCATCGAGGGCGCCAAGCGCGGCGAGGCCGAGCGGGCCCGCCGCGCGGCCATCGCGGAGGCCGTCCGGCTGGAGGGCGACGCGGAGGCCGGCGCCATCGCGGCGAAGGGCGCCGCCGAGGCGGAGGCCATGCACAAGCGGGCCGACGCGTTCGAGCGGTACGGCGACGCGGCCGTGCTCCAGATGCTGGTGGAGGTCCTGCCGCAGGTCGTCGCCAAGGCCGCGGAGCCGCTGGCCGCCGTCGACAAGATGACCGTCATCTCCACGGACGGCGCGAGCCGGCTGACCCGCACCGTGACGGACAACGTCGCCCAGGGCGTCGAACTCCTCTCCTCCACCACGGGAGTCGACCTGGCCTCCCTCCTCCAGGGGTTCGCGGCCAAGGCCGCCCCCGCCGCCCCGGCCGACCCGTCGGTGTCCCCGTCGGTGTCCCCGTCCGTGTCCTCGCCGGTGAACGGGAAGGTGGAGATCACCGACTGACCCGTACGACGCGGCCCCGCTCCCGCCGTGATAGGCAGGGGCGGGGCCAAGTCGTGCGTACGGGTGAGGGGTTGTCGTGACGGGGCTGTTGCTGGTGCACGGGGCCGGGGGGAGCGTCGAGGGGCACTTCGGGGGGCTCACGAGGCGCCTGGGGGACCGGTTCCGGTACGTCCGGGGGCAGTTGCCCGACCGGACCGGGATCGGGGCGGACGAGGTCGTGGACGGCTTCGTGGCCGCCGCGGACGCCGCCGGGGCCGGGACCTTCGCCGTCTGCGGCTACTCGCTCGGCGCCCCGCTGGCCGTACGGCTCGCGGTGCGGCACCCGGAGCGGGTCACCGCCCTGGTGCTGACCGCGCCGTTCGCGTACCCCGACCACCGGATGCGGCTGGCCCTCTCCCTGTGGCGGGGGCTGCACGGGACCGGACGGCACCGGCTGCTCTCCGAGCACCTGGCGCTGAACGGGCTCGGCGGCACCTTCCTGGACGCGACCGACCCCGACCGGCTGCGGGCCATGCTGGGGTTCGCGCCCGCCCCGCCCGCCGGCACCCCGGCCCACCTGGAGCTGGCCGGGCGGATCGACGTACGGGAGGACCTGGGGCGGCTCGCGGTGCCGGTGCTCGTCGTCGTCACCGCCGAGGACCCGCTCGTCTCCCCCGCCCGCCAGCGGGAGTTCGCCGCCGCGGTCCCGGGAGCCGGGACCGCCGAACTCGCCACCGGACACCTGCCGTTCTGGGAGGACCCGGAGGGCTGGGCGGACGCGGTGGAGAAGTTCCTGACGCCGGAGGCCGGATGACGGGGTGTCAGCTGGCGGCCGGTGGTGGGCGTCTGGAGGGTGACGGGTCTCTGGACGGTGGCAGGGGACCGGCCGGTTCCAGATGATCGGCCGGGGCCAGATGACCGGCCGGTGTCAGATGATCGGCGGGCGGCCCAGCTTCGTCATGCGGAGCACCGTCGACCAGCGCATCGGACGGCGCGGACCCGCCGGGGCCTTCAGGCCCTCCGCGAAACCGGCGAACCAGGAGCGCAGGCCGCGGACCGAGCGGGTGCGGGCGACCGTCAGGAGGACCCAGACCACCAGGTAGAGCGGGACCAGCGGGGCCGGGAGGTTCCGCTTCGCCAGCCACACGCGGTTGCGGGCGGTCATCCGGTAGTAGACGTCGTGCCGGGCCGGGCTGGTCTTCGGGTGCTGGAGCAGCAGCTCGGGCGCGTACCGGATCCGCCAGCCCGCGTCGAGGGCGCGCCAGGCCAGGTCGGTCTCCTCGTGCGCGAAGAAGAAGTCCTCCGGCCAGCCGCCGATCCGGTCGAGCATCGGCATCGACAGGCCGTGGCCGCCGCCGAGGAAGGTGGTGACCTCGCCGCCGCGCATCGGGTCCTTCGCGCCCAGCCGGGGGATGTGCCGGCGCTGGGTCTCGCCCGTCTCGTCGGCGATCCGGAAGGAGACGACGCCGAGCTCCGGCTCGGTCTCGTACAGGTCCACCAGGCGGCGGAAGACGTCCGTGTCGACCAGCAGGCCGTCGTCGTCGAGGTCGACCAGGACGTCCACGTCGCCGAAGGAGCGGAGGGTGTCGATCGCCACGTTCCGCCCGCCGGTGACCCCGCGGTTCTCGGTCAGCTCCACTCCGGTGACGCCGTCGGGGAGCGCGGGCAGCGAACCCGTGCCGTTGCCGACCACGACGATCCGGGCGGCGGGCTCGTCCTGCATCGCCACCGAGTCGAGCAGCGCGCCCAGCTCGGCGGGGCGGGTGCCCATCGTCAGTACCGCCACGCCCACTCGCGGTCGCGCCACGGTCCACTCCGTTCCAGATCGGGGTCGGGTCTCGCGTACGGGCCGGCAGCCACCGGCCCCACGGCACCCATTGTTCACCCTCCGGGAACCCCGGCGGAACCCGGAAGGAACCCGGGGGGCCGCGACCGGGGGAAACGGGGCCGTCCGGCGCGCGGAACCCGCCGCCGGGCGGAACCCCGGGGGCCCTCCCGGACGTCCGTGCGTACGGCGGCGGTTCTCCCCCGGTTCCGCTTCGGCTTCCGTCCGGGCCCGCGCCCGGGCCTCCGCTTCGGGGGGAGCGCGGCGAGCACGCACAAGCGGCGGCTCTACCCTGGTCCTCTGCCGTCAAGTGATCGATTGTCGAAAGGGCGTCTCCTGGTGCTGGTCGCGGACCGATATCGGCTTCACGGGTGTATCGGCCGTGGCGGCATGGGCGAGGTGTGGCAGGCCACCGACGAGGTACTCGGCCGCCCCGTCGCCGTGAAGCTGATGCTGGCGCAGTCCACCGACCCGTCGGGCGCCGACCGCTTCCGTCTGGAGGCGCAGACCGCCGCCCGGCTCAGCCACCCGCACGTCGTCGGCGTCTTCGACTTCGGCACCTGGGACGGGAAGCTCTTCCTGGTGATGGAGCTGGTCGAGGGCGACAGCCTCGGCTCCTCCCCCGCCAACCCGCTGGTCCTGCCCGCCGAGCGGGTCGCCGTGGTCGCCGCGCACGCCGCCGCCGGCCTCGCCGCCGCCCACCGGCAGGGCGTGGTCCACCGCGACATCAAGCCCGGCAACCTGCTGATGGACGCCGAGGGCACGGTCAAGCTGGCCGACTTCGGCATCGCCCGCTTCGTCGACGACCCCTCGGCCGGACTGACCACGACCGGGCAGATCGTCGGCACCGGCCTGTACCTGGCCCCGGAGCGGGCCCTCGGCAAGCCCGCCTCCCCCGCCTCGGACGTCTACTCGCTGGGCTGCGTGCTCTACCAGCTGCTCACCGGCCACCCGCCGTTCCGCGCCGACACCGCGACCGCCCTGCTGTACCAGCACATCGACAGCGCCCCGACCCCGCCGAGCCGGCTCGGGGTGGTCCTCACACCCGCCTTCGAGGCGTACCTGCTGAGCCTGCTGGCCAAGCAGCCCGAGCAGCGCCCGCCGGCGCAGGCCATCGCCGACTGGTTCGGCTCCGGCGCCTGGCGGGAGTACGCACCCCGGCCCGCCACGGCCGGCGCCATGCCCGGGGTCGTCCACGCCCCGCCCGCCCAGGCCGCCCCCCGCGCCCCGCACGCGCCCCACTCGTCGCCCGCGCCCGCGCACACCGCGCCCCCGCTGGCCGCCATGCCCGCCCCGCGCACCCCCGGCCCGGCGTCCGGGCCGACGGCCGCGTCCGCCCCGGCGGCCACCGGGTCCCGGCGGCGGGCGCCCGAGCGGGCCGGGAACTCCGGCTCCACCGGCGGCGCGCTCGCCGAGCTGTCCCGGCGGCGGCCGCGCAAGACGGCCGCCGTCGCCGGGATCGTCGCCTTCGTCGTCTTCCTCTTCATCGGCATGGCCTGGCTCTCCTGACCGGGCCGGGCCGGGCTGGGGCGGGCCGGGCCGCTGGGCCGGGGCGGGCTGGGCCGGACCGGGCTGGGCCCGGGCGGGGCGCTGGGCAGGGGCGGCCTCAGTACAGCCGCGGCGCCATGACGTGCGGATCCGCGTCGCCCTCGGCGAGCAGGAGGCAGCGGGGCACCCCGGGCCCCGGGGTGGCGCGCACGGTCGCCGGCGTCGGCGGATCGGTCGGCAGCTCGATCGGGACGGCCACCGGGCGGTCGTCCCGGATCGTCACGTGTCCGGTCTCCTTGCCGTCGACGAGGACCTCGACCATCGGCCGCAGGCCGGTCTCCACCGTCGCCGAGACCGAATGGCCCCGGTAGTCGATGTGGAAGTGGTGGCGTCGCCTCATGGGGGTCACCTCCGTCCCTCCAGCGTAGGGACCAGCGGCCGGACCCGCCCGTCCGGCGCCGCGGCGCGGCCCGCCTCCTCCGTACGCCCCTCCCCTCCCCTCCCCTCCCCTCCCCTTTCTCCCCTTTCTCCCCGTCCCTGGCTTCCCGGTCGTCACGCCGTGACCGCGAGCCCCAGGCAGCCGATGGCCAGCAGCACCGCGCAGACCGTCACGTTGACCGCCCGGTACTCCAGGAAGACGGCGGCGAACTCGCGGATGGTGGCGCTCGGCCAGAAGTACGCGGCGGTCGGCGAACCCACCACCTGGCCGTCCACCCCCGCCTTCCGGGCCATCAGCGCGGCCCGGAAGGCGTGGAAGTTGTTGGTGACGACGACGCAGCCCGCGCCCGGCCGCTCCGCGTCCATCAGCTCCTTGCTGAACAGCAGGTTCTCCTCGGTGCTGCGGGAGCGGTCCTCGCGGAGGATCCGGTCCTCGGGAAAGCCCCGCTCCACCAGATAGGCGGCCATGGCGTGGGACTCCGGCAGCTCCTCGTCCGGCCCCCGGCCGCCGGAGACGACGAGGAACGGCGGCCCGTCCTGGCCGCGCGCGGCCAGCAGCTCGTACACCTCCCGGCCCCGGTCGAGCCGGCTCGCGAGGAGCGGCGGCACCCGGCGGCCTCCGATCAGCCCGGAGCCGAGGACCACCACGAAGCCGGCGTCCCGGCGCAGTCTCATGCGGCCGTACAGGAAGGCGTACCCCACGAAGCACAGGAAGAGGAAGGAGACGTAGCCGAGGACGAGGAGCAGGGTGACGGAGACGACGCCGAGGACCCGGGAGCGGGTGAGGACCGCGACCGCCGTCAGCCCGAGCACGCCGAGGATGCCGAGGCCGGCGAGGAGCGAGAGCAGGTTGGCCGGGCGTCTGCCCTCCTTGCGGACCATCTTGACGCCGTTGGCGCAGAGCAGGCCCGCGAGGACCACCGGGCCCAGGCCGAGGACCAGCAGGAGCAGCACCAGGACCGTCTCCGTCAGGCCGTGCGGCAGTTCGTCGACGGCCGAGAGCAGGCCGAGGCCGAGGAAGGTGACGGCGAGACCGAGGTACACCGCGTTCCCGAAGCGGCGGCGGTCGCGCAGCACACCGGCCCCGAAGCAGAGGAGGAACAGGGCGGACACCGCGAAAGCGATCATGCCGTCATCGTAGGCAGCGCGCCCCGCGGCCGGACGGACGGCGGACGAAACTGTGGACAACTCTCCGGCGGGCCGCCCGTCCCCACCCCGGACGGGTGGCGCGGACCCCCACCCCGGGCGGGTGGCGCGGCCCCGCCCCGGACGGATGGCCCCACCCCGCCCGCTCCCTCACCGCTCCCGGGAGAGCTCGAACAGGCCCTTCCGCGCGCCCTCTTCGTACGCCTCCCGCAGCTCCGGGTCGTCGAGGAGCGCCCGGAGCGCCTCGTCGCTGCGGGCCCGCGCCACCGTGCAGTAGCGCGCCGGCCGGTAGGAGGTGTCGAAGAGGGAGGTGCGCAACAGGTCGACGGCGCCCAGGAGATGGGCAGCCCGGTCGGGGCGGCCGTCGAGCAGCCGCATCTGGGCGAGGAGTTCGGCCGCGCAGGAGGCGCCGGTGGCGCAGCCGAGCCGCAGGTGCTCGCGGAGCGCCCGGCGGGCGTGCTCGGCGGCCCTGGCCCGCTCCCCGTCCCAGGCGAGGAGTTCGGCCCGGGCGTGGTCGGCCCACGCGTCGGCGAACAGGTCGCGCCCCACCCAGGTCCGCCGCCCCGCCCCGTCCAGCTCCAGCTGGTCCAGCGCCTCCTGCGCGGCCTCCGGGTCGGTGCGGCTGTAGCAGAGCGCCAGCGACGCCCAGCATGCCTCCCGGGTCGGGCCGAAGTCGGGTGCGTCACCGATCTGGTCCAGCGCCTCCCGGAACTCGCCCGCAGCCGCCCGGGGGCGGCCCTGGTAGAGGGCGATGGCGCCGCGCAGATGGGCCAGGAGCCCCAGGCACCGCTCGTCCCCGTCCCGCACCGCGCTCGCCCACGCCTGGACGAGAAGCGGGTCGGCGTCCTCGGGGCGGCCCGACTCCAGCTCCAGGAAGGCGGCCAGCCACAACGCGCGTGCGGGCGGCGGGCCCTGATGCAGCGACAGCGCGTGCCGCAGCCGGGTCCGCCCCTCGGCGGTCCGCCCGCAGGCCACCCACAGGAACCACAGCGAGACCGCGATCTCCAGGGCCGTCCCGGCCTCGTCCCCGGGGGCGAGCGGCGCCGTCGTCGGGTCCATGGCGGCGGCCAGGTCGGGCAGTTCGCGCAGGGCCAGGTCGCGGGCGTCCAGCTGACGGCCCCGCTGCCACCACTCGGCGGCCCGCCGGGCGACCTTCACGCACCACCTCCGGTGGTGCAGGACGACGATCCAGCGGTCGCCCCGGGCGGTGAGCCGCCGGGCGCCCACGGCGCGCATCGCGTGCGGCATCCAGTGGCGCGGCCCGCCGTCCTCCCCGTCGAACAGGTCGTCCACCGGCAGCAGAGCCAGCGGCGCCAGCCGCTCCAGGACGGCCCCGACGTCGGTGGCGGCCAGCGCGCCGTACCCGCAGACCTCCTCCACCGCCCGCAGGTCGAAGGCGCCCTCGAAGACCGAGAGCCGCTCCCACAGCAGGCGCGCGGCGGGGCCGGCGGCCGCGTACCCCTCCTCGGCGGCGGCGAGTTGACCGGTTCCGACGTGCTCGCCCCACAGCACCTCGTACTCGGGCGGTTCCCCCGCCGCGCGCCTCATGCCGTCCATCCCCCGTGTGTCCCCGTTCTTCCGGCCGGCGCCGCCGCCGGATGTCGTCGCTGTGGCATTGGGCCGATGTTGTGGCCACCGGGCGCCGGGGCGGCTTGAATGCATATGCCCTGGTCCACATCCTGGGGTGCGCTCGGAGCCACGGCCAAGGTTTTCCGGGGATCGGCCAAGGAGGAAAATGCGTACCGGGGAATCCGTCCTGGCGGAGGCGGATATGTCACTGATCCACGCCCTCCAGATCCTGCCGCGAGCGAGCTGGACCCAGCTCTCCACCGTCCTCGGGGCCGGGCCCGACACCCTCGCGCGCCGCTGGGAGCACCTCAGCGCCGGCGGCTACGCCTGGACCTCGCTGCTCATCGCCCGGCGCGGCACCGAGTCCGCACTGTACGCCTGGGTCGAGCTGGAGTGCACCGCCGACAGCACCGAGGCCACCGCGCTCGAGCTGGCCGGCGACCCGGGCACCCTCGGCGTCCACGCGGTGACCGGCGGCGCCGACCTGGTCCTGCTGCTGATCGCGCCGGACCTGCCCGCCCTCGACGCCTACGTCACCGGCCGGGTGCGCCGGCTGCCCGGCGTGCTGCGGGCCCGCACCCAGGTCGTCACCCGGATGCACAACCGCCCCTACCGCTCCCGGATCGAGCAGCTCACCCCCGCGCAGGCCCGGCTCCTCACCGACGTGAGCGCCCTGGAGCGGCGGGACGGGGCACGCGCGCGCGTGGCCCCCCAGGTGACGGACCTGGACCGGCGGCTCGTCGCGGAGCTGGCCGGCGACGCCCGCCGGAGCGCCGCCGAGCTGGCCCGGCAGTGCGGCACCAGCGAGTCGACGGTGCGCCGCAGGCTGGACGTCCTGGCGGCGGGCGGCGCGCTCCACCACCACTGCCAGCCGGCCCCCCGTTTCTCCGGCCGCCCGGTGTGGGCCATGGTGACGGCGCAGGTGGCGCCGCTGGACGAGCCGGGCACGGTGGCAGCGCTCACCCGGGTGCGGCGCACCCAGGTGATCACCTCGGTGACCGGGCCGCACAACCTGGTGGTGGCGATGTGGCTGGGCTCGGTCGAGGAGCTGCACGAGATCACGGCGGGGCTCGTCCGGGCCGCCCCGGCGCTGCGGATCACGGGGACGGCGGTCAGCCTGCGCACGTACAAGATCGGGGCGCAGGTGCTGGGTTCCGACGGCCGCCGGCTGCACCACGTCCGGCCGGAGGCCTGACCCGAACCCGGCCGGACGCCCGCCCCTCGACCGATCGGAGGCCCGACCCGAACCCGGCCGGATGCCCGCCCCTCGACCGATCGGAGGCCCGACCCGAACCCGGCCGGACGCCCGGCCCTCGACCGGCCGGACGCCCGGCCCGTGTCCGCGCTCGCGCCCGCGCCCGCCTCCGCGCCCGCCGGAGCCTTCCGGGGCGCCGGGCCCGCGTGGTCTCCTGGGGGCATGGGGTTCGCCGTGTTCGTGACGCTGCCGGGGCTGGTCATCCTGCTGACCGTGATCGCCTTCGCCGACCAGTTCCTGCGCATGACCGGCCGGGGCAAGCGCCGGGGCACGGTCTCCTCGACCGGCTTCGAGCAGCTGCACGCCACCTTCTCGCCCGGCAAGCAGAGCGAGCTGAAGGAGCGGCAGAGCGCCCTGCTGCTCCGTGACGACGAGGAGGACGGCGCCCCGCCGCACCGGACCACGGTGGACCTGGCGGGCGGCCGCGCCGTGATCCGCCTCCGGCCGGACGCGCGGGGCTAGCCGCCCCCGTCAGGCCCCACCGGGCCCCCTCCTGGCGGGGGCCCGGGTCCGCCCCCGTACCGTGGGGGGCGTGTACCGGTTCCTGAGGACCCCCCGCTGGTGGGGAATCAATCTCTTCGTCCTGCTGGCCATCCCGTTCTGCGTCTTCATGGGGACCTGGCAGCTGGGCAAGTTCGAGGATCGCGTCGACTCCCACGAGGAGGCCGGGCGGAAGCCGGCCGCGAGCGCGCCGGAGGCCGCGCCGCTGGCCTCGCTGCTGCCCGTGGACAAGGAGACCTCCGGCCGTACCGCCGAGGCCCGCGGCCGCTACGGGGAGCAGTTCCTGGTGCCGGACCGCGAGCTGGACGGGAAGCCCGGCGCGTACGTGCTGACGCTGCTGCGGACGGACGCGGGCCGCTCGCTGCCGGTCGTCCGCGGCTGGCTGCCGGCGGGCGCCGAGACCCCGGCCCCGCCGTCCGGCGAGGTCACGGTCGTCGGCGCGCTGCAGGCCTCGGAGAACCAGGGCTCGAAGGGCGTGCGGGCGGCCGGCGGGCTGCCCGAGGGGCAGCTCGGCATGATCAGCGCGGCCTCGCTGGTGAACGTGGTCGACGACGAGGTGTACGACGCCTGGGTCACGCTCGCCGACTCGCCCGCCGGTCTCACGCCGGTGCCGGCGGCCGCGGCGGCGGGCACGGGCCTGGACGCCAAGGCCTTCCAGAACCTGGGCTACACCGCCGAGTGGTTCGTCTTCGCCGGCTTCGTCGTCTTCATGTGGTTCCGGCTGCTGCGCCGGGACGCGGAGGCGGCCCGTGACGAGGCACTGGGCCTGGCGGGCGTCTGACGGGGCCCGCACGGTACGGCGAAGGGGCCGGGGGGAGATCGCTTCCCCCGGCCCCTTCCGCGTGCCTGGCGGGCGCCCTCAGTCCTGGAGCATGCCCGTCCGGTAGATCGTGCCGGCGCAGACGCCGTTGAGGACCGTGGTGACGGTCGGGTCGCCGGGCTCCGCGGTGTAGCTGACGGCGACGCTGCCTCCGGCCGGTTCGGCGCGCAGGAGCTGGGTGCTCAGACCGGAGTCCGTGCCGGTGCCGCTCCCGGTGCCCGTGCCGGTGCCGCCGGCGTCGGCGCCGCCCGCGTCGGTGCCGCCCGCGTCGGCGCCCTCGCCGCCGCCGGTGGGCGTGGGGGTCGGCTCGGTCGGGACCTCGGTGGGCTCGGTCGGCGTCGGGGTCGGCTCGGTCGGGACCTCGGTGGGCTCGGTCGGCGTCGGGGTGGCGCCGCCGCCGTCGGTCGAGCAGCTCGCGGACGGCACCCAGGCGAACTTCAGCCGGTACGAGGCGCCCGGTTCGAGCACCAGCGGTTTGATGTCCGCCGAGGGGTCGGGCAGGCCGGTCGCCGGGTCGCCGCTGGTGTGGCGGATGACGGCGATCCTGCTCTGGTCGGCGGCGCCGCTCGCCGTGACGTGGACCAGTCCGGATCCGTCGACCCGGCAGGTCTTCCCGGAGCCGTTGACGATGGTGAAGCCGCCGTAGACGACTCCGGTGGAGTCGGGGCCGCTGTTGTACCCGCCGGCCGACTGGAGGTCCCCGCGGCCACAGCTCCGCAGGGAGCCGGAGCCGCCGTCGGAGCCCTGGCCGGAGCCGGAGCCGGTCCCGCCGCCCTTGGGGTCCGGCTTGTCCTCGCCCTTGTCGGTGGCGCCCTTGGTGGGGCCCGTGGTGGGCGAGACCTTGACGGAGGGCGCCTTGGTGCCGGCCGGGTCGCCGCCCTCGGCCTCGGCGCCGGTGCCGCCCTGGGCCTGCTCGCCGTGGCCGGCGAGGGCCGGGTTGGCGGCGGTGAGCCCCGGGGAGCCGGCGACGTGGATGAGGGCGGGGACGGCGGTGCCGATGAGGACCGCCGCGGCGGCGGCGCCGACGAGCGCCTGCCGCTTGCGGGCGCGGCGGGCGGGCACGGCGCGGCGCAGGTGGTCGAGGGACGCGGTGGACGGTTCGAGGCCGGAGACGGCGCCGTGGAACAGCCGTCGCAGTGCGAGCTCGTCCTCCCCGTCGTCCTCGCCGGGGCCGTGCTCGAAGTCCGTCATCACTCGTCCACTCAGCTCGTCACGTCCGACGCGGGCCTGTCCGGCGCCGCGTCCGCTGCGTTCGTCGGGGTCGTGGCGCTCCTCGCCGTCACCGAGCCCGTCCCGCACGTCCGGGGTCAGGTCGTCCTCGTGGTCGCGGCTCATGCCTTGGCCTCCATGACGACGCGGAGGGCGGCTATGCCGCGGGAGCCGTACGCCTTCACGGAGCCGAGCGAGATCCCGAGGGTCTCGGCGACCTGGGCCTCGGTCATGTCGGCGAAGTACCGCAGGACGAGGACCTCGCGCTGGCGGCGCTGGAGGCCCTTCATCGCCTTGATGAGGTCGTCGCGCTCCAGCTGGTCGTACGCCCCCTCCTCGGCGCTGGCCATGTCCGGCATCGGCTTGGACAGCAGCTTGAGGCCGAGGATGCGGCGGCGCAGCGCGGACCGGGACAGGTTGACCACGGTCTGGCGCAGGTAGGCGAGGGTCTTCTCGGGGTCGCGGACGCGCCGGCGGGCCGAGTGGACGCGGATGAAGGCCTCCTGGACGACGTCCTCGCAGGAGGCGGTGTCGTCGAGCAGGAGGGCGGCGAGGCCGAGCAGCGACCGGTAGTGGGCGCGGTAGGTCTCGGTGAGGTGGTCGACCGTGGTGCCGGCCCCGGTGTCGGTGCCGGTGTCTTCGGCGGCCTTGCGCGGCGTCGGGATGCCGCGCACTCTCGCGCGGGAATCGGTGGGCACGGCGGTGGTCACCGGAGGGCCGTCGAGGAGGCGCGGGCGCCCGAGCGGACGGACCGCGGCGCGTCCGGGCACGGCGCCGGTGCCGGGTTCCCTCGGGGGGAGCACGGCCGTGCGTCCCCCGCGGAGAGGGGAGAACGCGGGAAGGTCGAGTACGTCTGCCACGCCTGTTTGACTCGTGTTCCCCCGGAATGGTTGTACGCCTTCGCCGCCGTTCTCACCGGCGAGCTGTTCGTCCTCATGCGCAACCGTTCTCCCCCATTGCCCCGTTCCATCGCGCGCTCCGCTCCCCGTTCGTGGGTGAACGCGGAGACGCGCCCCGCCCAACTACTAGTTGCAGGAAGGGGGAAGAGCATCGTCCGTCACCACATCACCGCAGTTCAAGGGGGTTACGCCGCCGAATTGCTCACAGGATGTCCACAGATCCTCCGAAGCCACCGCAATCGGATACGACGACCGCGCCCGGCCGCTGGGGAGCGGCCGGGCGCGGTGCGGGACGGGTCGGGTCCGGGCGGGTCAGCGCCCGGTGCCGCCGTAGACGACGGCCTCGTCCGAGTCGCTGTCCAGGCCGAAGGCGGAGTGGACGGCGGTCACGGCCTCGTTGACGTCGTCGGCGCGGGTGACGACCGAGATGCGGATCTCGGAGGTCGAGATCAGCTCGATGTTGACGCCCGCGTCGGACAGGGCGCGGAAGAAGTCCGCGGTCACGCCCGGGTTGGTCTTCATGCCGGCGCCGACGAGGGAGATCTTGCCGATCTGGTCGTCGTAGCGGAGCGAGTCGAAGCCGATGGCGCCCTTCGCCTTCTCCAGGGCGTCGATGGCCTTGCGGCCCTCGGCCTTCGGGAGGGTGAAGGAGATGTCGGTGAGACCGGTGGAGGCCGCCGACACGTTCTGCACGATCATGTCGATGTTGATCTCGGCGTCCGCGACGGCCCGGAAGATGGCCGCGGCCTCGCCCGGCTTGTCCGGCACGCCGACGACGGTGATCTTCGCCTCGGAGGTGTCGTGGGCGACACCGGAGATGATGGCCTGCTCCACCTTGTCCCCTGTCGGTTCGTTGCTGACCCACGTGCCCTGGAGTCCGGAGAAGGACGAGCGGACGTGGATCGGGATGTTGTAGCGGCGTGCGTACTCGACGCAGCGGTGCAGCAGCACCTTGGAGCCGGAGGCGGCGAGCTCCAGCATGTCCTCGAAGGAGATCCAGTCGATCTTCTTCGCCTTCTTCACCACGCGGGGGTCGGCGGTGAAGACGCCGTCGACGTCGGTGTAGATCTCGCACACCTCGGCGTCGAGCGCGGCGGCGAGCGCCACGGCCGTGGTGTCGGAGCCGCCGCGGCCCAGCGTGGTGATGTCCTTCTTGTCCTGGGACACGCCCTGGAAGCCGGCGACGATGGCGATGTTGCCCTCGTCGAGGGCGGTGCGGATCCGGCCCGGCGTGACATCGATGATGCGCGCTTTGTTGTGGACCGAGTCGGTGATGACACCCGCCTGGCTGCCGGTGAACGACTGGGCCTCGTGGCCCAGGTTTTTGATCGCCATCGCCAGCAGGGCCATGGAGATCCGCTCTCCGGCGGTCAGCAGCATGTCGAACTCACGTCCGGCAGGCATGGGAGAGACCTGCTCGGCGAGATCGATCAGCTCGTCCGTCGTGTCGCCCATCGCGGAGACCACGACGACCACCTGGTGGCCGTTCTTCTTGGCTTCCACGATCCGCTTGGCGACGCGCTTGATGCCCTCGGCATCGGCAACGGAGGAGCCTCCGTACTTCTGCACGACAAGGCCCACGTGCGCTCCTCGCTCGGTCGGTGCCGCAGCCCGTGCTGCGGTCGGCTCAGTCTAACGAGCGACCGAAAAACACCGGCCGGCTATCACATCCTGAGACACGGTGCTCAGAAAGTGATCACATGGCGATCTAGAGGCCCTTCATCCCCAGCGGCCCCGCGATCTCCTGGATCATCACGCGGCCGGCCTCCTCCGCCAGGTCGTCCTCGGTGAGGTCCTCGTCGGTGTCGAGGCCGTCGAGGGCCGCGAGGGGCTGGTCGAGGCGGACGTGGGCGACCAGGGACTGCAGGGCGCGCAGGGTGGCGGAGGCGGTGGGGCCCCAGTTGGAGAAGTAGGAGAACTGCCACCACCACAGCGCCTCGGAGGTGCGGCCGGCCCGGTAGTGGGCGAGGCCGTGGCGGAGGTCGGCGACGATGTCGGCGAGGTTGTCCGAGATCCGGGCCGGGACGGGCGCCTTGCGGGGCTCGTACGGGTCGAAGACCTCGGAGAAGACGTCCACCGGGTCGAGCATCGCGGCGAACCGCTCCCGCAGGTCGTCCACGTCCGGCTCGGGGCCCGTGTCGGTCTCGTACCGCTCGTCCGGGACGATGTCCTCGTGCGCGCCCAGCCGGCCGCCCGCGAGGAGCAGCTGGGAGATCTCCAGGAGCAGGAAGGGCACCGCGCTGTCCGGCTCGTCGCCCTTGGCGACCTCGGTCGTGGCGACGATGAAGCTCTCGACGGAGTCGGCGATCTGGACCGCGAAGTCGTCGGGACTCTGCGTGATGGAGTGCAGCGTGGGGTCAGACATCGAGGAGCCTCCCTGAGAGCTCACCGGCACCGGCCCGGTCCTCCCGCGCCCGGTCGTCATACATCTAGCAGCCTCCGCCCCTCGAAGGCACGGCCGAGCGTCACCTCGTCGGCGTACTCCAGGTCGCCGCCGACCGGCAGGCCGCTCGCGAGCCGGGTGACCTTCAGCCCCATGGGCTTGATCATCCGGGCCAGGTACGTGGCGGTGGCCTCGCCCTCCAGGTTGGGGTCGGTCGCCAGGATCAGTTCGGTGACCGCGCCGTCCGCGAGGCGGGCGAGCAGCTCCCGGATCCGCAGGTCGTCCGGGCCGACGCCCTCGATCGGGCTGATCGCGCCGCCGAGGACGTGGTACCGCCCCCGGAACTCGCGGGTCCGCTCGATCGCGACGACGTCCTTCGGCTCCTCGACCACGCAGATGACGGTCAGGTCCCGGCGCGGATCGCGGCAGATGTTGCACTGCTCCTGCTGTGCCACGTTCCCGCAGACCGCGCAGAACCGGACCTTCTCCTTGACCTCCAGGAGCGCGTGCGCGAGCCGGCGCACGTCCGTCGGCTCGGCCTGGAGGACGTGGAAGGCGATCCGCTGCGCGCTCTTGGGACCGACGCCGGGCAGCCTGCCCAGCTCGTCGATCAGGTCCTGGACCACGCCTTCGTACAACGGAACGCCCTTTCCGGGTGTGCTCTTGCCTTCTTACGGTAGTGGCTGGACGTGCCCGCTAGAAGCCCAGGCCCGGCATTCCGCCGAGACCCTGCGCCAGCGGGCCCAGCTTGGCCTGCTGGAGCTGCTGCGCGTTGTCGTTCGCGGCCTGCACGGCGGCGACCACCAGGTCCGCCAGGGTCTCGGTGTCCTCGGGGTCGACGGCCTTCGGGTCGATGACCAGGCCGCGCAGCTCCCCGGAGCCGGTCACGGTGGCCTTCACCAGGCCGCCGCCCGCCTGGCCCTCGACCTCGGTCTCGGCGAGCTCCTGCTGGGCGCGGGCGAGGTCCTGCTGCATCTTCTGCGCCTGCTGGAGGATCTGCTGCATGTTGGGCTGGCCGCCACCGGGGATCACGGTCACTCCTCGTGCTCGAAACTCGGCCGGTCCACGTGCGGTACCGGTGATCCGAGCCTACGCGGTCACGGACCGCCCCGCCGCGACAACTCTTTCGAGTGAGAAACTGCGGGCTCCTCTACCTGATCAACACCCTCTTGCGGGCGGAAATCCCGGGATTCCGGGCCCGCCGCCCACCATTCGGCGGTAGGAAGGGCAGGCACCACGTGCACCGCACGTCACAGAAGGACACGAGCGACACGAACGCTGGGCTGAACAGAGGAGTCCCCCGGTGAGCCACCAGCCGGAGATGCAGCCGCCGGGGCAGCCCGGGGAAGACGTCCACAGAGATCTGACGGGGAAGCCCTTCCCCCTGGGCGACTGGGGAGAGCCCGCGGAGCGCCTCGACGAGCTCTACCGGTGGGTGGAGGCCGGCGCCCTGCGGACCGCGGAGTGGTACCTCTCGGACCGGGTGTGGAAGCGCCGCTGCGCCCGCGGGCTGCGGATCGGCACCGCGCTCGGCGTGATCGCGGGGGCGGCGCTGCCGCTGCTCGACCTGACCGGGGTCGCCGAGGGCACGGCCGGCTGGGGCTACCTCTCGCTGCTGCTCGGCGCCGCCTGCATCGCCTGCGACCGGTACTTCGGGCTGACCTCCGGCTGGATAAGGGACGTGGCGACCGCCCAGGCCGTGCAGCGGCGGCTCCAGGCCCTCCAGTTCGACTGGGCCTCGGAGAGCGTGCGGGAGGTCCTCGGGCCGACGGAGGGGACCGCCAGCGAGGCCGCCGAGCGGTGCCTGGGGGTGCTGCGCCGCTTCTCGGAGGACGTCACGGAGCTGGTGCGGGCGGAGACCGCGGACTGGATGGTCGAGTTCCGCTCGGGGCCGGCGCCGCTGGCGCTCCAGTCGGTCGGGGTCGTACCGGCCAGGCCGGAGGCGGCGCACCCGTCCGGCCGCTTCCCGCTGCCGCCGGGCACCCGGCCGAACATGCCGCGCCAGCGGCCCCCGGAGGCCCGCTGAGGCTCCTCCGGGACGGCCGCGGCGGGGGCGGGCCCCGTCAGCTGAGCATGATCATCGATCCCTGGGCGAGGCTGCGGGTCGCCGCCGCGTGCAGCCCGAGCCAGACGTGCCGCTCCCGGGCGAAGGGGCCGTCGTCGTACGGCACCGGGGCGGCGGGCTCCTCCAGCTCGGTGGGCCGGGCGGGCGGGGCCGGGGCGGCCGGCGGGTTCGCCGGGTCGATGCCGAGGGCCGGGGCGACGAACTCCAGTTCCCGCAGCAGCCCGTACGAGGAGCCGAGCGGGCCGCCGCCCTCCAGGAGCCGGTCGTTGGAGAGCGGCACCGGGAAGTCGACCGGCACGTAGGCGCCCGCGTGGTCGTAGTGCCAGACCAGGTGGGACTGCTGGGCGGTCGCCTCGAACATCTCCAGGAGCTGCTCGTAGTCCCCGCCGAGCTCGCCGACGGGTTCGACCGGCAGCCCGCAGATCGCGAGCAGGTAGGCCCTGCGCAGGAAGTGCAGGGCCTCGTAGTCGAAGCCGGCGACGGGCGCGACGTCGCCGGAGAGCCCCGGCATGTACGCGTACACGGGCACGGTCGGCAGTCCCGAGGCGCTCAGCACGGCGTCGTACTCGGCGAGGTCTTCGGCGAAGGGGTTGTCGGGGCTGTGGCACAGCACGTCGACGAGGGGGACCAGCCACAGGTCACAGGCCAAGGGAGGCTCGCTCTCCGTCAGTTCCGGGGAGGGCCAGGGTAGTCGGCGGCGCCGACGACGCCCACCCGTGGGAGGCCTGCCCCGGGAAGCGGGGCCTCAACCCGGCGGCGGGTCACCGGGTGGGCCGGGCCCCGTCCCCCGGCGGCGGGTCACCGGATGGGCCGGGTCTCCAGGCGGTCGGCCCATTCCAGCGAGTGGGCGTTGTAGGCGCGGACGACCCCGATGGCGGCCTCGGCGTCGCCGCGGGTGACGGCGTCGATCAGCTCCACGTGTCCGGACCAGAGCCGGCCGTGGAGTTCGCGCTCGGCCCGCAGGTGGGGCACGGAGAAGACCCAGGCCTGGACGCGGAGCCGGTGCAGGAAGTCGGCGATGTGGCCGTTGCGGGCGACGAGCCGGCCCAGCTCGTGCCAGTAGCGCAGGTCGTAGCCGATCAGGACGTCCAGGTCGCCGGCGCGGGCGGCGCGGACGGCGGCCTCGCCCCGGCGGCGTATCGACACCAGGACGACCCCGAGGCCGGGGTCGGGCTCGGGGAGCGCGGCGCGGGCCTCCGGCGCGTGGCGGCGGAAGATGCCGTCGACGACGAGCATCCGGGCCTCGACCATCTCCCGGTAGTCGGCCACCGAGAAGCGGTGGACCCGGAAGCCGCGGTGCTGGTCGGAGTCGAGCAGGCCCTGGGCGCAGAGCTCGACGAGGGCCTCGCGGACGGGGGTGGCGGAGACGCCGTACTGCTCGGCGATCTGCTTGACGGTGAACTCGCGGCCGGGCTGGAGACGCCCCGCGAGGACCTCGTCACGGAGCGCGTCCGCGATCTGCCGGCTGAGGGTGCTGCGGGTGACGGCGCTGTTCGCGGACGTGCCGGGCATGCGGATGGGGCCCCCTCCATGAGGTTCCGGAAGACTCTAGTCCAGACCTGGTCCCTCGGGAGGAGGCCCTCGTCACACGGGGTGACGCCGGCCGGTGCCGTCGGCGGGCGGCGTCAGACCGTGTGCTCGTCGGCGACGGTGAGCGCCGCGTCCAGGGCCGCCAGGCCCTCCTTGACCTCGTCGTCCGTGACGTTGCAGGCGGGGACGGCGTGGGTGCGGTTCATGTTGACGAAGGGCCACAGGCCGTTCTTCTTGGCCGCGGCGCCGAAGGCGGCCATCGGCGCGTTGGCCTCGCCGGCCGCGTTGTACGGAACGAGCGGCTCGCGCGTCTCCTTGTTCTTGACCAGGTCGAGCGCCCAGAAGACGCCCGTGCCGCGGACCTCGCCGACGGACGGGTGGCGCTCGGCGAGCTCGCGCAGGCCGGGGCCGAGGACCTGCTCGCCGATCCGGGCGGCGTTCTCGACGACCTTCTCGTCCTCCATCACCTGGATGGTGGCGACGGCGGCGGCGCAGGCCAGCGGGTGGCCGGAGTAGGTGAGGCCGCCCGGGTAGGGGCGGGTCTCGAAGGTGGCCGCGATCCGCTCGCTGATGGCGACGCCGCCGAGCGGCACGTAGCCGGAGTTGACGCCCTTGGCGAAGGTCATCAGGTCGGGGACGACGTCGAAGTGCTCGGCGGCGAACCACTTGCCGGTGCGGCCGAAGCCGGCCATGACCTCGTCCAGGACGAAGACGATGCCGTACTTGTCGCAGATCTCGCGGACGCCGGTGAGGTAGCCGGGCGGCGGAGTCATGATGCCGGCGGTGCCGGGGATCGTCTCCAGGATGATCGCGGCGATCGTCGCCGGACCCTCGAAGGCGATGGTGTCCTCCAGGTGCGCGAGGGCGCGCTCGCACTCCTGCTCCTCGGTCGTCGCGTAGAACGGCGAGCGGTAGAGGAAGGGCGCCCAGAAGCGCACGACGCCGGCCGAGCCGGTGTCGGAGGCCCAGCGGCGGGGGTCGCCGGTGAGGTTGATCGCGGTGGAGGTGGCGCCGTGGTACGAGCGGAAGGCGGAGAGCACCTTGTGGCGGCCGGTGTGCAGCCGGGCCATCCGGACGGCGTTCTCGACGGCCTCGGCGCCGCCGTTGGTGAAGAAGATCTTGTCCAGGTCGCCGGGGGTGCGCTCGGCGATGAGGCGTGCGGCCTCGGAGCGGACGTCGACGGCGAAGGCGGGCGCGAAGGTGGTGAGCTTCGCGGCCTGCTCCTGGATGGCGGCGACCACCTTGGGGTGCTGGTAGCCGATGTTGGTGTAGACGAGGCCGCTGGTGAAGTCGAGGTAGCGGTTGCCGTCGTAGTCCCAGAAGTACGACCCCTCCGCGCCGGCCACGGCGAGCGGGTCGATCAGGCCCTGGGCGGACCAGGAGTGGAAGACGTGTGCGCGGTCCGCGGCCTTGACGGCGGCGCCGGCCCGGGGGTCGGGTACGACATGAGGGGTCATGCACCGAAGGGTAAGGAACCCCAGGTGGGACGGCCATCACCATCTTGTCCACCGAGAGCGCGCCGGACACGACACTGTGCTTCGCCGGGCGGGGGCCGCGGATTCCGTCGCGGTGCGCCGGAGGCGAACCGATTGACAGCATCTTGTCGATTGGACAGGATGCTGTCATGACCTCGAAGACCGTTCACCTCGCCGTGTACGACACCCTCGCCGACTGGGAGACGGGGCACGCCACCGCGTGGCTCGCCCGCGCGGGCTTCACCGTGCGGACCGTGGGCCTCGACGCCGGAAGGCCCGTCACCACGATCGCCGGGATCCGGATCGTGCCCGACCTCGCGCTGGACGGGCTGCGCCCCGGGGACAGCGCCCTGCTGATCCTCCCCGGGGCCGAGAAGTACGACGAGGGCGACGGGCTCGCCCCCTTCACCGCCGCCGCGCGGACCTTCCTGGACGCCGGGGTGCCGGTCGCCGCCATCTGCGGGGCCGTCGCCGGGCTCGCCCGGGAGGGACTGCTCGACGACCGGGGGCACACCGGCGCCGCCTCCTCCTACCTCGCCGCGACCGGCTACGCGGGCGCGGAGCGGTACGTGGAGGCCGACGCCGTCACCGACGGGGACCTGATCACCGCGGGGCCGACCGAGCCGGTCGCCTTCGCCCGCGAGGTCTTCGCCCGGCTCGGCGCGTACGAGGGGAAGCGGGACGCCTGGTACCGGCTCTTCCAGCACTCCGACCCGGCGGCCTTCGCCGAGCTGAACGGATGAGCCGGCGCACCGGGCAGGACGCCCTGAGCCGGACCGCCCTCCGCGTCTTCCGGCTCAACGGACAGTTCCTCTCCGTCGCGGAGAAGCTGGCCGAGCCCGCCGGGCTGACCGCCGCGTGGTGGCAGGTGCTCGGCGCGGTGCTGCCCGAGCCGCTGCCGGTGGCGGGGATCGCCCGGGTCATGGGCATCACCCGGCAGAGCGTCCAGCGGATCGCCGACCTGCTGGTCCGCGACGGCCTGGCCGCCTACGCCCCGAACCCGGCGCACCGCCGCGCCAAGCTGCTCGTCCCCACGGAGGCGGGCCGGGCGGCGATCGCCCTGATCGACCCGGGCCACGCGGAGCTGGCCGCCCGGCTGACGGCCGAACTCGGCGGCCCCGACGCCTTCGAGGAGACCGTACGGGCCCTCGACCGGCTCTCCGCGGCGCTGGAGGCGGTCGAGGCGGGGGCGGAGCGGGAGGGGTAGCCTTCCGGGCGCTCGGGGCGCCTATGCTGCGCGCCATGGACAGGTCGGGGGGAACGGCCGCCACCAGGGGGTTCGGGTGGGGGATGGTCGTCGGCGCGGTCGGCGCCGTGGGGTGTTCGCTGGGCGGGGTGTCGGCGTACCCGCCACTGGTGCCGGAGGTGGCGCTCGCGGGGGTGTCGGCGCTCTGCGCGGCCGGGTGGGTGACGGCCTCGTACCGGGCGCGGGGGCGGGGCCCCTCGACGCGCCGCCGCGCAAGGACCGGCCGGACAACAGGGTGCTGCCGTACCTCTTCGCCTTCGGGATCCCGGTGGCCACCGTGGCCGCCTTCCTCGTGGTCCTCACCCCGAGCGGCGCCCGGGGGCAGTGGGAGGAGCGGATGGAGGCGGCGGGGTACGGGGAGTACGCGGTGCCGGTCGTACGGCTGGCGGGGAAGCCGGAGTACGTCCCCGAGGGCGAGGACAACGACCCGTACTACCTGGCCGACGTCGTGGTGCGCGTGCCGTTCCGGGACGGGCCGCGCGAGGTCACCCTGGAGGGGTACTCCACCGCGCCCGAGCCGCCGGCGCCGGGCACGGAACTGACGGTGTACTACGCGCCGGGCGCGTCGGACGGGCCGGTGGGCGAGCACGACGAGGTCGGCGGGGCGGGATCGATCCTGTCCTGGGCCATGGCGATCTGGGTCTGGCCGTGGGTGATCATCGCCGGGTGCTGCATGAAGTCGTACATGGAGGTCTCCGACCTGCGGCGGATGCGCCGCTTCCGGCCGGCGGTCCATCTGCCCGCCCTCGGGATCCTGCTGGCCGGGGTGGTGCTGCTGCTGCCGAAGGCGCTGGAGTTCCAGGTGGCGGGGTACGACGAACTGCCCGCGTTCGTCGCGGCGTTCACGCCCGCGCTCGCCCTGACCTGGGCGGCCAAGGCGAGCTGGCGGACGTACTGACGGTCTCAGCAGTACAGGTTCGCGCCGGTCGGGACGCCGAGGATCTGGGCGAACTGCTGGTACTTGGTGACGCGGCTCTGGACCTGGGCGGGGTTGCCGCCGTTGCACTCCAGGGAGCCGTTGATCGCCCAGATGGTCTGGCCGAAGCCGGCGCCGTTGACCATCGCGTTGTGGGCGGTCATGGTGCCGGGGCCGTTCTGGGTGTTCCAGTACCAGAGGCCGGTCATCATGGCGACGTCCGGCTCGCGCTCGACGCGCCAGGGGTTGTTCAGGAGGTCGAGGCCGAGGGCCTCGCCGGCGGCCTTGTAGTTGAAGTTCCAGGAGAGCTGGATCGGGCCGCGGCCGTAGTAGGCGGCCTGGCCGGCGGGGCAGCCGTAGGGCTGGTTCGCGTCGCAGTAGTGCGGGTAGTTGGCGGTGTTCTGCTCGACGACGTGGACGAGGCCGCCGGTCTCGTGGGAGACGTTGGCGAGGAAGGCCGCGGCCTCCTGCTTCTTCACGGTGTCGCTGCCGGTGCCCGCGAAGGCCGGGTACTTCTTGGTGGCGGCGACCAGGCCGGCGTACGTGTAGAAGGGGTTCCGGTTCGGGAACATCTGGTTGAACTGGGCCTCGGTGACGACGAATCCGGAGGGGTCGGGGGTGCCGCCGCCGCCCGTGCCGCAGGCGCCCTCGTCGCGCCAGACGTCGCTGGAGCCGGGACGCTCGTTCTGCGTCCACCACTTCGCGTACCAGTTGTGGCCGTTGTACGAGGCGGTCATGCCGCCGGTGTAGACCTGGCCCGAGTTCCAGGCGCCGACGCAGGCGGGGGCCGCGCCGGCGGTGGCGGGGAGCAGGACCGCGAGCCCGAGTGCCGCGCACAGGGCGGCGAACAGGGCGAGGAGACGTCGCATGCGCTGTCGTCCTTCCGGTGGGGGGAAGGACAGCGAAGCGATAATGGTCTGTACCTGTCAAGGTCTAGACCAGAACTGGCGGGTTCGGGACGGCGGCACGAATCCGCCCCTCCGCGCCGGAAGCGCGGAGGGGCGGAAGGAGCAGAAGGGCGGACGGAGCAGAAGGGCGGGAGAGGGGAACGGGAGGGCGGGAGCCGAGGGCCCGTCAGATCATCAGTACGATCCGGCCCGGCCGGTGGCCCGCCTCCGCGCGCCGGTGCGCCTCCCCCGCCTGCTCCAGCGGCAGCACGTCGGCCACCCGGGTCGCCAGCCCGCCCGCGCCGACCAGCTCCAGGAGCTCCTTCAGCCGGGCCGCGTCCGGGCGGCCCTCCACCACGTCCACCCGGACGTCCCGCTCGGCCACCGGCACCCGCTCGCCGGAGGCGGAGACGAAGACCCCGCCGTCCTTGACCGCGGGCAGCAGCGGGTCGGCGATCAGGGCCGCGTCGAAGACGCCGTCCACCCGGTCCGGCGCGAAGCCCAGCACCCCGGTGATCACCTCCTCCGGCGCCCCGCGCGGCACCGTCCCGTCGGCGCCCAGGAGCCGCAGCTCGTGCGCGTCGTCGGCGTCGCCGAGGGCGATCACCCGGAGGCCCGCCCGCGCCGCCAGCTGCACCGCGAACCGGCCCACCACCCCGCTCGCGCCGGTGACCAGCAGCGTCGCGCCGTCCGGCAGCGCCATCAGGTCCAGCGCCTGCGCGGCGGTCAGCGCGGAGAGCGGCAGCGAGGCCGCCGCCGTGAAGTCCACCTCGTCCGGGACCGGGGCCAGCCAGCCCGGCTCCACCAGGATCGTCTCCGCGTAGGTCCCCGCGCCGGCCCCCTCCGCCACCCAGGGCACGAAACCGGCCACCCGGGTGCCCGCGGGGAGGCCGGGCGCCGGGTCCGCCAGGGTGCCGGCGAAGTCGTAGCCGAGCACGAAGGGCGGGGCCAGCGGGTCGAGCGCGGCCGCGAACCGGCCGGAGCGGATCTTGAGGTCCGCCTGGTTGACCCCGGCGGCCTTGAGCCGCACCCGGACCCGCCCCGGGGCGTCCGCGGGGTCCGGCTCCGGACGGCGCGCGGATCTGAGGACCTCGGGTCCGCCGTAGGCGGTCACTTCGACGACACGCATGGGGTTCCTCCTCCGGAAGGGCCCCCTCACGGCCATTACATCCACGCTCCTCCGGCCCGGGCAACCCCGGCCGGGCCACCCGGACGACCCCGCCCCGGACCCTCCGGGCACCCCGGCCCGGGCCACCGGCCGTCCCGGGCCCGGGCCCTCCGGGCGCCCCGCTCCCGGCCACCCGGACCAGCCCGCTGCCGCCCCCTCGGGCCCGGCTGAACGAGCGGCGAAATCCAGGTGTCGGGCCGCTACGCCGCCCGCGGCCTCGCACACCCGTCCGTACCGTCCCGGTCATGGAGTGGATAACCGCCGAGAACGTGGTCGCCGTCGCCACCGCCCTGCTCGGCGTCCTCGTCTCGGTCGGCGCCGTCTGGATCGACCGTTTCAAGCCACAGCGCAAGCGGCTCGGCTACCGCGTGCAGCTGAACACCCCGCTGCACAAGGAGGGCGACGACCAGGACGGCGGCGCGATGACCGTGCGCGCCGGCGAGGTGCTGGGCAGCGCCGCTGCCGGCGCCACGCTCGTCCTGCTCCGCATCGAGAACGACCGCGACCTCGACATCGGCGTCGACGACTACGGCGTCACCCCCGCCGAGCACGCGCTGCGCATCACCTTCGGCACCCCCGCGGTGACCGTCCGGGGCGTCGTCGCCACCGTCCCGGCCGGCTGGAACCCGGTCCGCGACGACCTCGACGGCGCCCCCGGGCTCGGCCGCGAGGGCAACGCCGTCCTCGTCCCCCGGGTCGCCCTCGACCCCGGCCAGTACTTCAAGCTGCTCGTCCAGCTCTCCGGCCCCGTCGCCGACCGCGACATCAAGGTGCACGGCACCGTCGCCGGCGGCTCCATCCGCCGCAACCGCTCCACCACCCCCGACGACCAGGCCGGCCGCTTCAGCACCGCCGCCCGCTCCGTCACCGTCGTCCTCACCGCCTGCGTGGTCGCGCTCGCCGCGATCATCGTCCGCGAGCAGACCCCGCCCCCGATCGGCTGCGCCCGCGGCAGCCTCACCGTCACCGGCTCCACCGCCTTCGCACCGGTCGTCCGGGAGGTGGCGAAGGCGTACGAGAAGGACTGCGCGGGAGCCACCGTCACCGTCGACGCCGACGGCTCCACCTCCGGCGTCCGCGCCCTCGCCGAGGCGGGCGCCCGCGCCAAGGGCTCCCCCGCCGTCATCGCGCTGTCCGACGGCCACGGCCCGGGCGGCCACCCGCGGCTGCGCGAACACATGGTGGCCGTCTCCCTCTTCACCGTCGTCGCCCACGACGCCGTCCCCGTCCGGAACCTCACCCTGGAGCAGATCCGCGCCCTCTACCGCGGCGACGTCGCCCGCTGGAACCGGCTGACGGGCCCCGGCCTGCCCGCGGACCTCCCCGGCCTGCCCGTCCTCCTCGTCAGCCGGGACGCCGACTCCGGCACCCGGGAGGTCTTCCAGCGCCGGGTCCTCGGCCGCAACGAGCCCGCCAACTCCTCCCGCGACTGCGCCACCGTCGACGACCGGGAGGCGAAGGTCGTCCGCTGCGAACTCGACTCCACCGAGCAGGTCCTGGCCGCCGTCGCCCGCCTCCCCGGCGCGATCGGCTACGCCGAACTCGGCGCCGTCTCCGAGGCGGAGGGCCTGCACCCCGTCACCCTCGACGGCCGCGCCCCGGTCCTGGACGAGCTGGGCGCGTCCCCGTACCCCTACCGGGAGATCGAGTACGCCTACACCTGGGGCGACCCGGCGAGCGACTCCCTCACCGCGAGCTTCCTCGCCTACCTCGCGCGCGGGCGGGGCCAGGACGTCGTGCGCGCCCGCGGGCACCTGCCGTGCGCGACCCCGAAGGGGCTGCGGATCTGCGGGGAGGGCTGACACCGGACCGTGACCCGGAGCGTGCCCCGGCTCCTCCGCCCGGTCTGGCATCCTCTTGCCACGTGGAGCCATTGAACGCGGAAGACCCGGTCGCCATCGGCCCGTTCCGACTCATCGGCCGGCTCGGGGTCGGCGGGATGGGCCGGGTGTTCCTCGCGCGTTCGGCCGGCGGGCGGACCGTCGCCGTCAAGGTGGTGCACGCCGAACTGGCCGCCCAGGACGAGTTCCGGCGGCGCTTCGCCCGTGAGGTCGAGGCCCTGGAGCGGGTCGGCGGCACCGGCACCGCGCCCGTCCTCGGCTCCGACACCACCGCCGCCTCCCCGTGGGTGGCCATCGGCTACGTGCCCGGCCCCTCGCTGCGGACCGTCGTCGGCGACGAGTACGGGCCGCTGCCGCCCGCGACCGTACGGACCCTGGGCGCCGGGCTCGGGCAGGCCCTGGACCACATCCACCGGGCCGGGCTCGTCCACCGCGACCTCAAGCCCTCCAACGTGCTGCTGACCGTCGACGGCCCCCGGATCATCGACTTCGGCATCGCCCGGGCCGTCGACACCGTCACCGACGGCGGGCTCACCAGCACCGGCGCCGTCGTCGGCTCCCCCGGCTTCATGTCGCCCGAGCAGGTGCGCGGCGAGAAGCTGGGGCCGGCCTCCGACGTCTTCTGCCTGGGCTCGGTCCTCGCCTACGCGGCGACCGGCCGCTCCCCCTTCGGCACCTCCGACAGCGGCGTCCACGCGCTGATGTTCCGGATCGCGCACGACGACCCCGACCTGACGGACGTGGCGCCCGCGCTGACCGGGCTGATCCGGGCCTGCCTCGCCAAGGACCCGGCGGCCCGGCCGACGGCGGCCGAGATCGCCGGGACGCTGCCGGTCTCCGACCCCTGGCTGCCCGCCGACGTCCTGGCCCGCCTCGGCCGGCACGCCGCCCGGATCCTGGAGGCGGAGGGCACGGAGGGCGCCGCCGGGACGGCGTACGCCTCCGAGCGCGCCCCCGACCGCACGGCGGGCGACCCGACGCCCGGGCCGTCCGCCACCGGGGGCACCTCCGCGCCCGCGCCCGCCCCGGCCCCGGAGCCGCCGCGCTCCCGCTCCCGCCGCCGGGTGCTGACCGCCGCGCTCGCGACGGCGGCCGTCGCGGCCGCCGCGGGCGTCGGCTACGCCTTCTGGCCGCTGGGCGGACCGGACGGCACCCCCGGCGGAGACGGCAGGGGCACCGGCTCGTCCTCCGCCTCGTCCTCCACCGGCTCCCGGCCCGCAGGGGCCGTGCCCGACGCCTTCCTCGGCGCCTGGGAGGGGGTCCTCCAGGGCACCCCCGAACACCCCCGCGAGACCGTCCGCATCGAGCTGTCCCAGGGGCCCGCCGGAGCCAAGACCGCCGTGTACACCCACGTGGGCGACGGCCGCCTGTGCATGGGCCGCTCGCGCCTGGTCTCCGCCGACGAGGACAAGGTCGTCCTGGGCGAGTCGACCGTCACCACGAGCGTGCCCGCCCAGCGGTGCACGGCCGCCGCGCACCAGACCCTCACCCTGCGCTCCCCCGAGGTCCTCGAATGGACCTCGGGCGCCGCGAGGACCACCTTCCACAAGGCCCGCACCGGCTCGGAGATCCTCCCGGAGGAGTACCTCGGCCGCTGGAAGGCGAAGCCCCTCGTCGAGGGCCCCGAGGCCGACCGCTACACCGACGAGGTGACCGTCGCCCAGGGCGCGGTCGGCGCCGCCGTCCTGCGCACCCTCAGCGTCTACCCGCGCACCGACGAGCAGGGCAACACCCTCTCGGACGCCGTCAACTGCACCTGGACCGCCATCCTGGCCACCACGACGGCCCCGTACGTCACCGGCCCCATGACCCTCGAACCCGGCGCCGACCCGGACTGCGTCCGCGACGACCTGGGCAGCTACCTGGTCCTGACCACGTACAAGGGCGAGAAGATCTTCCAGGTCTACCCGATGACGGACACCGAACCGGCCGAGTACCGCCGGCCCGACTGACGGGCCTCGCTCCCCCCGCCCCCGCTCCTCCTGGCCCGTTCTCGCCCGCACAACCCCCGCACAGGGCAAGCTGGTTGTGCCACGGCGGTGGGCCGGGCGACACCTTCGGTCACAGGGGGAAGTACGGATGAGCAGGGTATGGCTGATCACCGGTGCGAACAGCGGCTTCGGGCGCGCCTTCACCGAGGCGGCGGTCGCCGCCGGTGACCTCGTGGTCGCGGCGGCCCGCCGCGCGGAGACGCTGGACGACCTCGTCGCCGCCCACCCGGGCCGGGTCGACCCGGTCGCCCTGGACGTCACCGACGGCGCGGCGGTCGACCGGGTGGTGGCGGGGGTCGTGGAGCGGCACGGCCGGGTCGACGTCCTGGTGAACAACGCGGGCCGCACCCACGTGGGCTCGGTGGAGGAGACCGGCGACGAGGAGCTCCGCTCCCTCTTCGACGTCCACGTCTTCGGCCCCGCCGCCCTCGTCCGCGCGGTCCTGCCGCACATGCGGGCCCGCCGCAGCGGCGCGATCGTGCAGCTCAGCAGTGTGGGCGGGCAGATGTCGCTGCCCGGTTTCGGTGCGTACAGCGCGACGAAGTTCGCCCTGGAGGGCATGTCGGAGGCGCTGGCCACGGAGGTCCGCCCGCTCGGCATCGACGTCCTGATCGTCGAGCCCGGCGCCTTCCGCACCAGTCTCTTCGTCAACGGCGGCCTCAGCGGTGCCGGCATAGCCGACTACGCCGACACGGTCGGCGCCACCCGTGCCTACGTGGAGTCCGGCGACGGCACCCAGCCCGGCGACCCGGCCAAGGCCGCCGCCGCCGTCCTCGCGGCGCTCGCCGCCGAGGAGACCCCGCTGCGGCTCGCCCTCGGCGACGACGCGATCGACGCGGTCCACGCCCACCTGGACCAGGTCCGCGCGGACCTGACCGCCTGGGACAAGGTCGGCCGGGACACGAAGCTGGACGGCTGACGGCTGACGGCTGACGGCTGACGGCTGACGGGAACGGCGAAGGGCCCGCGCCTCCAGGAGACGCGGGCCCTTCGTACGTACCGCCTACAGGAAGGAGTTGATCTCGATGGTCTCGGTGCGGCCGGGGCCGACGCCGATGGCGGAGATCGGGGCGCCGGACATCTCCTCCAGCGCCTTCACGTAGTTCTGCGCGTTCTTCGGGAGGTCCGCGAAGGTCTTGGCCTTCGTGATGTCCTCCGACCAGCCGGGCAGGGTCTCGTAGATCGGCTTCGCGTGGTGGAAGTCGGTCTGCGAGTACGGGAGCTCCTCGACGCGCTTGCCGTCGATCTCGTACGCGACGCAGACCGGGATCTCCTCCCAGCCGGTCAGGACGTCCAGCTTGGTGAGGAAGAAGTCGGTCAGGCCGTTGACGCGGGTCGCGTAGCGGGCGATGACCGCGTCGAACCAGCCGCAGCGGCGGTCGCGGCCGGTGGTGACGCCCCGCTCGCCGCCGATGCGGCGCAGCGCCTCGCCGTCCGCGTCGAAGAGCTCGGTCGGGAACGGGCCGGCGCCGACGCGGGTCGTGTAGGCCTTGAGGATGCCGATGACCCGGTTGATCTTCGTCGGGCCGACGCCCGCGCCGGTGCAGGCGCCGCCGGCGGTCGGGTTCGAGGAGGTGACGAAGGGGTACGTGCCGTGGTCCACGTCCAGGAGGGTGCCCTGGCCGCCCTCGAAGAGGACGACCTTGCCCTCGTCGATGGCGTTGTTGAGGATCAGGGTCGTGTCGGCCACGAAGGGCTTGATCTGCTCCGCGTACTGGAGCATCTCCTCGACGATCCGGCCGGACTCGATGGCGCGGCGGTTGAAGACCTTGGCGAGGAGCTGGTTCTTCTGCTCCAGGGCCGCCTCGACCTTCTGCTCCAGGATCGACTCGTCGTAGAGGTCCTGGACCCGGATGCCGACGCGGTTGATCTTGTCGGCGTAGGTGGGGCCGATGCCGCGACCGGTGGTGCCGATCTTGCGCTTGCCGAGGAACCGTTCCGTCACCTTGTCGAGGGTGACGTTGTACGGGGTGATCAGATGGGCGTTGCCACTGATCAGGAGCTTCGACGTGTCCACGCCTCGCTCGTTCAGTCCGCTCAGCTCGGAGAGCAGGACCGCCGGGTCGACGACGACACCGTTCCCGATCACCGGGGTGCACCCCGGAGAGAGGATTCCGGAAGGGAGGAGGTGGAGCGCGTACTTCTGGTCGCCGACGACGACCGTGTGGCCGGCATTGTTGCCGCCCTGGTAACGCACCACGTAGTCCACGGATCCACCGAGCAGGTCGGTGGCCTTTCCCTTGCCCTCGTCACCCCACTGAGCACCGAGCAGCACAAGTGCGGGCACAGGCGTACACCCCTTCCGGGTGGGGCATGTCCAAGGTCAGGGGGCGTACGCCGCCTCACCGGTGTGCCCCGGAATAGACGAAGCCCCTGGCGCAATAGCGCAAGGGGCTCTTGCACAAAGATGCTACCCGAGGAAGGACCGAGGTGTCGGATCACGACCAGCTGCTGGTCATCGTCGACCCGGTCGCCCGCCGAAGTGACGGCGAGTCCGTGCGGATCGCGAAGGATGTCCTGTCCGCCGGCGCGGAGGCGAAGATCTGCCTGCCGGACTCCCCCGAGGAATTCTCCCGCGCCCTGTCCCGGCGCGGCTCCCGGCGTCCCGTCGTCCTCGGGGACGACCGGGCGCTGCTCCGCGCGGTGACCCTGCTGCAGCGGGACCGGGCGCCGCTCGCGCTCGTCCCGATCGGCCCGCCGGACGCCCTGGAGGTCGCGTACGGCCTCGGCGTGCCGCGCACCGCGGTGGCCGCAGCCCGGACGGTCCTGGACGGGGCGGTGCGGAGCCTGGACCTGCTGGTCGACGACAGCGACGGGGTGGTCCTGGGCGACCTGCGGGTGCCCGCCGTGCCCGTCCCCGCCGCCGGGGCCGCCCCCTCCGTCTGGGGCACCTGCCGCTCCCTGGTGCGCACCCTGGTGCGGCCCGCGCCGCCGCATCCCGGCGTCCTGGTGCACCGGCTGCGGGTGGAGGCCGACGGGGTGCTGCTGGCCGACGTGGACGCGCCGGTGACGGCGGTGACGGCCCGCCCGGACGGCGGTGGCGGCACGGCGCGGGTGACCGTCCACCCGGCCGGACCGGCCGCTTCCCCGCGCCGCGCCTCCGCCGGCGTCCTGACCGTCTCCGGTCCCGACTTCCGCTACCGGGCCGACGGCCGCGTCGCCGGCCCGGTCCGCCGCCGCACCTGGACGGTCCACCCGGAGGGCTGGGGCCTGACACTGCCGCGCGGCGACGCCTGACACCGGCCCGGCGCGTGCGCTGGATCTGCGGGAGACCGCCGGTGGGGGCCCCGCCGGAGGGGCTTCAGGGGGCGGCCGGATCCTGGGGGTCGCCGTCGGCCGCCTTCCTCGTCCTCCGTTCGCGCCAGCGGTCCATCAGGGTGAGCATCTCCTCCTGCATGAAGGCGAAGAAGTCGGCGGTCTCGGTGGTGCGGGCGCCGGCGGCCGTGTCGGGGCCGAGGGTGGCGGCGCCGTCGCGGAGGACCTTCTCCCAGCGGAGGAGGATCTGGTCGCGGCGGGTGAAGGTCTCGTACCAGATCTCGTTGTGGAGCACGTACCGCTCGCGCCGGGTGCCCGGTTCGCGTTCGCGGGCGACCATGCCGACCTGGGTGAGGTAGCGGATGGCGCCGGAGACGGCGGCGGGGCTGATCCTGAGCTGTTCGGCGAGCTCGGCCGAGGTCAGCGAGGCGGTCTCGGAGGCGAGCAGGGCGGCGAAGACCCGGGAGGCCATCCGCTGCATGCCGGCCTCGGTCAGCTCGCCGGCGAAGCGTTCCACGAAGCGGGAGACGGCCTCCTCCTGCGCGGGGGTGCCTTCGGTGCTGGTCATGGGCCGACTCTATACCGTCTCTTTTTACGGTTCCTTAACTTCACAAGTTTGTGAAATGAGCGTACGTTCCGAAGCATGACGAACGCCATCAGCGTCACGGGGCTCCACAAGTCCTTCGGCCGCACCCACGCCCTCGACGGACTCGACCTCACCGTCGCCACCGGCGAGGTCCACGGCTTCCTCGGCCCCAACGGCGCCGGGAAGTCCACCACCATCCGGGTCCTCCTCGGGCTGCTGCGCGCCGACTCCGGCACCGTCCGGCTGCTCGGCGGCGACCCCTGGGCCGACGCGGTCGCCCTCCACCGGCGCCTGGCGTACGTCCCCGGCGACGTCACCCTCTGGCGGAACCTCTCCGGCGGCGAGGTCATCGACCTGTACGGGCGGCTGCGCGGCACCGGCCTCGACCGGGCCCGCCGCGCGGAGCTGGTCGAGCGCTTCGAGCTCGACCCCACCAAGAAGGGCCGCACCTACTCCAAGGGCAACCGGCAGAAGGTCGCCCTCGTCGCCGCCTTCGCCTCCGACGCCGAACTCCTCGTCCTCGACGAACCCACCAGCGGCCTCGACCCGCTGATGGAGGAGGTCTTCCAGGACTGCGTCCGCGAGGCCCGCGACCGGGGGCGGACCGTCCTGCTCTCCAGCCACATCCTCAGCGAGGTCGAGACCCTCTGCGACCGGGTCAGCATCGTCCGCAAGGGCCGCACCGTCGAGTCGGGCTCGCTCGCGCAGCTGCGCCACCTGACCCGCACCAGCGTCACCGCCGAGCTCGCCGGCGCCCCCGAGGGCCTGGACCGCCTCGCCGGCGTCCACGACCTGCGCGTCGAGGGCCGCAAGGTCCGGCTCCAGGTCGACACCGACAAGCTCGACCCGGTCCTCGCCGCGCTCCTGGCCGCCGGCGTCCGCTCGCTCACCAGCACCCCGCCCACCCTGGAGGAGCTCTTCCTCCGCCACTACGCGGACACCGAGGCGGCGTCATGACCTCCCTCGCCGGCACCGGCACCCTCACCCGGCTCGCGCTCCGCCGCGACCGCCTCGCCCTCCCCCTCTGGACCCTGGCCACCGGCGGCCTCGTCGCCTCCGGCCCCGGCTCCCTCGGCGGCCTGTACGACACCGCCGCCGCGCGCGCCGAACTCGCCGCCTCCATGACCGCCAACAACTCCCTGCGCTCGCTCTACGGGCCGGTCTTCTCCGACTCCCTCGGCGGGCTCGTCGCCTGGCGCTTCGGCACCTTCGCCGCCGTCCTCGCGGCCGTCGCGAGCCTGATCACCGTCGTCCGGCACACCCGCGAGGAGGAGGAGACGGGCCGTCAGGAACTGCTCTCCGCCGGAGCGGTCGGCCGCCGCGCGCCGCTCACCTCCGCGCTCCTCGCCGCGCTGGCCCTCAACTCCGCCACCGCCCTGATCGTCTTCGCCGGGCTCGCCGGCCAGGGCACGGCCGGGGCGCTCGCCCTCGGCCTCGCCGTCGGCGGCACCGGCATGGTCTTCGCGACCGTCGCCGCGCTCGCCGCGCAGCTCACCGAGAGTGCCCGGCTCGCCAAGGGCATCGCGGGCGGCGTCCTCGGCCTCGCGTTCGTGCTGCGCGCGGCGGGCGACTCGGGGGACGCCTCCGGGGGCTCCGTCCTCACCTGGCTCTCGCCCGTCGGCTGGGCCGAGAACGTCCGCGCCTACGCCGACGAGCGGTGGTGGGTGCTGCTCCTGATCGCCGCCGCCGTCGCCGCGCAGACCGTCCTCGCGTACGGACTCGCCGCCCGGCGCGACGTCGGCGCGTCCTTCCTCGCCACCCGGCCCGGCCCCGCCGCCGGCCGGCTCGCCGGCGCCGGGGCCCTCGCCCTGCGGCTCCAGCGCGGCGCCCTGACCGGCTGGGGGGCCGGCTTCCTCCTCGGCGGGCTGGTCTTCGGCGGCATGGCCGAGGGGGCGGCGGAGCTCGTCGGCGACAACGAGAAGGCCCGCGAGATCTTCGAGCGGATGGGCGGCCAGACCGCGCTCACCGAGGCCTTCCTCGCCACGATGGTCTCCCTCTTCGGCATGCTCGCCGCGCTGTACGCGGTCGGCGCGGTGCTCCGGGCGCACACCGAGGAGACCTCCGGGCGCGCGGAACCCCTCCTCGCGGGCTCCCTGGGACGGCTGCGCTGGGCGGCCGGCCACCTCGTCCCCGCCTTCGGCGGCTCCGCGCTGATCCTCCTCGCGGCGGGCCTCGGCCTCTCCCTCGGCTTCGGCGGCTCGTACGGCCCCGTCGTCGGCGCCGCCCTCGCCCAGCTCCCCGCCGTCTGGACGCTCGCGGGCGTCGCCACCCTCCTGTGGGGCGCGCTGCCCCGGGCGGCGGGCGCCGGGTGGGCCGCCGCCGGGCTCTGCCTGGCGCTCGGCTGGATCGGCCCGGCCCTGAACCTGCCCCAGGCGGTCCTGAACGTCTCCCCCTTCGCCCACCTGCCCCGGCTGCCGGGCCCGGAGACGGCCTGGACCCCGCTGATCGTGCTCACCGCGTCGGCGGCGGCCCTCACCGCGGCCGGCCTGGCGGGGCTGCGCCGCCGCGACCTCCAGGTCTGACGCGCTCAGACCTCCACGAGGAGGGACTCGAAGCCGCGGATCACGTAACCGGGCTTCCGGACGGGGTCCGCGGCGAGCCGCAGCCCGGGCGCCCGCTCCCGCAGGGCGCGGAAGACCTCGGCGAGTTCGAGGCGGGCCAGCGGGGCGCCGAGGCAGTAGTGGACGCCCGCGCCGAAGGTGACGTGCGGGTTGTCGGCGCGGGTCAGGTCCAGCTCGTCCGCCGTGGGGCCGAAGCGGTCCGGGTCGCGGTTGGCGGAGCCGAGGAGGAGGGCGACCTCCGAGCCCCGGGGGATGACGGTCCCGCCGACCTCGACGTCGTCGAGGACCCAGCGTTCGAACAGGTGCAGCGGGGTGTCGTACCGCAGGAGTTCGTCCACGGCCGTGGACGGGTCCGCCGGGGGGAACGGGGCCCACGCCCCGTGCCGCAGCAGCGTCCACACCCCGCCGACGGTCGAGTTGACGGTCGCCTCGTGCCCCGCGTTGAGCAGCAGCACGCAGGTGGAGACCACCTCCTGCTCGGTCAGCTCCGCCACCCCGATCAGCGCCGAGACCAGGTCGTCGCCCGGCTCGGCCCGCCGCCGCGCGATCAGCTCCCGCAGGTAGCCGGAGAACTCGACCGAGGCGCGGACGGCCGCCCGGGCCGTCTCCTCCGAGGGGTTCAGCTCGAACATCCCGCAGATCGCCGCCGACCAGGGCCGCAGCATGGCCCGCTCCTCGTCCTCCTCCGGGACGCCCAGCACCGCGGCGATGACCGCGACCGGCAGCGGTTCGGCGACCGCCGCCTGGAGGTCGCCGCCGCCCGCCGCGACCAGCTCCCCCACCAGGCCCTCCGCCAGCCCCCGTACCGTCGGCGCCAGCCGCTCCACCGTCCTCGGGGTGAACGCCTTCGACACCAGCCGCCGGATACGGGCGTGGTCGGCGCCCTCCAGGTCGAGCAGCCCGTGGTCGTTGAGGGTGTGGAAGGGCTCGTGGCGGGGGTCCGGCGCCGGGCGCCCGAACTCCTCGTGGGTGAAGCGGTGGGTGTACGTACGCCCCAGGCGCCGGTCCCGCAGCAGCGCCGACACGTCCTCGTGGCGCGGGATCAGCCACTGGCGGGTGGGCCCGTACCAGTGGGCGCGCCCGGCGGCGCGCAGCTCCGCGTAGGCCGGATACGGGTCGGCGACGAACTCCGGGGACCAGGGGTCGAAGGCGGCGACGGCGTCCATGCCCGGACGCTACCCCCGCCCGCCCCGTTCAGCGACCGACCTGCACCAGCCGTGCCTCGTACGCGAAGACCGCCGCCTGCGTCCGGTCGCGCAGGCCCAGCTTCACCAGGATCCGGCTGACGTGGGTCTTGATGGTCGACTCGGCGACGACGAGGTGACCGGCGATCTCCTGGTTGGACAGGCCCTGGGCGATGAGGACCAGGACCTCCGTCTCGCGCTCGGTCAGCTCGCCGATCTGGGCGACGGCGGGCGCCTTCGGCGCGGTGTCGGCGGACTTCGCGAACTCGGTGATGAGCCGCTTCGTCACGGTCGGCGCGAGCAGCGCCTCCCCCGCCGCGACGACCCGGACGCCCTCGGCGAGCTGCCGGGCGGAGGCGTCCTTGAGGAGGAAGCCGGAGGCGCCGGCGCGCAGCGCCTGGTAGACGTACTCGTCGAGGTCGAAGGTGGTCAGGACGAGCACCTTGGCGTCCGCGTCGGCGGCGACGATCTCCCGGGTGGCCTCGATGCCGTTCAGCTCGGGCATCCGGATGTCCATCAGGACCACGTCCGGGCGGAGGGCGGCGACCTGCGCCACGGCCTCCCGGCCGTTGACGGCCTCCCCGACGACCTCGATGTCCGGCATCGCGCCGAGCAGTACGGAGAAGCCCTCCCGGACCATGATCTGGTCGTCGACGATCAGCACCCTGATCACTGGTCGGTCCCTTCGTGCCGGATCTCTTCCCGCTGGACGGGGACGAAGACGGCGACCTCGTAGCCGCTGTCCTCGGTCGGTCCGTCGGTCATCTCGCCGCCGAGCATCGTGACACGCTCCCGCATGCCCGTGATGCCGTGGCCCGCCCCCGGCGAGGGCTTCACCAGGCCGCGCGCCGGGCCGTTGGCGATCCGCAGGCCGAGACCGCCGAGTACATGGCTGACCTCGACCTTCGCCGGGGCGCCGGGCGCGTGCCGCAGCACGTTCGACAGGGCCTCCTGGACGATCCGGTACGCGGACAGCTCCACGCCCTGCGGCAGCTCGCGCACCGCGCCGGTCACCGTCATGGTCACGTCGAGCCCGGCCTCCCGGACGTTGCCGACCAGGCCGTCGAGGTCGGCGAGGGTCGGCTGCGGGGCGTCGGGGGCCTCGTAGTCCTCGGCGCGGACGACGCCGAGGATGCGGCGCAGCTCGGTGAGGGCGGCCACCGCGTTCTCCCGGATGGTGCGGAAGGCCTGCTCCAGCTCGGGCGGCGGGTTCTCGACCCGGTAGGGCGCGGCCTCGGCCTGGATGGCGACCACCGACATGTGGTGGGCGACGACGTCGTGCAGCTCCCGGGCGATGGTCGTCCGCTCCTCCAGGAGGGTCCGCTTCGAGCGCTCGACGGCGGTGACGGTCTGCTGGGCGGTGACCTCCCGGTCCGCCTGGCGGCGGATCTGGACGACGGCGATGACCAGCAGGAAGAGCGCGGAGAAGAAGAGCATCTCGGCGCCGTTGAAGCCGTATCCCGAGCCCATGCCCAGGAAGAAGGCGGTGAAGGTGGCGTACCCGGCGGTGAGGACCCACATCCAGGCGGCGGCCCGGGGCCCGGTCCGCAGCGCGACGATCACCAGGACGAAGAGGTGGGCGCCGAAGGAGTTCGGCGCCCAGGGCCAGCCGTCGTACCCGGTCAGATAGGCGACGAACGGCGTCGAGCCCAGCGAGAGCCAGAAGGCCGGCGCGGGCCGGATCAGGGTCAGGAGCACGGCGGCGACCGGCGTCAGGCAGGAGACGAGGGCGACCGGGCCGGTGCCGCCGATGTTGTCGAAGCCGAGGAGGAAGGTCACCAGGGCGAGGAAGCAGATCACCGCGTGCGGCAGCAGCCCGGCGTGCGGGCGTATCCGCCGGGGCAGGAAGCGCAGGGCGGGGCTGTCCGGCGCGAGCCGGGGCAGCGGGCGGTAGGAGAGGGCGTCGCCCGCGAGGTCCGCGCGCAGACCGCCGAGGGCGTCCAGCGTCATGCGGAGCTCGGGGCTGCGGCTGCCCGTGTCGGGGGTCTGTGTCGGATTCACGCCGCCCACGGTACGGAACGGCCGGGGACGCCCGCGTCCCGCTGGATACGGATCCCGGGCCGTCCCCCTTGAGTACTACGCGCTCCTCCGCGTCCCGGTCAGGGCTTCTTGGGCCAGACGTAGAGGGTGCCGCTGGCGGTGGCCTCGCCGCCGATGCCGCTGTCGCTGATGTGGTCGATCGTCGCCATGGCGACGGCGCCCTCGGCCGTCACGGAGCAGATGGCGGCGCCGACGACGAAGCCGGCCCGCTCGATCGTCCCGGAGTCGTTCAGGTCCATCGGGGGCAGGCCGGTGTTCGAGACCTTCCGGCAGTGCTCGGCGGTGTGCGGGTCGTCGGCCCGCAGGAGGCCCACCCGGGTGTTGGGGACGCCCCTCAGGCGGTAGTCGGCGCTGCCCGTGCAGTTCTCCGGCCAGTAGTGGAGCTCGGCCCCGCCGGGCTCTTCGATCCTTCCGTTGTCCTCGCTCTCGACGCGGCTCAGGCCCGTGTCGAGGTCGATCAGCTGCTGCTCGTGGTTGGTGCAGGGCGCGGGGGCGAGGCCCCACGAGGACTCGCGCGCCGGGCCGTGCCCCGGGGGAGGGGCCAGGGCCACCTGGGTCGCCGGCGCGCCGGACCCGCTGGGGAGGGGGCTGTCGGGCGGGTCGAGGGGCGGCGCCGTGCTCTCGTCGCCGGAGGCGGAGTCGGAACCGGAGGCGGACGGGGTCGGTTCCGTCGGCTCTTCGGAGGAGACCGAGTCCGGGGAACCCGAGGAGTCCGAGGAGGCCGGGGGCGGGGCGGCCGCCGGGGAGGCGGCGTCGCGGTCCATGCCCACCACCAGGCTGGCCACGATGCCCAGCAGGGGCAGGGCGATCCCGGCCACCCACCACGCCCACCGGGGCTGCTCCGACCGGGGCGGGCCCGGCGGCGGCTGCGGGGGCGGGACGGCGGGCGAGTGCTGCGGGGGCGGGGAGGAAGGCGGGTACTGCGGAGGGGGCGGAGGCACCGCGCCTGTCTGATCGTCGGTTCCCATGAGCCTCTGTCCCCCCTGTGGTCACACACGTCGCAGAACTCAGAGAATATCCAGAGCCGTTGACGACGGTTCGGGAAAAAGAACCCGGCGGGACCGCCGGGTCCCCCTCAGAAGGCGAGCTGCGCGAGCTCCTCCGCGACCACCGCGCACGCGTCGGCCGCCGGGTCGATCAGCGGGAAGTGGCCGACGTCCTCCAGGAGCGTCAGTCCGACCGTCTCGCCGGCCTTCGCCGCCGCCTCCACGAAGGCGTCGGCGACCTCGGCGGGGACGGTGAGGTCCGCGCGGCCCTGGACGAGGGCGGTGGCGATGCCGGTGGGCAGCAGCCGCGCCGGGTCGGTGACCGCGGCCCGCTCGTCGTACGCCTCCCCGCCGCCGAGCAGCTGGGTCACCGCGCCGCCGCACACGTCGAGTTCGCGGGCCCGGTCGAAGTGCCCGATCGGGGCGAGGGCGACGACTCCGCGCAGCGCGGGCGGGGCGGGCAGCCGCCAGGGGGAGCCCGCGGGCAGCACGTGCCGGGCGGCGGCCCACAGGGCGAGCTGGCCGCCGGCCGAGTGCCCGGTGAGGACCGTGCGGTGCGGGTCGGCCCCCGGCAGGTGGGCGGCGGCCAGAGCGGGCAGGGCGTCGAGGGCGGCGGCCACGTCGTCGAAGGTCTCCGGCCAGCGGCCCGCGACCGGCGCGGTGCCGTCCTGGTGGGGCAGACCGGGGCCGCGCCGGTACTCGACGCTGGCGACGGCGAAGCCGCGGCGGGCGAGGAAGTCCGCGAAGGGGCTGATGTGCAGGCGGTCGTAGGGGGCCCGCCAGGCGCCGCCGTGCAGGACGACGACGAGCGGGGCGCGGCCGCCGCCGGTCCTGGGGGCGTACAGGTCGACGATCTGGTCGGGGTGCTCGCCGTACGCGGCGGTGGCGTCGGGGGGGACGGCCGGGTGCGAGAAGGCCGACGCCTCTTCGGCGGCATCGCGCGCGGCGGGGTCCGGCATGGGGTTCCAACCTCTCGGTGACGGGGCCGAATCGGCCTGACCTGCGGGGACCGTATCAGGGACACGGGCCCCGCGGATCAGCTGAAGATCCGACCTGACGACCGGTCACCGGCCGTTCGCCACCGGCGAGTCGGCTACGCCGTGGCGGGCGTCCCGGCCAGTACGTCGGCGAGGACGCGGGCCGCGCGCTCGGCGTCCGCGAAGCCCACGTACAGCGGGGTGAAGCCGAAGCGCAGCAGGCCGGGGCGCAGGTCGCCGACGACCCCCCGCCTGATCAGCTCGGGCATCACGGCGGGGGCGTCCGCGCAGGCCAGCGCCACCTGGCTGCCGCGCTCGCCGTGCGCCTCCGGGGTGATCGGGGTGACCCGGCCCTCGGGGACGTACGCCCGCACGCACTCCAGGAAGAAGTCCGTGAGGGCGAGGGACTTGGCGCGGACGGATTCGATCGCGACCCCGTCCCACACGTCGAGCGCCGCCTCCAGGGCCAGCATGGACAGGATGTCCGGGGTGCCGACGCGGCCGCGGACGGCCCCGTCGGCGGCCCGGTAGCCGGGCTCCATGCCGAAGGGGTCGGCGTGCGAGGTCCAGCCGGGCAGCGGCGAGTCGAAGCGGTCCTGGTGGCGCTCGGCGACGTACACGTACGCGGGCGAACCGGGGCCGCCGTTGAGGTACTTGTAGGTGCAGCCGACCGCCAGGTCGACGCCGTGCGCGTCGAGGCCGACGGGCAGGGCGCCGGCGCTGTGGCACAGGTCCCAGACGGCCAGCGCGCCCGCCGCGTGGAGGGCGGCGGTGGTGCCGGGCAGGTCGTGCAGCCGGCCGGTGCGGTAGTCGACGTGGTTGACGAGCGCGAGCGCCGTCCGCCCGCCGGCCGCGGCGGGGATGTCGGCCGGGTCGAGGGGCACGATCCGGTGACCGGTCATCCGGGCGGCGGAGGCGGCGATGTACCCGTCCGTGGGAAAGGTCGACGCGTCCACCAGGATCTCGTCGCGTCCCTCCCCGGCGATCCGGGCCGCCGCGACGACCGCCTTGAAGACGTTCACGCTGGTCGAGTCGCCGGCGACGATCTGCCCGGCGGCGGCGCCGACGAGCGGGGCGATCCGGTCGCCGATCCGCTCGGGGGCGGTCCACCAGCCCGACTCGTCCCAGGACCGGATCCGCAGCTCGCCCCACTCGCGGCCGATGACCTCGGCCATCCGGGCGGGGACGTGCGCGGGCAGCGCGCCGAGCGAGTTGCCGTCGAGGTAGACGGTGTCGTCGTCGAGGGCGAACTTCGCGCGGTGGCCGGCGAGCGGGTCGGCGGCGTCGAGGCGCGCGGCCTCCCCGCGGAGGGCGGACGCGGGCGCGGGGGCGGGCTCCTGGGCCCGCTCGTACAGGTCAGACATGGCTGCGCGCCGTCCACAGCTCGGGGAAGACGTTCTTCTGGGCGCGCTTCTCCAGCCAGGCCACGCCCGCGGAGCCGCCGGTGCCGGTCTTGGACCCCATCGCGCGGCGGGTCGCCACCAGGTGGTCGTTGCGCCATCGCCAGACCAGTTCGGCGACGTCGCTGAGCGCCTCGCCGAGGCGGACGAGCTCGGCGTTGCCGTCGGCCTCGGGCTCCGCGTAGAGCGCCGTCCAGACGGCCTCGACCTGCGGCGAGGGCTCGTACCGCTGCGCCAGGTCACGGGTGAGCACGGAGGCGGGCACGGGCAGGCCGCGGCGGGCGAGGAAGCCGAGCGCCTCGTCGTACAGGCTCGGCTCGTGCAGCGCCTTCTCCAGCTCGGCGTGGACGCGGGGCGCGCCCCGGTGCGGGACGAGCATGGACGCCGACTTCTCGCCGAGCAGGAACTCCATGCGCCGGTACATCGCCGACTGGAAGCCGGAGCCCTCGCCGAGCGCGCCGCGGTAGGCGTTGAACTGGGCGGGGGTGAGCTGGGAGAGCGGGCGCCAGGAGTGGTTGAGCGTCTCCAGCTCGCGCACCGAGCGCTTGAGCGCGTCGATCGCGACCGGCAGGCGGTCCTCGCGCAGGGCGCGGCTCGCGGTCTCCCACTCGTGCACGATCACCGTGAACCACAGCTCCATGACCTGGGTGGTGACCAGGAAGACCATCTCGCCGGGGTCGTCCGAGCGGAGGTGCTGGAGGTGGGTGAGGACGTCCGCCTGGACGTAGTCCTCGTAGGGCGTCGTCCCCGCGAAGTCGAGGTTCGGGGCGTCGACGACAGAGCCGGCTCCGGAGGCGCCGGGAGGGGGGGTGGATGACATTGCTGTCTCCTCGGTACGGGCTACCGGGTAGCGGTCCGCTCCACCGCGCGCACGCTGCGGTGCGCCGCGGGAGCTCCGGTCCCCTCGGGAGGCGTGCTTCTTCGCGCGCGTCCCACGCGCATCATGACACGATCGGACCGGTGATGTAGATCCCGTCTTCGCTGTACGGAAATTCGTTCGAACGACAGCCGTTGAGGCCCTTGATCTGCTGCATCATCGCGGGCGCCGGCTTCCCCGGGCCTCCGCAGCCCATGTGCTGCCGGATGCCGATCTCGTGCCCGACCTCGTGGTTGATGATCAGGTGCCGGTACCGCTCCGGCGGTCCGGCGAAGGTCGGCGAGCCCAGCATCCAGCGCTTGAGGTTCACCACGACGCCGTCCGTGGTCTCGCAGTTCAGCTCGCCGTGCGTGTTGAGGCCCTGCCGGGCGCAGAGCGCGTCGGCGGTGTCGGGGGTCGCGATCCGGATCACGAAGTCGGCGTCCGACGCGACCAGCTGGAAGCGGCCCCGGCCGTGCGCGGCCCAGCTCCGCGGGTGGGCGAGGATCGCCTCGATCTCCTCGGCGGTCCCGCGCGCCGACAGGTCGACGCCCTCCTCGATCTGCACCCGGTAGCGGCGCAGCGTGCCGCTCGTGCCGGTGATCTTCCCGGAGGCGGTGGCGGTGGTGAAGGTGCCCGGCCCGGACTGCGGCACGGTCGGGGGCTTCTTCTTCGTCGCGGTCGGCTTCGGCGACGGCTTGGGCTTCGGCTTCTTGCTCGGGGTCGGCTTCGGCGACGGCGTCGGCGCCGGTTCCGACGGGGCCGGGGACGACGCGGACAGCGGGGCGCCGGCGGCGGGGGCGGCGGAGTCCTGGAGGCCCTGGAAGTGGGCGAGCGCCACGCCCGCGCCGAGCGAGACGCCCATCAGCACCAGGGTCGACAGGACGAGCCGGCCGCGGCGCGTGACACGCGTCCCGCCGCGGCGGCCCCGCCCACTATGTCGGTTCTGTCGGCGCCGGTCGGTCGCCCCCCGCTTGCCCATGACAGTTCCCCCCTGTTCAGGCCGGTCCGGGGATCGTACCGGCCTGAGGCCGACGGCCCGCCCGGGGGCACGGCGGCCGGGAAGGGGCCGGCCGGCCCGCGGCACGGCAGCCGGGGGCCGGCCGGGAGGGGCCGGTGGGCCGAGGAGCGCGGCGGCCCGGAGGGGCGGGGGCGCGGCGGCCCGGAGGGGCGGGGGTCAGCCCAGGGTCTCGGCGGCCGTCTCGGAGGAGTCCCGCAGGAAGGTCGTGCACCGCTCGTACTCGGCCTGCTCGCCGATCTCCCCGGCGGCCCGCGCCAGCGCGTGCAGCGCCCTCAGGAAGCCGCGGTTCGGCTCGTGCTCCCACGGCACCGGGCCGTGGCCCTTCCACCCGTTGCGGCGCAGCGCGTCCAGCGCCCGGTGGTAGCCGGTGCGGGCGTAGGCGTACGACTCCACCACGCGGCCGGCCTCGAAGGCGTCGTCCGCGAGCTGCGCCCAGGCGAGCGAGGACGTCGGGTACTTCGCGGCGACTTCGGCGGGGGCGGTGCCCTGCGCGAGCGCCTCGCGGGGACCGGGGTCGTCGGGCAGCAGGGTGGGCGCGGGCCCGCCCAGCAGATTCTCATGCGTAACCATCCCCCCAGTCTGCCCCAGAGCCCCCGGGGGCGGGGGTCACGGGGTGCCCGGGTCCAGGGGCGGGGCGGAGACGGCGCAGTGGGTCCTGCAGGTGGGGTGGCAGGCGGCCGGCCGGGGGGTGCGCAGGGTGGTCCAGGCGAGGGCGGCGCCCAGGAGCAGCACCGCCGCGCACATCGGCATCGCCTTCCCGAACGTCTCGTCGAACTCCGCCGGCGAGCGGTACGCCTCCGGCCCCATCCCCGTCAGCAGCGGCAGCGCCGCCACCGCGACCAGCCCCGCCGCCCGGGCCGCCGCGTTGTTGACGCCGCTGGCGAGCCCGGCGCGGGAGACGTCGACGGAGGCGAGCACGGTCGCGGTCAGCGGCGCGACCAGGACCGTCATGCCCAGGCCCAGCACGACGAGGGCCGGCAGCACGTCGCGCGCGTACGAGGCGTCCGCCCCGACCCGCAGCATCAGCAGCATCCCGGCCGCGCACAGCAGCGGCCCGACGGTCAGCGGGACGCGCGGCCCGATCCGCTCGCCCAGCTCGCCGGACTTCGCGGAGAGCAGCAGCATCAGCACGGTGGTCGGCAGCAGCGCCGTCCCGGCGGCGAGGGCGGAGTAGCCGGAGACCACCTGGAGCTGGAGCGCGGCGAGGAAGAAGAAGCCGCCGAAGGCCGCGTACACGCAGAGCGTCACGAGGTTCACCGCCGTGAAGAGGCGGGACCGGAAGATCGACGGCGGCACCATCGCCCGCTCGCCGCGCCGCCGCTCCACCAGCACGAACCCGGCGCCGGCCAGCAGGCCCGCCGCCCCCGCCCACCACACCGCGTCGATCAGCGCGTAGGTGACGAGGGCGAGCGCCGCCGCGCCGAGCACCGCCCCGAGCACGTCGAAACGGCGGCCCCGCGCCGCCTCGTCGCGGGACTCGGGGACGTGCCGCAGCGCGACCGGCACGCAGAGCGCGGCGAGCGGCACGTTCAGGAGGAAGACCCACCGCCAGCCGGGTCCGTCGACGAGCCAGCCGCCGACGAACGGCCCGACCGCCGCGCCGACGCCGCCGAAACCGGACCACAGGCCCACCGCCCGGGCCCGGTCGTCCGGGTGGAAGCTCGCCTGGATCAGGGCGAGCGACCCGGGGGTGAGCAGCGCCCCGCCGACGCCCTGGAGGGCGCGGGCGGCGACGAGCACGCCCGCGTCCGGGGCGAGTCCGCACAGCAGCGAGGCGAGGGCGAACCAGACCACGCCGACGACGAAGACCCGCCGGCGCCCGTACCGGTCACCGAGCGAGCCGCCGAGCAGGATGAGCCCGGCCAGCGTCAGCATGTACGCGTTCACGGTCCACTGGAGGACGGCGAGGTCGGCGCCGAGGTCCTCGCCGATGTGCGGCAGCGCGACGTTGACGACGGTCGAGTCGAGCAGGGCCATCCCGGAGCCGAGGACGGTGGTGAGGACGATCCACCGCCCGCTTCGGGAGGCCATCCGCACTTCGGGGCCGGCCGCGCTCATGCCTGCATGGTCCCCCGGACCCGCGCTCCCCGCCTCCCCGGTCACGGGGCCGGCGGGTCCGCGTCCGTGGTCACGGGCTCAGCGGGTCCGCAGCCGTGCCGCCGCCCCGACCAGCGCGTCCACGCCCCGCTCGGCCTTGGACCGGGGGCAGCCGACGTTGAGCCGGACGAAGCCGGGGGTGCCGTACGTCCCGCCGGGCATGATGGCGACCTTCTCGGTGCGGATCAGCTCCTCCTGGAGCCGGTCCTCGTCGATGCCGAGCGGCCGGAGGTCGATCCAGGCGAGGTAGCCGGCCTGCGGGGGGCTCCACTCGACCCCCGGCAGGCCCTCGCGGAGCCGCCGGGCGAGCATCGTCATCGTCCCGGCGACGTAGTCGCGCAGCCCGTCGAGCCAGGGCGCGCCGTGCCGGTAGGCGGCGATGTGGGCGGTGAGCGAGAGGACGGCCGGGGAGGCGAGGCCCTCGGCGGTCTCCATCCGCCGCAGGAACTCCGCGCGCTCGGCGGGGTCGCCGACGATGCCGTACGAGCCGGAGAGGGCCGGGAAGTTGAAGGCCTTGGTCCCGGAGGTGATCAGGGCCCAGCGGCGCCCCGGGCCGGGCTCCGCGATCCGGCTCCACGGGACGTGGCGGTGGCCGTCGGCGGTCAGGTCGGCGTGGATCTCGTCGCTGACCACGCTCACGCCGTGCCGTTCGGCCAGCTCGTGGAAGCCGGTGAGCTCCTCCTCGGTCCACACCCGGCCGGTCGGGTTGTGCGGGGAGCAGAGCAGCAGCATCCGGCTGTCCGGGCGGGCCAGCTCCCGCTCCAGCGCCTCGCCGTCCCCGACCGGGACCCCGCGCAGTTCGCGCCCGAGCCCGGTGACGGCCTTGCGGAAGCCGTCGTAGGTGGGGGTGTGGACGACGACGCCGTCGCCGGGCTCCGTCCACATCTGGAGGAGCTGGGAGAGCTGGCTGAGCACCGAGGGCGCGTACACGAGGGCGTCGGTGTCGATCGCGGTGTCGTACCGGCTCGCGTACCAGTGGCGTATCGCCTCCCGGAAGCCGTCGTCGCCGCCGAGCCGCCAGTCGGTGTAGCCGAAGACGCCGTGGCCGACCCGGTCGCGCAGCGCGTCGAGGACCACGGGCGGGGAGGCGAAGTCCATGTCGGAGATGGTGAAGGGCAGCAGGTCGGGGACGCCGAAGCGGTCCGCTACGCCGTCCCACTGCACGGACCAGGTGCCCCGCCGGTCCCGCACCTCGTCGAAGTCGTCCATCGTCCCTCCTGCGGGTGTGCGAGGGGCCCGGCACCCTCCTCGGATGCCGGGCCCCTCGGTCACGGTCGTTACTTCAGCTTCTTGCCGGCCGAGCGCAGCGCCTCGCACGCCTCGGTGACGCGCTTGGCCATGCCCGCCTCGGCGAGCTTGCCCCAGGTGCGCGGGTCGTAGGTGGACTTGGTGCCGACCTCGCCGTCGACCTTCAGGACGCCGTCGTAGTTGCGGAACACGTGGTCCACGACCGGACGGGTGAAGGCGTACTGGGTGTCGGTGTCGAGGTTCATCTTCACCACGCCGTTCTCGATGGCGGTGGCGATCTCCTCGGCGGTCGAGCCCGAGCCGCCGTGGAAGACGAAGTCGAACGGGGACGCCTGGCCGAACTTCTCGGCGACGCCGGCCTGGAGGTCCTTGAGGAGCTCCGGGCGCAGGACGACGTTGCCCGGCTTGTAGACGCCGTGCACGTTGCCGAAGGAGGCGGCGAGCAGGTAGCGGCCCTTCTCGCCCAGGCCCAGGGCCTCGGCGGTGCGGATCGCGTCGTCGACGGTGGTGTACAGCTCGTCGTTGATCTCGTGGCTGACGCCGTCCTCCTCGCCGCCGGTCGGGGTGATCTCGACCTCAAGGATGATCTTGGCGGCGGCGGCCTTCGCGAGCAGCTCCTGGGCGATGGCCAGGTTGTCGGCGAGGGTCTCGGCGGAGCCGTCCCACATGTGCGACTGGAACAGCGGGTTCTCGCCGCGCGCGACGCGCTCGGCGGAGACCTCCAGGAGCGGGCGGACGTAGCCGTCCAGCTTGTCCTTCGGGCAGTGGTCCGTGTGCAGCGCGACGGTGACGTCGTACTTCGCGGCGACGATGTGGGCGAACTCGGCCAGGGCGACGGCGCCCGTGACCATGTCCTTGCTGTACTGGCCGCCCAGGAACTCGGCGCCACCGGTCGAGATCTGGATGATGCCGTCGCTCTGGGCCTCGGCGAACCCGCGCAGCGCCGCGTGGAGGGTCTGGGAGGAGGTCACGTTGATGGCCGGGTAGGCGAACTTGCCAGCCTTCGCCCGGTCGAGCATCTCGGCGTAGACCTCGGGGGTTGCGATGGGCATTCGTCCGCTCCTTGTGATGTGCGGGTGTGCGTTGCTGTATCCCTGACCTAGGGCGACGTCATCGTCGGTGCCATCTTTCCAGACTCTCGTACGGGCTCCCACGGGCACCGCGTGCCGAAAGGCGGGGTGTTTCACGTGAAACACCCCGCCTTTCGGTAAAAGCGCAGGTCAGAACCGCACGGGGCGGGGTCCGGGACCTAAGTCACGACTTCGCGGCGGTTCGTCCGTGCGACTAGGAGAGTCCGAGCTCGTCGAGAGCGAAGGCGTAGAGGTACGGGACGCCCGCCGTGCCGCTGATCTTCTCGCCGGCGCCGGTGGCGCGGTCCACGATCGTGGCGACGGCGACGACCTCGGCACCGGCCGCGCGGGCCGCCTCGACGGCGGTCAGCGGGGAGCCGCCGGTGGTCGAGGTGTCCTCGACGATCAGGACCCGGCGGCCCTTGATGTCCGGGCCCTCGACCTGGCGCTGCATGCCGTGGGCCTTGGCGGCCTTGCGGACGACGAAGGCGTCCAGGCGCTCGCCGCGCGCGGCGGAGGCGTGCAGCATCGAGGTGGCGACGGGGTCGGCGCCCAGGGTGAGGCCGCCGACCGCGTCGAAGTCGAGGTCCTTGACCAGGTCGAGCATGACCTGGCCGACCAGCGGCGACGCCGCCCCGTCCAGCGTGATCCGGCGCAGGTCCACGTAGTAGTCGGCTTCCAGACCCGAGGAGAGGGTCACCTTGCCGTGCACCACGGCCTTGTCCTTGATCTGCTGGAGCAGTTCAGCGCGTACGTCAGTCATGCCCCCGAGCTTAAGGGCGCCGGGCTCACAGCCGCCGCCAGGCCCAGACGCTCTCGACCTCCAGGGGGTCGATGGGGGTGACCAGGCGCGGGTGGGTGTTGAGGCCGTTCGGCGGGCCGGACTGCGGCTCGACGCAGACGGTGTCCTCGGGCTCGTCGTAGATCACGACCCACTCGGCGCGGCTGGTCACCCCGATCTCCAGCTCGCCCGGCCAGGTGAGGGTGACGTCGACACCGTCGGGCATCCCGAAGCAGTCGTCCCAGGGGCCGGGGAGGGGGGCGACGCGGCGGCCGGTGGGCAGGTGGTTCTCGCCGCGCTCCTCCTGCCAGGCGGGGGTGAAGCCGATCGTCACGTCCTCGCCGCCCCCGCCGAGGTTCCGCAGGAACCAGGGGTGCCAGCCGGCCTGCGCCGGGAAGGAGTCGTCGTACGCCTCCACGCCGAAGCGCAGCGTCAGCCGGTCCTCGGCCAGTTCGAAGACCTGGGTGACCCGGCCCTTGTACGGCCACGGGTCGTCGAGCTCGCAGGTGAGGACGGCCTCGGTGGCGGAGGACCGGGCCAGGGTCCAGGCACGGTCGCGGACGGTGCCGTGGATGGCGTGCGGGGCGGCGTTGACGGGCAGCTGGTGGGTGGTGGCCCCGTCACGGAACCGGCCGTTCTCGGTCCGGCCGCACCAGGGCACCATCGGGAAGCTGCCGTAGCGCTCGCCCTGCTTCAGGACCTCGGTGCCGGCGATGCGCAGGCTCTCGATCCGGCCGCCGTGCTCGGGGTTGATGGTCAGCTCGGCGTCGCCCGCCGTCAGTCGCGTCAGGTTGCTCACGCCCCGACCCTAAGTCCTGGGGACCGCTGGATTGGACCGTTTCAACGCGGACTTTCCCCGCGGGCTTTTCCACCCGGACGCCCGGGGCCGCCGCCGGGGGCCGCCGTCCGGGCCGTCATCGCGGCGGGCCCTCAGCGGCGCCGGCGCAGCGCCCGGGTGACGATGACCGCGGAGGCGAGGGCGAGGGCGGCGGCGGGGGCGACCCAGCGGAGGGTGGCGCCGGCGCCGCCCTGCTCGGGGGCGGGCACGGGGGCGTACCGTCCGCGCGGCGGCGCGTGGTCGACCTCCTCGGCGCTGCGGCCGATCATCGTCCGCCGGGCGTGGGCGGCCTCGGCGGGCTTCGCGGCGGGGAACTCCGGGGGCGCGGCGGGCTTGGGGAACACGTCCTCCTCGAAGCCCGGTCCGCCGTCGAAGGCCCCGGTCCCGAAGGCGGTCCGCCCCTCGGGACCGGCCTCCTCCACGGACTCGGCGGACTCGGCGGGATCCCCGGGCTCGGGCGCCGTCCCGGCGGGATCCGCTTGCCCGACCGCGCCCGCCGTCTCCGCCGTGAGGGCGGCGGCGGCCTCCACGAAGGCGTCGAGGAGGCGGTCACGGGCGGCGTCCCGGGCCTCCTCGGGCTCCTCGGCGAGCCGTCCGGTGGAGGCGAGGGCGCCGGTGAAGCTGAGCCCGGTGCCTTCGGCCGCCGGGGTGAGGACGACGGTCAGGGAGATCTCGACGACGCCCTTGCCGCGGGCCTCGGTGCCCTCGCCCTCGTAGGTGATGGCGCCGTCCCGTTCGACGATCCGCAGACCGCCCCGGTAGGTGATGGTGTGGCCGCCGACCCGGAGCCGGAACCGGCCGACGAGGTCCTCGCCCGCCTCGGAGGCGTCGCGCTGGAGGCCGGGGACGCAGCGCGCCACCCGCGCCGGGTCGGTGAGGGTGGCCCGCAGGGCCTCGGCCGGGACCGGGACGAACACCTCATGCTCCATGGGAGCCGAGCCTACTCAGCGGGGCGCCCGGCGTCGCCCGTTCGACCCGGGAGGGCCCCTCCCGGGTCGCCCGCTCAGCTGCCGTAGCGGGGGTGCACCAGCGTCGACGGCGGCAGCCCGGTGAGCCGGGTGCGCTCGGCGCGCCGGGCGGCGGCGGGCAGGTCGCGGGGGGCGAGGGAGCGGAGCGGGGGCGCGTCGGCGGCGAGCGCGAGGACGGGCGGCCGGTGGCCGCGGACGGCGAGCAGGAAGCCCCAGTCGTCGGGCTCGTGGCGGCTGCCGCTGGTCCGGTCGGCGCGGTCGGGGCCGGCGGCGAAGCCGGGGGCGCGGCCCTCGGTGCTGTACGGCCGGGTGGCGTAGCCGGCGGCGCGCAGGGTGGCGTCGGCGGTCCAGTAGGTGCGGGGCCGGTCGGTGGCGGTCCCGGCGTGCACGACGAGCCGGCCGCCGTCGGCGAGGACGCCGGCGGCGAGGCCGTAGAACTCCTGGGCGTACAGCTTGGTGCTGGGGGTGATCCCGGGGTCGGGCAGATCGGAGATCACCACGTCGTACCGTTCCTGCACACGCCCGGCGGCGCCCCTCAGCCAGTTGAAGGCGTCGGCGTGGACGACCCCCACGCGCGGGTCGCGGAAGGCCTGTCCGTTGAGCGCGGCGAGGGCGGGGTCGGTGCGGGCGAGCCGGACGACGCCCGGGTCGAGTTCGACGACGGTGACGGAGCGGACGCCGGGGTAGCGGAGGACTTCGCGGGCGGCGAGGCCGTCGCCGCCGCCGACGATGAGGACGCGCGCGTGCGGGCCGTTCATCGCGGGGTGGACGAGCGCCTCGTGGTAGCGGTACTCGTCCGCTCCGGCGACCCGCAGCCGGCCGTCGAGGTAGAGGTCGGGCGGGCCCTCGCGGCCGCCGGTGACCACCACCTCCTGGAGGTCGGTGTGGACGGCGACCCGCACCCGCTCCCCGTACACGGCCCGGCGGGCGGCCTCCTCGAAGTCGTCGACGAGGACGGTCGCGGTGGCGAGCACGCCGAGGACGGCGAGGTTGACGCCGACGACGAGCGCGCGGGTGCGGGCGGTGAGGTCGCGGCGGAAGAACCAGAGGACTAGGGCGGCGCCCGCGACCGCGTTGACCGCGCCGGTGACGAGCGCGCCGGTGAGCTGGCCCAGCCAGGGCAGCAGCAGGAACGGGAAGGCGAGGCCGCCGACGAGCGCGCCCACGTAGTCGGCGGCGAAGAGGTCGGCGACCGTGCCCGCCGCGTCGTCGGGGTCGCCGGGCCGGGACGCCCGGCCGGCCCGGGGGGTCCGGCCGCCGGCGCCGGACCGCTCCGGGGCCCGCTGGATGAGCGACATCAGCAGCGGGATCTCCGCGCCGATGAGCACCCCGATGCCGAGCGAGAAGACCACCAGGACCCAGCGCGACTCCCCGAGCCAGGCGAAGCACGCGTACAGCACCAGGGCCGAGGTGCCGCCGATGAGCGCGAGCGCGCCCTCGACCAGGCCGAAGCCGACGGCGGCACGGCAGCGCAGCCGCTTGGCGAGGAGCGAGCCCAGGCCCATCGCGAAGACCATCACGGACAGCACGACGGACGCCTGCGTGACCGAGTCGCCGATCAGGTACGAGGCGAGGGCGACGAGTTCGAGCTCGTAGACGAGACCGCAGGCGGCGCAGACGAAGACCACCACGAGGATCGGCCACCGCACCGTGTCGCGCGGCCGCGGCGGCGGCCGGCGTCGCACCCTCGTGGGTGGCAGGGTCACGGTCGGCTCGATCATGCTCGTAACGCTACGTCACGACCCCCTCGCCCCTTGTCACCCACACGAGTGCACCTGGGGCAAGGGGGAGGCGCGTCAGAGCGTGGCGGGCATACGGGCGCCGATCCTGGTACGGGTGACCACGAGCTGGCCCTCCTGCGGGTAGGCGTGCCAGGTCCGCCAGCGCACCTGCCCCTCGTGACGCTGCGCCAGCATCGCGGTGAAGGCGTGCGGCGAACCGGGGAACGTCCCGGCCAGGCCGTGGGGATGGTCGGCGACCAGCGCGAGCAGCTCCTGCGCCCGGCCCGCGAAGGAGCCCTGCGTGAGCGTCTCGACGCGGGCCGCGAATTCGTACTCCCATTCGCCGACGCGCTTGGAGACGCCGAGCGGCAGCGGGGTGCTGCTGCCCGGCATGCAGGCGACGGTCTCGGAGCAGGCCCGGCCCTCTTCCTCCAGGAGGACCTGATGGGAGGCGCCGAGCAGTCTCAACTGCAGTTTCGCACCGGATAGTTCGAGGTCGAGCACGGCGAGCGCGGGCAGCGGTTCGCGGCCCAGCGCCCAGGCCAGGTCGGCCGCGCGCGTGTCGGTGTAGGAGGTCTTCAGGGTGGTGAGCATGGGTCGGCTCCGCAAACACGGTTTGACGGGTGGGCCGGGGGCGCCCCGGAGAGGGTTTCAACGGGAGTGGGGGATCGCCGGCTCGGGTCCACACACGGTCCGAGGGCTGTCTCTGACAGGAGCGAGAGAACCACGGACGCCGGACGACTCGCAGCGTTTTTACCCAACTTGCCGTGGTTTCCATCCCCTTCGGGGACACCACAGTTCACTTGTTCAAACGGAATCGATCGGCGATCGAGCGGAAATGCCCTCCGGAACGCCAATCCCGCCCCGTGCCGGGCTCGTTGTCACACCAGTCCCGTCAGTCACCCCCGCCACCACCGCCACAACCGCCGCCCCCACAGCCGGAGCTGGAACCGCACGAGCTGGAGCCGCAGCCGCCGCTCCCGCCGTCGGACCACCCGCCGCGCCGCCGCTTCCGCCCGCCGCCCCTGGTGCCCCCGACTCCCGCCAGGAGCAGACCGACCACCAGCACGCCCATGACCACCGTGATCAGGATTTCCATCGTCATCGCCCCCGTTCGGCGGCGCCCTGCCGCCTTCGCCCGGGGGATTCCCGCCCCGCGCCGGCCCCAAAGCGCACTTGAGCAAGTCCAGAGCTTCGGCCCAGGATGACCGGCATGACAAGGCCACCGCTCAACCGCCGGCTCGCGGAGTTCGGGACGACGATCTTCGCCGAGATGTCCGCCCTCGCCGCCAGGACCGGATCGATCAACCTCGGTCAGGGCTTCCCCGACACCGACGGCCCCGAGGAGGTGCGCGAGGCCGCCGTGCGCGCCCTGCGCGACGGCCGCGGCAACCAGTACCCGCCCGGCCCCGGCGTCCCCGAGCTGCGCCGGGCGATCGCCGGCCACCAGCGCGCCCGCTACGGCCTGGAGTACGACCCCGACAGCGAGGTCCTGGTCACGGCCGGTGCCACCGAGGCCATCGCCGCGGCCCTGCTCGCCCTGGTCGAGCCCGGCGACGAGGTCATCGCCCTGGAGCCTTACTACGACTCGTACGCGGCCTGCGTGGCGATGGCCGGCGGCACCCGCGTCCCCGTCACCCTCCGCCCCCACGAGGGCCGCTACGTCCTGGACCTCGACGAACTGCGGGCTGCCGTCACCCCGCGGACCCGGCTGATCCTCCTCAACACCCCGCACAACCCCACCGGCACCGTCCTCACCCGCGCCGAGCTGGCCGCCGTCGCCGAGCTGGCCGTCGAGCGGGACCTGCTCGTCGTCACCGACGAGGTCTACGAGCACCTGGTCTTCGACGGCGCCGAGCACCTGCCGCTCGCGACCTTCCCCGGCATGCGGGACCGCACCATCACCATCGGCTCGGCCGGCAAGACGTACTCCTTCACCGGCTGGAAGGTCGGCTGGACCACCGCGAGCCCGGAGCTGACCGCGGCCGTCCGCTCGGCGAAGCAGTTCCTCACCTACGTGTCGTCGGGGCCGTTCCAGTACGCGGTCGCCGAGGCCCTGCGCCTGCCCGACGCCTACTACGACGGGCTGCGCGCCGACCTCCAGGCCAAGCGGGACCTGCTGAGCGAGGGGCTCGCCCAGGCCGGGTTCACCGTCCACCGCCCGCAGGGCACGTACTTCGTCACCACCGACATCCGCCCCCTCGGCACCGGCGACGGCTTCGCCTTCTGCCGCGCGCTGCCCGAGCGGGCGGGCGTCGTCGCCATCCCGAACGCCGTCTTCTACGACGACCGCGAGGCCGGCGCCCCCTTCGTCCGCTTCGCCTTCTGCAAGCGGACCGACGTCCTCCAGGAGGCGGTGGACCGGCTCAAGCGGCTGGGGTGAGGAAACGGCGGAAGCCGGGCCCCCACGAGGGGGACCCGGCTTCCGCGCGGGGGACGGGGCTCAGGCCTCGTCGGCCTCGCCCTCGGCCTTGTCCTCGGGGGACTCCAGGCCGAACTGCTCGACGATCCACTTGTCGAACTCGATGGAGGCGCGGACCCAGCTCACCGTGGAGGAGACGAAGTGCTCCAGGGCGACGCCGGTGCCGATCAGCATCTGGGCCTCACCGATGAGACGGAGGGTGGCGGAGCCGTCCTCCTCCTCGTGCAGGTGGGTGTAGACCTTCGGCCACAGGGTCCGGCGGTTCCAGTCGTCGATCGCGTCGAGGATCCTGGCGCGGTCGTCGGCCGAGTGCGGCCGGTCGTAGAACGTGCGCACCGAGAACACCTGCTGCTCGTTCTCGCCGCGGAACATGAAGTACGTGCGGAAGTCCTCCCACGGCGCCGCGAGGTCACCCTCGTCGTCGACGACGTACTTGAGCTCCATCTGCTCCAGGAGCTGCTTCACCAGGTCCTGGTCGGGGACGACGGGGCCCGCCGGTCCTGCCTGAGGCTGGGGCTGTCCCCCGAAATTCGGAATCGAGGACGGGTCGATGCTCACCGTGAATTTCCCTTCGTACGGATGTTGCCATCCTCCCCCATCCCGGCCGGTCCGTGGCAAGCCCCGCCGGGGCGGATCCGCTGCGGGCTGACAGGACGCGGTTCCGGACGCCGGGACGGGGGCGGGGACGGGGGCGGGCTCCCGGCCGGAGACCGCCCGCCCGGCAGCCGTACCCGGGCGCCCGGCCCCGGCCCCCGTCCTACTGCGCCGCGCCGACGATCAGTCCGTCCTCGAAGCGGTCCACGCGGACGGTGTCGCCGTCGCGGACCTCGCCGGCCAGGATCTCCCTGGCGAGCCGGTCGCCGATGGCCGTCTGGATGAGGCGGCGCAGCGGCCGGGCGCCGTACGCCGGGTCGTTGCCCTCCTCGGCCAGCCAGTCCAGGGCCGCCGGGGTGACGTCCAGGGTGAGCCGGCGGTCGGCGAGCCGCCGGGCGAGCCGGTCGATCTGGAGGCGGGCGATGCGGCCCAGCTCGGCGCGGTCGAGGGCGGAGAAGACCACCAGGTCGTCGAGGCGGTTGAGGAACTCGGGCTTGAAGCTGGCCCGGACGACCTCCAGGACCTGCTGCTTCTTCTCCTCGTCGCTGGTCAGGGGCTCGACCAGGTACTGGCTGCCCAGGTTCGAGGTGAGGATCAGGATGGTGTTGCGGAAGTCGACCGTCCGGCCCTGGCCGTCGGTGAGCCGGCCGTCGTCGAGGACCTGGAGCAGGATGTCGAAGACCTCCGGGTGCGCCTTCTCCACCTCGTCGAGCAGGACGACGCTGTACGGGCGGCGGCGGACGGCCTCGGTGAGCTGGCCGCCCTCCTCGTAGCCGACGTAGCCGGGAGGCGCGCCGACCAGCCGGGCGACGGAGTGCTTCTCGGAGTACTCCGACATGTCGATGCGGACCATGGCCCGCTCGTCGTCGAAGAGGAAGTCCGCGAGCGCCTTCGCCAGCTCGGTCTTGCCGACGCCGGTGGGGCCGAGGAAGAGGAAGGAGCCGGTGGGCCGGTCGGGGTCGGCGATCCCGGCGCGGGTGCGGCGCACCGCGTCGGAGACGGCCCTGACGGCCTCGGTCTGGCCGATGAGCCGGCGGCCGAGCTCGTCCTCCATCCGGAGCAGCTTCTGCGTCTCGCCCTCCAGGAGGCGGCCGGCGGGGATGCCGGTCCAGGCGCCGACGACGTCGGCGATGTCGTCCGGTCCGACCTCCTCCTTGACCATGGTGTCCTTCTGGACCTCGCGCTCGGCCTCGGTGGCCGCCTCCAGCTCGCGCTCCAGGGTGGGGATCTCGCCGTAGAGCAGCTTGGACGCGGTGTCGAAGTCGCCGTCGCGCTGGGCGCGCTCGGCGCGGCCGCGGGTCTCGTCGAGCCGTTCCTTCAGCTCGCCGACCCGGTTGAGGGACTGCTTCTCCTTCTCCCAGCGGGCGGTGAGGCCGCGCAGCTCCTCCTCGCGGTCGGCGAGGTCGCGGCGGAGCTTCTCCAGGCGCTGGACGCTGGCCGGGTCGGTCTCCTTGGCGAGGGCCAGCTCCTCCATGCGGAGCCGGTCGACGGAGCGCTGGAGCTCGTCGATCTCGACCGGGGAGGAGTCGATCTCCATGCGGAGCCGGGAGGCGGCCTCGTCGACGAGGTCGATGGCCTTGTCGGGGAGGAAGCGGGAGGTGATGTACCGGTCGGAGAGGGTCGCGGCGGCCACCAGGGCGGAGTCGTTGATCTGCACCTTGTGGTGGGCCTCGTACCGGCCCTTGAGGCCGCGGAGGATGGCGACGGTGTCCTCGACGGACGGCTCGGCGACCAGGACCTGCTGGAAGCGGCGCTCCAGGGCGGGGTCCTTCTCGATCCGCTCGCGGTACTCGTCGAGGGTGGTGGCGCCGACCATGCGGAGCTCGCCGCGGGCCAGCATGGGCTTGAGCATGTTGCCGGCGTCCATGGCGGAGTCGCCGCCGGCCCCCGCGCCGACGACGGTGTGCAGTTCGTCGATGAAGGTGATGACCTGGCCGTCGCTCTCCTTGATCTCGGAGAGGACGGTCTTCAGCCGCTCCTCGAACTCGCCGCGGTACTTCGCGCCGGCGACCATCGCGCCGAGGTCCAGGGAGACCAGCCGCTTGTTCCGCAGCGACTCGGGGACGTCGCCCTTCACGATCCGCTGGGCGAGGCCCTCGACGACGGCGGTCTTGCCGACGCCCGGCTCGCCGATGAGGACGGGGTTGTTCTTGGTGCGGCGGGACAGGACCTGCACCACGCGCCGGATCTCGTGGTCCCGGCCGATCACCGGGTCGAGCTTGCCCTCGCGGGCGGCGGCGGTGAAGTCCGTGCCGAACTTCTCCAGGGCCTTGTACGAGCCCTCCGGGTCGGCGGTGGTCACGCGACGGCCTCCCCTGGCCTTCTCGAAGGCGTCCTGGAGCCGGCGGGCGGTCGCGCCCTGCCGGTCCAGGACCTGGCCGGCCTGTCCGCCCTTGGCGGCGAGACCGATGAGCAGGTGCTCCGTGGACAGGAACTCGTCGCCGAGCCTCTTCGCGCGCGCGTCGGCGTCGGCGATGACGGCGAGCAGGTCCCGGTTGGGCTGCGGGGGCGCGACGGTGGAGCCGGTGACGCTGGGCAGGGCGGCGAGCAGCCGCTCCGCACCCGTGCGGACGGCGGCCTGGTCGGCCTCGACGGCGGCGAGCAGGTCGGTGATGTTCTCGTTGTCCTGACCGGCCAGCAGTGCGAGCAGAAGATGGGCGGGGGTCAGGTCGGCGTGCCCCTGGGACACGGCGCGGCTGCTCGCCGCGTTCAGCGCGTCCCGGCTCCTGTTGGTCAGTTCGGCGTCCACGTGCGGGGTCTCCTCCTGGGTGCGGTCCTCTGGGTCCTTGTCTGTACTGACTCATACAGCGTACATAAAGTTGAGTCTATTCCGCTCAAGGTATCGGCGCCGGGGGCGGCGGCGGTAGTTTCCGGGCATGGCGACTGACCCGAGGAACCCCACGGACTCGTACCTCAGCTTCTGGCGCGAGTACCACATGTGCACCCTGACCACCCCGCGCCCGAACGGCACCCCGCACGTGGTGGCCGTCGGCGTCACGTACGACCCCGAGAACGGCCTGGCGCGGGTCATCACCAACAAGCACAGCAGGAAGGTCGCGAACGTCCTGGCGGCGGGCGCGGAGGGCGCGCCGGTCGCGGTCTGCCAGGTCGACAAGGGCCGCTGGGCCACCCTGGAGGGCGTCGCCCGGATCCGCACGGAGGAGGCGGAGGTCGCCGACGCGGTGGCCCGCTACGCGGACCGCTACGGCCGCACCCCGACGCCCAACCCCGACCGGGTCGTCATCGAGATCACCCTCACCCGGGCGATGGGCCGCGCGTAGCGGGAACGGGACCGGGGGCCGGGGCCGGGCCGGACCGGGGGCGGAACCGGACCGGGAACGGGACCGGGTCCGGGGGCCGAGGGCGAGGCCCGAACGGGGGCAGGACCGGATCGGGCCGGATCGGGCCGGGGCCGGGCCGGATCGGGCCGGGGCCGGAACGGAGAAGCACAACGGCGCCATCGCGTTTCAGGTCCGCGATGGCGCCGTTGTGTGGGGGAAGCACCTGGGCGATCTACAACGACGGGGGAATCGCTCAGGCGCTGCGGGGGGTGGCGGTGATGGTCTCGGGCTCGAACCTCGCCCCGACCGGCTGGTGGTCGCGCTGGTCCAAGTTGACGAAGATCATGCCGTACCTGATGGCACAGCGGACGGGCTGCGGGGCGCCGCGCGGGCGGCGGAGGCATCGATAGGCGCGAATGTCCTCGTCGTCCTCGCGGACGATGACGATCGGCTCACCGAAGAGGGTGACCTTCAACGACTCGCCACGGCGCGGCACCGCGGTGACGAGGTCGATGAAGTGCCACCCGGACCGGTAGGCACTCGCCATCTCGCGTCGGAAACGAGGGTCTTCGGGAACCGTCATGCCCTCACGGACCCCCATCCGGGATCGGCGGCCGGCGCCACACCCCAACCGGGATCGGCGAGGGCGACGACCTGGCGCAGACCCCAACCCGGGTCCGCCTTCACGACCTTCGTCTGCGAACCCCACCCCGGGTCCTGGGTCACCGTGACCGCGCCCACAGCTGCAGCAGCCACCAGCGCGACACCGACTACGGTGCGTATGAGCTTCTTGGACATGACCGAGCAACCTCACTCGAAGGTGTGTAACTACCTGCTCCCCCGCAAGTCACGACGATCGCTCACTCGTCCCGTTTCCACCACTCGCCCAATGCATCATGTTCCTGTAATGCAAGAGCCTGGGGGTGTACGTATGCGGATAGAGCCCGACGAAAAGGTGCATTCTCACACGCACGCAGACCTGTGCGAACCGGGCACTCGGCTCTACGCGGAGGCCCTCAGAGGAGGCCGGATCGCCCGTTCCGACATCTCTTCCGCTCCCTGCCTGATGGAGCTGGACCTGCTGCGTCCCGACCCCGACGACGCCGAATGGCTCCGTCCAGTGGCCCCTTCGGCCGCCCTCGCCCGCCTCCTCGACCCGCTGGAGAAGGAGATACAGGAGCGGCGGCGCCAGACCGTCACCCTCGCCGACGCCTTCGAGCCCTTCATGGCCCTCGGCGCACGCGACCCGTCGATGACCCACGCCATCACCGTCCTCGAAGGACTGGAGCGGATCAACGACAACCTGGACCGCGCCGTGGCCGAATGCACCTCGGAACTGCTCACGGTACAGCCGGGGAAGGGCCGCAGCGCGCACACCTTCGGCGAAGCCCTGCGCCGGGTGCGGCCGTTGCTCGGCCGGGGCATCAAGATGCGCACGCTCTACCAGCACACCGCGCGCCACCAGCCCATCACCCTGGCGTACCTGGAGCGCATCGGACCCGAGGTCGAGGTCCGCACGCTGGAGGAGATCATCGACCGGCTCATCATCGTCGACCGCAAGGTCGCCTTCGTGCCGGCCAGCCGCGACCGCACCATCGCCCTCGAACTGCGCCACCAGGGGCTCGTCGAGTACCTCGGCGGGGTCTTCGACCAGTTCTGGCTCCAGGCGACCCCGCTGGACGCGCCCGTCACGTACCAGCCGCAGCTCAGCGGCATCAGCGGCGTCCAGCGCTCGATCGCCGCGCTCCTCGTCGAGGGCCACGTCGACGAGGCCATCGCGCGCCGGCTCGGCATGAACGTCCGGACCTGCCGGGCGCACATCGCCAAGCTCGCGGCCACCCTGGGGAGCGGCAGCCGGGCCCAGCTCGGGTACCTCATCGCCCGCTCCGGCATCCTCGAACGGGACAACTGACCATCGTGCACGCACACGTCGCGCTCGACGGCCCCGCGGGCACCCTCCGGGTCACCGGGGCCGGGCTGCCCCCCGTGGAGCTCGTACGGGCCCCGGGGACGCCCCCCGACGCCCACACGCCCATCGGCACCCGCAGGGCCGCCCTGCTGACGCTCACCGTCGACGGCGCGCCCGCCGTGATCCGGCCCTCCCGCGGGCGGCTGCTGCGGCGCTCGTACCGGGTGGACGTCCGCGCCGGCGGCCACCGCTACCGGCTCGTGCCCTGCTCCTACGGGGAGAGCCGGCTCAGCCGGGACGGGCGGCGGATCGGCACCCTGAGCTCCGACGGCGACGGACGGGTCGTCGACGACTGGGACGGCGGTCCCACCCCGCTCGACCTGGCCGTCGGCACCGCGCTGGCCGCCGCCTTCGGCACCGGCGCCGCGCCCTGGTGGGAGACGGCGGGCGACATCGTCGGCGAACTCATCGCACCCTGACCGCCCGGACGTCCGACGCGAGGACGGGCGGATGCGAGGACGGCCCGACTCGGGGGCAAGGGGGCGGGGACGGGCGCGCGGGGCCCCGGAAAGCCGGAACGGCCCCCTTCGCCGGAAGGGGGCCGTACGGAGTCGGGCCGGAGGCTACTCGCCGCGCTTGGGCGCCGGGCGCCAGACCACCAGCGCGCTCGCCTGCTGCACGTCCTGGTACGGGACCAGGTCGCGCCGGTAGGAGGCGTGCACCTGGGCCTCGCGCTGCCGCATCGCGGCGGCCGCGCCCTCGACGGCCGAGGAGAGCTCGGCGACGCGGGCCTGGAGCGCGGCGACCTGGTTCTCCAGCTCGATGATGCGCTTGATGCCGGCCAGGTTGATGCCCTCGTCCTGCGACAACTGCTGCACCTGGCGGAGCAGTTCGATGTCACGGGCCGAGTAGCGGCGGCCGCGGCCGGCCGTGCGGTCCGGGGAGACCAGACCCAGCCGGTCGTACTGCCGCAGGGTCTGCGGGTGCAGACCCGACAGCTGGGCCGCCACCGAGATGACGTACACCGGGGTCTCGTCGGTCAGTTCGTACGCCCTGGCGCCGAAGCCCGGCTGCCGTCGTCGTCCTTCCACCGCGTCACGCTCCCTTCGCCGCCTGGAACAGCTCCGCCCTGGGGTCCGTCGAGGCGGTCGCCTCGCGGTAGGTCTCCAGGGCCTCGCGGGCCTTGTCGTCCAGCTCCGCCGGCACCGCGACCTCGATCGTCACCAGCAGGTCGCCGCGCGTGCCGTCCTTGCGGACCGCGCCCTTGCCCCGGGCGCGCATGGTCCGGCCGTTCGGGGTGCCCGCGGGCAGCTTGAGAGTGACCGCGGGGCCGCCGAGGGTCGGGACCCTGATCTCGCCGCCGAGCGCGGCCTCCGTGAAGGAGACCGGCACGGTGACGGTGAGGTTGTCGTCCTTGCGCCCGAAGACCGGGTGGGCGTCGACGTGCACGACGACGAACAGGTCGCCGTGGGGTCCGCCGCGCTCGCCCGGGGCGCCCTTGCCGCGCAGCCGGATCTTCTGGCCGTCGGAGACGCCCGCCGGGATCCGGACCTGCATGGTCCGCGAGGACTTGGCCCGGCCGGAGCCCTTGCAGACCTCGCAGGGGTTCTCGGCGATGAGGCCGCGGCCCTTGCAGTCCACGCACGGGTCGGTGAGAGAGAAGCCGCCGCCGCTGCCGCGCGAGACCTGGCCGGTGCCGACGCAGGTGGGGCACACCCGGGGGGTGCCGTTCTTGTCGCCGGTGCCGGAGCAGGCCGTGCAGGGCTGCTGGCTGGACATCCGCAGGGGCACGGTCGCGCCCTCGATGGCCTCGGTGAAGCTGAGCGTCACCTCGGACTCGATGTCCTGGCCGCGCCGGGGCTGGGTGCGGGCACCCGCGCCGCCGCCGCGGTTGAACAGGCCGCCGAAGACGTCCCCGATGCCGCCACCGCCGCCGAAGCCGCCGGCCCCGCCCTGGGCGCCGCCCCCGAAGAGGTCGCCCAGGTCGAAGTTGAACGAGCCGCCGCCCCCGGGGCCGCCGGCCCTGAAGCCGCCGTTCCCGAAGAGGGCGCGCGCCTCGTCGTACTCCTTGCGCTTCTTGGGGTCGCCGAGGACGTCGTTCGCCTCGGAGATCTCCTTGAAGCGCTCCTCGGCCTTGGTGTCGCCCTTGTTGGCGTCCGGGTGGTTCTCGCGGGCGAGCTTCCGGTACGCCTTCTTGATCTCGGCCTCGGTGGCGTCCTTGGGGACGCCGAGGACCTTGTAGTAGTCCTTCTCGACGAAGTCCTTCGTGCTCATCGACGTCCCTCCTCCCGCGCGCGGGTGTGGCTGCTTACTCGCTGTCCTTCTCGGCGGAGTCTTCCGACTCCTCGGCCTTCGCCTGGGCGCCCGGCTGGGGCTCGGCGACGGCCACGCGGGCGGGCCGGACGGTCCGCTCGCCGATCCGGTACCCCGGCTGCAGGATCGCCACGCAGGTCGTCTCGGTGACGTCCGGCGCGTACGAGTGCATCAGGGCCTCGTGGATCGTCGGGTCGAAGGGCTCGCCCTCCTTGCCGAACTGCTGGAGCCCCATCTTGGCGACGACGGTCTCCAGCGACTCGGCGACCGACTTGAAGCCGCCCACGACCTCGCCGTGCTCCCGGGCCCGGCCGATGTCGTCGAGGACCGGGAGGAGCTCGGTCAGGAGGCTCGCCACGGCGATCTCCTTGACCGTGACCCGGTCCCGCTCGACCCGGCGCCGGTAGTTCTGGTACTCGGCCTGGAGCCGCTGGAGGTCCGCGGTGCGCTCGGAGAGCGCCGTGCGGGCCTGGTCCAGCTGGGCCAGGAGAGCAGTGTCCGTCACGTCCCCGGCCGGGGCCGCCGCGTCCTCGGGGGACTCGGCGGCCTCGGCGGCGTCGCCGGAGGGGACGTCGGGCTTCTCCTCGAAGCCCGGAGTCTCCTCGCTCACGCCTGGCCGTCCTTCTTGGGCTCGTCGTCGACGATCTCGGCGTCGACGACGTCGTCGTCGGCCTTCGCCTCGCCGGCGGGGGCGCCGGCCTGGGCGGCCTGGGCGTCCGCGTACATGGCCTGGCCGAGCTTCTGCGAGACGGCCGCGACCTTCTCGGTGGCGGTGCGGATCTCGGCGGAGTCCTCGCCCTTGAGCTTCTCCTTCAGCTCGGCGAGAGCGGCCTCGACCTCGGACTTCACGTCGCCCGGGACCTTGTCCTCGTTGTCCTTGAGGAACTTCTCGGTCTGGTAGACGAGCTGCTCGCCCTGGTTGCGGGACTCGGCGGCCTCGCGGCGGCGGTGGTCCTCCTCCGCGTACTGCTCGGCCTCCTGGCGCATCCGGTCGACCTCGTCCTTCGGCAGCGAGGAGCCGCCGGTGACGGTCATCTTCTGCTCCTTGCCCGTGCCCAGGTCCTTCGCGGTCACGTGCATGATGCCGTTGGCGTCGATGTCGAAGGCGACCTCGATCTGCGGGACGCCGCGCGGGGCCGGCGGGAGGCCGGTCAGCTCGAACATGCCGAGCTTCTTGTTGTACGCCGCGATCTCGCGCTCGCCCTGGTAGACCTGGATCTGCACGGACGGCTGGTTGTCCTCGGCCGTCGTGAAGATCTCGGACCGCTTGGTCGGGATCGTGGTGTTGCGCTCGATGAGCTTGGTCATGATGCCGCCCTTGGTCTCGATGCCGAGGGACAGCGGGGTCACGTCGAGGAGCAGGACGTCCTTGACCTCGCCCTTGAGGACACCGGCCTGGAGGACGGCGCCGATGGCGACGACCTCGTCCGGGTTCACGCCCTTGTTGGCCTCGTTGCCACCGGTCAGCTCCTTGACGAGCTCGGCGACGGCCGGCATGCGGGTCGAGCCGCCGACCAGGACCACGTGGTCGATCTCGGAGAGGGCGATGCCCGCGTCCTTGATGACGTTGTGGAACGGGACCTTGCAGCGCTCCAGGAGGTCCGAGGTGAGCTGCTGGAACTGGGCGCGCGTGAGCTTCTCGTCCAGGTGCAGCGGGCCCTCGGCGGAGGCCGTGATGTAGGGGAGGTTGATGGAGGTCTCGGTCGAGGAGGAGAGCTCGATCTTCGCCTTCTCGGCCGCCTCGCGCAGGCGCTGGAGCGCCATCTTGTCGAGGGCCAGGTCGACGCCGTGACCGTTCTTGAACTGGGTCACCAGGTAGTCGACGACGCGCTGGTCCCAGTCGTCGCCACCGAGGTGGTTGTCACCGTTGGTGGCCTTCACCTCGACGACGCCGTCGCCGATCTCCAGGAGGGACACGTCGAAGGTGCCGCCACCGAGGTCGAAGACGAGGATCGTCTGGTCGTCCTTGTCGAGGCCGTAGGCCAGGGCGGCCGCGGTCGGCTCGTTGACGATGCGCAGGACGTTGAGGCCCGCGATCTCGCCGGCCTCCTTGGTGGCCTGGCGCTCGGAGTCGTTGAAGTACGCCGGGACGGTGATGACCGCGTCGGTGACCTTCTCGCCCAGGTAGGCCTCGGCGTCGCGCTTCAGCTTCTGGAGGATGAAGGCGGACATCTGCTGCGGGTTGAAGTTCTTCCCGTCCAGCTCGATCTTCCAGTCGGTGCCCATGTGGCGCTTCACGGACCGGATGGTCCGGTCCACGTTGGTGACCGCCTGGCGCTTGGCGACCTCGCCGACGAGCACCTCGCCGTTCTTGGCGAAGGCGACGACGGACGGCGTGGTCCTGGCGCCCTCGGCGTTGGTGATGACGGTGGGCTCGCCGCCTTCCAGAACGCTGACGACGGAGTTAGTCGTACCCAGGTCGATGCCGACCGCACGTGCCATTTCGATTCCTCCAGCTGACTGACTTGAGTGGAACTGACTCAAGGATGCATGACGGAACGCGGGGCGTCAACAGACCTGAGTCGAGGGCGCTCAACTCTTCGCCGTTCCGGTCGCTCAAAGAGACGCGCGGGGCGCGTCGCTACCTGACGCGCGGCGGGGGAAGTGGCAGAGTCCTGGTGCCCCTTGTCGGGCAAAGCAGGCAGAGCAGGCATATCCCACGAACATCCCATGATCTCAGGCGGAGGGGACCGGGGCATGACGGCGAACCATCGCGGGGCCGACCTCAAGCGCGGCTTCGACCTGCTGGGCGGTACGGCGCTGCTGCTGCTCCTCTCGCCGCTGCTCGGCGCGGCCGTCCTCTCCCTCGCGCTCGCCCAGGAGGGCCCCGCCCTGCGCCGCCGCACGGTGGCGGGGCGGGACGGCCGGCCCTTCACGATGCTGACCCTGCGCACCCGGAGCCCGCTGGCCGCGCTGCCGCTGCTGCTGCACGTCGTACGGGGCCAGATGTCGCTCGTCGGGCCGTGCCCGCTCTCCCCCACCCACCGGGAGTGCACGGGCGAGGCGCGGCGCCGGCTCTCGGTCCGACCGGGGCTGACCGGCCCGTGGCAGATCAGCGGCCGCTCCGACCTGCCCTGGGAGGAGCGCGAGCTGCTGGACCTCCACTATGTGGACCACCACTGGCTCGGCATGGATCTGGCCGTTCTGGCGCGTACGCTTCCAGCAGTCCGCCGACGTCGTCTCCGTCGCGCCTCCGCCCGCGCGGCAAGGCTTGCCTGAGCGACACAGATCACCGCGAGGGCCGCTACAGCGCGGCGCCGGGAACCGGTAATCTCAGCACGGACTAATTAAGTTACCGCTTAGTAGGCTCAGGGCGAGGGCGAGGCGAGCACAGGCCGCGCCGACCGCGCCCCAGGCCCGCCCGAGGAGCCCGTCATGCAACTCGCCGCGATCATCGTGTCGCTGACGCTGACCGTGGTCGGCGTTGCCCTGCTCGCTCGCGCCATCGGCCAGTTCGTCAAGTACTTCAAGCTCGGACAGCCGGTCCCGGCCGGCACCCGCACGGACAACCCCTACCAGCGCAGCGTCACCCTGGTCCGGGAATTCCTGGGCCACACCCGGATGAACCGCTGGGGCATCGTCGGCTTCGCCCACTGGTTCGTCGCGGTCGGCTTCCTGACACTGCCGCCGACCCTCGCGCAGGCCTTCGGCCAGCTCTTCCAGGCCGACTGGACGCTGCCGGTCATCGGCGGCTTCCTGCCCTTCGAGCTCTACATCGAGTTCATCGGCGTCATGACGATCCTCGGCATCGCCGTCCTGATCGTCATCCGCCTGCTGAGCCTCCCGGGCCGCGCCGGACGCAAGTCCCGCTTCGCCGGCTCCAAGGCCGGCCAGGCGTACTTCGTCGAGTACGTGATCCTCACCATCGGCCTCGCGATCTACGTGCTCCGCGGCCTGGAGGGCGCGATCCACCACGTCGAGGGCTACGAGGCCGCGTACTTCGCCTCGTACCCGCTCGTCCTGCTCTTCAAGGGCCTGTCCCTCTCCACCCTCCAGACGCTCATCTACTTCACCGCCATGGTGAAGATCAGCACCTCGTTCATCTGGATGATCGTGGTCTCGCTGAACACCAACATGGGCGTCGCCTGGCACCGCTTCCTCGGCTTCCCGAACATCTGGTTCAAGCGCAACGCCGACGGCGCCACCGCGCTCGGCGCGCTCCAGCCGATGACGACCGGCGGCAAGCCGGTCGACTTCGAGGACCCGGGCGAGGACGACGTCTACGGCGTCTCCCAGGTCGAGCAGTTCTCCTGGAAGGGCCTCCTCGACTTCTCCACCTGCACCGAGTGCGGCCGCTGCCAGTCGCAGTGCCCCGCCTGGAACACCGGCAAGCCGCTCTCCCCCAAGCTCCTGATCATGTCGCTGCGCGACCACGCGCACGCCAAGGCGCCGTACCTCCTCGCGGGCGGCGGCAAGGACATGGAGGGCAACGAGAAGGCCACGGCCGAGCAGCTCAAGGACGTGCCCGCCGCGGCCCTCGCCGAGGCCGAGCGCCCGCTGATCGGCACCGTCGAGGAGAACGGCGTCATCGACCCCGACGTCCTGTGGTCCTGCACCACCTGCGGCGCCTGCGTCGAGCAGTGCCCGGTCGACATCGAGCACATCGACCACATCGTCGACATGCGCCGCTACCAGGTCATGATCGAGTCCGCCTTCCCGTCGGAGGCCGGCACGATGCTGAAGAACCTGGAGAAGAAGGGCAACCCCTGGGGCCTGGCCAAGAAGCAGCGCGTCGAGTGGACCAAGGAGGTCGACTTCGAGGTCCCGATCGTCGGCAAGGACGTCGAGGACCTGTCCGAGGTCGACTACCTCTACTGGGTCGGCTGCGCCGGCGCCCTGGAGGACCGCGCCAAGAAGACCACCAAGGCCTTCGCCGAGCTGCTGCACATCGCGGGCGTCAAGTTCGCGATCATGGGCGGCGACGAGAAGTGCACCGGTGACTCCCCCCGCCGCCTGGGCAACGAGCCGCTGTTCCAGCAGCTCGGCCAGGAGAACGTCGCCATGCTGAACATGGCGTTCGGCGAGGACGACGAGGACGAGTCGACGAAGAAGCCGAAGTCGGCGAA
>NZ_JBIBZN010000015.1:0-222878 GCF_043084305.1 Streptomyces sp. NPDC014656
CGTTTCGCTTTCGCTCCGGGCCCTTCCGGCGTTTCCGACTCTATCAGATCCTTTCGGCGTCTGATTCCCAGTCAGAGGGGGTTGTCTTCACGGCTGTTGGGCCGTTCCGACGTCTCAGACCTTAGCGGATTCCCTCGGTCAACTCATAATCGAGTCGTTCGAATTGAATTTCGGCACGCCGAAATTCATCCCGTGAGGGAGACCGTGCTGGGTTGAGGTGCCGCTACCGCGGCGGGATGGCTGTCGCAGAACCGTTCCGGCTCCGTGACAACTCGGAGAACACTACGCATCGCCCCGGGGGGTGTCAACCCCCCTCCGGTGGCGTCCTCAGTCGAGGTCCGTGAGCCTGCCGCCGGCGTCGGGCTGGCTCAGCTCCACCCTGCGCAGGAGGCGGATGAGGGCGTCCCCCAGGGCGCCGCGCTCCTCGGGCTCCAGGTCCTGGAGGAGCTTCTCCTCGAAGTCCGTGGCCATGCGCATCGCCTCCAGCCACTTCGTACGACCCTCGTCGGTGAGTTCGACGATCACGCGGACGCGGTTGTTCTCGTCGCGGTCGCGGGTGACCAGCCCCTCGCCGGCCATGCGGTCGATGCGGTGGGTCATGGCGGCCGGCGTGAGGCCGAGCCGCTTGGCCAGTTCGCCCGGGCCCAGACGGTACGGCGCGCCGGAGAGGACGAGGGTCTTGAGGACCTCCCACTCCGCGTTGCTGATGCCGAGGTCGGCGAGCTGGCGGCCGTACGCCACGTTCATCCGGCGGTTCAGCCGGCCGAGGGCGGAGACCACCTTCTCCACCTGGGGGTCCAGGTCGCGGTACTCGCGCTGGTAGGCGGCGATCTGCTCGTCGAGCGTCGGCTCCTGCGGCTCTTGCGAGGCGGGGCGCTCGGGGGTGTCGGACATGGGGCCGAGTATTCCACGCTCCTCGTTGGCGTTGAAGTCCTTCCATGTGTACTGTTAAGGATCGAACTTTAGGATTGAAGTCTTGAGGGTTCAGGCGTACAGGGCTGAACCCGCGACCGAAGTGGGTGAGTGTGACCAAGGCGAGGGGCGCCGCGATGCGCCGGATTCAGGCAGGCAGCGCGCTGAGCGCGTTCGGACTCGGCTTCACCGTGCCGTACCTCTATGTGTACGTGGCGCAGGTGCGGGATCTGGGCGCGACGACCGCGGGTGTGGTGCTGGCCGTCTTCGCCATGGCCGCGCTCGTGGTGCTGCCGTTCAGCGGGCGGGCGATCGACCGGCGCGGGCCCGTGCCGGTGCTGCTGGTCGCCTCGGGACTGGCCGCGGTCGGTGCCGTGGGGATGGGGCTGGCGTCGAGCGTGCCGGCGGCGGTGGGCGCCGCCGCGCTGCTCGGTGCGGGGACGGCGGTGCTCCAGCCGGCGCTGGCCACGATGATCGTGTGGTGCTCCGAGCCCGCCGGGCGGACCCGGGCCTTCGCGCTCCAGTTCTTCCTGCAGAACCTCGGTCTGGGCGTCGGCGGTCTGATCGGCGGCCAGCTGGTCGACGTGAGCCGGCCCGACAGCTTCCTGCTGCTGTTCTCGATCGAGGCGGCGATGTTCCTGGTGCTGGCCGCGGTGGTCGGCACCGTGAAGACGGCCGGCTCGCCCTCGCTCCAGGGCGCGCGGCCCGCCGGGGGCGGCGGGGTCCGGGCGCTGCTCGGCCACAAGGCGATGGTCCAGCTGTGCGTGCTCGGCTTCGTCCTCTTCTTCGCCTGCTACGGACAGTTCGAGTCGGGTCTGGCCGCCTACGGCACCGAGGCCGCGGGCATCGCGCCGTCGACGCTCGGCATCGCGCTGGCCGCCAACACGGCGGTGATCGTGCTGGCGCAGTTCCTGGTGCTGAAGTTCGTGGAGCGCCGCAAGCGCTCCCGGGTGATCGCGGCCGTGGGTCTGATCTGGGCGCTGGCCTGGATCATCGCCGGGTACGCGGGCCTCGGACACGGCAGCCAGGCGATGGCGACGGCCGCGTTCGTCTCCACGTACGCGCTGTTCGGTCTCGGTGAGGCGATGCTGTCGCCGACCGTGGCGCCGCTGGTCGCCGATCTGGCGCCGGAGTCCATGGTGGGCTCGTACAACTCGGCCTTCGCCCTGGTGAAGCAGTTGGCGCTGGCGGTCGGTCCGGCGGTGGGCGGTCCGATGGGCGCGTCGCTGCACGGTCCGTACATCGTGACCTTCGTGCTGTTCTCGCTGCTGGTCACCGTGCTCGCGGTGCGGCTGGGCAGGCAGCTCACGCCGGTGCAGAACCAGCCGTCGCTCGCCGCGAAGCCCTCGCTGGTCGTGGCGCGGCACCAGCCGGAGCGGGAGACGGCCGGCGCCGCCTGACCCGCTAGCCGGGCAGGGCGAACTCGCACCACACCGCTTTGCCGCCGCCCGGAGTGCGGCGGCTCCCCCAGGACGAGGCGATCGTCGCGATGATGGAGATCCCGCGACCCGCCTCGTCCTCCGTTTCCGCCCGGCGGCGGCGCGGCAGGTGGTCGTCGCCGTCGGTGACCTCGATGATCAGGCGGCGGTCGGTGCGGCGCAGCCGCAGGCGCATCGGCGGGGTGCCGTGCTGGAGGCTGTTGGCGACGAGCTCGCTGGTGGCGAGGACGCCGAGGTCGCGCAGTTCGACGGGGAAGCGCCACGAGGAGAGGACTCCGGAGGCGAAGGCACGCGCGCGCGGGGCGGCCTCGACGCCGCCGAGGAGTTCGAGGGCCGCGTTGTGGAACAGCTCGGCGTCGGCGCCGTCGCGGGCGGGGTGCTGGACGACGAGGACGGCGACGTCGTCGTCGTGCTCGGCGGTGACGCCGAGGGCGCGGAGCAGCCGGCCGCAGATCACCTGGGGGGTGCCGCTGGCGCCGGCGAGCGCGCGGGCGAGGGCCTCGACGCCCTCGTCGATGTCCTCGCGGCGGCGCTCGACCAGTCCGTCGGTGTAGAGGACGGCGGTGGAGCCGGGGGGCAGGGCGATGGAGCCGGAGGCGTGCAGCCAGCCGCCGGTGCCGAGCGGGGGCCCGGTGGGGTCGCCGGCCGTGCGGACGGTGCCGTCCTCGTCCCGGACGAGGATCGGGAGGTGGCCCGCGGAGGCGTAGACGAGCTTGCCCTCGTTGGGGTCGTGGACGGCGTAGACGCAGGTGGCGATCTGGCTGGCGTCGATCTCGGCGGCGAGGCCGTCGAGGAGCTGGAGGACCTCGTGCGGGGGCAGGTCCAGGCGGGCGTAGGCCCGGACGGCGGTGCGGAGCTGGCCCATGACGGCGGCGGCGCGGACGCCGCGGCCCATGACGTCGCCGATGACGAGGGCGGTGCGGCCCGCGCCGAGGGTGATGACGTCGTACCAGTCGCCGCCGACGGCCGCGTCGGCGACGCCGGGCTGGTAGGTGGCGGCGATCCGCAGGTCGTCGGGCTGCTCCAGCTCCTGCGGGAGGAGGGAGCGCTGGAGGGTGACGGCGGTCTCGCGGTGGCGGCGCTCGCTGGCGCGGAGCCGCTCGGCGGCCTCGGCGTGGTCGGTGACGTCGGCGGCGTGGACGAGGACGCCGGCGCCTTCGAGGTGCGGGCTGTCGACGGGCAGGCAGGTGACGGTGTACGAGCCGCCGTCGGCGGTGCGGCGGGACTTCACGGTGCGGGGCTTGCCGCTGCGCAGGACCTGGTCGAGGAGCGGCAGCAGGCCGAGCTCCTCGGCCTCGGGGCAGGTGGCGGCGACGGTGGCGCCCGGAGTGCGGGGGCCGAAGGCGGCGGCGTACGCCTCGTTGACGTACGCGATGCGGTGCTCGGGGCCGTACAGGAGTGCGACGAGACCGGGGAGGCGGCCGAGGAGGTCCCGTACGGAGAAGTCCTCCAGGGCGGGGACCTCGGTGTCCACGGTGTCCTCCGCGTGCTCGGGGCCCTCGGCGGTCTCGGCGGATCGCTCCGGCCGCGGACCGTACTCACCGCGGGCGGCGGGCACGGAGCCTTCGCTCCCCCGCGCCGCGCGGCGCTGCGTGCCGGGGAGCCGGGCGCTCCAACGGGTGAAGTTCACGGATCTGTATGCCTCGTGGTGTCGGTGCCGTGCGGAGTCACGCTGTGCAGGTGTGAGCCCACCTATGGTCACACGTCCAGTGTGGACGAGTGCACTGACAGTGATGTCAGGAGGACGTCTTGTCGTTCCCGGCGGAGCCGGGCTCGGGCGGCGGGGGTGGTGGGGCGGCCGCGAGTTCGAACTCGGCCCTGGGGTGTTCCAGGGAGCCGAGGGAGACGACCTCGCGCTTGAAGAGGCCGGAGAGGGTCCATTCGGCGAGGACGCGGGCCTTGCGGTTGGCGGTGGGCATCCGGCTGAGGTGGTAGGCGCGGTGCATGAGCCAGGCCGGGTAGCCCTTGAGCTTGCGGCCGTACACGTGGGCGACGCCCTTGTGGAGGCCGAGGGAGGCGACGGAGCCCGCGTACGCGTGCGCGTACTCCTTGAGCGGGCGGCCGCGGAGGGAGGCGGCGAGGTTCTCGGCGAGGACCTTGGCCTGGCGGACGGCGTGCTGCGCGTTGGGGGCGCAGGGGGTGCCGGGTTCCGCCGCGGTGACGTCGGGGACGGCGGCGGCGTCGCCGGCCGCCCACGCGTGGGGGGTGTCCGCCACGGCGAGGTGGGGGGTGCAGCGGATCCGGCCGCGCTCGTCGAGGGGGAGGTCGGTGGCGGCGAGGACGGGGGCGGGCTTCACGCCGGCGGTCCACACGACGGTGCGGGTGGGCAGGCGGGTGCCGTCGCTGAGGACGGCGACGCGGTCCTCGCAGCTGTCGAGGCGGGTGTCCAGGCGGACGTCGACGTTGCGGCCGCGGAGCTCGCGGACCGCGTACCCGCCCATCTCCTCGCCGACCTCCGGGAGGATCCGGCCGGCGGCCTCGACGAGGACCCAGCGCAGGTCCTCGGGCTTGACGTTGTGGTAGTAGCGGGTGGCGTGGCGGGCCATGTCCTCCAGCTCCGCGAGGGCCTCCACGCCCGCGTAGCCGCCGCCGACGAAGACGAAGGTGAGGGCGGCGTCGCGCAGGGCCGGATCGCGGGTGGAGGAGGCGATGTCGAGCTGTTCCAGGACGTGGTTGCGCAGGCCGATGGCCTCCTCGACGGTCTTGAAGCCGATGCCGTGCTCGGCGAGGCCGGGGACCGGGAGGGTGCGGGAGACCGAACCGGGGGCGAGGACCAGTTCGTCGTAGGTGAGGGTGACCGGCCCCGCGCCCTCCTCGTCGGTGGCGAGGGTGGTGACGATCGCGGTGCGCTTGGCGTGGTCGACGGACTCGGCCTCGCCGATGAGGAGGCGGCAGCGGTCCAGGACGCGGCGGAGCGGGACGACGACGTGGCGCGGGGAGAGCGAGCCGGCGGCCGCCTCGGGGAGGAAGGGCTGGTACGTCATGTACGGGTCGGGGGTGACCACCGTGATCTCGGCGGCGCCGCTGCCGAGCTCCGCCCTGAGCTGCCGCTGGAGGCGCAGCGCGGTGTACATGCCGACGTAGCCACCGCCGACCACGAGAATGCGCGCAGGATCCGTCACCGTCCCATGAGGCATCGCCGTCCGGGGTTTGTCCACAGGCCCGGCGAATTGTGTGACCGGAGGGGTACGGAGGCGCGGGGTGGCGCGCGCGGGGCGGTCGGGTGCAACGGCGCAGGTCACGGCGGACGTGGGTGGTGGGGCAGGGGGAGGGAAACCGGTGGCTTCGGTGCCTTGCTCCGATCGGGGGGCGCACCGTACGGAACTCCCCCTTCTGAATTGACCCGGACTCAACTATGTTCGTAGTTCGTCGGGGTGTCGGGTCGGCGTGCGCGCGGACCGATGCGCACACCGGCCGGGAGCCCCGTATCAGGGCGGGGAGTCTCCGGGGGGAGACATCATGAGCGGGGGAACGCTTATGCAGATTCAGGATTCTCGTTGGCAGTCCGTCGTCGGCGCCGAGCGCGACGACCGGGGCGCGGCGGCCGTGGCCGCCGGGCCGGCGGTCGGGAGCGCGCTGACCGGCGGCACCGTCGCGGGCACGGGCACCGTCGTGGGCGGTCCGGTGGCGGGCGGGCGCGCGGCGCCGCTGCGGGTCGACGCGCAGCGCAACCTGGAGCACGTGCTCCGTGCGGCGCGCGAGGTCTTCGGCGAGCTCGGTTACGGGGCGCCGATGGAGGACGTGGCCCGGCGGGCCCGCGTGGGCGTGGGCACCGTGTACCGGCGCTTCCCCAGCAAGGACGTGCTGGTGCGGCGGATAGCCGAGGAGGAGACCGCGCGGCTGACCGAGCAGGCGCGGGCCGCGCTCGGGCAGGAGGAGGAGCCGTGGTCGGCGCTCTCCCGGTTCCTGCGCACCTCGGTCGCCTCGGGCGCCGGGCGGCTGCTGCCGCCGCAGGTGCTGCGGGTCGGCGTCGACGAGCCGTCGGCCGACGGGGACGCCGAGGGCGCGGCCCGGGTGCCGTACCAGCGGGGTCTCGGCGAGCCGGGCGACACGCGGGTGGTGGCGCCCCGGGCGGTGCCGGCGGACGAGCGGGACGACGCCGGTGCGGCGGAGCTCCTGGAGGTCGTCGGCCGGCTGGTCGACCGGGCCCGTGAGGCGGGTGAGCTGCGGACGGACGTGACCGTGGCGGACGTCCTCCTCGTCATCGCCACCTCGGCACCGGCGCTGCCGGACGCGGCGCAGCAGGCGGCGGCCTCGGCCCGGCTCCTGGACATCCTGCTGGAGGGCCTGCGCTCGCGGTAGACCGCGGCAGCGCGCTCCGGTCGGACGCCCGGCGGTCCGCCGGTCCTCCGGGCCGGGCGGACCAACGGCCCTGACACGAACGTGCGAGCGGTTACGCCGGGTTGCGTGAAGTCGCCCCGGACGAGTGGTAAGTGGTCGCGGCGCTTCGGCGTGCCCGCGTCGTGTGGCAGGCTTGCCCGGTGTTCGGGTCTGCGCAGGCGTACGGGGGCTTCCGCGATGAGCGGTGAAGGTCGGGACGATCCGCTGGGCGGTGGCGGCGCCACGGAGGCCGAGGGGCTGCCGGCCCGGCAGGTGCCGAGCCAGGGGGGCCCGGGCGGGATCACCACCGACGCCCCGGGGCCGTCGCAGGGCACGGCCGAACCGAGCGTGCCGCAGCAGCGCAAGACCGCCTCGGCCGGAGCCGCGCCCCTCGCCGTCCCCCCTCCCCCCGCGGAGGACGATCCGGCGGAGGGCGGTCCGGCGGACGACGGTGGGGGCGAGGGCCTGCTGCCGCCGCCGAGGGAGACGGACCCCTCCGACGCCGACCTGATCCAGCTCATGCGGGACGGCGACGACTCGGCGTACGAGGAGCTGTTCCGCCGCCACTCGGAGGCCGTCCGGCGCTACGCCAGGACCTGCTGCCGGGACGGGCACACCGCCGACGACCTCACCGCCGAGGTCTTCGCCCGCACCCTCCAGGCCGTCCGCGGCGGCGCCGGACCCGAACAGGCCGTCCGCGCCTATCTGATGACCACCGTCCGGCGGGTCGGCGCCGCCTGGGCCAAGACCCAGAAGCGCGAGCACCTCGTCGAGGACTTCGCCGTCTTCGCCGCCGACGCCGCCCGCTCCGCCGAGGTCTCCGACCAGGACACCCTGGACCTCGGCGCCGAGGTCCGGGCCATGCAGGAGGCCGAACAGTCGCTGGCCATGCAGGCGTTCCGCTCGCTGCCCGAGCGCTGGCAGGCCGTCCTGTGGCACACCACCGTCGAGGAGGAGTCCCCCAGCGAGGTCGCCCCCCTCTTCGGCCTGACCGCCAACGCCACCGCCGTGCTCGCCAGCCGCGCCCGCGAGGGGCTCAAGCAGGCCTACCTCCAGGCGCACGTCAGCCAGGCCCTCACGGCCGGCGGCGACTGCGCCCGGTACGCGGACCGGCTCGGCGCCTACGCGCGCGGCGGGCTGCGGATGCGGGCCGAGCGCGGCCTGCGCAAGCACCTCGACGAGTGCGCCAAGTGCCGGGTCGCCGCCGGTGAACTCGCCCACGTCAACGCCGGCATCCCGGCGCTGCTCCCGGTCGCGGTCATCGGCTGGTTCGCCGCCGGCTACTCCCTCAAGGCCGCCGGCATCGTCGCCGGCGGCGCGGTGGGCGCGGCCGGCGCGGGTGCCGCCGCGGCCGCCACCGGCGGGACGGGCTCCGGCGCCGCCTCGGGCGGGGCCGCCGCCGAGGGGCTCGGCGCGCCCGCGAAGGCCGGTATCGCCGCGGCCGTGGCCGTCGCCGCGGCGGCCGGGCTCGTCTGGGCGATGACCGGCGACCCGCAGCCCGTCGCCGCGCCGCGGCCGGCGCCGACGACCACCGCCCCCGCCGCCCCGGCCGCGCCCCCGCCGCCCGCGGCGAAGCCCTCGCCCCGGCCCACCCCGCCGCCCGCGCCGGAGCCCACGACCCCGCCGCCCCCGCCGGAGCCGACGCCCACCCCCACGCCGAAGCCCACGCCGAAGCCGGTGGCGAAGCCCACCCCGACACCGGCCCCGACGACCCCGCCGCCGAGCCCCGAGCCCACCCCGAAGCCGACCCCGAGCCCCACGCCGCCCCCGACGACGCCTCCGCCGCCCGCGCCCGCCGTCTACCAGGTCGACCGGCTCGACTACGACGCCTTCGGCGACGGCACCGCGCCCGAGGTCGTCATGGAGGACGGCACCTGGATGTGGTCGCGCCAGGGCATGTCGATCAGCGACAGCACCTACGCGTACGGCGTCAGCGTGCACGCCCCGTCCTCGCTGCTCATCCGGCTGAACAGGCAGTGCACGAGCTACGACGCGCTGGTCGGCGTCGACGACCTGAGCGCCCCGCTCGGCCCCGGCGGGGTCCGCTTCTCCGTGTACGGGGACGGGGAGCGGCTCTGGCGCTCGCCGGTGGTCCGGCCGGGCGACCCCGCGCTCCCGGTCCGGGTGGACCTCCGCGGCCGCTCCACCCTGCGGCTCGTGGTGGAGGAGCACACGCCGTTCGGCCGGGCGGCCGTCGCCGACTGGGCGGAGTCCCGGATCAGCTGCTCCTGACGGGCCCTTCGGCGGCGTACCGCGCCACCAGGGCCAGGACGTCCTCCTCGCCGAGTCCGTCGCCGGCCGCGCGGGCGGCGGCGAGGCCGTCCTCGCCGAGCGCGGCGCGGCAGGCGGCGGCGACGGTGTCGGCCTCGCGCCGTTCGGGGACCGAGCGGGGGATGTCCCGCCGCCAGGTGTCGACGGCGGCCGCCACGCGCGCGCAGAGCGCCGCGTCGCCGGCCCGGTGCAGGGCGAAGACGAGCCCCTCGGCGAGGCTGATCACGACGATGTCCGCGCAGTGGCCGGTGAGGGCGGAGCGCAGGGCGTCGGTGGCGGCCGTGACGGCGGCCGGGCCCGCGCCCTCCTGGGCCTCGACGCGGGCGACGAACCCGGCCAGGGCGATGGCGAAGTGCGGCGGCGGGGTGCCGTGGCGGATGTGGGCGCCGGCCGAGGCGAGGGCGGCCCGCGCGCCGGCGGGGTCGTTCCGGTCGAGGGCGAGGACGGCGCGCATGAAGTCGACGTAGGCGAGGGCGTCCTGGAGGCGCAGCCGCTCGGCCTCCCGGGCGGCCTCGGCGAGACCGCGTTCGGCGCCGGCCGTGTCGCCGTCGCGGTAGGTCAGTTCGGCGAGCCGGGCGATGAGGAAGGGCGCCTCGGCGTGGGCGCCGACCTCGCGGGCCAGCCCGAGCGCCTCCTCGTACGCCTCCCTGGCCTCCGCGCGGCGGCCCCGCATCATGTTGGCCTCGGCGGCGGCCGAGGCGACCTGGGCGCCCATCCAGCGGTCGCCGACCCGGCGGGTGAGGACGCGGAGCTCGGCCAGGTCCTCGTCGATCCCCCGCATGCCACCGGGCATGTCCACGATCATGTGGGTCCGGAACATCAGGCTCACGCCGGTCTCCCAGTCGCCGCCGTACCGGCGGCAGGTCTCGACGCCGGTGTCGAGGAGGGCGCGGACCACCGGCGGGTCCTCGGTGAGGTACGCGGTGAACGGCCAGAGCAGGCCGGGGAAGCGGGCGGACTCCGGACCGGGGTCCTTGCCGAAGGCGTCCCGGACGCGGCGGACGAGCGCGAGCACGTCGGCGTTCTCCCGGAGGTCGCCGGTGTACATGTTCTCGTCCTCCATCGCGAGGAAGAACGAGAGCATCCGCAGGTGCATGCGCGGCCAGTGGCGGGGGTCGGCCGGGTCGTCGGGGTCCTCCCCCAGGTCGAGCGCGCGCCGGGTCCAGGCCAGGCCCTCCGGGCGGTAGTTGCGCAGCCACCAGAACCAGCCCATGGCGAAGACCAGCCGGAGCCCGGCCCGCTCGTCGGGGTGGGTGACGAGGGTGCGGTGGAGGGCGGCCCGGATGTTGTCGAGGTCCCGTTCGAGCCGGTCGATCCAGGGCAGCTGCTCGCCGGAGCGGAGCTTCGGCTCGGCCTCCTCGGCGAGGGCCGTGAAGTGCGCGGTGTGGGCGGCCTCGGCCGCCGCGCGCAGCTCCGGGGTCTCGGCGGCGCGCTCGGAGGCGTACTCGTGGATGGTCTCCAGGAGGCGGTAGCGCATCGTGCCGTCGTCGGTGGGGGCGGCGACGACGAGGGACTTGTCGACGAGGGCGCCGAGGGTGGTGAGGGTGTCGGGGCCGCCCGCCGGGTCCGGGGCGTCGACGGCCTCGGCGGCCGGGAGGTCCCAGCCGCCGGTGAGCACGGAGACCCGGCGGAGCAGGGCGCGCTCGGCCGGTTCGAGCAGGTCCCAGGACCAGTCGACGACCGCGCGGAGGGTCTGCTGGCGGGGCAGCAGGGTGCGGGCGCCCGAGCTGAGGAGGCGGAAGCGGTCGTCGAGCCGGTCGGCGATCTGGCGCGGGGTGAGCAGCCGGAGGCGGGCGGCGGCCAGTTCGATGGCGAGGGGCAGGCCGTCGAGCCTGCGGCAGATCTCGGCGACGGCGACGGCGTCGGCGGTGGCGGCGCCGTCGGCGTCGTGCGCCCGTTCCTCGTCGAAGGCGGGGCGGACGGCCCTGGCCCGCTCGGCGAAGAGCCGGTGCGCGGGGGCCGGCGGCAGCGGCTCGACCGGGCGGACGGTCTCGCCGGGGACGCCGAGCGGCTCGCGGCTGGTCGCGAGGACGCGCAGGCCCGGGCAGTGCGCGAGGAGGGTCTCGGCGAGGGCCGCGGCGGCGTCGATGACGTGCTCGCAGTTGTCGAGGACGAGGAGGAGGGAGGGGCGGTGGGCGAGGTGTTCGACGAGATGGGCGGTGGGGTCGTCCTGGAGGGCGGTGCCGTCGCGGGTGATCAGGTTGATCTCGCGGAGGCGGAGCGCGGAGAGGACGGCGCCGGGGACGGCCCCCGGGTCGTCGAGCGGGGCGAGTTCGGCGATCCACGCGTCGGGTCCGGCGGTCTGCCGGGCCACCTCCTCGGCGAGCCGGGTCTTCCCCGACCCGCCGGGCCCGGTGAGCGTCACGAGCCGGGACCGGCCGAGGTCGGAGCGGAGCGCGGCCAGCTCCGGCTCCCGGCCGACGAAGGAGGTGAGGCGGGGGCGGATGTTGCCGCCTTCGGGGGCGGGCCGTCCGGAGGGCGCGGGGGCCGGGGGCGCGGCGGGCGGCGGTGACGGCTGCGGCTGTGGGGGCGAAGGCTGTGAGGGCTGCGGCTGTGGGGGCGAAGGCTGTGAGGGCCGCGGCTGTGGGGACGAGGGCTGTGGCGAGGGCGGTGGCTGCGGGGTGCCGGCGGGGCCGAGGAGTTCCCGGTGGAGGGCGGTCAGTTCGGGGCCCGGGTCGGTGCCGAGGGCGTCCGCCAGGGTGCGGCGGGCCGTCTCGTACGCGGCGAGCGCGTCCGCGTGGCGGCCCTCGGCGCGCAGGGCGCGGATGAACTGGGCGTGGAAGCCCTCGTCGTAGGGGTGCGCGGCGGTGAGTCCGGTCAGTTCCGGTACGAGTCCGTCGGCCGCGCCGCGCCGCAGGTCGGCCTCGACGCGGCGGCGCGTGGCGGCGAGGCGCTGCGCCTCGGGGCGGACCCCCGCGGGTCCCGGCAGGTCGGCGAGGGCGGGGCCGCGGAAGAGCCCGAGGGCGTCCCGCAGGAGGGCGGCGGCCGTCCCGGGGTCGCCGGCGTCGAGCCGGGCGGAGGCTTCGGCGGCGCGGCGCTCGAACACGTACAGGTCGATGTCCTGCGGGCCGGCGGCGAGCCGGTAGCCGGGGCCGGGGGTGGCCTCGACCGCCTCCCGGCCGAGGACCCGGCGCAGGCGGGCGACGAGGGCCTGGAGGGCGGCGGGCGCGTCGAGCGGCGGCTCGTCCCCGTACACGTCGTCCACGAGCTCCCCGACCGGGACGGCCCGTCCGCCGCGCAGCGCGAGCGCGGCGAGCAGCGCGCGCAGCCGGGCGCCGCCGAGGGGCAGGGGGGCGCCGTCGGGTCCGAGGGCCTCGGTGGTGCCGAGGATGAGATACCGCACCGGCCCATTCTGTCCGCAGCGCGCGAGGGGCGCCTCGGGGTTTCCCCTGGCGGGTCCCGGAGGGCGTCTCCTCCGGTGCCGGCGGCGGCATGGCCGTGCCGGACCTCCTTCGCCCGGTGCGACGCCCTCAGGTGAGGACGGGCGCCCGGACCGGGTCAGGGGCGCGTTCACCCGCGCGGGCATGCGGTGACGTTTCGCCCGCGGGGCTCAGCGCGCCGGCAGCGACCGCGACGCCGGGATCAGCGGCCCCTGGACCGCGCGGGGCGCGCGCGGGGTGGCCGTGTCGGTCCAGCAGGAGCCCCGGCGGGCGAGGAGGCGGCGGAGCCAGAGTTCGGTGGAGACGAGGTCGGCGAGGCCGTCGAGGGGGACCCGGGCGCCGTCGGCGGCGGCTCGCAGGGCCTCGCGGACGGTGCCGGCCTCGACGAGGCCCGCGTCGGCGAGGAGCGGGGCGTCGAAGAGGGCCAGCAGGGTCGGGAGGGCGGCACGCAGGCCCGCGCGCGCGGTGGCGGCGGGGACCGCCGGGTAGGGGGCGCCCCAGCCGGGCGGCAGGTCGCGGATGCCGGTGTCCGCGAGGACCGTGCGCAGCACGCCGGCCCGCGCGTCGGGCTGGACCCGGAGCGCTTCGGGGAGGGCCCGGCAGGCGCGGACGACCTGGTTGTCGAGGAAGGGGGCGTGCAGCCGCTGGCCGCGGATCTCGGCGGCCTGCTCCAGCACCCGGTGGTCGGCCGCGGCGCGGGCGAGGGCGGCACGCGCGCGTGCCTCGCCCGGGCGCTGGACGGCCGGCGGCAGGATCGCCGCCCTGGTGAGGCGGGCCGACACCTCGGCCAGCGCCTCCCCCGTCAGCCAGCGGGCCGCGGGGCCCGGCCGGGCCCAGGCGAGGGCGGAGAGCGAGGCCGCCAGCGGGCCGTGGGCGTCGCCGGGGGCGCGGTTCGCGTCGAGGACGTGCCGGGCGGCCGTCTCCAGGCCGGCCCGGTAGGGCGTACGGGCGAGCCTGCGCGCCGCGCGGTAGACGGTGACCGGCACCAGGAAGGAGCCCGCCGACGGGCCGCTCGCCTTGGCGAGGGCCGTCACGGGACGGACCAGGGAGCGGCGCCTGCGGTCCATCAACAGGTCCGCCAGGCGCGCCGGGTGGGCGTCCAGGGCCTGCTTGGCGCCCAGTCCGGTGAAGTGGTCGGCGCTGCCGCCGACGAGCCGCCTGCGGTGCCGTTCGGCGGTGACCAGCGCGGGCCCCGGCTCGTCGGTGAGGGGGCCGTCCAGGGTGGCGTACGGGAGGGCCTCCTCGCCCGCCGTGACGACGACGTGGCGCAGCCGGGGGTCGGCCGCCAGCTCGCGGGCCCGCTCCAGTTCGGCCGCCCGGCCCGGCCCCGGTTTGTTCGCCAGGTCGCTGAAGGTGACGGCGAGGAGCCGCTCCCCCGCGCCCGCGTGCCCGAGGACCGTGCCGGGCACGCCGGGCAGTCCGGCGGCGAGCAGGGCGAGCGTGGCGGAGGCGCTGCCGCCGGACAGGTCGGCGCCGATGCCGGGGGCGGGGCCCGCGCCGCGGGCGGCCCGCCGGTCCGCGGGCCCCATGCCGGGGACCGGTCCGGGGTCGGGCAGCGGTGCCTCGGGCGCGTGCCGGGGCGCGGTGAGCCGGGCCCGTACGGACTCCACCAGCGCGTCCCTGACCGCCTCGACGGCCTGCCGGGGGTCGGCCTGCGGGGCGGCGACGGCGAGCGAGGCCACCGTCTCGTACCCGGCGATCTCGCGGGAGCCCTCGCGCAGGATCAGCGCGTGGCCGGGCGGGACGCGGCGGACGCCCTCGTAGGGCGTCGAGTCGCGCAGCGCCTCCGGGGACTCGGGGCAGGCGAGCAGGGCGGCGAGGTGGCCGATGTCGAGCTGGGCCTCGACGAGGTCGGCGAGCGGGAGGGCGGCGGTGGCGAAGGCGGTGCCGCCCTCCCAGGGCGTGTGGAAGACGGGGCGGGCGCCCGCGAGGTCGCCGGTGACGGTGACCCGGCGGCCGGCCTTGACGACGGCGGTGTAGCTGCCGGGCCAGGCGGTGAGGTGGCGCAGGGCGCCGCCGCGCGCGGTGACGAGGCCGCGGCGGAGTTCGTCGTCGCCGGCGGCGCAGCAGCCGAGGACGGCGAGCCGGGTGCCGTCGTCGAGGCCGACCACCCGCACTTCGTCGGGGCGCCAGTCGCCGACCGCCCACAGCGGGTCGGGGTCGCCCCAGAGGAGCTGTGCGCCCACCGGCTGCACCGTGCGCCCCCCGACGTGCCCGCCGCTCTCCGCGAACGGCTGTGCCTGGGGCGGGACTCCGGATCCGTAGGCGCCGGGTCCGGTGTGGCCGCGGAAGCCGCCGGGCGCGCCCTGGGCGCCGTTCGCCGCTCCGGTGCGCGCTCCCGCGGCCGTGGCGTACCCCGCGGCGACACTGCTCCAGCCCACCAGCCATCGCATCGGCGCCTCCACGTCCGTTTCGGTGGGGCCATGCTGCCATGACAACGGCGCACGGGGCGGGGTCCGGGTGCACGCGCGCGAAAGCCGAATGCGCCCCTGGCATGGGCCGGTTGGCCGGGCGGGGGGCGTGCGGCGAGCGGAGGGGGGCGCGGCGGTGACGAACGGGTGGAGGAGCGGGCGGGCGGAGGGCGGACGGGCGGAGGCCCGGCGGCCCGGAGGTCTCCCGCCGGCCCGGCCGCGGCTCCTCGTGGGGCTCCGGCACGACACCGACGCGACACCGGCTCGGCATCAACACCGCACCGGCATCGCCACCGGCTCGGCACCGGCTCGGCATCAACACGGCACCGGCACCGCCACCGACGCGGCTCCCGCACGGCTGCGGTCCCGGAGAATTCGGCCGATTCTCGCCTCTGTAAGGAGGTTTGACCTTCCGTCAGTCGACGAAGGGATCAAGGCTCCGGAGGCCGTCCTCGCGGCGCCGTCCACGCGCCGGCGGCCCGCCGTCCGGCAGTCCGGGAGGCGACCCGCCTCCCGGCGCCGTCCGCCGCCCGCGGGGAATGGAGCGGCGGTGTCCCCCAGCCCACCGGTGCGGAACCCGCAGCCCGAAGGGGCTCCGCCTCCCGGCCGGACGGGCCGACCCACGCGGCACCCATCGAAGCCCTCGGGGTCCGGAGCGACGAGAGCGCACGGCCGGGCGCACGGCCACACGGGCGGAGCACGGTCCGGCGGGAGGCCGCCCCCGGTGGGTTGTTCACACAACAATCTCGCCATACGGAACTCCGCCCCTTAACGGTGGGGATGCGGCGAACTACGCTGTGTTTACGAATGCCGCCTGCCTATGCCCGGCGTCGCGGCGGCCGTCTGGATGTCGAGGGGTGGCGTCATGTCCAGGGAGCAACGCGGGCCGAACGAGAAGCTCGGCGCCGTTCTCGCCCTCGCGGGAATCAGCAACGCCGGCCTGGCCCGGCGCGTCAACGACCTCGGTGCGCAGCGCGGGCTGACGCTTCGGTACGACAAGACCTCGGTGGCCCGCTGGGTCTCCAAGGGGATGGTGCCGCAGGGCGCCGCGCCGCACCTGATCGCCGCCGCGATCGGGCAGAAGCTGGGCCGGCCCGTGCCCCTGCACGAGATCGGGCTGGCGGACGCCGACCCGGCGCCCGAGGTGGGCCTCGCCTTCCCCCGGGACGTCGGCGAGGCCGTCCGCGCCGCCACCGACCTCTACCGGCTCGACCTCGCCGGGCGGCGGGCCGGCGGGGGCGGGATCTGGCAGTCGCTGGCCGGTTCCTTCTCGGTCAGCGCCTACGCGACCCCGGCCTCCCGGTGGCTGATCACCCCCGCCGACCCGTCGGTGGAGCGGGAGGCGGGACGCCCGGGGGGCGGCGGTCCCGGGCCGGGGCCGGCCGAGTCCGGGGAGCACGTGCGCGTGGGGCACAGCGACGTCGCCAAGCTCCGGGAGGCCGCCGAGGACGCGCGCAGGTGGGACTCCAAGTACGGCGGCGGGGACTGGCGGTCCTCGATGGTGCCCGAGTGCCTGAGGGTGGACGCGGCGCCGCTGCTGCTCGGCTCGTACTCGGACGAGGTCGGCCGGGCCCTCTTCGGCGCTACCTCCGAGCTGACCCGGCTCGCCGGGTGGATGGCCTTCGACACCGGGCAGCAGGAGGCCGCCCAGCGGTACTACATCCAGGCGCTGCGGCTCGCCCGGGCCGCCGCCGACGTGCCGCTCGGCGGCTACGTGCTCGCCTCGATGTCCCTCCAGGCCACCTACCGGGGCTTCGCCGACGAGGGGGTGGACCTCGCCCAGGCCGCGCTGGAGCGGAACCGGGGGCTCGCCACCGCCCGCACCATGTCCTTCTTCCGGCTCGTCGAGGCCCGGGCGCACGCCAAGGCCGGCGACGGGCCCGCGGCGGCGGCGGCGCTGAAGTCCGCCGAGGGGTGGCTGGAGCGCGCCCGGGAGGGCGACGCCGATCCGACGTGGCTCGGCTTCTACTCGTACGACCGGTTCTGCGCGGACGCCGCCGAGTGCTACCGGGACCTGCGGATGCCGCGGGAGGTGCGGCGCTTCACCGAGCAGGCGCTGTCGCGGCCGACGGAGGAGTTCGTCCGCTCGCACGGACTGCGGCTCGTCGTCTCGGCCGTCGCCGAACTGGAGTCCGGCAACCTCGACGCGGCGTGCGCGGCGGGCACGCGCGCGGTGGAGGTGGCCGGCCGGATCTCCTCCGCGCGGACCACGGAGTACGTGCGGGACCTGCTCCACCGCCTGGAGCCGTACGGGCACGAGCCCCGGGTCATGGAACTGCGGGAGCGGGCCCGGCCCCTCCTCGTCGCCCCGGCGTGACGGGCGGGGACCCGAGGGGGCGCGCGCGGGCGGGCGCGGCCCGTGACGGGGGCGCGGCCCGTCGCGGGGGCGTGCGCGGGAGCGTGACGCGCGTCCCACGACGTGGGCGTTTAACGGGGTTGTCAGTGGGCCAGTGCACTATCAGGGGTGGGAGGTGGCGCTGGTGTTTGACTGTGACGTGCTGGTGATCGGCGGCGGGATCGTCGGTCTGTCGACGGCGTACGCGCTCCAGCGCGCCGCCCCCGGCACCCGCGTCGCCGTCCTGGAGAAGGAGGAGGGCCCGGCGCGCCACCAGACCGGGCGCAACAGCGGGGTCATCCACAGCGGCATCTACTACCGGCCCGGCTCCCTGAAGGCGCGGTTCGCCGTCGAGGGCGCGGCCGAAATGGTCAAGTTCTGCGCGGAGTGGGACATTCCGCACGAGGTGACGGGCAAGCTCGTCGTCGCCACCGAGCGCGAGGAGCTGCCCCGCCTCCACGCGCTGGTCCAGCGCGGCAGGGAGAACGGCATTCCGGTGCGCGAGCTCGGCCCGTCGCAGATCACCGAGTACGAGCCCCGGGTGCGGGGCCTCGCCGCGATCCACGTCGGCACGACCGGCATCGTCGACTACAAGGCGGTCGCGCGCCGGCTCGCCGACTCCTCCGGCGCGGAGATCCTCTACGGCGCGGAGGTCACGGCGATCGACCGGCGCCCGTGGGGCGTCGCCGTGCGCACCGCCGACCAGCGGATCCTGCGCGGCAAGGTGCTGGTGAACTGCGCGGGACTGCACTGCGACCGGATCGCGCGGCTCGCCGGCGACGACCCGGGCATGCGGATCGTCCCCTTCCGGGGCGAGTACTACGAGCTGGCCGACCCCTCGCTGGTGCGGGGCCTGGTCTATCCGGTGCCGGACCCCGCCTTCCCGTTCCTCGGGGTGCACCTCACCCGGGGCATCGACGGCGGCGTCCACATCGGGCCGAACGCGGTGCCGGCGCTCGCCCGCGAGGGCTACGACTGGGGCGTCGTCCGCCCCGGCGAGCTCGGCGGCACGCTCGCGTGGCCCGGCTCCTGGACCATCGCGCGCCGCCACTGGCGGTACGGCGCGGGCGAACTGCGGCGCTCCCTGTCGAAGCGGGCCTTCACGGAGGCGGTGCGCCGGCTGCTGCCCGGGATCGACGAGTCCGACCTGCGGCCGGCGGCCGCGGGGGTCCGGGCCCAGGCGGTGCTGCGGGACGGGACTCTGGTGGACGACTTCCTCATCCGCGAGGCGGCCCGCACCGTCCACGTCCTCAACGCCCCCTCCCCCGCCGCGACCGCGTCCCTCCCCATCGGCCGGGAGATCGCCCGCCGGGCCCTGACCCTGCTGTAGCCGCCGGGCGCGGACCGCGGCGGTGGGGCCGCGGGCCCGTACCATGGGCGGCATTGTGTCTGAGCAGCATGAGAACCGCACCGAGTCCGTCGCCCGCCGGGGCAGCCGCATGTTCGCGCCCGGTGAAGGGCCCTCGCCCGACCCCGCGGGGGCGCACTTCGAGCGCCGGATCCGCAGTTTCCAGCCGCGCCGCAGCCGGGTGACGGCCGGACAGGCCGAGGCCATGCTGAAGCGGTGGCCTGACTGGGGCCTGGACATCGACGGCAAGCGGGTGCTGGACCTGCGGGAGCTGTTCGGCGGACTGCCCGTGGTGATGGAGATCGGCTTCGGGATGGGCGAGGCGACCGCGCAGATGGCCGCCGCCGACCCCGGCACCGGCATCCTCGCCGTCGACGTGCACACGCCCGGCCAGGGCAACCTCCTCGGCCTCGCCGACCGGGGCGGGCTCTCCAACATCCGGGTCGCCAACGGCGACGCGATCATCCTGCTGCGCGAGATGCTCGACCCGGCCGCCCTCGACGGCTGCCGCGTCTACTTCCCGGACCCGTGGCCGAAGAAGCGGCACCACAAGCGGCGCCTCATCCAGCCCGAGTTCCTGACCCTGCTCGCGACCCGGCTGAAGCCGGGCGGGGTGCTGCACTGCGCCACGGACTGGGAGCCGTACGCGGAGCAGATGCTGGAGGTGCTGTCCGCGCACCCCGACTTCGAGAACACCGCCCCCGACGGCGGCTACGCCCCCCGCCCCGACTTCCGGCCCCTCACCCGCTTCGAGGGCCAGGGCCTGGACAAGGGCCACGTCGTGCACGACCTGCTCTTCCGCCGGAAGTAGACCTGCTCCTCCGCCGGAATCAACGGATCTGGGGGGAAGTCCATCGCCCCTGTCGGTGGCGGTCGCTAGGGTCGAGGCGTGTCCTCACCCCTGCCGCCGTCCACGCCGTCCGAGCCGTTCGCGCCGCCGGTCACCGCCTCCCTGCCCGCGCAGGCCGGGCCGCCGGCGGTCGAGAGCCACGTCCCGGTCCGTGACGGGGACGAGCCGTCGTTCGCCGTGGCCGCCGACCGGAGCCAGTGGCGGTACCGGCCCCGGAAGGCCTTCTGGCGGAGCCGGATCGTGCGGGCCGTCGCCCTGGTCACGCTCCTCGCGCTGTGCGCCCTGGTGATCCTGGCGCTGGTGCGCGAGCAGACCGGCACGGAGGGCTTCCTCGTCGGCCTGGGGCTCGCGGTGTTCCCCGTACCGCTGCTCATGGCGGCGTTCCGCTGGCTCGACCGGGTCGAGCCTGGGCCGTGGAAGAACCTGCTGTTCGCCTTCGCGTGGGGCGCGTTCGCCGCCGCCCTGGTCGCGATCCTCGCCAACACCTTCGCCGTCCGCTGGATCGCCACCGCGACCGCCGACCCGGCCTCGGCCGACGACCTGGGCGCCACCGTGATCGCCCCGGTGGTGGAGGAGTCCGCGAAGGCCGCCGCGATCCTGCTGCTGTTCCTCTTCCGGCGGCGGGACTTCCGGAGCCTGGTCGACGGCGTGGTGATCGCCGGCTTCACCTCGACCGGCTTCGCCTTCACCGAGAACATCCTCTACCTCGGCACCGCCTTCGGGGAGGACCAGGACACCGGCGACGGCGGCATCGGCGCGGTCACCGCCGGCACCTTCTTCGTCCGGGTCGTGATGTCGCCGTTCGCGCACCCGCTCTTCACCGTGCTCACCGGCATCGGCTTCGGCCTGGCCGCGCTCGCCCCGCGCGGCAGGCGGCGCAGACCGCGCAAGGTGCTGCTGCCGCTCGCCGGGCTGCTGCTCGCGATGGGCGTCCACGCGCTGTGGAACGGCTCGGCGACCTTCGGCGGCCCGCTCGCCTTCTACGCCGTGTACGCGGTCTTCATGGTGCCGGCCTTCGGACTGCTGACCTGGCTCGCCGTGTGGAGCCGGCAGAAGGAGCTGCGCACCATCGCCGGGGTGCTCCCGGCGTACGCGGCGGCGGGCTGGCTCTCCCCGGAGGAGCCGCTGGCGCTCTCCTCGATGCGGGCCCGCCGCACCGCGCGCGCGGTGGCGTCCCGTACGTACGGCAAGGCGGGGGCGCGGGCGGTCGGGGAGTACGAGTCCTTCGCCACGACCCTCGCCTTCCTGCGCGAGCGGGCCCGCCGGGGCACGGTCCCGGTGCCGGACTTCGCCGCGCGGGAGCAGGAGCTGCTGCACCACCTGTGGGAGCGCCGGGCGACGGCCTCGCCCGCGCTGTCGTACGCGGCGCGGGCGACGGGCCGGGTGTGGGTGCCGCCGCAGTACCTCGACTACGCCGGCTACAACCCGTACAAGGGCTGACCCCGGGTCTCAGGCCGTCTCGGACGCGGCCGTCAGGCGGGCCAGCTCGGCTTCGGTGAGCGTGAGGTCCGCGACCGCGACGAGCGCGGGCAGCTGCTCGACCGTGCGGGCCGAGGCGATCGGCGCGACGACGGTGGGGCGGGAGGCGAGCCAGGCGAGGGCGACGGTCGCGGGCTCGGCGCCGTGGGCCTCGGCGACCTCGTCGAGGGCGGCGAGCACGGCCTGGCCGCGGGCGGTCTCGGCGAGCGGGGAGGCGCCGCGGGCGCGGACGCTCTCGACGGTCCGGCCGGGCCGGTACTTGCCGGTGAGGAAGCCGGAGGCGAGGCCGTAGTACGGGACGGCGGCGAGGCCCGTCCCGGCGGCGGTGTCGAGGAGCGGGCCCTCGTACGTGGCGCGCGAGACGAGGTTGTACTGGGGCTGGAGCGCCACGTACCGCGCGAGGCCCTCGGCCTCGGCGAAGTCGAGGGAGGCCCGCAGCCGCTCGGGGGAGATGTTGGAGGCGGCGACGGCCCGCACCTTGCCGTCCCGCACGAGCTGGTCGAGGGCGGTGACGATCTCCTCCACCGGCACGGACTCGTCGTCGAAGTGGGTGTAGTAGAGGTCGATGTGGTCGGTGCCGAGGCGGCGCAGGGACTCCTCCGCACCGGCCTTGATGGTGGGGGCGCTCAGGCCCTTGAAGCGGGAGTGGCCGCCGACCTTGGTGGCGACGACGATGTCGGAGCGGTTGCCGCGGGAGGCCAGCCAGCGGCCGATGATCGTCTCGGACTCCCCGCCCTCGTTGCCCTCGACCCACTCGGAATAGACATCGGCGGTATCCACGAAATTGCCGCCCGCGGCCGCGTAGGCGTCGAGGACGGCGAAGGACCGCTCCTCGTCGGCGCTCCAGCCGAAGACGTTGCCGCCGAGGGCGAGCGGGAAGACGCGCAGGTCGGAAGTGCCCAGCGGGCGCAGGGGTGAGGTCATGACGACCCCAACCACCTGCGCCGCCGGGCGTATTCCGGTCGGGGAGCCTGAACCCCGGCCGGAAGAACTCCACGGTTCGGGGTCAGACGGACAGGCCCTTGGAACGCAGCCACTCCGCCGGGTCGATGCCCGAGCCGTCGGGGGTGTGGACCTCCATGTGGAGGTGCGGGCCGGTGACGTTGCCGGTGGCGCCGACGCGGCCGATGGTCTCGCCGGTGGTGACGGTCTGGCCGGCGGCGACGGTCATCGAGGAGAGGTGGCAGTACCAGACCTCGGTGCCGTCCTCCAGCTCCAGGACGATGCGGTAGCCGTACGAGCCGGACCAGCCCGCCGACTTGATCGTGCCGCCGTGCACCGCCTTGAGCGGGGTGCCGGTGGGCGCGGCGAAGTCGAGGCCGGTGTGGTAGCCGGAGGACCACATCGAACCGGACTGCATGTAGGTCGAGGTGAGCGTGTACGAGGAGAGCGGCATGGAGTAGCTGGCGGCCAGCTTGGCGAGCCGCTCGGCCTCCGCCTTCTCGGCGGCGATGCGCTCGGCCTCGGCCTTCTCGGCGGCGAGCCGCTCCGCCTCCGCCTTGGCCTTCGCCTCGGCCTCGGCCTTCGCGGCGGCGTCCGCCTGGGCCTTGGCGTCGGCGGCGGCCTTCTCCGCGGCGGCCTTCTCGGCGGCCAGCTTCTCGGCGGCGACGGCGGCCTGCTGCTGCTGTTCGGCCTGCTGGAGGATGCGGGCGCGCAGGGCCTCGCCGGCGTCGGCGGCGGAGGCGGTGCGCTCCTCCGTGGCGGTGGCCGCGCCGGCGGCGGTGTCGGCCGGGGCGTTGTACGTGATCGAGGTCAGCGGCTTCGCGGCGGCGCCGCCCGCCGCGACCGGCGCGGAGTCCCGCGCCGGGGCGGTCTCCTCGTCGTCGCCGAGGAGGTCGCCGAAGCCCGGCAGGTCGTGGGCGTCCGGCAGGCCCAGGTCGGGGAGGTCCGGGAGCGAGATCGCGACCGGGGGCTTCTCCTGCGCGGTGGCGAGGCCGCCCGCGCCGACGGCGGCGATGACGCCGACGCCGAGGACGGTGGAGGAGCGGGCGAAGTTGGAGCGCTGCTTCACGACGCGGTGCCGGCCGCCGGAGCGGTTCTCGGCGCGCAGGGAGCCCTCGGTCGGGTTCCACTCGCCGGGCGCGGGGGTGAAGGAGGCGGTGTCGTACGCGTCCGGCGCGAAGCCGTCCGGGTCGTCCGCTCCGACGGCACCCGGGCCGCCGAACGGTTCGAAGGGGGCACCGGGTACGGGGGTGTTGGACGCCACGGAGGCGCGCTCCTTTCCTTCCTTCTCGCCTACCGGGTTAGCTGACGGGTTCGGAGCAGGAAGGTCTCCTACGGGCGTGTTCGCACGGGGGGTGTGCGAGGGGCCCGATTCACCCCAAGGGTTGGTTCCCCGGTTCCCTTGCGGGATTCGGCGCGTGCGCACGGAGCCGTCTCTTGCGACGGCTGGGACGACCGCGCTGCGTTATCGAACGTTAATAGACACGACGGTCCGATTCCAAGCCGTTCCCCTTGATCATTCATTGAATTGGCAGGAATTCGCCCGAGTTGAGCCCCCTTCAGTGAGGCACGGCCAAACCCGCCGGATCTGACGTTATGTCAATTGTTATCTCTGCGGCACCTGGTGACCACACACGGTGACGGCGCTCTCCCGGGCCCCGGTCAGTGGGGCGCCGGCCCCGGCGGCACCACCGGCATCGTCCGCCGCCGCTCCGGCGCCCCGGCCGCCGGCCGGCTCACCGCGAGCAGCGCCATGTCGTCCGTCGAACCGCCGCCGGTGTGCCGCCGCACGTCGTCCACGAGCGCGTCGAGCAGCTCCTCCGGCCCCGGGAAGACCGCCCCCGCGAGCCGGGCCGCCGGATCGTAGAAGACGCCGTGCCCGTCCCGCGCCTCCGACAGGCCGTCCGTGTAGAAGAGCAGCGTCGCGCCCGGCGGGTACGGCCGCTCGTCGGCCCGGTCCGGCCAGACCGACAGCTCCCCCATCCCGAGCGGCAGCGCCGGCTCGGCCGGCTCGGCCGCCTCCAGGCGCCCGTCCCCGTACAGCAGCAGCGGCGGCGGGTGCCCCCGGTTCACGATCCGTACGACCCCGCCCTCGCGCGGGACCTCGGCGATCACCGCCGTCGTGAACCCCTCGAAGGCGTCGAGCCCCTCGCGCCGGGTCCCCTCCCGCGTGAGGGCCCGCTCGAGCCGCTGCGCCACCCCCTCCAGGGTCGCCTCCTGCTCGGCGGCCTCCCGGAAGGAGCCGATGACCACGGCCACCGCCTCCACCGCGTCCATCCCCTTGCCCCGCACGTCCCCGACCACCAGGCGCACCCCGTAGGGGGTGTCCTGCACCGCGAACAGGTCGCCGCCGATGAACGCGTCCGCCTGCGCCGCCTCGTACCGCGCCGCGCACTGCAGCCCCGCGATCCGCTCCGCCGGCATCGGCAGCACCGCCCGCTGCGCCGCCTCCGCGATCACCCGCGCCGAGGCGAGCCGCTCCCCGCTGCGCCGCACCACCAGGTTGACCAGCATCGCCAGCGCCGAGACGGTCACCACCGTCAGGGTCTCGGTGAGCGAGGGCACGTCGGAGAGCGTCCGGTTGTAGGCGTGCAGCCCGACCGATGCGAGGATCGCCGCGATCCCGGTCAGCAGGGTCGTGAGCCGGGAGAAGAACGGCGCGGCGATCAGCGGGGCGGCGGAGAAGAGCGGCGCCGCCGTGTAGGCGGGTGGGGTGAGCAGGTCGAAGACCACCCCGCCCACGATGATCAGCGGCGGCAGCGCCCGCAGGAACCTCCGGGCGGCCCCGTAGGGGGCCGACGAGGGTTGCGGCTCGCGCCCGTAGAGCCCCTGGGGCACGGCGGAGCGGACGGCGCGACCGCCGGGCCGCTCGCCCCGCCGCCCACCGCCCGCCGCTCCCCGAGGCTGCGCCACCTGAGTACTCCTGACCGGTCGGGGCCCGCCACCGGGCCGTGCGGGCCGGGCCGGGACCCGCGACCGCACACCCTCCAGGGTCCCCGCCCCGGCGCCGGGCGGCGACCGGCGGGGGGCCGACCGGCGTACGCGAGCGGCGCGCGGACGGGTCCGGCGCCGTGGCCGCCCCCGCTCACTCCGTACGGAGCCGCCCGCCCCTCCCCAGCGCCGCGACCGCCGCCGCGCAGCCCAGGCCGACGGCGCAGAGCGCCAGCCACGGCACCGCCGTCCAGCCCGTGACGTCGAGCAGCACGCCCGTACCGAGGTTCCCGAGGGTGATGCCGATCCCGCACACGGTGTTGTAGAGCCCGTAGTGGGTGGCCACCCAGCGCCCCCGGGAGAGGGCGACGACGGTGTCCATCTCGTACGGGTAGAGCACCGCGTTCGCCACCGCGAGGACCGCCGCGCACAGCAGCAGCGCCGGCGTGCCCCGGCCGAGCGCGGCCGGCAGCAGGAAGGCGCCGCCCATCAGCGCCAGGCCGAGGACGAGGCTCCGCTCGCGGGAGAGCCGGGCCGCGCACCAGGCGGTGATCCGCAGCTGCCCGGTGAGCGCGACGAGCGCGGAGACCACGAAGAGCGCGGTCGTCACGCCCGTGCCGCCCGCCGCGAGCGGCAGCGCCAGGTAGACCTGGAAGGAGAGGACGTACGAGCCGGTCATGGCGAGCGAGAAGAGCCAGAAGACCCGGTTGCCGAGGACGGTGCGCAGCTGGCCCCGGGTCCCGCCGTCCCCGCCGTCCCCGCCGTCCTTCCGCGGCGGCCGGCCGCCGCCCGCCGAGGCGGGCAGGTGCCGCAGCTGGACGAGGGTCAGCCCCAGGAAGAGCAGGGCCGCGACCAGGCACGTCAGCCGGAACGACACCCCGGTGAGCGCCACCCCGGCCAGCGGGCCGAGCAGGATGCCCGCCTGGTAGTAGGCGTTGAACAGCGCGAAGGCCTCCACCCGGCGCTCCTCCCCCGCCTCCGCCGCCAGGCACGCGCGGACGGCCGGGTTGAAGAGCGCGCCCGCGAGGCCGGTGGCGAGCGAGGCGGCGATCAGGAACGGCAGCGACTGGGCGAAGGCGAGCGCCCCGAAGCCGACGGTCCGCAGCGCGCAGCCGGCCACGATGAGCGGCTTGAAGCCGAGCCGGTCGGCGAGCGCCCCGCCGACGAGGAACATGCCCTGCTGGGAGAGGTTCCGGACGCCGAGGACGAGCCCGACCGCCCAGGCCGCCATGCCGAGCCCGCCGGACAGATGGGCGGCCAGGTAGGGCATCAGCATGTAGAAGCCGAGGTTGATGGTGAGCTGGTTGAGGAAGAGGAGCCGGACGGCCGGGTCGAAGCTGCGGCTCCGCTTCCACGGCCCGCCGGACGGCGGGACGGTCCCGGCCGTGGTGCCCGTGGTGGTGCTCAACGCGCCGCCCCCGCCCACCGGTCGGCCGCCGTCCGGTCCAGGACCCTGCGGGTCCAGGCCTCGACGCCCTCCGGCCCCGCGTAGGCGGCCGGTTCGTCGCGCACGGGTCCGTCGAGGAGGCCGTGGGCGGCGCAGTACGCGTCGTTGAAGACGGTGTCGAAGTAGCGCTGCGGGCCGTCGGGGAAGACGGCCGCGATCCGGGTCCCCCGCGGGCGGGTGCGGGCCAGCCAGCCGGCCACGAGGGCGACCGCGCCGACGCTCCAGCCGCCGGTGGCGTACTGGCGGGCGGCGAGCCTGCGGGCCGAACGGACCGCCTCGGCGGGGGCCACCCAGTGGACCTCGTCGAAGGCCGCGTGGTCGACGTTGGCCGGGTGGATGGAGGAGCCGAGCCCGCGCATCAGCCGCTCCCCGGCGGGCAGTCCGAAGACGGTGGAGCGGATCGAGTCGACGCCGACGAGCTCCAGGGCGGGGCTGCTGGTGGCGCGCAGCGCGCGGGCGATGCCGGCCGAGTGGCCGCCGGTGCCGACCGCGCAGACGAGGACGTCGATCCGGTCGAGCTGTCCGGAGAGTTCGGCGGCGAGCCCGGCGTAGGCGGCGGGGTTGTCGGGGTTGCCGTACTGGTCGGGCCACCAGGCGCCGTCGAGATGGGCGAGGAGTTCGGCGACCCGGTCCTTGCGGGCCTGCTGCCAGCCACCGTGCGGGTGCGGCTCGGTGACGGCGTGGACGGTGGCGCCGTGGGCGACGAGCATCCGCTCGACGATCGGCTCGAGACCGGGGTCGGTGACCACGTGCACCGGGTGCCCGTGGAGCACTCCGGCGAGGGCGAGGCCGAGCCCGAGGGTGCCGGAGGTCGACTCGACGATCGGGGCGCCGGGCCGCAGGTCGCCCCGGCGGCGGGCCTCCTCGACCATGTGGAGCGCCGGGCGGTCCTTGATGCCGCCGGCGTTGAAGCCTTCGAGCTTGGCCCAGTAGCCGTCGTCGGTCCACAGCACGGGCGTGTTGCCGACGGTGGGGTGCGCGGGGGAGAGCAGGGGGGTCTGCGGAGGCATGGCTGTGTCCTCGGAGTGGGTGGTGCGCGGTGCGCGGTGCGCGGGAAGGGAGGGGCCGGGCCGTCGCGGGAGGCGACGGGGCGGTCTCAGTTCCGGTCCACTCCGAGGGAGATGAGGAGCCGTCCGGGCTCGGGGCAGGGCCCCGCCCGGGTGCGCGCGTGCCGGAGCCGCGCCGACGCGGGCGGCGGGGCGGCGTGCCCGGCGGCGACGGCCGCGCCGGGTCCCGGCGGGTCGAGCTGCGGGGCGGCGGCCGTCTGCGCGGGGAGCGGCAGCTCGGCGGAGTGCCCGCCGCCGTCCTCCCCGCAGCCGTGCGGGTCGGCCCCGTGGGCGGGGCCGACGACGGCGACGGCCGCGCCGGTCGCCGGATGCCCCGGCGGGGCGGGTTTCGGGTGGCCGGGGGCTCCGTGGCAGAGCCCCGCGAAGAGCGCGAGGAACGCGAGGAGCAGCAGGAGGACGGGCGCCCGTCCTCCTGCTGCTCCTCGTCCGGCCGTCACGCTCTCGTCACCCATGGCGCTCGTGACGTTACTTTCCGCGTTCGCTCCCGCGCAAAGAGGCGGGCGCGGACCGGTACGGTTTCGGCCGCCCTTCACTTCGGGCACCGGGGGCGGCGCGGGTCACTTCGGGCGCGGGGGCGGCGCCGGCCTCACAGGTTCCGCTCGGCCCACACCGTCAGGGCGTCCCGCACCAGGACGGCGGTGCCCTCGCCGTGCTTGTCGTAGTTCTTGGTGAACCTGGGGTCGTCCACGTACATCCGGCCGAGCCCGATCAGGTACTCCTTCGTCGGCGTGGTGGTGACCGACAGCCACTCGTACTGCCTCCGGGCCAGCGCCTGCACCTCGTCGCTGTCCGCCGCGAGCCCGGCCGCGGCGGCGGCGCCGAAGTCGCGGGCGATGCCGGCCTGCGTCTCCATGAACTCCTTCTTCTCGGCCTCGCCGAGCGACCGCCACCAGCGGTCGCCCCGCTCGTACGCCTCGCGGCCCCACCGTTCGGTGGCCTCCGCCTCGTACGCCGTGTGGTCGAAGCCGTCGAAGACTTCCTCGGCCATGAGCCGTTCTCCTCTCTCGGTCTTGTGGAGAGTGGTCCGTACGGCCTCGATCTGCCGCCCGATGCGCTCGCGCTCCTGCTGGAGGAGGGCCAGATGCGTGCGCAGGGCGGCCGAGGTGTCCCGCTGGCCTTCGAGGACCTCGGCGATGGCGGGCAGCGAGAGCCCGAGCTCGCGCAGCAGCAGGATCCGCTGCAGCCGGACGAGCGCCGCCTGGTCGTAGTACCGGTAACCGTTCGCACCGATCCGGCTCGGTTCCAGCAGCCCCAGCTCGCCGTAGTGGCGGAGCGTGCGGCTGGTGGTGCCGGCCTTCCTGGCGATCTCCTGGATCGACCACTCCATGCCGAGAACGGTAGAACTTGACGTTGCGTAAAGGTCAACCCGGAACCGGGCGCCCGAAACCGGCGGGTCCGGGAACGGCGAGTCCGAAACCGGCGCGCCGGGAACAGTGGGCCGGGAACAGTGGGTCCGGGAACGCCGAAGGCCCGGATCGTCTGGAGACGATCCGGGCCTTCGGGCTACTGAGTAGCGGGGACAGGATTTGAACCTGCGACCTCTGGGTTATGAGCCCAGCGAGCTACCGAGCTGCTCCACCCCGCGTCGGTGAATATGACCTTACGGCATGGGCGGCGGAAAGCGAAATCGGTTCCTCAGCAGCCGCAGTCCTCGGCGCCGACCGGGGCCGTCAGCGGGTCCGCGGCCCGCCGCGCCGGACCCTCCCAGGTCTCGTACGCGAAGCCCTCGCGCGCCCAGTACTCGAAGCCGCCGAGCATCTCCTTCACCTGGAAGCCCAGCTCGGCGAGGGCGAGCGCCGCGCGCGTGGCGCCGTTGCAGCCGGGGCCCCAGCAGTACGTGACGACCGGCACGGCCCTGTCGAGGAGCCGCTCCGCCTGCTCGGGGACGAGCGCGGTGGGGAGGTGGACGGCCCCGGGGACGTGCCCCTGGTCCCAGGAGGCGGTCGAGCGGGTGTCGATCACCACGAAGCCGGGGTCGGTCCCGTTGGTCCGGGCGGTGGCCAGGGCGGAGGCCACGTCGGAGACGTCCGCGTGGAAGGCGAGGCTGGCGGAGAAGTAGGCGGCCGCGGCGGCGGGCGGGGCCGGCGGGGTGCGCAGTACGGGGTTGACCTGGGTGCCTGTCGTCGTCATGGTGATCAATCTACGGATGGTGATCAGCGCACTGAAGGGACGTTCCACGGCCCTCACGACTCTCGGCCGGGGAAACCCTGGCGATGCGCTCCGGACGGCGTGGATCTCACGGGCCGAGACCGGTGGGAGCGGCGGGAGCGGCGGGAGCGGCGGGAGCCGTACGCGCGGGGAGCGGCCCGAGCCGTACGCGCGGCCCACGCGCGCGTGCCGCCCTCGTCCCGCTGTCACACCCGTGGATCCTGATCCGTCATGAAGGCATGACGGGACGCGAAGGGGGAGACCGACGGATGGACGACAGCACGGTGGAGCGGGCCGGAAAGGGCGAGTCCGGAAAGGGCGGGCCCGGGAAGGGCGAGTCCGGAAAGGGCGGACCCGGAGAGGGCGGGTCCGGCACGGACGCGCTGGCGCGCCGCTTCGACGCCGACCGCGGACACCTGCGGGCCGTCGCCTACCGCATGCTCGGCTCGCTCAGCGAGGCGGAGGACGCGGTCCAGGAGACCTGGTTCAAGCTCAGCCGCACCGACGTGAGCGGGGTCGCCAACCTCACCGGCTGGCTCACCACGGTCATCGGCCGGGTCTGCCTGGACATGCTGCGCTCGCGCGGCTCCCGCCGCGAGGACCCGCTCGACCACTTCGTCCCCGACCCGGTCGTGCACGTCCCCGGCGCCGGCGACCCGGAGCACGCCGCCGAACTGACCGAGTCGGTCGGCCTCGCGCTCCTCATCGTGCTGGAGACCCTCGCCCCGGCCGAGCGGCTCGCCTTCGTGCTGCACGACATGTTCGCCGTCTCCTTCGACGAGATCGCGCGGATCGTGGACCGCACGCCGGCGGCGACCCGGCAGCTGGCCAGCCGGGCGCGGCGCCGCGTCCAGGACGCCGACCCGGGGCCCGGCCCCGACGCGCGCCGCCAGCGGGAGATCGCCGACGCCTTCCTCGCCGCCTCCCAGGGCGGCGACTTCGAGGGGCTGCTCGCCGTCCTCGACCCGGACGCGGTGCTGCGCGCCGACGGCGGGGTGCTCCTGGCCGGCACCTCCAAGGTGGTCCGCGGCGCCGAGGCGATCATCCGGCAGGCCGTCATGTACGCGAGCTTCCGCAAGGCGTCGTTGCCGATCGTCGTCAACGGCCGGCCGGCCGTCCTGTCGGTCGTCGACGGCAAGCCGACCGCGCTCATGGCCTTCACCATCGTCGGCGAGCGCATCGTCCAGCTGCACGTCCTGGCCGACCCGGACCGCGTCGCCGCCCTGGGCATCCCCCAGGAGGCCCTGGACCGCGCCGTCTACCCGGACTGACCCGCCGGGGGCGCGGACTCCCGCGACCGCGTCAGCCGGCGGCCACGCGGCGCTTCAGCAGCGACGCGCCGAGGGCCAGGGAGGCGGCGCCGCTGGCGAGCCCGAGGACGGCGCCCGCGGCCACGTCGCCGGGGTAGTGGACCCCGGTGTGGACGCGGGAGTAGCCGACCGCCGAGGCGAGCAGCCCCAGCGGCACCGCCGCGGGCGGCAGCGCCACGCCCGCGGCGGTGGCGAAGGCGACCGCGGAGGCGGTGTGGCCGGACGGGAAGGAGGCCGACTCCGGCATCGGGACGTGCCGGCCCGCGACCACCCGGGCCGCCTCCCGGTCCGGGCGCGGCCGGCGGACCAGCCGCTTGCCGAGGACGTTCGCCGAGGCGGAGGCGATCGCGATCGCGCCGACGCCCGCGAGCGCCGCGCGGCGCGGCCGGCCCGGGAAGAGGGCGAGGGCGGCGGCGACGGCGAAGGAGATCTTCGAGTGGTCGGCGGCGTTCGACAGCCGGCGCAGGCCCACGTCCAGGGCGGGCGTCGGCGTGGCGGCCACCGCCGCGTACACGGCGCCGTCCACGGCCCGCAGGTCGTGCAGCACGGCCCTGCCGGTGAAGACCGCGGCCCGCGACCGGTCCCGCAGCCGCCCCGGCCCGGCCGCCGGGGCGGTGGACGCGTCCCGCCGCCCCTCACCGGGCCCGGGGCCGGCCTCGTACGTGCTCTCGTCACTCATGCGCCACTCCTGTAGGGGTCTTCGGACGGGGTCCTCGGACGGTTCGAAGGGCCGGAACCGTACTGGTCCGGGAAGGCGAGCCGGATGATCCGCCGCCAGTCCAACGGCGGGGGCGGCGGAACCACTCCCGGCCGGGCGCGCGGAACCAGCACCCGCAGGGCGCCCGGCCGCAGTTCGCACACGACCGGGGTGGGCAGGACGAGCGCCTCCCCGTCCACGGCCACCGGCACGGTCCCCTCCGCCTTCGGCACGCCGGCGTTGGTGACCCCTCCGTGGACTTCGACGCGCCGCGCGGTCAGGACGTTGAGCGCGGTGGACTGGGTGCCGAGCACGGCCAGTTCGGCGGCGTGCGCCGCACCGTCCACCCGGATGCCGACGACCCCGAGCCTCCCGCTGTCCAGACGGGTGCGGTGCCCGGCGCCCGCGCCGAACGGATCGGGCGCGGCGTACGGGTTGTTGCTCACCAGGATCGCCTGCTGGCCCGGCAGCCGGGTGGCGTCGGCGGTCGCGTCGAGGCGGTCGCCCAGGCCGCCCCGGAGCAGGTCGGGCAGCACCTCGAACGCGGTCTCCGCCTTGGCGTCGCGGTACTCCGGCCGCTGCACCACGTCCGCGTACACCCCGAAGGAGACGGTGTTGACGAACGGCCGGCCGGCGACGTCGCCGAGGTCGACGCGGAGCTCCTCGCCGTCGGTGAGCGCCTCCAGGCAGGCCGCCGGGTCGTTCCGGTCGAGTCCGAGGTCCATGGCGAAGTGGTTGCGGGTGCCGGCGGAGACCACCAGGAACGGCAGGTCGTGCTCGGCGGCGACCGCCGCGACCAGGGCCTGGGTGCCGTCGCCGCCCGCGACCCCGAGCAGGTCCGCGCCGTCCGCGACGGCCTTCCTGGCGAGCGCCGTGACGTCGGCGGGGGCGGACGGGTCGAGCAGCACGACCCGGGCGCCCAGCCGTTCGGCCTTGCCGACGAGGCCGAAGCGCCCGACCTTCCCGCCGCCGGACTTCGGGTTCATGATCAGTACGGCGTTCCGGGGCCGGGCGGCGGCCACGGCCGGCGCGGGCCCGTCGGGCACCTCGCCCGGCTTGCGCAGCGCGGTCCGCGCACACCCCAGGGCGACGCCCCACAGCCCGAGGGCGGCCAGCGCGAAGACCCACAGCCCGCCGACCACGTACAGCACGAGCACCGCGACCGGCGCCCCCACCAGCAGCACCGCCCCCGCGACCCGCAGCGGCCCCCGGTGCGCGACGAACCACCACAGCCCCACGGCCCCCGCCACGAGCCCCACCACCCCGCTGAGCAGCACCAGCAGCCCGCCGCCCCTCAGCGCCAGCAGCAGCACGACCACCGCCGCCCCCGCCGCGGCCAGCGCCCACCGCGCCAGGTCCCGCGCCGCGTCCGCGGCCCTCCGGGCACCCCCACCCGAACCGCCGTCCCACCACCGCGTGTCCCCGGTCACCGACCCCACCTCCGTCCTTCCCAGACTCCCCCAGGCTGCCCCGGGTCACCCCGTGGAAGCAGCCGTTCGACGGAAGATCATCACGCCGGTGACACCGGGTCAGGCACGAACCCGCACCATGAGACACGGATCACCCCGCGACACCTCCCGCCCCCGCCCCCCGCTACGGAGAACGACGAAGCGCCCCGGCCGGGGGTTCCGGCGGGGCGCTTCGGGTGTCGGTAGGCCGTGTGGGACTCGAACCCACAACCAATGGATTAAAAGTCCACTGCTCTGCCAATTGAGCTAACGGCCCGTGTGCGAGCACTCCGTGCAGCATAGCGGGACGGGCCCGGGGAACCGATCGGGTATCGGATCCCGCCGCGCCGCGCCCCGGGCGGGGGCGCGGCGCGGGGTGGTCAGAAGAGGGCGCGGAAGGTGTTCCAGCCGCCGGTGCCGATGAGCTCGCGGGGGGCGAAGGGGGCGGTGGTGCGGCCCTGGGCGTAGCTGTAGTAGGCGTGGAGGCGGCCGGAGGAGTCGCGGGCGACGAGGTCGCCGTCGCCGTCGCCGTCGAGGTCGCCGACGCCCTGGAGGGCGGTGTACGCCTGCCAGCCGCCGCCGACCCGCACGCGCGCGGTGACGCCGCCGGACGGGGTGCCGTAGTAGGACCAGAGGACGCCCGCGGCGTCGACGCCGAGGAGGTCGCCGCGGCCGTCGCCGTCGAGGTCACCCGCACCGGTGATCCGCTTGTAGAGCCTCCAGTCGACGCCGATCCTGAGGCGGGACTTGAGGCGGTGGTCGGCGGTGCCGGCGTAGAAGTACATGTCGCCGGTGGTGGTCTGGCGCGCGATCAGGTCGGCGTACCCGTCGCCGTTGACGTCGCCGGGCGAGGTCAGCACGTCGTACTGGGCCCAGCCGGCGCCGATGGCGGTGTACGGCGAGGAGGCCGTCACGACCTTGCCGCAGCCCGGCCGGTAGGCGCGCAGTTCGTTCCCGACGCGGCCGAGGACGTCGGCGCAGCTGTCCGCGTTCACGTCGCCGAAGGGCACGAGGAGGGTGCCGGAAGGGAAGGCCGCGCCGGAGGCGGTGGTGCGGGCGGAGAGGCCGCCGAGGCCGTTGCCGCGGTAGAGCGAGACGGCCCCGGCCGTGTCGACGGCGAGGAGGTCTCCCTGGGCGTCGTTCCCCGCGAGGTCGCGGAAGGCGGGCCGGCTGCCGGAGACCGTGAACGAGCCGGAGGCGTACAGGTCGCGGCCCTTGCCGTCGGCGGTGAGGGCGCGCACCTCCCAGACGTACCGCCCGTTCGGCACGGGCACGCCCGCCGCGTCCCGCCCGTCCCAGGCGAGGGCGATCCGCCCGCGCGTCTCCGCCCCCCGGTAGGTCCGCACGGGCTTGAAGCTGTACCCGTTCAGCACCCTCGCCTCGTAGGACGAGGCGGGCTTGGACAGCGTCCAGGACGCCTGCCAGCTCCCCGGCATCCGCAGCCCGGCCGGGACGGAGGCGGAGGCGGCGGTCAGGTCGGAGGCGGGCACGTCGGTCCAGACGGCGTGCACCCGCTGGTCGGCGCTCCGGTAGGCCACGGCACCGCCGAAGCGGTCGACGGTCCAGGTGACGCGGCGTTCGCCGGTGACGGGCGCCGCGGCGTCGAGGAGGCCGGTCCGGGCCTGCCCGGCGCGGACGTCGGTGACGCGCAGCCTGCTGCCGCCCGGCTCGCGGTCCACGACGTAGCCGTCGCCGAGCAGGACCCCGCTCGGCGCCCTGGTGCCGAGGTCGGTCTTCGTCCGGGTGCGGAGGTCGTGGACGCCCTGCCGGCCGTCGGCGCACGTCCAGTACAGCCAGCGGCCGGCGGCCGCCTGGTACTCGGTCACGGGGCACGGGGCGACGCCGGTGAGCTTGCCGAGGTCCTTGCCGGTGGCGAGGTCGGTCCGGGCGACCTCGCCGGTCACGGCCGTCGTGGTGAAGAGGGTGTCGCCCCAGACGGCCGCGGCCGTCCGCGTCAGGCGGTGCGGGATCTGGGTGCCGCCGGCGGGTGCGTCGAGGTCGACGACGAGGGTCCGGGTGTCGCCCTGGAAGACCGCCCACCGCCCGAAGGCGTCGGCGATCTGCCCGCGGGCCTCCCCGGTCGGCACCCGGGTCACCTGGCCCGATGCCTTCCGGGCGACGACCTGCCAGGTGCCGGCGTCCTTCGCGAGGTGGACGGTCCGGCCGTCGCCGCTGTCGAGGAGCGGGGTGCCCGGGTCCACGCCCTGCGTCCCGGTGCCGAGCCGGACCGGCTTCGACTGGCCGGTGTGCAGCGGGCCGACGGGCAGGGACCGCTCGGCGAAGCCTCGGCCGGCCGCGCCGCCGTCCTCCAGGGTGGAGAGCCGTCCGGCGCCGAGCGCCAGGGACTCCACGGCGGCGGGCACCGGCGGCACGGGCGCGGCGAGCTTCTCCAGGAGCGGCGTGCCGTCCTTGCCGGGCACCACCTTGAGCAGCGACCAGTCGGTCGCGCCGGTGCCGCCGACGACGGCGGCGGCGTCCCCGCCGGCCTGGTTGATCTCGGCCTGGGCCCGCTGGAGGAGCGTCACCTCCGGCTTGTCCGGGTGGAGGGCGACGATCCGCCGCCGCAGCGCCGCGTCCGCGCCCTGGGCCTGGCCGGCGGCGAGCACCCACTCGCCGACGAGACCGATCCGGCCGCCGCCGTCGAGGCCGTCGGGGAGCGGGAAGGTGCGCTCCGCGCCGGACGGGTCGGTGCGGAGGCGGACGTGCACGGTGCGGGCGGCGTCCACCCAGGCGAGCCGGTCCGCGCTGAGGGCGACGGGCGCGAGTCCGCCGCCGCTGCCGGTGGGCGTGGTCGCCCGCACGGCGGTGACCTGACCGGTCCCGAGGTCGACGAGGCCCAGCCGGGTGAAGGTGTACGGGTCCTCGCCGGCCGTCGCGAAGCGGATGACCGCGGTGGACCCGTCGCCCGCGACGAGCCGTGCGGTGGACAGGTCCGCGTCGCCGGGCCAGCCGGTGACGGCGGTCGGGGTGCCGGCGGGCGCGGCGGCGGACACCAGCTGGAAGCCGGCCCCCTTGCGGAGGAGCACGGTCCCGCCGAGGAGACCCGCGTAGGTGGTGTCCGACGGCAGGGTGAAGGCCCGCTGGACGCCGGTGGCGAGGTCGCGGACCGCGTACGTGCCCGGGGCCGGCTCCAGGTACGCGTACCGGCCGCCGATCCCGGCCTCGCCGAACCACTCGTGCGCCGCGTACCCGAGCCGGGTGTCGGTGCCGCTCGCGAAGTCCGTCCACACCAGCGGGTCGTCGGTGAGGTCGCTCCCGTCCTCGGTCGCGTGCGCGTAGCCGGACGCCGAGACGGAGGTGACGACCTCGCCCCGGGGCACGGCCCGCCAGTCCGGATCGATGTCCAGCTGGTCGATGCCGACCACCGGCGCCCCGGGCGCGGCGAGCGCGACGGGCGCGGTGACGGGCGCGAGCCCCGCCCCGGCGGCCGCCAGGACGGCGGCGAGCAGGACGACGCGCGCGCGGGAGCGTGGCGCGGATGCGGTGCGGTACAAGGAGGCCCCTCCCCGGGAGGTGATCCATCGGTGCGACAGGACATGGACACCGGACGGGCGAGCGTATCCCGCGTCCATGTACGAGACGGGCCCGGCCCCGTGACGGTTGTACGTCCGGGGGCGGGCCTTCGCGGAAACCTCTCCGCACGGCACAGGGCCCGTACGGCACGGAGTGCTCGTACGGGCCCTGTGTCAGCGGGTCACGCCAGGTCAGCCGTTGCGCTTCCAGCGGGGCTTGTCGTCGCGGCGGCCGCCCCCGAAGGAAGAGGAGGAGGAACCGGACGGGCGGTGGTCGTCGCGACGGAAGCCGCCGGACGGGCGGTCGTCGCGGCGGAAGCCGCCCGAGGGACGGTCGTCGCGGCGGTCGCGGTTGAACGGACGGTCGTTGTCGCGGCGGAAGCCACCGGACGGACGGTCGTCGCGGCGGAAGCCGCCCGAGGGACGGTCGTTGTCCCGGCGGAAGCCGCCGGACGGACGGTCGTCGCGACGGAAGCCGCCACGGTCACCGCCACGGTCGCCACCGCGGTCGTCACGGTCACGGAAGCCGCCCGACGGACGGTCGTTGTCCCGACGGAAACCACCGGACGGACGGTCGTCGCGGCGGAAGCCGCCACGGTCGCCACCGCGGTCGTCACGGTCACGGAAGCCGCCCGAGGGACGGTCGTTGTCCCGACGGAAACCGCCCGACGGACGGTCGTCGCGACGGAAGCCGCCACGGTCGCCACCGCGGTCGTCACGGTTGAAGCCGCCCGACGGACGGTCGTCACGGCGGAAGCCGCCGGACGGACGGTCGTTGTCGCGACGGAAGCCACCGCGGTCACCGCCACGGTCGCCACCGCGGAAGCCGCCGCGGTCACCGCGGTCGTCACGGTTGAAGCCACCGCGGTCACGGCGCTCGTAGTTGCCCCGCTCGTCGCGGGCCGGGCGCTCCTCGCGGCGCTGCTCCTCGCGGGCGGCGCGCTCGGCCTCGGCAGCGGCGGCGGCGACCTCGGCCTCGGCGGCCTCGGTCACCTCGGCGACGGCCGAGTCCGGGTCCTCGCCGCGCTCGCGGGCGGCCTGGGCGACGAGGCGGTCGGCCTCCTCGCGGAGCTCGACGGCGCGGCGCTGGAGGCGCTCCAGCTGCTTGGTCAGGTCGACGACCTCGCGCTCGGCCTGCTTGGCCGAGTTGTTCGCGGAGTCGGCCTGGACCTCGGTCAGCGAACGGGCGCCGGTGATCTCGGCGACCTCGGGGTCGAAGGCGCCGGCGCCGCCGACGATGTGGCGCGTGGCGTCGACGCCCGCGTCCTCCATCAGGCGGAAGATCTGGCGGCGCTGGTGCGGCAGGGCCAGGGAGACCACGACACCGGAGCGGCCGGCGCGGGCGGTGCGGCCCGAGCGGTGCAGGTAGTCCTTGTGGTCGCCGGCCGGGTCCACGTTCAGGACCAGGTCGATGCCGTCGACGTGGATGCCGCGGGCGGCGACGTCGGTCGCGACGAGCGCGTTGACGTAGCCGTCCTTGAAGTCCGCCAGGGTGCGGGTGCGGGCGCCCTGGGTCATGCCGCCGTGCAGGGCGTCGGCCTTCACACCGGCGTCGCGCAGCTGCTCCGCGATGCGGTCGGCGCCCAGCTGGGTGCGGACGAAGATGATGGTGCGGCCCTTGCGCGCGGCGATGGCGGCGGTGACCGGGGCCTTGTCCTTCGGCTTCACGACGAGGACGTGGTGGGTCATGGTCGTCACGGCGCCGGCCGAGGGGTCGACCTCGTGCGTGACCGGGTTCACCAGGTAGCGCTTGACCAGGCTGTCGATCTCGTTCTCCAGGGTGGCGGAGAAGAGGAGGCGCTGGCCGCCGGCCGGGACCTGGTCGAGCAGCTCGGTGACCTCGGGCAGGAAGCCCAGGTCGGCCATCTGGTCGGCCTCGTCGAGGACGGCGATCTGGACCTGCTCCAGGGAGCAGGCGCCCCGGTTGATGATGTCGCGCAGACGGCCCGGGGTGGCGACGAGGATGTCGACGCCGCGCTCCAGGGCGTAGATCTGGTTGCCCATCGACGTACCGCCGCAGACGACCTTCATCTTGAGGCCGAGCACGTCGCCGTAGGGCTGGAGGGCGTCCGCGACCTGCATCGCGAGCTCACGGGTCGGGGTGAGGATGACGCCGCGGGGCTTCTTCTTCTCGGTCTGGCCGCCGGACAGGGTGGCGAGCAGCGGGAGGCCGAAGGAGAGGGTCTTGCCGGAGCCGGTGCGGCCCCGGCCCAGGATGTCCTTGCCGGCCAGGGCGTCCGGGATGGTCGCCGCCTGGATCGGGAAGGGGGTGGTCACGCCGTTCTGCGCGAGCTTGCGGACGACGCCCTCGGGCAGACCCAGGTCACCGAAGGTGATCTCGGGGGCCTGGTCGGTGTCGTCGGCCTCGTCGGCCGCGTCGGAGAGCTCGGCGTCGAGGGCCTCGACGGCCTCGTCGGTGATCTCCGCGTCGTCGGCCAGCTCGACGATCTCGGTGATCTCGTCGTTCTCGGGCATGACGGTGTGGTCAGAACTGGAAATGGACATGCGAAATGCGAAACCTTCCGGAGTCTCGGCACGCGCCCGTCAACTCCGTGTTTCGCCTTAAAGACCGCCTCAATGCGGTCAGCCACGGCAAGGGAGAGTACGCGCCAGTCACGGCGCTCTTCGATGGTGGCGCCGGGCAAATGGGATCAAACGATCTACCACCATACGCACTCACCCCCACCGCTGGCAAACCGACCGGGGTGATCCACGTCTCACACCGGGCTGACCTGCGGCGATGCCGCCGGTTCGGTGGCCGCCCCGGCCGCCCGCAGCCCTCCCAGCTGGGTCGAGGGCCCCTCGCTCGGCGGATCGGTGGGGTTCGAAGTGGGCTCGGGCGTGGGCTCCGGAGTCGGCTCCTGGGTCGGCTCCTGGGTCGGGGTCGGCTCCGCCGTGGGCTCCGGGGACGGGGTGCCCCCGCCCCCGCCCGGCGCGCCTCCCGCCTCGCCGCCGGTCCCGCCCGTGCCGCCGCCGTCCCCGCCGCCGCTCCCGCTGCCCCCGCTGCCGCCGTCCCCGCCCGCGTCCCCGCCGCCCGCCGCGCCCCCGTCCGCGCCGCCCGTCCCGGCGTGACCGCCGGCGTCCGCGCCGCCCGCGGGCGGCGTCCTGGAGGGCAGGGCCCCGCCGGGCTCGCCCGGCACCGGGGTCCGCGCGCCCGCGGAGGGCGAGGCGGAGGCGGAGGGCGAACCGCTCGGCACCGGGGACTTCCCGCCCCCGCCGGCCACGTCGGGGCCGCCGGGCCGCTCACCGCGCCCGCCGCCGTACGCGCCCCCGCCGCCGTCCGGCTCCCCGGTGCCGCCGCCGTCCGGCTCGGCCGAGGCCCCCGGCTTCCCCCCGCTCGCCCCCGGCGCCGGCCGGGCGCTCTCGTCGCCGACACTCATACAGCCGCTCAGACCGGCGCACGCGGCGACCGCGAGGGCGGCGGCGGCCCATCGAACGCGGGTGGGGAAATGGCGCACGGAGGCACCTCCAGGACACATAAGGGCGGGGAAGGAACGCGTCCCCCTGCCCAACTCCCCAGGCGCCGCAAGGGACACGGCGCGACGGCCCCCTGTTCGAGTTCCCTCCGCCCGCCCCGGCCCCCGTCCCCGCCCCCCCTGGGGGCCGGCCGGCTCAGCCGTAGCCGAGCGCGTGCAGCCGCTCGTCGTCGATGCCGAAGTGGTGGGCGATCTCGTGGACCACGGTGATCTCGGTCTCGGCCACCACGTCCTCCCGGGACTCGCACATCCGCAGCGTCGGCCCCCGGTAGATCGTGATCCGGTCGGGCAGCACGCCCGCGTACCACTCGCCCCGCTCGGTCAGCGGCGTCCCCTCGTAGAGCCCGAGCAGCTCGGGATCGTCCGGAGAGGGCTCGTCCTCCACGAACACCGCCACGTTGTCCATCAGCCGCGTCAGCTCCGGCGGGATCCGGTCCAGGGCCTCGCCGACAAGCTCCTCGAACTCCTCGCGCGTCATCTCCAGCACGGGCCCATTCTCCCTCCGGCGGAAACCGTTTTGGCGATACCGCCCGCCATCCCATATGCTTCTCACGTCCCCGACGCGCTGAGAAGCGCCCAGGTGGGGCCGTTAGCCCTCATCGTCTAGTGGCCCAGGACGCCGCCCTTTCAAGGCGGTAGCACGGGTTCGAATCCCGTTGGGGGCACGCACAACCGTGTGCGAGACTAGTGCTCGTACACAAGCAAGGCTCTGTGGAGCAGTTGGTTAGCTCGCCACCCTGTCAAGGTGGAGGTCGCGGGTTCAAGTCCCGTCAGAGTCGCCGAAGCTGGAAACAGCTTCGTGGCTGGGTAGCTCAGTTGGTACGAGCGATCGCCTGAAAAGCGATAGGTCGCCGGTTCGACCCCGGCCCCAGCCACAGCGAGAAGGGCCCCGTTCGTGAGAGCGGGGCCCTTCCTCTATTCCGGCTGCTCCGCCCGCCGCACCCGGCCACGGCCCCGCAGCGCGAGGACGAGACCGACCGCCGCCACGACCCCGACCAGCAGGGCCCAGTCCGGGACCGCCCGGCCCCACTCGGCCACCCGGCGCTCCACGGCGAAGGAGTCGTCCACCGAGAGCAGCCCCGGCAGCGCCGTCGTCCCGTCGAAGACCAGGAACAGCGTGCCGAGCGCCACGAAGAAGAGGCCCGAGGCCAGCGAGGTCGAGTGGACCTCGAAGCGCCCGAACCGCAGCGGCCGGCCGCGCAGCCAGCGCCGCCGCCCCAGGTCGTACCGCTCCCACAGCAGCGCCAGCGCGAACAGCGGCACCGCCATGCCCAGCGCGTACACCGCGAGCAGCAGACCGCCGTACGCCGGGCTGCCGCTCAGCGCCGCCACCGTCAGGACGCTGCCGAGGATCGGGCCCGCGCAGAACCCCGCCAGGCCGTAGACCAGGCCGAGGGCGTAGACCGAGACCGCCGAGGTCGGCCGGATGCGGCCGCTCGCCTCCGACATCCGGCGGGAGGCGAAGCCCAGGCCCAGGACCTGGAGGACGCCGAGCCCGATGATCAGCCAGCCGCCCGCGGTCACCAGCAGGTCCCGGTGGCCGTAGAAGAAGCGGCCCGCGAGCGAGCCCGCCGCGCCCAGCGGCACGAGGGTGGTGGCGAGGCCCGCGTAGAGGATCGCGGTCCGCGCCACCAGCTTCGCCCGGTTCTCGATCGAGTACGCGAAGAAGGCCGGCAGCAGCAGGGCGCTGCACGGGCTGAGGAGGGCGAGGAGGCCGCCGAGGAAGGCGGCGAAGTAGCCGATCCCGGAGGTCACCGGCCGGCCTTCGCCGAGGTGCGGGCCTTCTCCGCCGCCGCCTCGATGGCCTCCGTGAAGGTCTCCAGGGGCTGGGCGCCGGCGATCGGCCGGCCGTTGACCAGGAAGGACGGGGTGGAAGAGGCGCCGAGCGCGTACCCCTGCTCCTGGTCCTTCCGCACGGCCTCGCGGGCCGCCGCGCTCTCGCTGTCCTTCCCGAACCGCGCCAGGTCGGGCACCCCGGCCTCGGCCGCGAGGGCGCGCAGCCGCTCCGTGCCGAAGCCCTTCTCCTTGGCCCCGTCCGCGTACGCCGCCTTGTGGAACTGCCAGAAGCGGCCCTGCCGCCCGGCGGCCCAGGAGGCGCGGGCCACGGCCTCGGACTCCTCGCCGAAGATCGGGAAGTTCCGCCACTCGATGCGCAGGGTGCCGTTCTCGACGTACTTCTCCACCAGGGCGGGCTCGGTGTCCCGCGCGAACTGTCCGCAGTAGCCGCACTTGAAGTCGGCGTACTCGATCAGCACGACCGGCGCGTCGGCGCGGCCCAGGGCGAGCCCGTCGGACGCGTCCCGGCGGGCGTACTTCTCCAGCTGCTCGTAGACCCCGGCGTCCGGGTCGGCGGAGACCTCGGCGACGGAGGAGGAACCGGAGGCGGACGGGTCGGCCGGCTTGGTGGCGGTGTACGAGACGAGACCGAGCAGCGCGGCGGCGACGGCCACGCCCGCGACGATCAGGACGGGACGGGTCTTGGAGGGGGACTGGGGGCTGGACATGGCATGCACTCTAGACACGGCCCGGGAACACTCCGTGAGCAAGGGGTCCAAGCCGTCACAATCCGGCCGCCACGACGCTCGTAAATCGGTTCGCCGCTTCTCGGCCGCAGGTGCGATCCTGGATTCCGTATGTCTACTTCCTTCGCCGCCCTCCAGTCCGTCCTGGCCGGGGTCTCGCTGCGGGACTCCCACCGGCTCGGCCGTCGTCTCGAAGGCGCCCGCCGCATCCGCAAGCCCGAGGCCCGCGAGGCCGTCCTGGACGAGATCGCCGCAGAGGCGGCCAAGGCCAAGGAGCGCGTCGACGGGCGCGCCGCCCGCGTGCCCGCCGTCAGCTACCCCGAGCAGCTCCCGGTCTCGCAGAAGAAGGACGAGATCCTGGAGGCGATACGCGACCACCAGGTCGTGATCGTCGCCGGTGAGACCGGCTCCGGCAAGACCACCCAGATCCCGAAGATCTGCCTGGAGCTCGGCCGGGGCGTCCGGGGCATGATCGGCCACACCCAGCCCCGCCGGATCGCCGCCCGCACGGTCGCCGAGCGCGTGGCCGAGGAGCTGAGGACCCCGCTCGGCGAGGCCGTCGGCTGGAAGGTCCGCTTCACCGACCAGGTGAACCCCGACGCGACCTTCGTGAAGCTGATGACCGACGGCATCCTGCTCGCCGAGATCCAGACCGACCGCGAGCTGCGCGCCTACGACACGATCATCATCGACGAGGCCCACGAGCGGTCCCTCAACATCGACTTCCTGCTCGGCTACCTGGCCCAGCTGCTCCCGAGGCGCCCCGACCTCAAGGTCGTCATCACCTCCGCGACCATCGACCCGGAGCGCTTCTCCCGCCACTTCGGCGACGCCCCGATCGTCGAGGTCTCCGGACGGACGTATCCGGTGGAGGTCCGCTACCGGCCCCTCCTGGAGGAGGACTCCGAGGAGTCCGACCGGGACCAGATCACCGCGATCTGCGACGCCGTGGACGAGCTCCGGAAGGAGGGGCCCGGGGACGTCCTGGTCTTCCTCTCCGGCGAGCGGGAGATCCGCGACACCGCGGACGCGCTCACCAAGAAGAAGCTCTTCGACACCGAGATCCTCCCCCTGTACGCCCGGCTCTCCCACGCCGAGCAGCACCGCGTCTTCCAGGCGCACTCCGGCCGCCGGATCGTCCTCGCGACCAACGTCGCCGAGACCTCGCTGACCGTCCCCGGCATCAAGTACGTGATCGACCCGGGCACCGCCCGCATCTCGCGCTACTCGCACCGCACCAAGGTCCAGCGCCTCCCCATCGAGGCGATCTCGCAGGCCAGCGCCAACCAGCGCAAGGGCCGCTGCGGCCGTACGTCGGACGGCATCTGCATCCGGCTGTACTCCGAGGACGACTTCCTCACCCGCCCGGAGTTCACCGACGCCGAGATCCTCCGCACCAACCTGGCCTCCGTCATCCTCCAGATGACCGCGGCCGGCCTCGGCGAGATCGAGAAGTTCCCCTTCATCGACCCGCCGGACCACCGCAACATCCGGGACGGCGTCCAGCTCCTCCAGGAACTCGGCGCCATCGACCCCGCCGAGAAGGACCCGAAGCGGCGGCTCACCCCGCTCGGCCGGAAGCTCTCCCAGCTCCCCGTCGACCCCCGGCTCGCCCGCATGGTCCTGGAGGCCGACAAGAACGGCTGCGCCCGCGAGGTCATGGTGATCGCCGCCGCGCTCTCCATCCAGGACCCGCGCGAGCGGCCCTCCGAGAAGCAGGCCCAGGCCGACCAGCAGCACGCCCGCTTCAAGGACGAGACCAGCGACTTCCTCGCCTTCCTCAACCTGTGGCGGTACGTCCGCGAGCAGCAGAAGGAGCGCGGCTCGTCGTCCTTCCGCCGGATGTGCAAGCAGGAGTACCTGAACTTCCTGCGCATCCGCGAGTGGCAGGACATCTACGCCCAGCTGCGGACGGTCGCCAAGCAGATGGGGATACAGCTCACCGAGCCGCGGGACGACGAGGCCTTCCCCGAGCAGGCCATCCACGTCTCCCTCCTCTCCGGCCTCCTCAGCCACATCGGCCTCAAGGACGTGAAGGACTCCAAGGACGGCAAGGACGGCGCGAAGGACGGCCGGCGCGAGGGCGCCCGGGGCGAGTACCTGGGCGCGCGGAACGCCAAGTTCGCGATCTTCCCCGGCTCGGCGCTCTTCAAGAAGCCCCCGCGGATGGTGATGTCCGCCGAACTGGTGGAGACCTCCCGGCTCTGGGCCCGGGTGAACGCCCGGATCGAGCCCGAGTGGATCGAGCCGCTCGCCCAGCACCTGGTGAAGAAGACGTACAGCGAGCCGCACTGGGAGAAGGACCAGGCGGCCGTGATGGCCTTCGAGAAGGTGACCCTGTACGGCGTCCCGATCGTCGCCGACCGCAAGGTCAACTACGGCCGGATCGACCCCGAGGTCTCCCGCGAGCTCTTCATCCGCAACGCCCTGGTGGAGGGCGACTGGCGCACCCATCACAAGTTCTTCGCCGACAACCGCAAGCTGCTCACCGAGGTCGAGGAGCTGGAGCACCGGGCCCGGCGCCGGGACATCCTCGTCGACGACGAGACGCTCTTCGACTTCTACGACAAGCGGGTCCCCGAACACGTCGTGTCGGGCGCCCACTTCGACTCGTGGTGGAAGCACAAGCTCCACGAAGGAGGCACTGCGCCGGAGTTCCTCGACTTCGAGCGCGAGATGCTCATCAACGAGAAGGCCGGGGCCGTCACCAAGGACGACTACCCGGACTCGTGGCGGCAGGGCGCGCTCAAGTTCCGCGTGACGTACCAGTTCGAGCCGGGCGCGGACGCGGACGGCGTGACCGTCCACGTGCCGCTCCAGGTGCTGAACCAGGTGACGGACGAGGGCTTCGACTGGCAGATCCCGGGCCTGCGCGAGGAGGTCGTCACCGAGCTGATCCGCTCGCTGCCGAAGCCGATCCGCCGCCACTACGTGCCCGCGCCGAACTACGCCGGCCGCTTCCTGGACGCGGTCGTGCCGGTGCAGGAGCCGCTGACGACGGCGCTGGCGCGCGAGCTCCGGCGGATGGTCGGGGTACCGCTGACGCCGGAGGACTTCGACTGGGCCAAGGTCCCCGAGCACCTCAAGATCACCTTCCGGATCGTCGACGAGCGGCGCCGGAAGCTGGCCGAGGACAAGGACCTGGAGACGCTGCGCCTCAAGCTGCGCCCCAAGGCCCGCCAGGCGCTCTCCAAGGCCGCCCAGGCGGCCACGGCGGGCCCGGACGGCTCCGGGCCCTCCCTGGAGCGCGCGGGGCTCAGGGACTGGACGATCGGCACGCTGACGAAGGTCTTCGAGACCAAGCGCGGCGGCCAGCCGGTCAAGGCGTACCCGGCGCTGGTCGACGAGGGCGACTCGGTGGCCGTACGGCTCTTCGACTCGGAGGCCGAGCAGGCGGGGGCGATGTGGCGGGGCACCCGGAAGCTGATCATGCTGAACATCCCGGTGAACCCGGCGAAGTTCGCCTCCGACAGGCTGACCAACCAGCAGAAGCTGGCCCTGTCGGCCAACCCGCACGGCTCGATCCAGGCGCTCTTCGACGACTGCGCCACCGCCGCCGCCGACCGGCTGATCGCCGACCACGGCGGCCCGGCGTGGGACGAGGAGTCCTTCCGGAAGCTGTACGACAAGGTCCGCGCCGACCTGGTGGAGCTGACGATCCGCACGGTGGGCCAGGTCCAGCAGGTCCTGGCGGCCTGGCAGGCGTGCGAGCGGCGCCTGAAGGCCACCACGAGCCCCGCGCTGCTGCCGAACCTCCAGGACGTCCGGACGCAGCTCTCCTGGCTCGTGCCGGCCGGTTTCGTGACCCGTACGGGGCTGAAGCGGCTGCCGGACCTGATGCGCTATCTGGTGGCGGTGGACCGGCGGCTCCAGCAGATGCCGACCGGGGTCCAGCGGGACACCACCCGGATGGAGAAGGTCCACGAGATGCTCGACGAGTACGCGTGGCTCCTGGAGCAGCTGCCGAAGGGCCGGCCGGTGCCGGCCGAGGTCACGGACATCCGCTGGATGATCGAGGAGCTGCGGGTGAGCTACTTCGCGCACGCGCTGGGCACGGCCCATCCGGTGTCGGACAAGCGGATCGTGAAGGCCATCGACGCGGCGGTGCCGGGCCCGGCGCGGTAGGCGTCCCCCCCTGCGGGCCGTCCGCCGGTGGTGAGTTCGACCGGACCGCTGACCTGCTGTACAGTTCTTCTCGCAGCCAAGAAAGACCGGCTGCGAGGGCTCTGTGGAGCAGTTGGTTAGCTCGCCACCCTGTCAAGGTGGAGGTCGCGGGTTCAAGTCCCGTCAGAGTCGCTTTCGTAGAAGGCCCGCATCATCTCGATGCGGGCCTTCTTCGTGTGCCGGCACGCGGGTTCCAGCTCCACCCGAACGGGGGACCTTGGACCCACGGGCCGGGGACCAACGGCGGGTCGGGAGGCGCCCGCGGGGTGACAGGCTGTTCAGTGGCAAGCCTCCGGTGATGTGACGGGAGTCACTCGAAGTCCCTCCAGGACCCCCTCATTTACACCACCCCTACAACAGCTCGATTTAATACGTGCAATTGCACCCATGGCCGACGGGTGACCCGGGGCACAAAAAGACGATCGCGCTGGACCCGGCGGAGTCCAGCGCGATCGGTGACGGTGACCTGTTGGGGCAGGACCGCCGGCAGAGCTGTGGGACGGGCGACCGGATTGGGGGACCCGGACGTGCCCGGTACTACGGGGTGTTGCGTGTCTCGCCGAAGCCTCAGGCCTCGCTGCGCTGCTGCGGAATGCCCGCCAGCAGAGCGCGAACCTCGGCCTCGCGGTACCGGCGGTGCCCACCCAGGGTGCGGATGGACGTGAGCTTGCCGGCCTTGGCCCAGCGAGTGACCGTCTTCGGGTCCACGCGGAACATCGTGGCGACCTCGGCAGGGGTCAGCAGCGGCTCGGCATCAGGGGTGCGAGCGGTCATGAGCGGCCTCCTCGGGAGAACCGAACCTTCTCGGTTCTTTCCTCTAAATTCTGCACCTTGACCCGCCTTGCCCGAAATGGCAGAAGCGGGTCGAGTCGGTTATAGGACGAACGGCTTGTCCTCGGCACTACAACTACACCATCCGTCCAGCCGCGTCGGCCAAACCGATGGAATTGCCCTCGCAGGTGTTCATCAGCGGCGGAAGTCGACTGACCATGCCATAACGGACAGTCACACCACTGTGACGATCAGTCACAGAGCGATCAGGAGTCCTCAGACCCCCCATAGAGTGCAATGCTGAGCGTTCCGCCCAAAGTTGGACGGAAGGAACCCTCCCCGGACTCCTTGTCCTATTTTGGCACGAGGGTGGGCGATCGACGCAAGGGTGCGTTTAGTGCTGTCCGTCACGCTTGAGCCAAAGGCCCGGTTCAGGACCAACGTCCCGCCGGATCCGGACAGATCGATCCGGCCAGACGCCATGAAGATCATTTACCCCGACGGGACATGTCTTGTCCATGCACACCTGACGAAGATGCCCGACCTATGTCAATTCGCGTGGCGCAGGTCCCTGACGGCCCGCCAGCGCTCCGCGAGCCGGGCGTACACCTCGCCCGCCGCCTTCTCGTCCCCCGACCGCAGCGCCGCGAGCCCCTCCGCCACGTCCGCCGCCGACCGGTCCGCCGCCAGCCGCTCCCGGTCCACCGCGTGCACGAGCCCGCCGTAGTCCAGCTCCACGAGCGCCCGCGGGTGGAACTCCTCCAGCCAGCGGCCCACCTCGACCAGACCCTCCGCCATCGACCCCTCGTCCAGCGAGTCCCGCAGCGCGCGCAGCGCCCGCGCGAGCCGCCGCCGCGCCTGGGCCATCGTCGTCCGGTAGCGCAGCACCGGCGCCCGGCCGGCCGCCCGGTCCCCCGGCTCGTACACCCGCTCCTCGTCCCCGAAGAGCGCGAACCAGCGCAGCGGGACCTGCCACGCCGCCGTCCGGATCCACGGCCGCGCGTCCGGGTTCCGCTCCAGCCACCGCTCGTGGTCCGCCTCCACCTGGGCCCGTACGACCGGCGGCAGCATCGCGTCGAGCACCGGGGCCGGCAGCCCGCTCTCCGCCACCAGCTCGCGCAGCGCCAGCCAGCCCCGCAGCCGGGTCCGCCACGGGCAGACGACCACCACGCCGTCCAGGTGCGCCACGAAGGCCTCGCCGCTCTCGTGCACCGGCACCGGGACCGGCGGCACCGGCACCAGGTCCGCCAGCGAGCGCCGCAGTTCGTCCTGGGCCCCCGGGACGCACGGCCTGCGGACGTACCGCGACCAGTGGGTCCGCTCCGGCTCGGGGAACGCCGCCAGTGGCTCGTACACCCGCAGATAGGAGGCGTACGGGACGAGCAGCGCGGAGTCGACCGACATGTCCCGATCCTTCCACGCGGGTACTCCGCGAGGGGGTGATCCGGCCCACTCCGCCCCTCCTACGCCCAGGTAGGACTTAATCTCGTGGCGCAATGTGTCCTCCCCCACCCGCAGGGGGGACATTCCGCCGCTTCGTACCCGGGAGTCACCACCGTGACCGCTGTATCCGACGGCGTCCTGCACACCCTGTTCCACTCGGAGCAGGGCGGACACGAGCAAGTCGTGCTCTGCCAGGACCGCGCCACCGGCCTCAAGGCCGTCATCGCCCTGCACAACACCGCGCTGGGCCCCGCCCTCGGCGGCACCCGCTTCTACCCGTACGCGACCGAGGCCGAGGCCGTCGCCGACGCCCTCAACCTCGCGCGCGGCATGTCGTACAAGAACGCCATGGCCGGGCTCGACCACGGCGGCGGCAAGGCCGTGATCATCGGCGACCCCGAGCAGATCAAGACCGAGGAACTGCTCCTCGCCTACGGCCGCTTCGTCGCCTCCCTCGGCGGGCGCTACGTGACCGCCTGCGACGTCGGCACCTACGTCGCCGACATGGACGTCGTGGCCCGCGCCAACCAGTGGACCACCGGCCGCTCCCCCGAGAACGGCGGCGCCGGCGACTCCTCCGTCCTGACCGCCTTCGGCGTCTTCCAGGGCATGCGCGCCTCCGCCCAGCACCTGTGGGGCGACCCGACGCTGCGCGGCCGGAAGGTCGGCGTCGCCGGCGTCGGCAAGGTCGGCCACTACCTCGTCGAGCACCTGGTCTCCGACGGGGCCGAGGTCTTCGTCACCGACGTCCGCGAGGAGTCGGTGCGCCGGATCACCGAGAAGTTCCCGCAGGTGACCGTGGTCGCCGACACCGAGGCCCTGATCCGCGTCGAGGGCCTGGACGTCTACGCGCCGTGCGCGCTGGGCGGCGCGCTCAGCGAGGAGACGGTGCCGTTCCTCACGGCGAGGATCGTCTGCGGCGCGGCGAACAACCAGCTCGCCCACCCGGGGATCGAGAAGGACCTCGTGGAGCGCGGCATCCTCTACGCCCCCGACTACGTGGTGAACGCCGGCGGCGTCATCCAGGTCGCCGACGAGCTGCACGGCTTCGACTTCGACCGCTGCAAGGCGAAGGCCGTGAAGATCTTCGACACCACCCTGGAGATCTTCGCGCGTGCGAAGGCGGACGGCATTCCGCCGGCCGCCGCCGCCGACCGCATCGCCGAGCAGCGGATGGCCGAGGCCCGGCGCGGCTGAGCCGCCCCGGTCACGGGGAGTGACCGGCCCGCCGTCCGCGAGACTTCGCTCACGCCGGTCGGCGGGTCGACCCCCCGGAAGGGGTTAAAATCGCGATTGACCAGCGAGGAAAGGGCACCTCGATGGTTCTGTACCGGGGTATGTGATGCGCGCGGCGTACCGTAGACCCGAGGAAACAGGTACCGTTGAAGCCCTGCGGGCCGGTCTCTCCATCGAGAGTCCGTTTCGCATCATGAACGCGTGTCAAGACTCTGGGGCCAGCGAGCCCCGTCACCGAGGGGGTCGAGCCATGGGGCGCGGCCGGGCAAAGGCCAAGCAGACCAAGGTCGCCCGCCAGCTGAAGTACAGCAGCGGCGGGACTGACCTGTCGCGTCTGGCCAATGAGCTGGGCGCTTCGACTTCGAGCCAGCCGCCGAATGGCGAGCCGTTCGAGGACGACGACGAGGAAGACGACCCGTACGCGCAGTACGCGGATCTCTACAACACGGACGACGAGGACGAGGACGACGAGTCCGGTCCGCAGTCGTCCCGGCGTCGCGCTTGACCTTTTGAACGCCGAAACTCGGTCCAGGACATCCCGGACCGAGTTTTCGTGCTGCTCAGGGGCGGTACGAGCGGTCCGGAGACCATGAGGAAGGGGCACCCCGCCCGGCGGGGTGCCCCTTCTTCCGTGTACTCGGGTTCCGACTACTTCGCGTAGTCGCCGACCAGCTCCGCGCCGGAGTCCTTGTCGCCGCGCTCGGTGATCTCGCCGGCCACCCAGGCGTCGAGCCCGCGGTCGGCCAGCGTGGCGAGGGCGGCGTCGACCGACTCGGCGGGGACGACGGCCATCATGCCGACGCCCATGTTGAGGGTCTTCTCCAGCTCCAGGCGCTCCACCTGGCCGGCGGTGCCGACGAGGTCGAAGATCGCGCCGGGGGTCCACGTGGAGCGGTCCACGGTGGCGTGCAGGCCGTCCGGGACGACCCGGGCGAGGTTGGCCGCGAGGCCGCCGCCGGTGATGTGGCTGAAGGCGTGCACCTCGGAGGTCCGGGTGAGCGCCAGGCAGTCCAGCGAGTAGATCCTCGTGGGCTCCAGGAGCTCCTCGCCGAGGGTCCGGCCCAGCTCCTCGACCCGCTGGTCGAGCCGCATGCCGGCGCGGTCGAAGACCACGTGACGGACGAGCGAGTACCCGTTGGAGTGAAGCCCGGAGGAGGCCATGGCGATGACCGCGTCCCCCGTACGGATGCGATCGGCGCCGAGCAGGCGGTCGTGCTCGACGACGCCCGTGCCCGCGCCGGCCACGTCGAAGTCGTCCGGGCCGAGGAGGCCCGGGTGCTCCGCCGTCTCGCCGCCGATCAGGGCGCAGCCGGCGAGGACGCAGCCCTCGGCGATGCCCTTCACGATGGCGGCGACCCGCTCCGGGTGGACCTTGCCCACGCAGATGTAGTCGGTCATGAAGAGCGGCTCGGCGCCGCAGACGACGATGTCGTCCATGACCATGGCGACCAGGTCGTGGCCGATGGTGTCGTACACGCCCATCTGGCGGGCGATGTCGACCTTCGTGCCGACGCCGTCGGTCGCCGAGGCGAGCAGCGGGCGCTCGTAGCGCTTGAGGGCGGAGGCGTCGAAGAGGCCGGCGAAGCCGCCGAGGCCACCGAGGACCTCGGGGCGCTGCGTCTTCTTCACCCACTCCTTCATGAGCTCGACGGCGCGGTCGCCCGCCTCGATGTCGACGCCCGCAGAGGCGTAACTGGCGCCGCCTGCGGCACTGGCGATCTCAGACATGGGTTGAGAACTTTCGTGTCGTCACTGCGGGGTGCAGCGGGGTCTCACGGACGGCGCAGGGCGTCGGCGGCCGCGGTCGCGGCGGGGCCGGCGGCCAGCTCCGTCTCCAGGAGCTGCTTGCCGAGCAGCTCGGGGTCCGGCAGCTCCATCGGGTACTCGCCGTCGAAGCAGGCACGGCAGAGGTTCGGCTTGGCGATGGTGGTCGCCTCGACCATCCCCTCCAGGGAGATGTACGAGAGCGAGTCCGCGCCGAGCGACTTGCCGATCTCGTCGACGGACATGCCGTTGGCGATCAGCTCCGCGCGGGTGGCGAAGTCGATGCCGAAGAAGCAGGGCCACTTGACCGGCGGCGAGGAGATCCGGATGTGGACCTCGGCCGCGCCGGCCTCGCGGAGCATCCGGACCAGGGCGCGCTGGGTGTTGCCGCGGACGATGGAGTCGTCCACGACCACGAGCTTCTTCCCCTTGATGACTTCCTTGAGGGGGTTCAGCTTGAGGCGGATGCCGAGCTGGCGGATGGTCTGCGAGGGCTGGATGAAGGTGCGCCCGACGTAGGCGTTCTTCACCAGGCCGGCGCCGAAGGGGATGCCGGACGCCTCCGCGTAGCCGATGGCGGCGGGGGTGCCGGACTCGGGCGTCGCTATGACCAGGTCGGCCTCGACGGGGGCCTCCGCGGCGAGGCGGCGGCCCATCTCGACGCGGGAGAGGTACACGTTCCGGCCGGCGATGTCCGTGTCGGGGCGGGCCAGGTACACGTACTCGAAGACACAGCCCTTCGGCTTCGCTTCTGCGAAGCGGGAGGTGCGGATGCCGTTCTCGTCGATCGCGATCAGCTCGCCCGGCTCGACCTCGCGGACGAAGCTGGCGCCGCAGATGTCGAGGGCGGCGGACTCCGAGGCGACGACCCAGCCGCGCTCCAGCCGGCCGAGGACCAGCGGGCGGATGCCCTGCGGGTCACGGGCCGCGTAGAGCGTGTGCTCGTCCATGAAGACGAGGGAGAAGGCGCCCCGGACGTCGGGGAGGACCTTCGCGGCGGCCTGCTCGATGGTGAGCGGCTTGTCGTCCTCGTCGACCTGGGCGGCGAGGAGCGCCGTCAGCAGGTCGGTGTCGTTGGTGGCGGCGACCCGGGTGGCGCGGCCGTCCTTCTTGGGAAGGTCGGCGACCATCTCGGCCAGCTGCGCCGTGTTCACCAGGTTGCCGTTGTGGCCGAGCGCCAGGGACCCGTGGGCGGTGGCCCGGAAGGTCGGCTGGGCGTTCTCCCACACGGAGGCCCCGGTGGTCGAGTAGCGGGCGTGACCGACCGCGATATGACCCTGGAGGGAACCGAGAGAGGTCTCGTCGAAGACCTGGGACACGAGGCCCATGTCCTTGAAGACGAGGATCTGGGAGCCGTTGCTGACCGCGATTCCCGCGGATTCCTGACCCCGATGCTGGAGGGCGTAGAGCCCGAAGTACGTGAGCTTTGCGACCTCTTCACCCGGAGCCCAGACACCGAAGACGCCGCAAGCGTCCTGGGGGCCTTTCTCCCCGGGGAGCAGATCGTGATTGAGTCGACCGTCTCCGCGTGGCACGTCTTCGAGTCTAGGGGACCTCGACCACTGGTCCGAATTGGGGAACGGGGCGGAAACCGCCCTCGTGTGATCACACCAAAAGATCGCCGTCTACTTGGATGGCCCTACAAGGCAGGCGCGGGAAGGGTTCCCACCGCCGGGCCGCTCCGCCCGGACGCCCGTACCACCCCCCTCCGCCCGCCCGCGATGTGACGCAGAACGCATACACCGAGGGTTTCCCCGGCATTTCGATCACGCGAACTACGCGCGTCAACCCGGCCTTCCGGCGTTGACGCCCCCGGCCCGCTCGACCAGGCTCCTGGCCCATGCAGCCCCCGCGTGACCGCTCGGTCACCCTCGTCCAGCGCCGGCACGTGGACCTCGTCCGTGTCGCGAGCGCCGGCTGTCGCCGCGCCTGAACGCGCCGCCCCCCACCTCCCCCTTCTGCTTTCTCTTCGCTCCCTCTGGAGATCCCGCATGTCCACGTCCCTGTCCCGCCGCGCCTTCGGCGGGGCCGCCGCCGGCGCCGCCGCCGCGGCCGCCGTCGGTGCCGCGCCCGCCGCCGCGGCCACGCCCACCGCGGAGCGCCCCTTCCGGGCCGCGCGCCCGCGCCGCCACTCCCGGCGGCCGAACATCCTCTTCATCCTGGGTGACGACCTGGGCTGGGCCGACCTCTCCTCGTACGGCTCCCCGCACATCCGCACCCCGCACCTCGACCGGCTCGCCCGCGACGGCGTCCGCTTCACCGACGCCTACTCCGGCTCCGCGACCTGCTCCCCCACCCGGTTCAGCCTCTACACCGGCCGCCACCCGGGCCGTACGAAGGGCGGCCTCGCCGAACCGATCGCCGACAGGTCCGTCGGCCTGGAGCCCACCCACCCCACGCTCGCCTCGCTGCTCCGCGACTCCGGCTACGCCACCGCCCTCATCGGCAAGTGGCACTGCGGCTACCTCCCCGACTACTCCCCCACCAAGTCCGGCTGGGACGAGTTCTTCGGCAACTTCGGCGGCGCCCTGGAGTACTACTCCAAGCTCGGCCTCGGCGGCGAGTACGACCTCTACGAGGGCGACGCCGAGTACCGGGACCTGCGGTACTACACGCGGATCCTCACCGAGCGGGCGAGCGAGTACGTGAGCCGGGAGCACGAGGGGCCCTGGCTGCTGAACCTGAACTTCACCACCCCGCACTGGCCGTGGATCGCCGACGGCGACGAGGAGGCGAGCGCCGGGATCGTGCGCCGGATCAGGGCCGGCGACCGCTCCGCCCTCTGGCACCAGGACGGCGGCTCGGTCGAGAAGTACAAGGAGATGGTCGAGGACCTCGACCGCTCGGTCGGGCAGGTCCTCAAGGCGCTCAAGCGCTCCGGCCAGGAGCAGGACACCCTCGTCTTCTTCGCCAGCGACAACGGCGGCGAGCGCTTCTCCTACAACTGGCCCCTCGCCGGCAACAAGGGCTCCCTCCAGGAGGGCGGCATCCGCGTCCCCTCCGTCCTGCGCTGGCCCGCCCGGATCGACGGAGGCCAGGTCAGCGACCTGCCCGTGTACACGCCCGACTGGACCGCGACCCTCCTCGAACTCGCCGGCGCCCGGCCCCACCCCGCGTACCCCCTCGACGGCACCAGCCTCGCCGGGCACCTGCTGCGCGGCGAGGACGTGCCCGAGCGGGACCTCTTCTGGCGGGTGCGGGGCGAGCGGGCGCTGCGCCGCGGCGACTGGAAGTACTACCGCGGCGAGAACGGCCGCGACCAGCTCTTCCACCTCTCCGAGGACGCCCGCGAGCAGGCCGACCGGGCGCCCTTCGAGCAGGCGCGGCTGGCCGAGCTGCGGGCCGCCTGGGAGCGCGTCGACGCGGGACTGCTGCGCTACTGAGCCGGCCCGGCGACCGCCGTCAGCCCCTCGCCCGACCCGTCGGTGAGGGTCAGGGCGCGGTGGTCCAGCCGGTAGGAGAGGGGGCCGTCGAGGAGCTCGTAGAGCTTCGTCTCCAGGGCCATCTGGGGGCCCGTGCACATCATGCGGGTGGTGGCGGCCGGACCCTCGACGGTGAGGGTGCGGGCCCGCTCGTCGAGCTTCGCGGTCGCGGAGAAGCCGTTGCAGCCGAGGTTGCCGGTGATCCGGCCGTCGGCGCCGATGACGAAGCGGGCCTTCTCCCCGCTCCCGGCCGGGAGGGAGGCGGCCGTGTCGCCGGAGACCAGGCCGTCGACCTTCCAGGAGGTGCCGCGCAGCGGGACGGACGCCTCGGCGGTCAGCTCCACCTTCTTCGTCCCGTCGGAGGAGGCGAGGGTGAGCGCGCCGTCCGCCGGCGTGCCCCTCAGCGGCCCGGTGAAGGCGGCGAGGAAGGCGGTCTCGAAGCGCTGCCGGTCCTCGGGGCAGCCCATCTCCGTGACCTCCTCCGAGGAGACGGTCACGGTGGCGCCGGCCACGGCGACGGCCGCGCCGAAGCGGTTGCAGCCGGTACTGCCCTGGGCCCGCCCCTCCCCGGTGAAGTCGACGCGGGCCCCCTCGGGGGCCTTCGAGCGGCTGCCGTCGACGGTGACCGCGGCCACGGTCCAGTGGGTGCCGGTGAGCGGGAGGTCGGGGTCGCCCGCCCCCGCTCCCCCGGCCCCGCCCCGTCCACAGGCGGTGAGGGAGGCGAGCGTGACGAGCAGGACGGCGGCGGCGAGGGTGCTGCGCGGCTTCGGCATGCCGGTGGGACGCGGCGCGCGCCCGCCGGGTTCCCGGACTCAGCCCATCAGGGGAAGCAGCTGCTCCAGATCCGCCCGCTCGCCGCTGGCAGCGATCCGGGCCGCGTCCAGCTCGGCCGCCCAGGCGGTACGCCCGGTGGCCAGGCGGATCCAGGTGAGCGGGTCCGTCTCGACGACGTTCGGCGGGGTGCCCCGGGTGTGCCGGGGGCCCTCCACGCACTGCACCACCGCGTACGGCGGGATCCTGACCTCCACCGCGCCGCCGGGGGCCTTCGCCGCGAGCGCGTCGGCGAGCAACCGGGTGCAGGCGGCCAGCGCCTGCCGGTCGTAGGGGATCTCCGTGCCGGTCGCGGCGGCGAGGTCGTCGGTGTGCACGACCAGCTCGACGGTCCGGGTGACGAGGAAGTCGGCGAGCGTCATGGCGCCGAAACGGGTCGGCACGAGCCGCTCCCCGTCCGCGCCGGCGACCAGCTCCCCGTACCGCTCCGCCGTCCTCGCGTACAGCCCCGGCAGGTCGGCGGTGTCGGTGGCACGGACGTCCTCGTCGATCCGCCCGGCGGCGGTCGCGGTGGCCGGGGGCCAGTCCAGCAGGGCGAGTTCGCGCGCGGCCGGTTCGGGCCCTTCGAGGCCGCGGACGACCGCGCCGAGCGCCGTGGTCACGTGCCCGGCCAGGTCGCGCACCGTCCACTCCCCCAGCCGGGTGGGGCCGTCGAGGGCCTCCGGCGGCAGGGCGAGGACCGCGTCCCGGACGTGCCCGAACTGGGCGGAGACGGCGGCCCGGGTCTTGGCGGGGTCGTAGCTGCGGGTGCGTTTCCTGGCGGGTGGCATGGCCCGAGGCTAACGCCGAGACTTGAGGGGAGGGGGGAAACCCCTGTGGAAAGGCAGTGGGGGACCATGACCCATCACGAACACCCCGACGCGGCTGTCGTGCGCCGGGGGTACGAAGCGTTCGGTGCCGGCGACGTGGAGACGCTCGCCTCCCTCATGACCAGCGACTGCACGCACCACTCGCCCGGCGAGAGCCAGATGTCCGGGCACTTCAAAGGCCGGGACAACGTCCTGGCCCACTACGGGATGCTGGCCGAGCTGACCGGCGGAACCTTCCGGGTCGAGCTGAAGGGCGTCTACCCGGACGGCCGGGGCCACGTGATGTCCGTCCACCGGTGGCACGGCGACCGGGACGACCGGGGCATCGAGATGGACGGCGGCCTCTTCTTCACCCTCGTCGGCGGCAGGATCACCGACATCGACGAGTGCGTGGCGGACATCCCCGAGTCGGACGCCTTCTGGGGCGCGGGCTAGGACACCGGCCGCTCCCCGACCGGCGCGGTGAGGGACCCGCCGTTCCGGGGGGGGCGTGCGGGGCCGCCGTCCCGGAGGGCGTACGGGGCCGTCGTCCCGTACGCCGGGGAACGCGGAAACCCCCGCCCGAGCGGAGCGGGGGTTTCCGGTGGAACCGACTCAGGCCAGCAGGCCCGGGATCGTCGCCTCGTGCGCGGTGCGCAGCTCCTCCAGGGTGAGCGCGAACTCGCCCTGGACGTCGACCGCGTCGCCGTCGACGACGCCGATGCGGGTCGCCGGCAGGCCGCGGGCGCCGCACATGTCGGTGAAGCGGAGCTCCTCGCTGCGCGGGACGGCGACGACCGCGCGGCCCGCCGACTCCGAGAAGAGGAACGTGAAGGCGTCCAGGCCCTCGGGGACGACCAGGCGCGCGCCGTTCCCGCCGCGCAGGCAGGACTCGACGACCGCCTGCACGAGACCGCCGTCGGACAGGTCGTGCGCCGCGTCGATCATGCCGTCGCGGGAGCCCGAGATCAGGATCTCGCCGAGCAGCTTCTCCCGGTCGAGGTCCACGGCCGGCGGCATGCCGCCGAGGTGCTGGTGGATCACCTCGGACCAGGCCGAGCCGCCGAACTCCTCCTTGGTGTCGCCGAGCAGGTAGAGGAGCTGGCCCTCTTCCGCGAAGGCGATCGGGGTGCGGCGGTTGACGTCGTCGATCACACCGAGGACGGCCACGACGGGCGTCGGGTGGATGGCGACCTCACCGGTCTGGTTGTAGAGCGAGACGTTGCCGCCGGTGACCGGGGTGCCCAGCTGGAAGCAGCCGTCGGCGAGGCCGCGGGTGGCCTCGGCGAACTGCCACATGACGGCCGGGTCCTCGGGCGAACCGAAGTTCAGGCAGTCCGAGATGGCGAGCGGCTTGGCGCCGGAGGCGGCGACGTTGCGGTACGCCTCCGCGAGCGCGAGCTGCGCGCCGGTGTACGGGTCGAGCTTGGCGTACCGGCCGTTGCCGTCGGTCGCCATGGCCACGCCGAGGTTGGTCTCCTCGTCGATGCGGACCATGCCGGCGTCCTCGGGCTGCGCCAGGACCGTGTTGCCCTGCACGAAGCGGTCGTACTGGTCCGTGATCCAGGACTTCGAGGCCTGGTTCGGGGACGAGACGAGCTTCAGGACCTGGTCCTTCAGCTCGGCGCCGTTCCGCGGCCGGGGCAGCTTGCCGGCGTCGTCGGCCTGGAGCGCGTCCTGCCACTCCGGGCGGGCGTACGGCCGGTGGTAGGTCGGGCCCTCGTGGGCGACGGAGCGCGGCGGCACGTCGACGATCTGCTCGCCGTGCCAGAAGATCTCCAGGCGCTCGCCCTCGGTGACCTCACCGATGACGACCGCGATGACGTCCCACTTCTCGCAGATCTCCAGGAAGCGGTCGACGTGCTGCGGCTCGACGATCGCGCACATGCGCTCCTGCGACTCGCTCATGAGGATCTCCTCGGGAGAGAGCGTGGCGTCGCGCAGGTGGACCTTCTCCAGGTCGACCCGCATGCCGCCGGAGCCGGCCGAGGCCAGCTCGGAGGTGGCGCAGGAGAGCCCGGCGCCGCCGAGGTCCTGGATGCCCGCGACGAGCTTCTCCTGGAAGATCTCCAGGGTGCACTCGATGAGGAGCTTCTCCTGGAACGGGTCGCCGACCTGGACCGCGGGGCGCTTGGTCGGCTTGGTGTCGTCGAAGGTCTCGGACGCGAGGACCGAGACGCCGCCGATGCCGTCGCCGCCGGTGCGGGCGCCGTACAGGATGACCTTGTTGCCGGGGCCGGAGGCCTTGGCGAGGTGGATGTCCTCGTGCTTCATCACGCCGATGCAGCCGGCGTTGACCAGGGGGTTGCCCTGGTAGCAGGAGTCGAAGACGACCTCGCCGCCGATGTTCGGCAGGCCCAGGCAGTTGCCGTAGCCGCCGATGCCGGCGACGACACCGGGCAGCACGCGCTTGGTGTCGGGGTGGTCGGCCGCGCCGAAGCGCAGCGGGTCGACGACCGCGACCGGGCGGGCGCCCATGGCGAGGATGTCGCGGACGATGCCGCCCACGCCGGTGGCCGCGCCCTGGTAGGGCTCGATGTACGAGGGGTGGTTGTGCGACTCGACCTTGAAGGTGACCGCGTACCCCTGGCCCACGTCGACGACGCCGGCGTTCTCGCCGATGCCGACGAGCATGGCGTCGTTCTCCGGGGTCTTCTCGCCGAACTGCTTCAGGTGGACCTTGCTGCTCTTGTAGGAGCAGTGCTCGGACCACATGACGGAGTACATGGCGAGCTCGGCGCCGGTGGGACGGCGGCCGAGGATCTCGCGGATGCGCGCGTACTCGTCCTCCTTGAGGCCGAGCTCCTTCCAGGGCTGCTCGCTGTCCGGCGTCTCGCTCGCGTGCTTGACGGTGTCGAGGCTCATCAGGCGTTGACCAGCTTCTTGAGGATCGAGGTGAAGAAACCGAGGCCGTCCGTCTTGCCGGTGCCGACCAGCGGCTCGACGGCGTGCTCGGGGTGCGGCATGAGGCCGACCACGTTGCCTGCGGCGTTGGTGATGCCCGCGATGTCGCGGAGCGAGCCGTTGGGGTTCACGTCCAGGTAGCGGAAGGCCACCCGCCCCTCGGCCTCCAGCTCGTCGAGCACGCGCTCGTCGGCGACGTACCGGCCGTCCATGTTCTTGAGCGGGACCTCGATCTCCTGGCCCCGGACGTAGTCCGAGGTCCAGGCGGTCTCCGCGTTCTCCACCCGCAGCTTCTGGTCGCGGCAGATGAAGTGGAGGTGGTTGTTGCGGAGCATCGCGCCCGGCAGCAGATGGGCCTCGGTGAGGATCTGGAAGCCGTTGCAGATGCCGAGGACCGGCATGCCGGCCTTCGCCTGCTCGATGATGGTCTCCATCACCGGCGAGAAGCGCGAGATGGCGCCCGCCCGCAGGTAGTCGCCGTAGGAGAAGCCGCCGGCGAGGACCACGGCGTCGACCTGCTTGAGGTCCTTGTCGCGGTGCCACAGCGAGACCGGCTCGGCGCCCGCGAGGCGGGCGGCGCGCAGCGCGTCCTGGTCGTCGAGCGTGCCGGGGAAGGTGACGACGCCGATGCGAGCGGTCACGACTCGACCTTCACGACGAAGTCTTCGATCACGGTGTTGGCAAGGAAGGTTTCGGCCATCTCATGGATGCGGGCGAGGGCGGCGTCGTCGACCGGCCCCTCCACCTCCAGCTCGAAGCGCTTCCCCTGACGGACGTCGGCGATCCCGGCGAACCCGAGGCGGGGCAGTGCACGCTGCACCGCCTGTCCCTGGGGGTCGAGGATCTCCGGCTTGAGCATGACGTCGACTACGACGCGTGCCACTGGCACTCCCGGTGGTGTGTTGCGTGGGCGGTTCCCTCAGCGTACCTGCCTCCAAATTCTACGCGGGTAGAGATCTGAAGGATCCTACAAATACCCAGGCCGGAAGGCACCCCCGGCGATGATCCACCCCAAACCCCCTACACCCCGCCGCACATGAAATGCGAGTGAAATATTGCGCCGCCGATTGCCCCGGGACACGCTGAGACAATTGACAGGGCTTCACAATGCGACGCCCATCGCTGTACAAAGGAATCCAGAGGAAAACAGCATTGTCCCTGGGCAGCCAGAGGCCTGGTGTCACCGCACGTCAGAGGCGTACCCATAGCCCTTGACAGGTGGCGGGCCACAGGAAAGGACCGATATCCGTGGCGCAGCGAGTGGTGGTCACCCTCTCCGACGACATCGACGGCGGAGAAGCGGCGGAAACGGTCGCGTTCGGTCTCGACGGGAAGATGTACGAGATCGACCTGAATGCTGCCAATGCAAAGAAACTCCGCAAGGCCCTCGCGCCCTACCTGGCGGCCGGGCGGAAGCAGACCGGCAAGGCGGCGGCCGGTGTGACCGGAGCCACCGTCGCGTACAAGCACACCGCCCTCGCCCCCGACCCGGCGGCGGTCCGCGCCTGGGCCCAGTCCAACAAGATGGACGTGCCCGCCCGGGGGCGCATCCCCAAGCGGGTCTACGAGGCCTTCCGCGAGGCGAGCTGACGGCGGGCCGGCCACGGGCGGACCGGCGGGACGGCCGGCCGGAGGAGGGCGGGCGGAAGAGGTCCGCGGAGCGGATTTGCGTTCCACCCCCCTTGATCGGCTAGAGTCTGGATCACGCCGAAGGGCAAGGCCGAAAAGCCGGGCCCCACGCAGCGTGCGGGTGTAGTTCAGTAGTAGAACATCCCCCTTCCAGGGGGAAGGCGCAGTGTGCGATCCCTGTCACCCGCTCTGCATCACGGTTACCGACCACTCCGGTGGATCAGGTAGAGTGGTGCTCGCACCGCCCGGTGAAAGCCGGTCGGGAGCAATGCGGACGTGGCTCAGTTGGTAGAGCATCACCTTGCCAAGGTGAGGGTCGCGAGTTCGAATCTCGTCGTCCGCTCAGGGAGAAGGCCCCGGTTCATCGAACCGGGGCCTTCGTCGTTTCCCCCTTCGCTTCCCTCCCCGCCCCTCCCGCCACCGTCATGACATTTGTCAGTACGGGTGATGACACCGCGCACTGCCCGCCCCTCCCCGCGGACGGCAGGCTGGGGCCATGACAGCAGAAGCCCTGACACCGGCCATCGAGGCCACCGACCTGAGCCGCAGCTACGACGGCGGCTTCGAGGCGGTGCGCGGCATCTCCCTCTCCGTGCCCCGGGGCGAGATCTTCGCCCTCCTCGGCACCAACGGCGCCGGCAAGACCTCCACCGTCGAACTCCTGGAGGGCCTCGCCGCCCCGACCGGCGGCACCGCCCGCGTCCTCGGCCACGACCCGTACCGGGAGCGCTCGGCCGTCCGCCCGCGCATCGGCGTGATGCTCCAGGAGGGCGGCTTCCCCTCCGACCTGACGGTGGCCGAGACCGTACGCATGTGGGCCGGCGTCACCAGCGGCGCCCGGCCCGCCGGCGAGGCGCTCGGCGCGGTCGGCCTCACCGGCCGCGAGAAGGTGCGGATCAAGCAGCTGTCCGGCGGCGAGCGCCGCCGCCTCGACCTCGCCTGCGCCCTCCTCGGCCGCCCCGAGGTCCTCTTCCTCGACGAGCCCACCACCGGACTGGACGCCGAGGGCCGCCGCGACACCTGGGAGCTCGTCCGCTCCCTCCGCGAGCAGGGCACCACCGTCCTCCTCACCACGCACTACCTGGAGGAGGCCGAGTCGCTCGCCGACCGGCTCGCGATCATGCACAAGGGCCGGATCGTGCTCTCCGGCACCCCCGCCGAGGTCACCGCCGCCCAGCCCGCCCGGATCCGCTTCGCGCTCCCCGCCGGGGTGCCCGCCGCCCGGCTGCCGCTCGGGCTGAAGGCCGCCGAGGACGGCGACCGGATCGAGATCCGCACCCACGCCCTCCAGGAGGACCTCACCGAACTCCTCGGCTGGGCCCGCGACCAGGGCGTCCGCCTCGACGGGCTCGACGCCCGCTCCGCCTCCCTCGAAGAGGCCTTCCTCGACATCGCCTCCCGCACGGAGTCCACCCCGGCCGGCCCGAAGGAGACCGCGACCCGATGAGTACGCCCGCCACGACCGGCACCGGCCGGCCCTCCACCACCCTCACCCGGCTCGCCGCCCTCGGCCGGGCCGAGCTGACCCTCCTCGGCCGCAACCGCAACAACCTCTTCATCGCGGCCGCCATGCCGCTGCTGATGATCGTCCTGCTGCGGTCCTCGCTCAAGGGCGTCGACGAGGCCACCCTCGGCATCTCCCTCGGCGCCGCCACCCTCATCGGCGGCACCGGCATGGTCCTGCTGCTCGTCGTCTACATGAGCCTCACCTCCAGCCTCGTCGCCCGCCGCGAGGAGCTCGTCCTCAAGCGGCTGCGCACCGGCGAGGCCACCGACACCGAGATCCTCGCCGGCGCCGCGCTGCCCGCCACCGCCATCGCCCTCACCCAGGCCGCGATCCTCACCGTCGGCGGCTTCACCCTCCTCGGCGCCGACGCCCCCGCCCGCCCCGACCTGCTCGTCCTCGGCCTCGCCGCCGCGATCGCGCTGCTCGCCGGGCTCGCCGCCGTCACCACCTCGATCACCCGCACCGTCGAGAGCGCCGGCCTCACCACCCTGCCGCTCTTCCTCGTCTCCTCCTTCGGCTCCGGCCTCTTCGTCCCCCGCGACGCCCTGCCCGGCCTCGCCGCCGACCTCGCCCAGCTCCTCCCGCTCAGCGGCGTCATGGAGTTCGTCCGGGCCGGCTGGCTCGGCACCGCCCACGCGGGCAGCCTGCTCACCGCCGCGCTCAATACAGTGGCCTGGGGCGTCCTGACGGGGTGGGCGGTCCGCCGCTGGTTCCGCTGGGAGCCCCGGCGCTAGGGCGGGACCGGAGGGGAGACGGGACGGGATGTCCGCGATGACGGGATGGTGGTCACGGCGCAGCGCCGCCGGGAAGGTCGAGCTGTACACCCGCTGGACCTTCCACCTCATGGCCCCGGTCGAACTGGCCGCGCTCGCCGGCCCCCCGCTGGGCGCCGACGGGGGGCGGAGCGGGATCGGCACGGGTCTGGCGATCGGCCTGATCCTGTGGGTCCTGGCCCACTCCGCGCTCTGCTGGACGGTCTCCTCCCGCGCCCTCGACCACACCGCCGGCCGGCGGGCGCGCCCCGTCCGGCTCGCCGTCGTCCTCGCCGCCGCCACCGTCCTCGGCGACCTCGCCGTCGTAGGGCTGTGGGCGGGCGGTGCCCTGTCCGACGACTCGGTCACCGCGAGCATGCTCATCGTCACCTCGGTCTTCACCGCCGGCGCGCTCGTCCTCTGCCTGGACCGGGTGCGGCACATGGCGTACGCGGTCACCGGCACCGCCCTCGCCGCCGCACTGCCCGTGACCGCCTCCGGCCACGTGCCGGAAGGGCTGATCACCCTGGCCGGCGTCCTCGTCGGCGGCGGTGGCTACGCCGCCGCCTGCGGCTTCTCCTCCTGGCTGCTCGGGGTCGTCCAGGAGCTGGAGCGCTCCCGCGACCTCAAGGCCCGGCTGGCCGTCGCCGAGGAGCGGCTCCGCTTCGGCCGCGACCTGCACGACGTCATGGGCCGCAACCTCTCGGTGATCGCCCTCAAGAGCGAGCTGGCCGTCCAGCTCACCCGGCGCGGCCGCCCCGAGGGCGTGGACCAGATGGTCGAGGTGCAGCGGATCGCCCAGGAGTCCCAGCGGGAGGTCCGGGAGGTCGTCCGCGGCTACCGGGAGGCCGATCTCCGGGTCGAGCTGGAGGGCGCCCGCGGGGTCCTCGACGCCGCCGGCATCGACTGCGCCGTCGACGCCCCGGTCCTCGACCTGCCCGCCGGGGTGCAGTCCGCGCTCGGCTGGGTGGTCCGCGAGACCACCACCAACGTGCTGCGGCACGGCGACGCCCGGCGCTGCGCGATCACCCTGCGCGCCGAGGGCGGGGAGGCCGTGCTGACCGTGGAGAACGACGGGGCGGTGGTACGGGACGGGGCCGGCGCCCCCGGCCGGACCGGCTCCGGCCTCGCCGGGCTGCGGGAACGGCTCGGCGCGGTGCACGGCACCCTGGAGGCGGGCCCGGCGGACCCGCGCTCCTTCCTCGTCACCGCCCGGGTACCGCTGCCCGGACCGGCCGCCCCGCACCCCGCACACCAGGAGAAGGAGACGGTCGCGTGACCGAGCCCGTACGCGTCCTGCTCGCCGACGACGAGCATCTGATCCGGGGCGCGCTGGCCGCCCTGCTCGCCCTGGAGGACGACCTGGTCGTCGTCGCGGAGGCCGCGACCGGGCCCGAGGCGCTCGCCATGGCCCGCGCCCACCGGCCCGACGTCGCCGTCCTCGACCTCCAGATGCCAGGGGCAGACGGTGTGACGGTTGCCACATCGATCCGGGACGAACTCCCGGACTGCCGCACGATGATCGTGACCAGCCACGGCCGCCCCGGCCACCTCAAGCGGGCCCTCGCGGCGGGCGTCCGGGGCTTCGCGCCGAAGACCGTCAGCGCCCAGCGGCTGGCCGAGCTGATCCGTACCGTCCACGCCGGAAACCGTTACGTGGACCCGGAGTTGGCGGCCGACGCGATCGCCGCCGGGGACTCGCCGCTGACCGCCCGCGAGGCCGAGGTGCTCGAACTCGCCGCCGACGGGGCCCCCGTCGCGGAGATCGCCCGGCGGGCCGCGCTCTCCCCCGGCACGGTCCGCAACTACCTCTCCTCGGCCGCCGCGAAGGTCGGGGCGGAGAACCGTCACGCGGCGGTGCGTCTCGCGCGCTCCAAAGGTTGGGTATAGTTAGCAGCGCGCTACGGCGCATGCGGACGTGGCTCAGTTGGTAGAGCATCACCTTGCCAAGGTGAGGGTCGCGAGTTCGAATCTCGTCGTCCGCTCAGCGTGAAGGCCCCGGTTCATCGAACCGGGGCCTTCGTCGTGTGCGCGGGCACGACGGCGGAAGCGCCGTACGGGCCCCGGGAAGGGACCCGTACGGCCGCTCCGTCAGAAGCTGTCGGACCAGGACTTGCCGGTCAGCAGCTCGTACGCCTCCAGGTACTTGGCGCGGGTGGCGTCCACGATCTCTCCCGGGAGGGCCGGCGGCGGCTGCTCGCCCTTCCGGTCCCAGCCGGAGGCCGGGGAGGTCAGCCAGTCCCGGACGAACTGCTTGTCGTACGAGGGCTGGGCGCGGCCCGGCTGCCACTGGTCGGCCGGCCAGAAGCGGGAGGAGTCCGGGGTCAGCACCTCGTCGGCGAGGACCAGGGTCCCGCCCTCGAAGCCGAACTCGAACTTGGTGTCGGCGAGGATGATGCCCCGCTCGCGGGCGATGTCCCGGGCCCGGCCGTAGACGGCGAGGGTGGTCTGGCGCAGCAGGGCGGCGGTCTCGGCGCCGACCTGGCGGGCGACCTCCTCGTACGACACGTTCTCGTCGTGGTCGCCGACGGCGGCCTTGGTCGCCGGGGTGAAGATCGGCGCGGGCAGCTCGGAGCCGTCGGACAGCCCCTCGGGGAGCGCGAGGCCGCAGACCGTGCGGGACTCGTCGTACTCGACCAGGCCGGAGCCGGTGAGGTAGCCGCGGGCGACGCACTCGACCGGGACCATGTCCAGGGACTTGCAGATCAGGGTGCGGCCCGCCCAGTCGGCGGGGGCGCCCTCCGGCAGCTCGGTGGAGAGCACGTGGTGCGGGACCAGGTCGGCGAGCTGGTCGAACCACCACAGGGAGAGCTGGGTGAGGACGCGGCCCTTGTCCGGGATCTCGGTGGGCAGCACCCAGTCGTACGCGGACATGCGGTCGCTCGCCACCATGACGAGCTCGCCGGCCCCGTTCCGGTACAGGTCGCGCACCTTGCCCGTGTGCAGGTGGGTCAGGCCCGGAACCTCGACGGGCTCGGGCTTTTCTACGAATCCGGACACGGTTCCTCCGCGTAGGTTGATCCAGGAACGGTCCGATTCTCTCGTACGCGCGACCGGGCCCGCCGACCGGGGCGGCTCGCCCGGTCAGTCCCTCTTACAGATCCGGTCGAGGAGGTTGGCGGTGGCGCGCTGGACGCGGGCGTCGACATGGCCCGGCCGGTCCAGCGCCGGCGACCAGGCGAAGGTGCCGGCGGCGAAGACCCAGGCCCCGGAGGGCGCCCGGTAGAGGCTGGTCTCCTGGTGCCGCAGCACCCCGTCGCCGTCCCGGTAGGGCGAGTGGGCGAGCAGGATGCGGCTGTCGTGGTCGGGGAGCGGGGTGCGCGGGAAGTAGCGGTCCGCCTCTCCGGCGACCAGGCCGGGGAGCTCGTCGCCGTCGCCCGCGCCGGTCGCCTCCCAGAGCCAGTGCCCGGCGTTCCGCACGACGAGCGGGTGCGGTTCGGGCACCCGGCCCGCGTACTGGATGCCGAGGAGCTGCTGCTCGGGGCGGTCGACCTCGCGCCAGAGGGCGGGGCGGCCCGGGCCGCGGCGCTTGCGGCAGGTGAGCAGCCGGTCCGGCACGCCGGACGGCGAGGGACCCAACTCCACCTGCCAGTACATGGTGTTGGCGGAGAGGAAGACCAGCGAGGTGCCCTGGTCGCGGGCGCGCTCGGCGGCCTTGCGCATGGGGGCCGACCAGTACTCGTCGTGGCCGGGGAAGACCAGGCCCCGGTAGCGGGTGGGGTCGACCCGGCCCGCGTGCAGGTCGCGGGTCTCCGCGTAGGCGAGGTCGTAGCCGTACCGCTCCGCCCAGCGGATGAAGTCGTAGGCGTGGCCGACGTGCAGGGGCAGGCCCGCGCCCGCGTACGGCCGGTCGAAGGAGACGGTGGTCGCCGCCTCCTCCTCGCCGAGCAGCCGGCCCTCCTCGTCCCACGCGTGGTAGAGGCTGGCGCCGGTGCGCCCGTCCTCCGGGTAGAGGTTGTACGCCTGCCAGGTCACGTCCGGGAGGACCAGGAGGAGGTCCGCCGGGTGGGCGTCGCGGACCGTGAAGGGGATGTGGGAGCGGTAGCCGTCGGCGGTCGTGAGGACGGCCACGTACGCGCCGAGCGACCAGTAGCCGGGCACCTGGAGCCGCCAGGACTGCCACCAGTGGTGGCAGGAGACCGTGCGGTCGGCGGTCAGCGGGGCGGGCTGGACGATCCCGGAGAGCCGCGGGCTCGTGGTGATCTTCGCGGCGCCGGCCCCGCCGTAGTGACCGATCCGGTAGACGTCGACCGAGAACGGCTGCGGCGGGTCCACCGTGACGTGGAAGTCGATCGACTCGCCGGGCGCCACGGCCCCGCCGGAGGCGAAGCCCTTGATCTGGCGGCGCACGTCGTCGGCGGTGCGGGGGCCGCCGGCGCGGCCGGCGGCCAGGGTCTCGTCCGCGTACCAGGGGACCATCTGCCCCGTGTCGTCGAAGTAGTTCTCCGATCCGCGCAGCCAGGGCAGCGGGCCCTGGCCGAAGGGATCGGAGACCGCGTGCGCGAGCGCACCCGACTCCCAGCGCCTGATCTGCTCCGCCCCCATGGCCGCGCCCCTCCTTCGACTCCCCCGGTCAGTGCCGCCGGCTCCTGCCCGCGGATGGTGCCCTTGTCAGTGCCGGTCTCCAGCACATCACATAACGCACGCGGTCCGTCACCGTTCGTCGTGAATCGACGAAGATGGAACACGACCCTCCGGTACGGCCGTTCGCCGGGCCCGCCGGAGACCCGCCGGACCGGACCCCGGCCGGACCGGGCCGGGCCGGGCCCCGGTGCGGCGTCAGAGCAGGCGGACGGGCTTCTCGGGGCGCACGCCGGTGGTGCCGAGCCAGGCGCGCAGCGGGGCCGGGTCGCCCTCCTCGACCAGGGCGAGCACGCGCGGCCCGAGGTCGGCGGCCCGCTCGCCGTCGACGAGCAGCGCGGGGCCGTCGAGCCAGTCCAGGCCGGGCGCGGCGCCGGTGGTGTCGACGGCGGCGCAGCAGACCAGCGCGGTCACGTGGTCGGCGAGCAGGTCCCGGCCGGTACGGGGCGGGAGCAGCGGGGCGAGCGGCCAGGGGCCGTCGGGGCCCGTGAACCCGGCGGCACCGGTCGCGGCGCCGGACGCGGCCCGCGCCTCGCGCTCGGCGTCCTCGCGGACCACCTGGGCGCTGAGGGCGGCGGCGAGGACGTCCGCGGCGGGGTTGCGGACCTCGTCGTCGTTCTCGTCCTCGTCCTCGAACCCGGCTCCGGCCTCCGCTTCGGGCCCCGCGCCGGCTCCCTCACCGTCCCCTTCACGCCCTCCTCCACCGTCCCTCTCCTCGGCTCCGGGCGGTACGACGGGGAGGTCGTCGTCCTCCGCCCGCGCGGGGGCCGCGGCCGCGCCGTCCCGGGGGACCGTCAGGTGGGCGAGGAGGCGGGCGAGGGTCGGGGCCCCGGGGCCGCCGGCCGCCGGCAGGCGGTCGAGGACGTCGTGGAGGCGGGCCGCGTCGGCGCGCCACTTCCGGTCGACGACCTCCTCCGGGTAGCGGCTCCACTCGACCGGCGCCCAGTCCGGGCCGGCCTCGGCGGGTCCGCCGTGGAAGAGCCGGGCGGCGAGCAGGGAGGCCGCCTCGTCCACGGCCCCCGGCTCCTCCAGGAGGTCGCAGGCCGGGCGCTCGCCGAGGCGGGAGGCGAAGCCCTCCGCGAGCCGGTCGCGGCGGGACAGTTCGGTCAGGGCGGAGACGACGCCCGCGTCGAGCCGGGACGGCCAGCGGCCCATCCGCCAGGCGGGCAGCGCGACCCGGGTGAGGAGCCGGTCCCAGCCCGCGTAGGCGAGGCCGACCTGCTCCTGGGCGACGGTCCGGGTCCCCTGGTCGACGGCCTGGGCCCGCTCGGACCCGGCGGCGGCGACCCCGCGCTCCATCTCGGCGGCGTGCGTGCCGCAGGCCCGCAGCAGCAGCCGGGCCACCCGCCCGACGCCCCGGGCGCCGAGCCGGCGCAGCGGGCCGAGACCGGGCTCGTCCGGGACGGCGACGGCCGCGTCGAGCCCGCGCACGAAGCGGCGGGCGGCGGCTATGTCGGGGTCGGCGGCCGGGCCGGTGCCGGCGACGACCGGGGCGAGGACCGCCCGCAGCTCGGCGACCCTCATCCACCACAGGAACGGGGAGCCTATGACGAGGACGGGACCGCCGGCGGCGGGGACGGCCGCCCGCCCGTGCGCCGGGTGGGAGCGGTCCTCCAGCCAGCTGTCGCAGTCCGGGGTCAGGGCTATCGCGGAGGGCGCGGGCACGTCGAGCCGGTCGGCCAGGTCCCGCACCAGGCGGTGGAGGTCGGGGGCGGCGGTCTCGGTGAGCTCCACCGTCGGCGTCACGGCCGGGCGGGCCCGGGCGACGACGAGGGCGACGGCCGCGGAGGCGAGCAGGACGAGGACCGCGAGGACGGTCGTGATCCAGCGGGCGGTGGCCCATCCCGTACCCGTGAAGTGGCCGGTGACCTCGCCCGCGTACAGCACGACGGCGACGGCGGCGGGGAGGATGGCGGCGCCGAGCGCCCGTCCGCGGACGCGCAGGACGGCCAGGGCGCGGGAGCGCGCGGCCCGCACGCCCCACTGCTCGCCGAGGCCGCTGTCGCTGCCGCCGTTTCCGAAGCCGCTGCCGGACACGCCGTACCTCACCCCCTCTCCCCGTCCTGGACGGGACTACCCGTGGTGGTGTTGCTCACTCCCCCACTGTGGCACCCGTCACCGACATCGCAATGCCGGTGGGCCAAGTGCCGGAACGCCTGCGCCGCACCCTAGTTGGGGCTCCGGCGGCAGTCATCCAGATGGCCGAGCCGTCACTCGATCGAATGGCTTTGGGTAAAGGTGGTGCCGGTGGCGCGGCCGTGCGCTTGACTGCGCGGCCGCGCCCGTGCTGCCGTTCCGGGTCAGGCCCCGGCGGCCTTGAGCGCGATGTCCGTACGGTGCTGGGAACCGTCAAGGCGGATGCGGCCGACTGCCGCGTAGGCGCGGTCGCGGGCCTGGGTCAGGTCCGAACCGGTGGCGGTGACGGAGAGGACCCGTCCGCCGGCGCTCACGATCGCCCCGCCGTCCCGCTTCGTGCCCGCGTGCAGCACGTACGCGTGCGGCGCGTCCTGCTCCGCGACCTCGGCGAGGCCCTCGATGGGGTCACCGGTGCGCGGGGTGTCCGGGTAGTTGTGGGAGGCGACGACCACGGTGACGGCGGCCTCGTCGCGCCAGGCCAGCGGGGCCTGGTCGGCGAGGGTGCCGTTGGCGGAGTGCAGCAGCACGCCCGCGAGCGGGGTCTTCAGGCGGGCGAGGACGACCTGCGTCTCGGGGTCGCCGAAGCGGGCGTTGAACTCGATGACCCGCACGCCGCGGCTGGTGAGCGCGAGACCGGCGTAGAGGAGGCCGGAGAAGGGGGTGCCGCGGCGGCGCAGCTCGTCGACGGTCGGCTGGAGGACGGTCTCCAGGACCTCGTCGACCAGCTTCGGGTCGGCCCACGGCAGCGGCGAGTAGGCGCCCATGCCGCCGGTGTTGGGGCCCTCGTCGCCGTCGAGCGCGCGCTTGAAGTCCTGCGCGGGCTGGAGCGGGAGGACGGTGTCGCCGTCGCAGATCGCGAAGAGGGAGACCTCGGGGCCGTCCAGGTACTCCTCGATGACCACGCGGTCGCAGGCGAGGGCGTGGGCGCGGGCCGCCTCGATGTCGCCGGTGACGACGACGCCCTTGCCGGCCGCGAGGCCGTCGTCCTTGACGACGTACGGCGCGCCGAAGGCGTCGAGGGCCTCGTCGATCTCGGCGGGGGTGGTGCAGACGTAGCTGCGGGCGGTCGGCACGCCGGCGCCGGCCATGACGTCCTTGGCGAACGCCTTGGAGCCCTCCAGCCGCGCGGCCTCCGCGGAGGGGCCGAAGACCGGGATCCCGACGGCGCGGACGGCGTCGGCGACACCGGCGACGAGCGGCGCCTCCGGGCCGACGACGACCAGGTCGGCGCCGAGCTCGGTGGCGAGCGCGGCGACCGCGCCGCCGTCCAGCTGGTCGACGGGGTGCAGCTCGGCGACCTCGGCGATTCCGGCGTTGCCGGGCGCGCAGTGCAGAGCGGTGACGTCGGGATCGAGGGAGAGAGAGCGGCACAGGGCGTGTTCGCGGGCGCCGCCGCCGATGACGAGGACCTTCACGCCAGCCAGGGTAGCCCGCCGGACGGGAGGGTCCTTGTGCGGGCCACCGAGCGAGACGGTCCTAGTCGTTCGTGTATTCCTCCACAACGGTGGCGCCGAGCTCGCGCACGATCAGCTCGTGCCCGGAGAGCGCCGACTCCACGAGGTCCGGATCGTCCTCCTCCGGGATGTCGTCCTCGGGCGCCACGGGCTGCGGCTGGACCTGCCGCGGCGGCTGCTGCGACTCCTGTCGCGGCTGCTGCGCGGGGGCGGGCGCCGGAGCGGACGCCTGGGCGGCGGACGGGGCCTGTACGGAGGCGGGCGCGGGCGCGGACATGGGCGCGGGCGCCGGGGCGGGAGCGGGCGCGACGGGGGGCCGGCCGCCGCCCCCGAAGCCGCCGCCCCCGGAGAAGTTCCCGGCAGCGGGCGGGGGCGCGGAGCCGCCCGACGGGTCGACGATCGCCTCGACCTTCCAGTGCACGTTGAACTGCTCGGCGAGCGCGGCCTTGAGGACGTCCTCGCTGCCGCTGCTCGCGAAGTTGTCCCGCGCGCCGGCGTTGAGGAAGCCGAGCTGGAGGGTGGTGCCGTCGAAGCCGGCCACCTGCGCGTTCTGACTCAGCAGGATCCAGGTGAAGCGGCGCCGGTTCTTGACCGCCTCCAGGATCGACGGCCACATGTTCCGCACCTGGGCGGCGCCGGCCGCCATGTCCCCGGCCGGAGCCTGCGCGGCGGGCTGCGCCGGGGCCGGAGCCGGCGCCTGCGGCTGTACGGGAGCGGGCGCGGGCGCGGCGGTCGGCCAGCCGCCGGGGCGGGCGGCCCCGGGCCAGGCACCGGGCCGCGCGGCGTCCTGCTGGGGCTGCTGCGGCTGGACCGGTGGCTGGGGCTGGGGCTGCACGGGGGCGGACGCGGGCGGGGGCGGCGGGGCCAGCGGCGTATGGGCCTCGGGCCCGGGGACGTACCCCATCGGCGGCCCGGCGGGCGGCGCCGGCGTGAAGACGGCGGCAGCGGCGGCCGGCGGCGCGGCGGCGGCCCCGCGCTCCAGGCGGTCGAGGCGCGCGAGCAGCGAGCGCTCGTCGTCGAAGGCGGCGGGCAGCAGCACGCGCGCGCAGATCAGCTCCAGCTGGAGGCGCGGCGAGGTCGCGCCGCGCATCTCGGTCAGCCCCTCGTTGACGAGGTCGGCGGCGCGGCTCAGCTCGGCGGCGCCGAACACGGACGCCTGCGCCTGCATGCGCTCCACCACGTCGGCGGGCGCGTCGATGAGCCCCTTCTCCGCGGCGTCGGGCACGGCGGCCAGGATCACGAGGTCGCGCAGCCGCTCCAGCAGGTCGGCGACGAACCGCCGGGGGTCGTTCCCTCCCTCGATGATCCGGTCGACGACCTCGAAGGCGGCGGCGCCGTCGCCCGAGGCGAAGGCGTCCACGACGGAGTCGAGCAGCGAGCTGTCCGTATAACCGAGGAGCGAGGTCGCCATGGCGTACGTCACACCCGCCTCGCCGGCGCCGGCGAGGAGCTGGTCCATCACGGACATCGAGTCACGCACGGACCCGGCACCCGCGCGCACGACGAGCGGCAGCACGCCCTCGTCGACGGGGATCCCCTCCCGCCCGCACACGTCGCCGAGGTAGTCCCGCAGCGTCCCCGGCGGCACCAGCCGGAAGGGATAGTGGTGGGTCCGCGAGCGGATGGTCCCGATGACCTTCTCGGGCTCGGTCGTGGCGAAGATGAACTTGAGGTGCTCGGGCGGCTCCTCGACCACCTTCAGCAGGGCGTTGAAGCCCGCCGGGGTGACCATGTGGGCCTCGTCGATGATGTAGATCTTGTACCGGCTGGACGCGGGCCCGAAGAACGCCTTCTCCCGCAGGTCACGGGCGTCGTCCACACCACCGTGCGAGGCGGCGTCGATCTCGATGACGTCGATCGAACCCGGCCCGTTGCGAGCCAGGTCCCGGCAGGACTGGCACTCGCCGCAGGGCGTCGGCGTCGGCCCCTGCTCACAGTTCAGACACCGCGCCAGGATCCGCGCGCTGGTCGTCTTGCCACAGCCGCGCGGTCCGCTGAACAGGTACGCGTGATTGACCCGGTTGTTCCGCAGGGCCTGCTGCAACGGGTCGGTGACATGCTCCTGCCCGATGACCTCGGCGAAGGACTCGGGGCGGTAGCGGCGGTACAGCGCGAGAGACGACACGCATACGAGGTTATAGGCGCTCACCGACAACCCGGGAAAACCCGCGCACCCCGCGGCCCGCCCCCGGAAACGCAAGCGCCCCCCACGCACCCGCCAGAGCCGACCTACCCTTGCTGCCTTCCGGCCCTGGGGGAGTTCAGTCAGATAGCGCCGCGTGAGGGGCTCCGCCCAGCCTACCCGATCCGAACCCCACCTCCGCACCCCCTCCGCTCCCCGTCCCCCACCTCGTGGATCACGTTCGCGAGCACCCTCCGCGGTCATGTAATGTTCTCCACGGAGGATTCGCCTAGAGGCCTAGGGCGCACGCTTGGAAAGCGTGTTGGGGGCAACCCCTCACGAGTTCGAATCTCGTATCCTCCGCAGCCGCCCGTACAGGCGGAACGAAGGCCCCGGACGCGAAAGCGACCGGGGCCTTCGTCGTGCTCCGGTCGCGGTCCTGGGCCGGGTCGCGGTCCGGGCCCGGTCTCGGCCCCCTTCACCTCCGGTATCCGTGACACCCGGGGAGCTCGCCTCCAGGTGGCGAACCTTTCCGCGCACCGCCTGCGGCCCCGGGGGCGCGCCGTCCCTGGGCTGCGCACGGGTCCGGCCTCGGCGTTTGTCGTTCGACGGTGCTCGCCTTGCCGCAGCTCCCGCCTTGCCGTGCCTCCAAGTGGCCGAGTTCCTGGCCTCCTCGGGGCGCTCGTGACGCGTGATGCCCTGGCAGCGACCTTGGGAGCGACCGCGTCCGCCGACGCTCAGGACCTCGACACCGCGCCGGAAGCCCTGGTCCATCACACGCCGGTCCGGCCCCGGAGTGACCTCCGAGTTCATCTCGCTCGGGGCTCCCCAGGCCGATTCCCGGGCGGTCGAGTGATGGGCACTGGCCCGAGGCCCGCCGTTCCAGACCCGGCACGGATACGGGCCGGCCAGCGCGCCCGCCGAAGCGGCGGCCGGTTCGGCGAAGTGAATACCACGGGCCGGTCGGTCCCAGCCGTCCCGCCGGTCGCCGCCGCACCCCCGGTCACTTCCCCCGGGCATATCACCCCTACGGGTCCCGCCCCGCTCCCCGCTCACGCCCGGCACCTCTGAACTGGGCTTTCGCCTCGCCAGGCGACTGGGCGACCGGATCCAGCGGGGCATCGAAGAGATTCTTTTTCGACGTTCCGTTCACCGGATCGGGGGGTGATCGGACGGGAGTTACGTTCCTGCTGCAACCAATCCGTAGCCGTGTCGATACGTTCTGTGACGGCCGGTCGGCTCTTAAACGAACAGGAGCAATTCATGCGGAAGTTGCGGAAGTCGATGACTGCGGCGGTCGTCGCGGGGCTGTTCTTCGGTGGGGCGGGGGTCGCGGTCGCGGACTCCTGGCACGAATTGGAGATGCGCTCGACCGGCGTGCTCTTCAAGGGCAAGCACAAGTGGGAGCCCAAGTTCGTGCACCGTGGGGGATTCCACATCAAGGGCAAGCTGCAGGACATCAGCTCGAACGACGGTCACAACGTCTACCTGCGTGGACGTGTCGAGGCGTACGACTGGACCCGAGTCAAGGGGGTCCAGAAGCGGTCCGTCGCCGTCGACCACGTCTTCTTCGATGGCGCGGTCCTCGAAACCGGCAAGGCGTGGGTCCAGGCGTGCCGGGACCGCGGCTCACTGAGGCCGGACAACTGCTCTCCGGTGCGATCGTTCAAGCGCCGCTGACCTTCGTCCACCAAGGGGAGCCGCAACCCAGCGGCTCCCCTTCCCTTTGAGGAGTGCCCGCATCATGGACGTAATCCTCCGCGCCGACGGCGTGGACTTCTTCTACGGCGAGCAACATGCGGTTCGCAAAGCGGACTTCAGTCTGGCGCGAGGCGAAGTGGCCGCCATCATGGGGGCCAGCGGCTCCGGAAAGTCCTCCCTGCTGTACTGCCTTGCCGGTGTCCTCCCACCCGCCAACGGCACGGTGACCTTCGACGGAGTACAGCTGTCGTCCTTGCCCGATGCCGAGTTGAGCGCGTTACGGCGGGAGCGGATCGGCTTCGTCTTCCAGTACGGAGAGCTGCTTCCCGAGCTGACCGTCGAAGAGAATGCGGCCCTCCCCCTGCGTCTGGCGGGCGTCGCCAAGGATCGCGCGAACGCTGCGGCCGGCCGTGTTCTCGGCAGGCTGGGGATGGGCGATCTGCTGCGTCGCAGGGCTTCGAACCTCTCCGGCGGCCAGAGCCAGCGGGTCGCCGTCGCACGGGCCCTCGCCCACCAACCGGACGTGGTGTTCGCCGACGAACCGACCGGCGCTCTCGACAGCGCCAATGCCTCCGCCGTCCTCGACCAGTTCCTGCACCTCGCACGAGACCAGGACACCGCAGTGGTCATCGTGACGCACGACCCTGACGTGGCCGCCCGGGCGGACGCCCAGTACACGATGGCGGACGGCGTCCTCACGCAGCGGGTGCCGGTGTGAACCCCTTTCTGTTCGGACTGCGCCTGCTGTGGCGCACCGGGCCCCGGGGCCGTATGCGCTTCCTCCTGATGTCTGCTGGAGCGGGGCTCGGGGTGGCCTGTCTCGCGGCCGTGCTGACGGTTCCCACGATCCTCGCCGCGCATGACGCCCGGACCGCAGCTCGCGATCCCCGGCCCGCCAAGCACGGCAGCGTCGTCTACCAGGAATTCCTCGACCCATACGGATCACGACCGCTCCAGCGGGTGTTTCTGGCCCGCACGGGGCCGGGCCCGGCCCCGCGTCCTCCGGGTCTCACAGCGCTGCCCGGTCCAGGAGAGGCCGTCGTCTCACCGGCGCTGAACAAGATCCTGAAGGACCATCCCGAGACCGCCGGCCTCGTGCCGGGCCGCGTGACCGGCCTCGTCACGCCGGAGGGCCTCAGCGGACCGGACGACCTCTACGGCTATGTCGGCACCACACCAGACCAGCTCTCCGAGCCCCTGCCACTCGGCAGTTTCGGCTCCAGGTACGCCAACGGGGTCATCGACCCCGAGACATTGGGCATTCTCCAGTTCACCCTCGGTTGCATCGTGTTGCTGCCCCTCGCGGTCTTCCTCTCCGTCTGCGCGCGCCTCTCCGGAGAATCGCGGGCTCGGCGGCTGGCGGCACTGCGGTTGGTAGGTCTCAGCGTCAAAGACACCCTGCGGGTCAATGGCGCGGAGAGCGTCGCGGCGGCGTTCCTCGGGGCGGTGTTCGGGCTCATCGCGTACCTCGGGGTCAACGAGGTCATGGCGCGGGTCGGACTTCCCGGGCTGCGGTGGTATCCGGCGGACGGGCGGCCCGAGTGGTCGACCGTGGCGGTGTGCCTGGTCGGGTGCCCCGCACTCGCGTGGGCCGTCGGGCTGTTCAGTGCCCGGCGGGCCGCGCTCTCGCCGATCTCGGTGCGCCGGACCGCGGAGCACAAGCCGCCGCGAGGGCTGGGGGCGCTGCTGTTGGTTCCGGGACTGGGGGTGATCTGCGGCTACTGCGTGATGAGTGTGATGGGACGGGATCCGTCCGGTGGTTCCGCCAGTTCCACCCTGATCCCGTCCGCCGTGCTGCTGACCGGTGCGGGACTCGTCCTCGGTTTGCCGCCCGTCACGGCTTGGCTGGCCCGCCGGCTCGCCGGAGTCGCCAGGTCCTTGCCCGTGGTCCTGGCCATGCGGCGTACGGAGGTGGACCCCGGATCCTCGCTCCGGGTCGTCACCGGGCTCGTGCTGTTGGTGTTCGGCGCCTCGCTCACGCAGGGCGTGCTGATCGAACTGGACCAGGTGAGTCGACGCACGGCCCCGCTGCAGGAATACGCCATCGGCCTGAACGACCTCACTTCCGCACAGCAGAAAGAGCTGGAACAGCTGCCCGACGTGCGCGCCCACTTCGTCTCGTACGACTCCTGGAGCCCACCGGGGGAGGCTTACACGGACTCTCTCGAACTGGTCGTGGGCACCTGTGAACAGCTCGCCGCGACCGTCGTCTCGATGCGCGGCTGCGTAGACGGCAAGATCATGCGACTGCGCGACGAGAACACCCCGTACGAGGACGATGCGCAGCCGGGAGAACGCTTCCCGTTCGCCCTGCAGGACGGGCGGAAGACCAGCCTCACCGTCCCCGAAGCGCACATCGTCATGCAGGCTCACCAGCCTTCCGTACTCGGGTCGGGGGCCCTGTTCGCCCCTCCCTCCCTCGTGCCCGCCGGACTGGCCTCCCGTGCCGGAACTCTGACCTTGGTGTCCGGATCCGATGCCGCGACCGTTCGGACCATGCTCGACGGGGTGGGAGCGGTGGCGCCGACTGCGGTAGTCGATCCCGTCGGGATCGTCGTACAGGCATTGGCGCAGCTGACCGTCATTCGGAGTCTGCTGGTCGTGGGGATGGTGCTCGGGCTGGTCGTGGGGGTGGCGGCGTTTGTTGTTTCTGTGGCGGATCGGGCTTTGGAGCGGCGGGGGCAGGTGGCCGCGCTGGGGTTGTTGGGGGCTCGGGCGGGGACGTTGCGGGGGGTGCAGGTGGTGCAGGTGGTGGTGCCGTTGGGGGTGGGGCTGGGTGGGGCCGTGGTGGCGGGGTGGCTGGCCGAGGCCAGTTATCTGATCACCGGGGGCGGGGCCGTGCACTGGGACTGGGAGGGGTTGCCGGTGCTGGTGGGGAGTGCGGTGGGGGTGCTGGTGGTGGCGGGGATCGCTTCCGTGCCGATGGTGCGGCGGCACGTGGATCCGGAGCACATTCGGCGGGATTGAGAGGGGGCGGGGCGGCGGCGATGAGTTTCGGGGCGGCCGGGGGTCTTCTACCGTGCGTACCGTTGCCGCGTCGTCCTGGAGGTCATCGTGTCCACCGTTCCCAAGGGTCCCGCCAGTTACTTTCCGGCGATCGAGAAGAAGTACGGGCGGCCCGTGTCCGAGTGGTTCGACCTCGTCCGTTCTTCGCCGCTCGACAAGCACATGGAGCTCGTCGGCTGGCTGAAGGGCGAGTACGGGCTCGGGCACGGGCACGCGAACGCGCTCGTGGCGGCCGTCCGGGCCGAGGACGGCCGGTAGGCGGTCAGGCGGTCAGGCGGTCAGGCGAACTGGCCCGGGACGTAGTCGCCGGCCGGCTGCTGGGTCATGACGTTGAGGCGGTTGAAGGCGTTGATGAGCGCGATGAGGGAGACCAGCGCGGCGAGCTGCTCCTCGTCGTAGTGCTTGGCGGCGTTCGCCCAGGCCTCGTCGGTGACGCCGGTGTGGTGGTCGGCGAGGCGGGTGCCCTGCTCGGCGAGTTCGAGGGCGGCGCGCTCCGCCTCCGTGTAGACCTTGGCCTCGCGCCAGGCGGACACCAGGTGGAGGCGGAGGGCGGTCTCGCCGGCCGCGGCGGCGTCCTTGGTGTGCATGTCGAGGCAGAAACCGCAGCCGTTGATCTGGCTCGCGCGGATCTTCACCAGTTCCTGGGTGCTGTGCGGGAGGACCGCGTCCGGGATGCCGAAGCCGGCCGAGGCGAGGTGCTTGATGACCTTGGCGGCGACGGGGCTGGCGAAGAGGCTGAGACGGGCGTCCATGGGGGTTCCTCCGTGGGTGGGGTGCGGGCCCGGAGCGTTTCCGGGGGTCCCGGGGTTCTCCGTGCGCTTTCAATGGGTTGACGGAGGGCGGCGGGCGGTTGTGACAGGGAGGGGGCGGGAGTGAGTGTGAGCTACGTCACTCGGGAGTTCGTGCGGGCGGGAGTGGTCCTGTCGCTGCGCGACTGGGGCGGGGGAAGGGGAGGGGGAGGGGGAGGGGGAGGGGGAGGGGACGGGTGGGGGTTCGGGGTGCTGTTGCTGCACGGGCTCGCCGGGCACTGTGGGGAGTGGGACGGGCTCGCCCGGGCGCTGCGGGGGGACGGGTACCGGGTGCTCGCCCTCGACCAGCGCGGGCACGGGGGGAGCGAGCGGGTGCCGGGGGACGTCTCCCGGGCCGCGTACGTGGACGACGTGCTGGGGGTCGTGGAGGAGTTCGGGAGCTCCGGGCGGCGGCCCTTCGTGCTCGTCGGGCAGTCCTACGGCGGGCACGCCGCGCTGCTCGCCGCCGCGCGGCGGGATCCCCGGGTCGCCGGGGCCGTCCTGGTCGAGGCCGGGCCCGCCGGGTCCACGCCCGAGGACGTGGCGGGGGTCGCCGGGTGGCTGAGGGGGTGGCCGGTGCCCTTCGCGAGCCGGGAGGCGGCCGTCTCGTACTTCGGGGGCGGGGGCGTCGGCGAGGGGTGGGCCGACGGGCTCGACGAGCGGGACGGCGGGTGGTGGCCGCGGTTCGACGCCGAGGTCCTCGCCGCCTCCCTCGCCGAGAACGCCGTCCGCTCCTGGTGGGAGGAGTGGGACGCCGTCGACGTGCCGCTCCTCGCGGTCCTCGGGCAGCACGGCATCATCGACGCGGAGCAGTGGGACGGGATGGCGCGGCGGCAGCCGGGGCTGCGCGGCGTCTGCCTGCCGGGGGCCGGGCACGACGTGCACCTGGAGCGGCCGGCGGAGGTGTACGGGGCCGTGGCGGCGTTCCTGCGGGAGGTCGGCGGCGGGCTGCCGGACCCGGCCGGTGCGGGGGCTTGCCTTGGAGTCCGCTCCAGGCCCTAGGGTGCGGCGCATGCGCTATCGGATACTCGGCGGGACCGGGATCGAAGTCAGCACCTACTGCCTCGGCACCATGATGTTCGGCGCGGTCGGCAACCCCGACCACCAGGACGCCGTACGGATCATCCACTCCGCCCTCGACCGGGGCGTCAACTTCGTCGACACCGCCGACATGTACTCGGCGGGCGAGTCCGAGGAGATCGTCGGGAAGGCGCTGCGCGATCCGCGCCGCCGGGACGAGACCGTGCTCGCGAGCAAGGTGTACTTCCCCGTCGGCGGGGACGGGCCCGCGCGGGGCGGGCTGTCCCGGCGGTGGATCGTCCGGGCCGTCGAGGCCAGTCTGGCGCGGCTCGGGACCGACTGGATCGACCTCTACCAGGTCCACCGGCCCGACCACCGGACCGACATCGAGGAGACCCTGGACGCGCTGGGGGACCTCGTCTCCCAGGGGAAGATCCGGGCCTTCGGGTGCTCCACCTTCCCCGCCGAGCGGATCGTCGAGGCGCACGCGGTCGCCGAGCGGCGCGGGCTGCGCCGCTTCCGTACCGAGCAGCCGCCGTACTCGCTGCTCGCGCGCGGGGTGGAGACCGCCGTGCTGCCGGTGGCGCAGCGGTACGGGATGGGCGTGCTGACGTGGGCGCCGCTCGCCTCCGGCTATCTGTCGGGGGCGTACCGGAAGGGGCGCGGGGTCGACCTGACGCGCGGGCGGGCGGCGATCACCCCGCACCGCTTCGACCCGGCCCTCCCCGAGAACGCGGCGAAGCTCGACGCCGTCGAGGAACTCGCCCTGCTCGCCGAGGAGATCGGCTGCTCGCTGCCCGAACTCGCCGTCGCCTTCGCCGCCGCGCACCTCGCGGTCACCTCGGTGATCCTCGGACCGCGGACGGGCGAGCAGCTGGACGGGCTGCTGAAGGGCGCCTCGCTCGTCCTGGACGACGACGTGCTCGACCGCATCGACGCGATCGTGCCGCCGGGTACGGACCTCTACCGGGCCGACGGCGTCTGGCGGCCGCCGTCGCTCACCGAACCGGCGCTGCGGAGGCGGCCGTTGGGGGAGCGGGCCGCCGCCGGATCCTGAGGGACGGGGGTGAGGGCGGGGGCGGGACCGGGCGGGGGCGGGACGGGGCGGGGCTGGGCGGGGCTGGGCTGGGCGGAACGGATAGGTGGGCTGCCGTCCGGGCCGGCCGGATCAAGCACGGGCCGGGTCGGATCGGGCCGGGCCGCGCCGGGTCGGCTCAGGCGGGGGCGGAATGCTCCGTGGCCACCGCCGCGAGGAGGGCCAGGCGGTCGGCCGTGTCCGTGCCGGCGGCGGGGTCGGCGAACCAGTGGTGGGGAACAGCCGGGAGCCGGCGGCGGCGATCGGCGGCAGCTCGTACGCGGAGACCGACGCGGGGCGCGTGGTGTTCTTCGAGGAGGAGGACGGGTTCGTGCGGACGGTGCCGGACTTCACGGACGCGTGAGGCGTCCGCGACCCGGCTAGTACCGGCCCACGCCCGGTACGCCCAGGTCCGAGAGGCCGTCGAGGACGAGGTCCACGCCGACCGCGGCGAGCAGCAGGCCGAGGAGCCGGCCGAGGAGTTCGATGGTGGCGTGGTGGGTGCGGCGCAGGATCCGGGCGAGCAGCAGGACGCAGAGGAGGTCGAGCGCGATGACCGCCATGTAGGCGCCGACGACGGTGGAGCGCCATCCGAGCGAGGTGCGGGCGGCGCCCTCGATGAGCAGGGCGGTCATGGCGAGGGGGCTGACGACGTACGGCATGAGGAGTTCGCGGACGCCGCTGACGGTGTCGGGCGAGTCGTCGTGCGGGCCGTCGGAGCCCAGGTGCATGCCGAGGACGAGGCCGACGGCGTAGATGAAGAAGATGACGCCGCCCGCGAGCTGGAGGGCGGGGGTGCTGATGTGGAAGAGGTCGAGCAGCCAGGGGGCGGTGCCGCCGGTGACGATGCCGACGACGACCGCCGCGCCGGAGGAGAGCAGGGCGATGGTGCGGAGCTGCCGGGCCGGGTGGGCCTGGGCGAGGCCGGCGAAGGAGAGGAGCACCTTCGGCGGTCCGATGACGGAGAAGAACGTGATGAACGCGGCGGAGAAGGTGAAGGACTGCACAGCGGACATCATGGGGCGGTCGGGTGATTCCGGACGGATTTCGGGATTCCGTCCGCGCGGTGTCGAGATCCGGGGGCCGGTTCCGACCCACCTTCGAGAGAGGTTCACACGACACGCACGGACGGACGTACGGAGGACACCATGAAGTACCTCGTGATGGTCCAGGGCTCGCACGCCGACTACGAGGCGATGTCCGGGCGCGGCTCGGCGCAGAGCCCGGCCTGGGACAAGGAGTCCCTGACGGCGATGTTCGACTTCATGAGCACGCTCAACAAGGAGCTGCTGGAGAGCGGCGAGATGCTCGACGGGCAGGGCCTGGCCGACCCGGGCGAGACCCGGCACGTCTCGCTGGACGCCGCGGGCAGCCCGGTCGTGACGGACGGCCCGTACGCCGAGACAAAGGAGGTCCTGGCCGGCTACTGGGTCCTGGAGTGCGAGAGCCTCGACCGGGTGACGGAGATCGCCGCCCGCGTGGCCCGCTGCCCCCAGCCCGCGGGCGCCCCGGAGTACCCGGTCGTCATCCGCCGCATCGACGAGCAGGGGCCGGCGCAGGACTGAGACGGCCGCTCCGCCGGGCCCCGGGCCGCCGCTCCGCCGGGCTCCGGCCGCCCCTCCGCCGGGTCCCGGGTCGGGGGGCGCCGGGTCGGCGGGTCGGCGGGTCGGCGGGTCGGCGGGAATGGTTTCGGTGGGTGTCATCCTTGGGATGGACGGATCCCCGTGGTGGGGGTCGGGCTGCCCCCTGGGGTATCTGCTGAGGAGTGGTTGTGGAACTCGATCTCGCGGGCGCGGAGCTCAAGGCCGTGCTGAACCGGCTGCGCCGGGCGCAGGGCCAGATCTCCGGCGTGATCCGGATGATCGAGGAGGGGCGCGACTGCGAGGAGGTCGTGACCCAGCTGGCCGCCGCCTCGCGGGCGCTGGACCGGGCCGGGTTCGCGATCATCGCGACGGGGCTCCAGCAGTGCCTGACGGAGATGGAGAGCGGCGAGCGGGGCGGCGAGGATCCGGACAAGATGCGGGCCCGGCTGGAGAAGCTGTTCCTGTCGCTGGCCTGATCCAGGGCGGCGGAACGTGGGCGCGCCCCGGCGGAGGACCTCCGCCGGGGCGCGCCCTTCGTCCGTCCGTACCGGGTCAGTCGACCGGGAGGCCCTTCAGGCGCTTGGCGATCGTCGTGAGGCGGGTGCCCTGGTAGCGGGCGGCGGCCAGGACGTTCTCGGCGGGGGCGCCGTTGGCGGCGGGGTGGGCGGTGCCGTACGGGTTGCCGCCGGCCGCGTAGACGGCGGGGTCCGTGAAGCCGGGCGAGACGATGACCGAGCCCCAGTGGTGGAAGGTGTTGTAGAGCGCGAGCAGCGTGGACTCGTTGCCGCCGTGGAGGTTGTGGGCGCTGGTGAAGGCGGTGGCGGGCTTGTCCGCCATGACGCCGCGCTGCCACAGGCCGCCGGTGGTGTCGACGTACTGCTTGAGCTGGGCCGCCACGTTGCCGAAGCGGGTCGGCGAGCCGAGCGCGTACGCGTCCGCCCACTCCAGGTCGTCGAGGGTGGCGAGCTCGACCCCGGCGGTGGCGTCGACGTGGGCGCGCCAGGCCGGGTTGGCGTCGATCGCGGCGTCCGGGGCCAGCTCGGGCACCCGGCGCAGGCGCACCTCGGCGCCGGCCTTCTCGGCGCCCTCGGCGACGGCCTGGGCGAGCTGGTGCACGGCACCGGTGGACGAGTAGTAGACGACGGCGACCTTGACGGACATGACGGGCTCCTCGCTGCGGACCGACTCAAACGGATTGGTTTCCGTTAAGCTTCGCCGAGCCTAAACGGATAGCAATCCGGATGGCAACCGGGGCGGGTATGCTCGAAGGGCGGGGACACCGACGACCGGGGGCGCGACGAAGGGCAGGAACGGGCCGATGAGCACGAGAACACCGGGCACGCCGGGGGCCGACGACGGACCCGCGCAGCTGCTCACCGTGCTGCCGGCCGCGCCCGGCACCGGCCCGGGCGGCGGCGGCCCCGTCACCGAGCGCGCCGACGCCGCCCGCAACCGGCGCAGGATCCTCGACGCGGCCGCCCGGATCGTCGCCGAGAAGGGCCCCGACGCCGTCACCATGAACCAGGTCGCCCACGCCAGCGGGATCGGCGTCGGCACCGTCTACCGCCGCTTCGGCGACGTCTCCCAGCTGCTGTGGGCGCTCCTCGACGACCGCGAGCGCCAGTTCCAGGAGGCGTACATGAGCGGCCCGCCGCCGCTCGGCCCCGGCGCCCCCGCCGGAGAACGGCTCGACGCCTTCCTCGACGCGCTCGTCGACCGGGTCGCCGAACAGCGCGCCATCCTGCTCGCCGCGCACTCCGCCGCGCCCCGCGCCCGCTACCACAGCGGCGCCTACCAGCTCATGCACACGCACGTGACGATGCTGCTGTCCCGGCTCCGGCCGGGCTCCGACTCCGCCCTGCTCGCCCACCTCCTCCTGGGCCCCTTCTCCCCCGACCTCATGCACCACCTCACGGTGGAGCAGGCGCTGCCCGCCGAGCGGGTCAAGGCGGGCGTACGGCAGCTGCTCGCGCTCCGGGCGTAGCGGGGGAACCCGGGCCCGAGGGCGGCGGTGCGGCCCGGGGGCTGTGGCGTAACCGGGGACTGTGGCGCAGCGGGAGCTGTGACGTGACCTGGGGCGGCGACGCAGCGGGGGCTGTGACGTAACCGAGGACGGCGACGCAGCCCCAGGACGGCGCGCAGCCGGGAGCAACGACGCAGCCCGGGGAGGGCGGCGCACCCCCAGGACGGCGGTGTAACCGGGAGTAACGGCGCAGCCGGGGCGGCGGCGTGTCCACGCTTCGGAATCCTCTGGACCGGGCCTCCCGCCACCGCTCACGATCACCGCATGACCACCGCGCCGAAGACCTTCCTCATCCTCCACGGCTTCCAGAACCACCGCTCCGCGGGCCACTGGCAGCACTGGCTCGCCGGCGAGCTGCGCGCCCGCGGGCACGAGGTCCGCTACCCGCAGCTGCCCGAGCCGGACGCGCCCGTCCTCGACGACTGGCTGGCGGCCCTGGAGAAGCACGGCGAGCGGCCGGAGGAGGGCGAGTTCGTCGTCCTCGCGCACAGCCTGTCCGTACTGCTCTGGCTGCGCGCGGGCGCGCGCCGGCCCGAGGCCGACCGGGTGCTGCTCGTCGCCCCGCCCTCCCCCGCCGTCACCGCCTCCATCCCCGAGATCGCCGCCTTCGCCGAGGGCCTCGACCTCACCGAGGAGGGCGTGTCGGCCCGGCTCGTGTACGGGGACGGGGACGCGTACTGCCCCGAGGGCGCCGACCTGCACTACGGCACCCCGCTCGGCCTCGGCCTGGACCTCGTCGCGGGGGGCGGCCACCTCAACCCCGACAGCGGCTTCGGGCCCTGGCCCGCCGTCCTGCGCTGGTGCGAAAACCCGGAGACCCGGATCACCGGCGCCGAGTAACGTCGGGCGGATGCGCCCCCAGACCAGCCCGTACGACACCGGCCTGCTCGACGTCGGCGACGGCAACCGCGTCCACTACGAGGTCCACGGCAACCCGGACGGCAAGCCCGCGCTCGTCGTGCACGGCGGGCCGGGCTCCGGGTCCTCCCCCGGTTCCTCCCGGCTCTTCGACCCGGAGAAGTACCGGATCGTCCTGTTCGACCAGCGCGGCTGCGGGCGCTCCCTGCCGCACGCGAGCGACCCCGCCGCCGACCTCTCCGTGAACACCACCGCCCACCTGGTGGCCGACATGGAGCGGCTCCGCCTCCACCTGGGCATCGACCGCTGGCTGCTGTACGGCGGCTCCTGGGGCTCGACGCTGATCCTGGCGTACGCGCAGGCGCACCCGGAGCGGGTGAGCGAGATCGTCATCGCCTCCGTCACCACCACCCGCCGCTCCGAGACGGCCTGGCTGTACGAGGGCGTCGGCCGCTTCTTCCCCGAGGCGCACGAGCGGTTCCGGGCCGGCGCCGGCCACGCGGAGGACCTGGTGGGGGCCTACGCGGCCCGGATGAACCACCCGGACCGGGCCGTCCGGGAGCGGGCGGCGGCCGACTGGTGCGCCTGGGAGGACGCCGTCCTGTCGATGGAGGGCATGGGGACCCCGTACACCGACCGCGTCGACGACGCCCGGCTCGGCTTCGTCCGGATCTGCTCCCACTACTTCGCGCACGGCGCCTTCCTGGAGGAGGGCGCGCTGATCAGGGACGCGCACCGGCTCGCCGGCGTCCCCGGCGTGCTGGTCCACGGCCGGCTCGACATGGGCGGGCCCCTCACCACCGCCTGGGAGCTGGCCCGCGCCTGGCCGGACGCCGAGCTGCACGTGGTCGAGCGGGCGGGCCACCTCGGCGGCGGGGAGACCCGCCGGCTGGTCGTGGAGGCCCTGGAGCGCTTCGCGGACAGCTGACTCCACCGGCCCCACCGGGCGGCCCCGCGCCCGCGGCGGGATCATCGAAGCATGAGCCCCGAGAGCACCCGGAGCGCACGGAACGCCCGGAACGCGCGGCGCGCACGGCGAGGAGCGCGGTTACCGGGAGGCCGCCGTCAGGGCCGCGAAAGCCGCCAAGAACGGCAAATCATCCGGGAACTGAGAATTCCGGATGTCAATCCTGTTCAAGGTGACATGAATTGCGCCGAACGTGTTCACAGAACACCCTCAGGATGGCTAACTTCCCCTCAACCTCGTCCCCATCGGGAAGGACTTCTGTGAACGCAACACAGCGTCGTGCCGCGGCCATCCTCGCCGCGGCGGCCCTCGCCACCCCCCTGGTCCTCGCCTCCCCGGCCACCGCCGTCAAGGACCCCGCCGCCGCCCCCGCGCGGGACGCCGCGAAGCTGGCGAAGAAGCTGGTCCGCGAGACCACCGGCAAGGACGCCTTCAAGCACCTGCAGAAGTTCCAGGCGATAGCCGACTCGGCCGGCGGTCACCGCGCGGCCGGCAGCCTCGGGCACGACGCCTCGGCCGCGTACGTGTACACGCAGCTCAAGAAGGCCGGCTACGACGTCTCGTACGAGAAGTTCGACTTCATCTACACCGAGACCCTCGCCGAGAAGGCGTCCGTCCTCGGCTCCGCGCCCCGAGCGATCGACATCAAGGCGATGACGTACACCAAGTCCACCCCGGTCGGCGGCCTCACCGCCGCCCTGGCCGCCGTCCCGGTCGACGCCGACGGCACCACGGGCTGCGAGCCGGGCGACTTCGCCGCCGGCGCCTTCACCGGCAAGATCGCCCTGATCAAGCGCGGCGGCTGCAGCTTCGCGATCAAGCAGGAGAACGCCGGCGCGGCCGGCGCCGTGGGCGCGATCGTCTACAACAACGTCGAGGGCGCCCTCTCCGGCACCCTGGGCGACCCGGCCGCCGGGAAGATCCCCACCGGCGGCGTCACCCAGGCCGAGGGCGAGAAGCTCGCCGCGGACCTCGCCGGCGGGCCGGTGAACCTCTCCTTCGAGATCCGCCAGCTCCAGGAGAAGCGCACCACCAACAACGTCATCGCGGAGACCAGGGGCGGCAACGCCGCCAACACCGTGATGCTCGGCTCGCACCTCGACTCCGTCACCGCGGGCCCCGGCATCAACGACAACGGCTCCGGCTCCGCCGGTCTCCTCCAGACCGCCCTGGAGCTCGCCGGGTCGAAGGAGAAGGTCCGCAACAAGGTCCGCTTCGCCTGGTGGTCCGCGGAGGAGAACGGCCTCCTCGGCTCCGAGCACTACGTCGCCAACCTGACGGAGCTCGACAAGAAGGAGATCAAGCTCTACCTCAACTTCGACATGATCGCCTCGCCGAACTATGGCCTGTTCGTGTACGACGGCGACAACTCCGACAACGTCGGCGAGGGCGCGGGCCCGGAGGGCTCCGCACAGCTGGAGCGCGACATCACCGACTTCATGGACAGGCGCGGACTGCCGCACGAGGGCACCGACTTCACCGGCCGCTCCGACTACGGCCCGTTCATCGAGGTCGGCATCCCCTCCGGCGGCACCTTCACCGGCGCCGAGGGCATCAAGACCGCCGCGCAGGCCGCCAAGTTCGGCGGTGAGGCCGGGGTCGCCTACGACGTGAACTACCACGCCGAGGGCGACGACATCACGAACGTCAACATGACCGCCTTCGACGCCAACATCGACGTCATCGCCAACGCCGTGGGCACCTACGCCCACGACATCTCCTCGCTCCGCAAGCCCGTCGTCTCGGTCCCGACCGAGGGCGACGCGGGCAGCGGCGGCGGCCTGCACGACGACCACCACGAGGTCACCGAGTAGGAGGCGCCGGCGGCGGGCCGCCTTGAGGACCGAGCGGCCGGCCTCCCGGCCGGGCCGGGTGCCGGTCGACCGCACCGGCCCGGACGTCCCGCCGCCGACGACCTGTCCGACGGGCGAGGGTCCCTCCCGAGGGGCCCTCGCCCGCGTCGTCCCCGCCGCTCCGGCTCCCTGAAGCGACACCCCAATGTCGCCTATGTCATGGTCTGTACCAGCATCCCATCGGCTCCGCGTGGCTGCGCCGGGAGCCGCTCGCCCGGTAGGCTTTCCGTGTGATCTTCAAGCGCATCGGAAACGGCAGGCCGTATCCCGACCACGGCCGGGAAAGCACCCGCCAGTGGGCGGACGTCGCGCCGCGCCCGGTCCGCCTCGACCAGCTCGTCACCACCAAGGGCCAGCTGGACCTGGAGACCCTGCTCGCCGAGGACTCCACCTTCTACGGCGACCTCTTCGCGCACGTCGTGAAGTGGCAGGGCGACCTGTACCTCGAGGACGGACTGCACCGCGCCGTCCGCGCGGCCCTCCAGCAGCGCCAGGTGCTCCACGCGCGCGTGCTGGAACTGGACTGACGCCTCCCCGGAGGGCGCCGCGTGCTGATCCTTTCGGGGGCAGTTCGCGCCCATCCGGCCGCGATCACATGATCATCAAGTAGGCATCGCGGACGGGCGGCATTACGCTGCGCCCATGAGCATGCTCACTCCCCCAGGCATGGGCGGAAAGTACCGCATCACGGGGGATGTCTACCCGCGCATGCGCCGTCCCCACCGCCGGCGCAGGATCGTCCTGGCCTCCGCCGCCGCCGTGGTCGTGCTCGGCGCGGCCGGCTGGGGCACGCTCCAGCTCGTGGACGTCTTCTCCGGTGGCGACGACACCAAGAAGACCGTCGCCGGCAAGCAGGCCGACTGCAAGCCCGTGCCCACGCCGAGCGCCACCGCGGCCGCCAAGCCGCCGAAGCCCGCCCAGGTCACGGTGAACGTCTACAACGCGACCCCGCGCAAGGGGCTCGCCAAGGCCACCGCCGACGAGCTGAAGAAACGCGGCTTCGCCATCGGCAAGATCGGGAACGCGCCCGCCGCCTACGACAAGAAGGTCCCCGGCGCCGGCCTGCTGCTCGGCGCCCCGGCCGCCGCCAAGGGCTCCTTCGCCGTCCTCGGCACCCAGCTCGCGGGCGCCACGACGAAGGTCGACGCCCGCACCACGGCGGACGTCGACCTGATCATCGGTACGGCCTTCAAGGCCCTGTCGCCCAAGGCGACGGCGGACGCGGCGCTGGTGGCCCTCAACAAGCCCAAGCCGGCACCGACCCGCTGCTGAGCCCACCGGCCGGCCCGGCCGCGCCGGGTCGGCCGCGCGGGTCCGGACCGGCGCCGGGCCGGACTGCCGCCGGACCCGGGAAGCGGGTCCGGCTCGGCGGGTCCTACTCGGCGGTGCCGTACATGCGGTCGCCGGCGTCGCCGAGGCCCGGGACGATGTAGCCGTGCTCGTTGAGCCGCTCGTCGACCGAGGCCGTCACGACCGTCACCGGCGTGCCCGCGAGCTCGCGCTCCATGACCTCGACGCCCTCCGGGGCGGCCAGCAGCACCACGGCCGTCACGTCGTCCGCGCCGCGCCGGATCAGCTCCTGGATCGCCGCGACCAGCGTGCCGCCGGTCGCCAGCATCGGGTCGAGCACGTACACCTGGCGGCCGGACAGGTCCTCCGGCATCCGGGTGGCGTACGTCGACGCCTCCAGCGTCTCCTCGTTGCGGATCATGCCCAGGAAGCCGACCTCGGCCGTCGGGAGCAGCCGCACCATGCCGTCCAGCATGCCGAGCCCGGCGCGCAGGATCGGGACCACCAGCGGACGCGGGTACGACAGCTTCACGCCGGTCGTCGGCGTCACGGGGGTCTCGATGTCGACCCGCTCGGTCCGCACGTCCCTGGTCGCCTCGTAGGCGAGCAGGGTGACCAGCTCGTCGGCGAGCCGGCGGAAGGTCGGGGAGTCCGTGCGCTTGTCGCGCAGGGTGGTGAGCTTGTGGGCGACCAGCGGGTGATCGACGACGTGGAGACGCATGCCCCCACAGTAGCCCGCCCGCACCGGGCACCGGCCCGGCGCACGGGCGGCGCCCGCCCACCACTGGCATGGAACCGCGCGGCTGCGGCAAGGTGGGGAGCACAGGGACCCAGCGATGGGGTGGTGTGGCCGATGCCCGACCCGAAGAACACCTCCGGCCGGGCGCCGGAGAAACAGCCGGAGACCGGCACGAAGACCGGCACGGAGACCGACGCGGAGCGCCGCAGGCGCCGCGCCCAGTTCCTCCGCGAGCTCGGCGAGGCCAAGGCGCTGCGCGACCGGGTCCAGCCCCGGCGCGCCCGGGCGGCCCGGATGAGACAGGCGATGCGCATGCGCACCTTCCGTTGGTGAGCACCCCGCCCACGACCGGTGCGCCCCCTCCGTGCGCCGGGGTCGTACGCCCACCCGAACGCGGTGTGGTTCAGACTGATGCACGACGCAAGAGCCGAAGACCTCTCCTGAAGCCGTCGTTTCTGTCACGATGCCGATTGGGCGGGGCTCAGGAGCGCGCCGCCGGATCATCACACCTCTGATCAGTGGGAGAGTCAGGTGTACTTCGCCGCACTGCTCGCGCGCACCGAAGACGGGTGGGAAGCGAGCGATACGGAGCTCGACGACGTGGAGACGCTGGCGGACCTGGCCGATCTGGCCCGTGAGGCGGCGGCCGACGAGGGGGAGACCGTCCTCGTCTACATCGAGCAGGAGGACGCGTGGTTCGGCGTCGTCCGCGTCGACGGAGAGGACGACCCCCGGGTCTACGTCTCCCACGCGGCGGCCGCGGCCCGCTCCTCGTACGGGGAGATCCTCACCTCGGAACTGCTCGGCGACGACGACCCGGACAGCGAGCTCGACGAGCTCGACAAGCTCGCGGACCTGGACGGCACCGAGGACGGCGAGCCGGAGCACGCCGCCGGCGAGGACCGCGACGAGGCCGACGCCTCCGCCGGCAGCGCCGGCATCGCACCGGCCGGCCCGCTCGGCGACGGCCGGATCCTCGCCGACCTCGGCATGCCGGAGCGGGCCCTGCTCGGACTGACCGAGGACGCCCTCGGGGAGATCGCCGACGCCATCGGCGCCTCCGACATCCTGGAGGCCGTCCGCTAGTGCACTCCGCGGTACCCGGCCCCGTGCCGGAATCCTGGCGGGACGCCATGCGCCTCGCCCTCGCCGAGGCCGCCGCGGCCGTGCCGGCCGGTGACGTACCGGTCGGCGCGGTCGTGCTCTCGCCGTCCGGCGAGGTCCTCTCCCGCGGCCGCAACGAGCGGGAGGCGACCGGCGATCCGACCGCCCACGCCGAGGTCCTGGCGCTGCGCCGGGCCGCCGCCGCCACCGGCGAGTGGCGGCTGACCGGCTGCACCCTCGTGGTGACCCTGGAGCCCTGCGTGATGTGCGCGGGCGCGCTGGTCCAGTCCCGCGTCGAACGCGTCGTCTACGGCGCCGACGACGAGAAGGCGGGCGCCGCCGGCTCCCTCTGGGACCTCGTCCGCGACCAGCGCCTCAACCACCGCCCGGAGGTCGTCCGCGGCGTCCTCGGCGAGGAGTGCGCGAAGCAGCTCACGGCCTTCTTCCGCACCCGCTGACCTGCGACGCACCCCACCGGGGATACGGATTTCATCGCGGAGCGACTTTGGGCTAAGCTCTCTCTCGGTAGCGTGTCCGAGCGGCCGAAGGAGCTCGCCTCGAAAGCGAGTGTGGGGAAACTCACCGAGGGTTCAAATCCCTCCGCTACCGCCACTACGAAGGGCCCGACGCGAAAGCGCCGGGCCCTTCGGCGTTCCCGCGTCCCCCCCCGGACCCGGGGTGCGGACACGGCGAAGGGCCCCGGTCGCACCACCGGGGCCCTTCACGTCCTGCTCGCGCCCGCGCGCGTCCCGCCCTTGAGTGAGGACGGGGGGAGCGGCATCGGGGGGACAAGCCGCTCCCCCCGATGAGAACCGGTCCGGCAAGCCCTGCGCCGCAGTCAGGGGGGAAGCTCGCGGCGCGGGCCCCGCAGTGCGGGCCGGTTCCATGCGCCCCGCGGATTCCTGCCAGATCCGCCGGGCTCGACATCCATCCTGCTCCCCCTTCACCCTTCCGGGGGACGGCGAAAGACCCCGAACGCCGGGCCCTTGGTCCATAAAGGCTCGGTTAGAGTGGGCCACCGCCGAGGCGGGGTGACAGTACGGGGAGGGGTGGGGCTGGTGTCCCAGGCGAGGAAGGTCGCGGTGTACGCGTTCGGGGTCTTCATCCTGTACGCGATCATCACGGCCCCGGACCGCTCCGCGGAGCTGGTCCAGATAGGGTTCGAGGGCCTTTCCAGCGCCGCCAAGGGTGTCGGCGAGTTCATGACCGAACTCATCAACTAGGAGCCCTCCGTGATCCGCCATCTGGTCCTCTTCAAGCTCAACGAGGGCGTCGAGCGCGACGAGCCCCGCGTCGTCGCCGGCGTCGAGGCGTTCCGCGCGCTCGGCGGGCAGATTCCCGAGCTGCGGTTCTGGGAGTGCGACTGGAACGTGTCGGACCGGCCGATCGCCTACGACTTCGCGATCAACTCGGCCGTGGAGGACCTGGACGCGCTCCAGCGCTACCTCGACCACCCCGCGCACCAGGCCGGGGTGGGGCTGTGGCGCGAGTTCTCCACCTGGGTGATCGCGGACTACCCCTTCTAGTCCCCTCGCCCTCCCGCGACTCCGAGACCCCCCGCCGTACGGGCGGGGGGTCTCGCGCGTTTCGGCCTTCCGCGCCTCTGGCCTCCGCTTTTTCGTCCACCATGCCTTCAACACGTGGTTATGCGGTGCTTGCACACAGTGGACATGTCTTGTGATGCTATGACCGCTTTTGATGGATGAATTGACTGTTTGCCCGTAGTTGACCCAGTAGCCAGCTACACCAGCCAAAGGGGTGGCGTGAACGTGCCGGCCAGTACAGCACCTCAGGTCCCGCCCCAGCACGAGGGAGCCGGAGCCGCGGACACCCCGCGCCCCCGGAGCAGCCGCGGCGCAGACACCAGGGCGCTCACCCAGGTGCTCTTCGGACAGCTCAAGAACCTGGAGCCGGGCAGCCCCGACCACGACCGGGTGCGGGGGGCGCTGATCGAGGCCAACCTGCCGCTCGTGCGGTACGCGGCGGCCCGCTTCCGCTCGCGCAACGAGCCGATGGAGGACGTCGTCCAGGTCGGCACCATCGGCCTGATCAACGCGATCGACCGCTTCGACCCGGAGCGCGGCGTGCAGTTCCCGACCTTCGCCATGCCCACCGTGGTCGGCGAGATCAAGCGGTACTTCCGGGACAACGTCCGCACGGTGCACGTGCCGCGCCGGCTGCACGAGCTGTGGGTGCAGGTGAACGGCGCCACCGAGGACCTGACGACCGCTCACGGACGCTCCCCCACCACCGCCGAGATCGCCGAGCGGCTGCGGATCGGCGAGGACGAGGTGCTCGCCTGCATCGAGGCCGGACGGTCGTACCACGCCACCTCCCTGGAAGCGGCGCAGGAGGGCGACGGGCTGCCCGGACTGCTCGACCGGCTCGGTTACGAGGACCCGGCACTGGCCGGCGTCGAGCACCGCGACCTGGTCCGGCACCTGCTCGTCCAGCTCCCCGAGCGGGAGCAGCGGATCCTGATGCTGCGCTACTACAGCAACTTGACCCAGTCTCAGATCAGCCAGGAGCTCGGCGTCTCGCAGATGCACGTGTCAAGGCTCCTCGCCCGGAGCTTCGCCCGGCTGAGATCCGCAAACAGGATCGAGGCGTAACCGGAACGGGTAGACCGGTTCGGAGCAGTTCGGCGCCGCCCCAAATGCCGTACACCCCTTGTTTCCTGCGGATATGCGCCCACTCCTTGTCGACAAGTCACTACAGCGTGTTGCCGACATGTGACATTCTGCTGGGGACGCGTTTGCCGCAGCCCCACGGCCGGTATTCAGGTGGAAGCTGCGTTCCTCCGATGGTCGCGGCCCACCGCGACCGTCCGCGACCTCTAGGGGGTGGCATGTCCGCAGATCAGGGCAGCTCGAAGGTGCTCACGCTCACGCCCGTTCCGGTCCTCGTGCCCGAGCCCGTTCCCACGCAGACGACGGCGACGACCGCCGCCGAGAGCGGGGCGCTGCCGGCCCCGCCGCCGCCCGTCGTCGCCCCGGAAGCGCTCGACACCCGCACCCTCTCCCGCTCCCTGTTCCTGAGGCTGCGCGCGCTCGACACCGAGGGCGCCGCGGCCGACAGCCCGGAGCGGACCTACGTCCGCGACACCCTGATCGAGCTGAACCTCCCGCTCGTGCGGTACGCGGCGGCCCGCTTCCGCTCGCGCAACGAGCCGATGGAGGACATCGTCCAGGTCGGCACCATCGGCCTGATCAAGGCGATCGACCGCTTCGACTGCGAACGGGGCGTGGAGTTCCCGACGTTCGCGATGCCGACGGTCGTCGGCGAGATCAAGCGCTTCTTCCGCGACACCTCGTGGTCGGTGCGGGTGCCGCGCCGGCTCCAGGAGCTGCGGCTCGCCCTCACCAAGGCCAGCGACGAGCTCGCCCAGAAGCTCGACCGCTCGCCGACCGTGCCCGAACTCGCCGCCGTGCTCGGGGTGTCGGAGGAGGACGTCGTCGACGGCCTCGCGGTCGGCAACGCGTACACCGCCTCCTCGCTCGACTCGCCCTCCCCGGAGGACGACGGCGGCGAGGGCTCCCTCGCGGATCGCCTCGGCTACGAGGACACCGCCCTGGAGGGCGTCGAGTACCGCGAGTCCCTGAAGCCCCTGCTCGCCAAACTCCCGCCCCGGGAGCGGCAGATCATCATGCTCCGCTTCTTCGCGAACATGACCCAGTCGCAGATCGGCGAGGAGGTCGGCATCTCGCAGATGCACGTCTCCCGCCTCCTCACCCGCACGCTCGCCCAGCTCCGCGAGGGCCTGATCGCGGACTGAGTCCCCGCGGCCGGGCCCTCCGGCTTCCGCCGACTTCCGCAAAGCCGACTCCTGTTGACGCGCCGTCAGTCACACTGGGGCGCATGAGGCGCAGGAAGCAACCGGTACTCGTGGCGGTGGCGCTCTGCCTCGGCGGAGCGCTCACCGCGTGCGGAGGCGGAGGAGACGGCGAGGGGTTCACGGCGGTCGGCGCCGGTCCCTCGCCCGGCGGCGCGGTCGCCCCCTCGGGCGCGGTCACCCTGGTCCCGCTGGAGAGCCCCACGGCGAGCGGCACCACCTCCAGCACCTCCTCCCCGCCCCCGGGGTCCCCGGAACCGCCGGGCGCTTCGCCCTCCCCCTCCGCCGGTGCGGGGGCGGGCGGGGACTCCGCCCCGGGCCCCGGTTCCGCCACGCGGCCGGGTGCGGGGGCCGGGGCCGGCACGGGCTCCTCCGGCTCCGGTACGGGCTCCTCCGGGCCCTCCGGCTCCGATGCGGCGCCCGGCGGCGGTTCCGGAGGGCGTACGGAACCGGGGGCACCGCCCGGGGGCTCCTCCGGCGGCGGCCCGTCGTCCGGCGCGACCACGGCGCCGCCCCGCACCCCCGACGCCACCCCCGCGCCCCGGCCCACCACCACGGCGCCCCGGCCGTCCTCGCCGGCGCCCGCGCCCGGGCCGGCCGTGCTCACGGTCTCCGCGCCGGTCACCGCGGACGGCGACGCGCGCTGGTGCGAGCGGGTCACGGTGACCTTCCGGAACACCGGCGGCTCCCCCGCGACCTCCGGCACCGCGACCTTCGCCACGCACGTCATCGGCGCGCTCGGCCTCGACTGGGGCACGGTCACCACCACCCAGCCGCTGCCGGTCCCGATCGCCGCCGGGGCGGCGCGGAAGCAGACGTACACGGTGTGCGTGGAGTCCTGGCGGGTGCCGCTCGGCATGCGCGTCGACACCCGCGAGGTGACCGCTAGCTGGCGGTGAGCCCGTACCGCACCCCCGTCAGCTCCTCGGAGAGGTCCCAGAGGCGGCGGCCCGCCTCCGGGTCGGCCGCCGCGGCCGAGGGCTTCACCCGGGTCGGGGAGCCGCGGAGTTCGCCGAGGCCGTCCGGGCCGATGAAGTCCCCGCCGGCCGCCTCCGGGGCGGTCGCCGCGTACAGCTGGGGCAGGGCTCCGCGCTCCGGGCGCTGGGCGAGCAGCGGGTTGCCGATCCGGCCGTAGAAGAAGCGGGCGAGACCGGTGACGTCGCGGGTCTGGAGGGCGGTCGCGGTGTAGCCGGGGTGGGCGAGGACGCTGCGGACCGGGCTGCCGGCGGCGGAGAGCCGGCGGTGCAGCTCGTGGCCGAAGACGGCGTTGGCGAGCTTCGAGCGGTTGTAGAAGGCCATCGGGGCGTAGCCGCGCTCGCCCGTGAGGGCGGCGGGGTCGTCGAGGCGGAGGTCGCCCCGCCGGTGCACCAGCGAGCTGACCGTGACGACCCGGCCGCCGGCCGGCAGGCGGTCGAGGAGCAGGCCGGTGAGGGCGAAGTGGCCGAGGTGGTTGGCGGCGAACTGCAGCTCGTGGCCCTGGGCGCTGAGCGTGCGGGGCGGGCCCATCACGCCCGCGTTGTTGACGAGGACGTCCAGCCGCGGGTGGTCGGCGCGCAGTCCCCCGGCGAAGGCGCGCACCGAGTCGAGGTCGGCGAGGTCGATCCGGCGGACGGTCAGGAGGTCCGGGGCGATCCCCTCGGCGGTGAGACCGGCGACGGCCCGGTGCCCCCTCGCCTCGTCCCGTACGGCGAGGACCACCCGGCCGCCCCGCCGGGCGAGGGCGCGGGTGGTCGCGAGGCCGAGGCCGCCGGTGGCTCCGGTGACGACGTGGACCCGGCCGGTGAGGTCGGGGATGACGTCGGCGGTCCACTGCTGCATACGCGTACGACTCATGCGACACACATTGACGTCTATGTCACTCGGTGTCAAACATGTCGAGGGGTGCCATTGGTGCCACCGCGTTAGCATCGACCCGTGAGCACCGACCCCGCGCCCGCCGCGCCCGCCCCCGTGCCCGCCGCACCCGGTCCCGCGCCCGCGCCCGCCGCACCCGGTCCCCCGTCCGCACCCGCCCCCCGTGCCATGACGCTCGCCCAGCGCAAGAGGGAGCTGGTCGCGACCGAGCTGACCGAGACCGCGCTCCAGCTCTTCGCGCACAAGGGCTTCGAGGCGGCGACGGTCGACGAGATCGCGACCGCCGTCGGCGTCTCCAAGCGGACCTTCTTCCGGTACTTCGCGTCCAAGGAGGACGTCGTCGTCCAGTTCCTGGCCGGAATGGGCGCCGACATGCGGGCGGAGCTGGCCGCCCGGCCGGCCGGCGAGCCGCCCTCGGCCGCGCTGCTGCACGCCGTCTCCGTGCCGCTCGCCGCCTGCGGCGACCACGCCGAGCGCACCCTGCCCGTCGTCCGGCTGATCCTGCGGACGCCCGCGCTGCTCGCCCGCTTCCTGGAGCACGAGGCCGGCTGGCGCGAGGAGCTGGCCGGGGAGCTGGCCGCCCGGCTCGGCCTCGACCCGGCGGACTCGCTCTACCCGCGGCTCGCGGCGGGCATGGCGCTCACCGCCTTCGACACGGTGCTGCGGCGCTGGAGCGAGGACGCGGGGGGCGCCGGCGGGGGCGGGGACGCCGACCCGCTCGTCCTGATCGTGCGGGCCTTCGCCCAGCTGGCCCCGGCCCTGGACGCCGGATAGCCGTACGGCCCGCCCCGTGCGTGCGGGGGCGCGGCCGTCTCCCCGTAGGGGCAAACGGAGAAGGGGCCGGATCCGACGGGATCCGGCCCCTTCCGGGGTCCTGGGGAGCGGGGGTCAGAACGCGGCGAGCCAGACGACCCCCGCCACAACGACGATCGCGGCGATCACGCCGGCGATCACGCCGACGCGCGGACCGCCCGAGGCGGCCGTCGCCTGCTGGGGAGCGCGCTGCGGGGTGCCCTCGTCGACGAAGGCGCGGAACATCTGGGTGCTGCCGGCGGGGTCGTAGCCCTCGGGGCCCTGGGCGCCCTGGCCGTACGGTGCTTGCGGGTTGTGTGCCATGTGCCAGGACCCTAGCGAAACCGGGGCGAGGGGCCCAAGCTCCGGGTCCCGGCCTCCTCCAGGCCTCCCCCCCACCTCCCCTTTGCCGATTCTTTAGCGCCGTTTGACCGATTTAGTTTGCCTGGAGCAACCATCCATCTCTATGGTTGCCCTAAGCAACAAGTTGGAAGGGGTCCCCGTGGAGCCGAGCAACCGCTACGAGGACCTCGCCCGCGCCATCAGCGCGTTCGGCGCCGTGAAGCGCGGGATCGCCCGCGTCCTGCCGGGCGACTGCCAGGGCGGCGCCGCCGCCGTGCTCGCCCTGCTCAAGCACCACGGTGACATGCGGACGAGCCGCCTGGCCGAGCTCATGGCCGTGGACATGTCGGTGTGCAGCCGCCACGTGGCGCACACCGCCTCCCGCGGCTGGGTCGACCGGCTGCCCGACCCCGCCGACGGCCGCTCCCGCATCCTGCGGCTGAGCCCCGAGGGCTTCGCGATGCTCACCGAACTCGACCGCCGGGTGACGGAAGCCTTCACCCACCACCTCGCGGAGTGGTCCGACGACGACGTCGCACTGCTCACCACCCTGCTCGCCCGACTCCGCGACTCCTTCGGGGACTGCCGGGCCACCCACGCCTGAACTCGCTCGAAACCAGAGGAATCCCACTTCATGGCTACGACCACACCCGACACCGGTGTGCGGGGCGCCCCGGCCGGTGCCGGAGACTCCGCCGCTCCGATGACGCACCGTCAGATCATGGAGGCGCTCTCCGGGCTGCTGCTCGGCATGTTCGTCGCCATCCTGTCCTCGACGATCGTCTCCAACGCCCTCCCCCAGATCATCACCGACCTGGAGGGCGGCCAGTCCGCCTACACCTGGGTCGTCACCGCGACACTGCTCTCGATGACCGCCACCACCCCGCTCTGGGGCAAGCTGGCCGACCTCTTCTCCAAGAAGCTGCTCATCCAGATAGCCCTGACGATCTACGTCGCGGGCTCGATCGTGGCGGGCCTCTCCCAGTCCACCGGCATGCTCATCGCCTGCCGCGTGGTCCAGGGCATCGGCGTCGGCGGCCTCACCGCCCTCTCCCAGATCATCCTCGCCGCGATGATCGCCCCCCGTGAGCGCGGGCGCTACAGCGGCTACCTCGGCGCGGTCTTCGCCGTCGCCACCGTCGGCGGCCCGCTGCTCGGCGGCGTCATCACCGACACCGAGTGGCTCGGCTGGCGCTGGTGCTTCTACGTCGGCGTGCCCTTCGCGATCATCGCCCTGATCGTCCTGCAGAAGACCCTCAAGCTCCCCGTCGTGAAGCGCGAGGTCAAGGTCGACTGGGCCGGCGCCCTCTTCATCAGCGCCGCCGTCTCCCTGCTGCTCGTCTGGGTCACCTTCGCCGGTGACAAGTACGACTGGATGTCCTGGCAGACGGCCGCCATGGTCGGCGGTTCGATCCTGCTCGGCGCGGTCTTCGTGCTCGTCGAGTCCAAGGCCTCCGAGCCGATCATCCCGCTGCGCCTCTTCCGCAACCGGACCATCACGCTCGCCTCGCTCGCCTCGCTCTTCGTCGGCGTCGCGATGTTCGCCGGCACGGTCTTCTTCAGCCAGTACTTCCAGCTGGCCCGCAACGAGTCGCCGACCATGTCCGGCGTCCTCACCATCCCGATGATCGCCGGCCTCTTCGTCTCCTCGACGGCCTCCGGCCTGATCATCACCAAGACCGGCCGCTGGAAGGCGTGGCTGATCAGCGGCGGCGCGCTCGCCACCGCGGGCCTCGGCCTCCTCGGCACCCTGCGGTACGACACCCCGTACTGGCACATCGCGATCTTCATGGCGGTGCTCGGCCTGGGCATCGGCATGATGATGCAGAACCTGGTGCTCTGCACGCAGAACCAGGTGGCCCCCGCCGACCTCGGCTCCGCCTCCTCCGTCGTCACCTTCTTCCGCTCCCTCGGCGGCGCGATCGGCGTCTCGGCGCTCGGCGCGGTCATGGCCCACCGGGTCACCGACTACGTCAAGGAGGGCATGGCGGAGCTCGGCCCGAAGGCCGCGGCGGCGATGGGCCAGGGCGGCACCGGCGGCGCCATCCCCGACATGGACAAGCTGCCCGCCCCGATCCGCACGGTGATGGAGAGCGCGTACGGCCACGGCGTCGGCGACGTCTTCCTCTACGCGGCGCCCTTCGCGCTGCTCGCCTTCCTGGTGACGCTCTTCATCAAGGAGGTCGCGCTGAAGAGCAGCACCGCCACGGCGGAGGACGCCTAGAAAGACTCCCGGCCGCGCTTCGAGCGGAGGCGCGGCCGGGGTGGAAACGGAGCGGCGGGCAGGGGACGGCCCGCCGCTCCGTCATGTCTTCCCGGTTTCCCCGGCCTCCCCGCCCTCCCGGGCGACCATCGCCTCGATCCCGGCGATCATGATGTCCAGGGCGAAGGCGAAGTCCCGGTCCCAGATGGCGGTGACGGAGCCGTGCGAGGCCCTCTCCTCCAGGAGGTCCTCCATCGGCTTGAGGGTCTCCATGAAGGCGGGGTCGTCCCGGAACGCCTTGATCGACTCGCCGTAGAAGTCGTCCGCGTCCATCCCGGCCTCGACCGCCCGCCGCCCGAACTGCGACTCGATGGTCCCGTAGCCGTACACGAACTGGAAGACGGCGGACATCGCGCTCGGCTGACGGCTCACCGGCAGCCCGGTGTCCCGGATCGTCTCCTGGATCTTCCCGCCGACGGCGATCGCGTGCGGCCCGATGTTCAGGTACTGGCCCGCGCACGGCGACATCCACGGGTGGCGGACGAGCATCCGCCGGTAGTGCAGGGACAGCGTCCGCAGGCGCTCCCGCCAGTCGGCCCCGGCGGCGACCGCGTCCAGGTCGATCTCCGCGTACACGGTGTCGATCGCGTACTCGATGATGTCGTCCTTGGTGTCCACGTACCAGTACAGGGACATCGCGGTGACGCCGAGCTCGGCCGCCAGCCGGCGCATCGACAGCTTGCCGAGCCCGTCCCGGTCGAGCATCCGGACGGAGGCCGCCACGATCCGCTCCCGGTCGAGCCCGGCCGGGCCGCCGCCGCTGCGGGCGGCCCGCCGCTCCAGCCAGACGCTGGAGCCCGCCGGGTTCTTCTCCCGGTCCGCAGCCTTGACCATGCGGTTCCTCCGTCCGTCGGCGCTCGTGACCATGCTAGGCAGCGACGACCGGCTCGGCCGCCGCAGACTGCTCCACCCGCTCCGCCCGCTTCAGCAGGAAGGCGGCGAGCAGGCCGCCGACGAGGACGGCGACCGCGCCGACCAGCTGGCTGGTCTGCAGCCCGGAGGCGAAGGCGTCGGAGATCCGCGCCCGCTCGGCCTCGTCGCCGGCCGCCGCGAGGGCCGCGGGGAGCGAGGCCGCGGTGACGGTGACGAGGGCGGCGAAGCGGGCGTTGAGGACGGCGCCGAGGACGGCGACGCCGAGGCCGTTGCCGAACTCGGCGAGGGTGCCGTTGACGCCCGCGCCGACGCCCGCCTTCTCCGGCGGGATCGCGCTCATGATCGCGTTCGCCATGGCCGGGTTGGAGACCGCGAGGCCGGTGCCCATGAGGACCAGGCCGAGCAGCATGCCCCAGTACGTGCCCTCCGAGCCGCCGCCGACCAGGGCGATCGAGGCGAGACCGGCCGCGACCAGCGTCATGCCGACCGTCACGGTCAGCGGGGTGCCCAGCTTCATCACGATCCGCGGGCCGATGCCGCTGAGGTTGAGGAGGACGACGGTCAGCGCGAGCGGCGCCATCCGCAGACCCGCCTCCAGCGGCTCGTACCCGAGCACGAACTGGAGGTGCTGGGTGAGCAGGAACATCGAGCCGCCCATCCCGAACATCACGAGGATCGCGCCGGCGACCGCGCCCACGAACTTCTGGTTGCGGAAGAAGTGCATGTCGAGCATCGGGTACGGGGTCCGCAGCTCCCACAGCGCGAACGCGGCGAGCACCACGACGCCGATCGCGGCCGGGACCAGCACCTCGGTGGAGGTCCAGCCGTGCTCCGGGCCGGTGATGATCGCGTACACGGCGGCGGTCATGCCGATGGTGGAGAGCAGCGCGCCCATCAGGTCGGGGCGGTCGCCCTGCGGGTTCTTCGACTCGGGGACCAGCTTGAGGACGGCGACCAGGCCGATCACGGCCACCGGGATGTTGATCAGGAAGATCATCCCCCACCAGAAGTGGTCGAGGATCACACCGCCGATCAGCGGTCCCGCGGCGAAGCCGAGCGAGCTGACGGTGGCCCAGAGGGCGATGGCCTTCACGCGCTCGGAGTCGTCGAAGATCTGCATGACGACGGCGAGCGTGGTGGTCATCAGGAGCGCGCCGCCGACTCCCATGCCCGCCCGGGCGGCGATCAGCTGCCCGGTGGAGCCGGCCAGACCGGCGGCGAGCGAGCCGAGGCCGAAGAGCCCGAGGCCGAGGGCGAGCAGCTTCTTGCGGCCGTAGCGGTCGGCGGCGTTGCCGGCGGAGAGGAGGAGGCCGGACTGGACGAGCGAGTAGGCGTTGATCATCCACTGGATGTCGCTGGTGGAGGCGTGCAGCTCGGTGGTCAGCGAGGGGATGGCGACGCTGAGGACGGTGTTGTCGAGGAGCACGGTGAGCTGGGCGAGGCAGATGACGCCGAGGATCAGCCAGCGCTGCGGGTGGCCGCCGGCGGCCTGCGGCGCGGCCGTGGGCGTGGCCGTCATGGAAACTCCTTATACGGTGTACGAGGCTAGGTCTCGTACACCGTATAGGAGGTCTCTTACGCTGTATAGGGATTTTCTGGTGGCGGCTACTTCCCGCTGGTCAGGTCGTAGAAGGTGGTGGTGCCGACGGTGGTGGAGGTGAAGTTCTCCTGGACCCAGGTGCTGATCTCGGAGCTGCTGCCGCCGCCGGGGCCGCCCATGCCGCCACCGCCATCGCCATCGCCACCGCCACCGCCACCGCTTCCGATGAAGTAGTGGATCTTCCCGTCGGCGACGTACCGCTTGAACTGGGCGAGGGTCGGGGACGGGTCGCTGCCGTTGAAGCCGCCGATCGCCATCACCGGCTTCTCGGTGGCGAGCTGGTAGCCGGCCGCGTTCTGGGCACCGATCGTGGCGGCGGCCCAGGTGTACGCGTCGGCGTCCTGGAGCAGCTTCGCCTTCGCCTCCGTACCGACTTCGGAGCCGTTGAGCAGACCGCCCATGCCGCCACCACCGCCCATGCCGCCGCGCTCCCCGAAGCCGGGCGTCCGGCCGGTGGGGGCCTGGCCGTTCTGGCCGGTGGGGGGCTGCATCGGGCCGCCTTGGGACTGGCCACCCTGGGTTTGGCCGTTCGGGGCCTGGCCGTTCGGGGCCTGGCCGCCGCCCGGGAAGCCGTTGGGGAGCCGCGTCCCGTTGGGAGGCTGCGCGCCGCCGTTCCGGCCGCCGTCACCCCCGTCCATGGGCGGGCCGCCGCCGCCCGGTCCCCGGCCGCCGAAGCCGGCGCCCGAGGGGCCCGCCGTGACGATGGAGCCCTGGTGGCCGGTGGAGAGCGTCTCCAGGGTGTACGCGAACGGGCCCGCGAGTCCCGCCGCCAGGCCGAGGCCCGCCGCGGCGAGGCCGAGGCGCCGGTCGGCTCGGCCCGCGACGAGCAGGCCCGGCGCGGCCACCGCACCCGCCACGAGCACGGTCCAGCGCAGCCAGGGGAGGTACTCCGGCGTCCGGCCGAGCAGCGTCCAGCCCCACCAGGCGGTCACGCCGGCCGCGACCGCGAGCCCCGCCGAGGCGGCGAACCCCGTCCGCTCCTCCCACAGCACCGCCGTGCCCATGCCGATCAGGGCGGCGAGGTACGGCGCCAGGGCCACCGTGTAGTACTCGTGGAAGATGCCGGCCATGAAGCTGAAGACGCCCAGCGTCATCAGCAGCGCCCCGCCCCACACCAGGAACGCGGCCCTGGCCGTGTCCGTGCGCGGCGCCCGCCACGTGACGACGAGTCCGGCGAGGAGCAGGAGCAGCGCGGCCGGGAGCAGCCAGGAGATCTGGCCGCCGATGGAGTCGTTGAACATGCGCAGCGCCCCGGTCTCGCCCCAGCCGCCGCCCTGTCCCCCGCCGCCGCCCCCGCCGACGCTGCCGACCTCGTTGCCGTTGATCCGGCCGAGGCCGTTGTAGCCGAAGGTCAGCTCCAGGAAGCTGTTGTCCTGCGAGCCGCCGATGTACGGCCGCGAGGCCGCCGGCCAGAGCTCGACGAGCGCCACCCACCAGCCGCCGGAGACGGTCAGCGCCAGCCCGGCGAGGCCCAGCTGCCCGAACCGCCTCAGCGGCCGGACCGGGGCGCACACCGCGTACACGAGGGCGAGCGGCGGCAGGATCAGGAAGGCCTGGAGCGTCTTCGTCAGGAACCCGAAGCCGAACGCGACCCCCGCCACGACCAGCCACTTCGTGGAGCCCTCGGCCCGCTCCAGGGCCCTCAGCACGCCGTACGCGGCCACGGTCATGAGCAGCGCGAGCAGCGCGTCCGGGTTGTTGAAGCGGAACATCAGCGCGGCGACCGGGGTCAGCGCGAGCACCCCGCCCGCGATCAGACCGGCGCCCGCCCCGAAGCGGCGGCGGACGGCCGCGTACAGCACGGCGACCGTGGCCGTCCCCATCAGCACCTCCGGCAGCAGGATCTGCCAGGAGCCGAGGCCGAAGAGCCGGACGGAGAGCGCCATCGGCCAGAGCGCGGCCGGCGGCTTGTCGACGGTGATGGCGCCGGCCGCGTCGAGCGAGCCGAAGAAGAAGGCCTTCCAGCTCTCGCCGCCGGCCTGGACGGCCGCCGAGTAGAAGGAGTTGGCGTAGCCGGAGGCGCTCAGGTTCCAGAGGTAGAGCGCGGTGGTGACGGCGAGCAGGCCGAGGAAGGCGGGGCGCGCCCAGGGGGCGTCGTCGGGGCGGCCGCGCCACAGCCGGGCGAGTCGGCCGGTCCCGGCAGGGGGCGCGGCGTGCGCCCCGGTCGCGGCCGGGATCGCGGGCGGATTCGGTGCGGTCATCGGTCGGCCCCCGTGGGGTGTCGGCGGTCCGGGAAGACCCAGAGCCGGAAGAGCAGGAAGCGCAGGACGGTCGCGGCGAGGTTGGCGACGACCAGCACCGCGAGTTCGGTGGAGTGCGCGGGATCGCCGGTGGCCGCGCCGAGCGCGGCGAGCGAGCCGCTGGTCAGGGCGAGGCCGATGGCGAAGACCACGAGCCCCTGCGCCTGGTGGCGGACGGCCCGGTCGCGGCCGCGGACGCCGAAGGTGAGCCGGCGGTTGGCGGCCGTGTTGGCGACGGCGGAGACGAGGAGGGCGGCGGCGTTGGCGATCTGGGCGCCCGCGCCCTGCCGGAAGAGGGAGTAGAGGGCGAGGTAGAGGAGCGTGGAGAGCACGCCGACCACGCAGAAGCCGACCAGCTGGCGGGCGAGTCCGCCGGGGACGCCGGAGAGGTCCCGGTCGCGCGGGTCGTCGCCGAAGGGCCGGGCGAGCCGGTCCAGCGGCAGCGAGCCGGTCGCGAGCGCCCGTCCGACCCGCCATACGCCCTTCAGGTCGTCGGTGGCGGTCTTCACGATGTGCACGGTCGAGTCGGGGTCGTCGACCCAGTCGACCGGCACCTCGTGGATCCGCAGCCCGGCCCGCTCCGCGAGCACGAGCATCTCGGTGTCGAAGAACCAGCCGGTGTCCTCGACCATCGGCAGCAGCCGCTCGGCGACATCCCGCCGGATCGCCTTGAAGCCGCACTGCGCGTCGGAGAAGCGGGCGGCGAGCGAACCGCGCAGGATCAGGTTGTAGGCGCGGGAGACGAACTCCCGCTTGGGCCCGCGCACCACCCGCGAGGAGCGGGCGAGCCGGGAGCCGATGGCCAGGTCGGAGTGGCCGGAGATCAGCGGCGCGACCAGCGGGAGCAGCGCGTTGAGGTCGGTGGACAGGTCCACGTCCATGTAGGCGAGGACGGGGGCGTCGGAGGCCGACCACACGGTCCGCAGCGCCCGGCCGCGCCCCTTCTGTTCGAGGCGCACGGACCGCACCTCGGGCACCTCGGCCGCGAGGGCGGCGGCGATGCCGGGCGTGGCGTCGGTGGAGGCGTTGTCGGCGACGGTGACGCGGAAGCCGTACGGGAAGGTGCGCTTCAGGTGCGCGTGGAGCCGGCGGACGCACGGCTCCAGGTCCTTCTCCTCGTTGTAGACGGGGATCACCACGTCCAGAACGGGCCGGCCCGCTTCGCTCACCGGCAGGTGCTCCCGGGCGGGGAGGGTGCCGGGGGCCTGCGTCGCGGGCCCCGCGAGGGTGTGGGTTCGCATGTCCACGACCCTCGCCGGGCCCGCTGTCACGGCTGTGTGATCAGCCTGTGCTCCGCCTGTGAGTGCGGTCCGGGGGCTTTCGGATCCGCCTGTGAGCGCGGTCCCGGGGCCTTCGGATCCGCCGTCCCGGCCGGGAGGCGGACGGCGAAGACGGTCCGTCCGGGGACGGATTCGACGGTCACCTCGCCGCCGTGGGCGGCGACGACGGCCCGCACGATGGCGAGGCCGAGCCCGGTGGAGCCGGCCTGCCGGGAGCGGGAGGCGTCGCCGCGGGCGAAGCGCTCGAAGACGGCGGGCAGCAGCTCGGGCGGGATGCCGGGCCCGTCGTCCCGGACCTCGACGACGACGGCCGCGCCCTCGGCCCGCACGCGCGCGGTGACGGTGGTCCCGGGCGGGGTGTGGGTGCGGGCGTTGGCCAGCAGGTTGAGCAGCACCTGCTGGAGCCGGGCGGCGTCGCCGCGGACGGCCGGCGACCCGGCCTCCCCGGGCAGTTCGAGGCGCCAGTGGTGGTCGGGCCCGGCGGCGCGGGCGTCGCCGACGGCGTCCACGACCAGGGGGACGAGGTCGGTCTCCTCGTCCGAGAGGGGGCGTCCGGCGTCGAGCCGGGCGAGCAGGAGGAGGTCCTCGACCAGACCGGTCATGCGGGTGGCCTCGGACTCGATCCGGCCGAGCGCGTGCCGGGTGTCGGGCCCGCACTCCTCCCGGCCGCGGCGGGTGAGTTCGGCGTAGCCGCGGATGGAGGCGAGGGGGGTGCGCAGTTCGTGGCTGGCGTCGGCGACGAACCGCCGGACCCGGGTCTCGCTCTGCTGGCGGGCGTCGAGGGCCGCGTGCACGTGGTCGAGCATCCGGTTGAGCGCGGCGCCGACCTGCCCGACCTCGGTCCGCGGATCGGCCTCGGCCTCCGGGACCCGCTGGTGGAGCGCGACCTCGCCGCTGTGCAGCGGCAGCCGGGCGACCTGGGAGGCGGTGGCGGCGACCCGGCGCAGCGGCCGGAGCGCGATCCGCACGAGCACCGTCCCGGCGAGCGAGGCGGCGGCGAGCGAGGCGCCGGTGAGGCTGAGTTCGACGAGGACGAGGGTGGAGAGGGCGTTCTCGACCTCGGTGAGCGGGATGCCGGCGAGGAAGGTGCCGTGGACGCCCTCGGCGTACACGACGCGGTACGGACCGAGGCCGCCGGGCAGTTCGACGGTGTGCGCCCGGCCGTCGCGGGGCACGCCGGCGAGCGCGTCCTCCTGCGCCGCGTCCAGTTCCTCGACGGGGAAGCGGGGCCCGTCGCCGGTGCCGCTGCCGGCGACCTCCGTCGAGTACCCCGCCTCGGTGACCTTCCCGCCGTCCACGACGGCGCCGAGGGTGCCGATCGGGGAGCCCGGCGTGCCGAGGAAGGCGAGGGGTTCGCGGTCCCGGCCCGGGTCCGGCCCGAAGGGCACGGCCGGCGGCCCGGCGGCCCGCTGGGCGAGCGCCGTCAGCTGCTCGTCGGCCCGGTCGTAGAGGTAGGAGCGGTACGCGATGGTGGTGATGGTGCCGATGACGGCCGCGACGACCGCGATCAGCGCGACGGCGGAGACCACCAGCCGCGTCCGCAGGGACCAGGGCCGCCGGGTGCGCAGGCGCATGAGGGGCTACTCCCCCGGCTTGATGAGGTAACCGGCCCCCCGCCGGGTGTGGATCATCGGCGCGCGTCCGGCGTCGATCTTCCGGCGCAGGTAGGAGATGTAGAGCTCGACGACGTTGGCCTGGCCGCCGAAGTCGTACGACCAGACCCGGTCGAGGATCTGCGCCTTGCTCAGCACCCGGCGCGGGTTGCGCATGAGGTAGCGCAGCAGCTCGAACTCGGTCGCGGTGAGGTGGATCGAGTCGCCGCCCCGGGTGACCTCGTGGCTGTCCTCGTCGAGGGTGAGGTCGCCGACCGCGAGCACGGACTCGCTGCGGGCCTGCGCGGCTCCGGAGCGCCGGATCAGGCCGCGCAGCCGGGCGACGACCTCCTCCAGGCTGAACGGCTTGGTGACGTAGTCGTCGCCGCCGGCGGTGAGTCCCGCGATCCGGTCCTCGACGGCGTCCTTCGCCGTCAGGAAGAGGACCGGCACCTCGGGCAGCTCGCGCCGGATCGAGCCGAGCAGGCTGAGCCCGTCGACGTCCGGGAGCATGATGTCCAGGATGACGACGTCGGGCCGGAACTCGCGCACGGCCCGCAGGGCACCGGCCCCGTCGCCGGCGCTGCGGACCTGCCAGCCCTCGTAGCGCAGGGCCATCGAGAGCAGTTCGGAGAGGGACGCCTCGTCGTCCACGACGAGGACGCGGACGGCGGTGCCGTCGGCACGGAGCAGATCGGCGCGGGTGCCGCGGCGGGCTGAAGTGCTGCGAGTGGTGACGGTCATGGCTCCACGCTCGCCGCCGCCGCTGAGATCGCCCTTTCGCTTTCCTGTGAATTCCCTGAGAAAGCCGCGGCCTCCTCCGGGTCAGGGTTTCACGTGAAACATCGCGGCTCCGTTGTCGTGGAGGACCGCCCGGAGCCAGTCGTCGCCGAGCCCGAGCCGTTCGAGGGCGTGGAGCTGGTGGACGTACGGGTACGGGATGTTCGGGAAGTCGGAGCCGAGCAGGACCCGGTCCTGGAGGCCGGCGAGCCGCCCCAGCGCGTCGGGCGGGAAGGGCGCCAGCCGCTCGCTGAAGTCGGTGAACGCCATGGTGGTGTCCAGCCGCACGCCCTCGTACCGCTCCGCGAGCCCGAGGAAGTCCTCGTACTCCGGCATGCCCATGTGCGCCACGACCAGCCGCAGCCGCGGGTACCGGGCCAGCAGCGCCCCGACCGGTCCGGGACCGGTGAAGGCGCCGGGCGCGGGCCCGGAACCGCAGTGGATGACGACCGGCGTCCCCCTCTCGGCCAGCAGCCCCCACACCTCGTCGAGCAGCGGGTCGTTCGGGTCGAAGCCGCCGACCTGGAGGTGCACCTTGAAGACCCGGGCCCCGGCGTCGAGGGCCTGCCGCACGTAGGCGGCGGCCTCCGGCTCGGGGAAGAGGGTCGCGGTGTGCAGGCAGCCGGGCGTCCGCGCGGCGAAGTCCGCGGCCCAGGCGTTGAGCCAGGCGCCCATTCCGGGCTTGTGCGGGTAGAGCATCGAGGTGAAGGCGAGCACCCCGAAGCCGCGCAGCAGCTCGACACGCCGGTCCTCCTCCTCGCGGTAGGTGATGGGCCAGGGCTGTCCGGTCAGCGGCCCGACGGCGTCGAAGTACGCCCAGACCTTGTCGAGGACGTTCTTCGGCATGAAGTGGGTGTGCACGTCGACAAGCCCGGGCAGCCCGAGCCGCGCGGTCAGCTCCCGGACGAGCGCCGCCTCGCTCCCCGGCTCCTGGTCGAACTCCGCCTCCCGGCCGCTCTCCGTCTCCCGGGCGGTGGTGGTCTCACTCCCGCTCATAGCCGTAACTCCGCTCGACCTTCCCGATGTGGACGCTGTACGCCTCGTACCAGTGGTCCCGCCCGTACTTCTTCGCCGCCGCGTGCGCGGTGTCCAGGCGCCAGGTGTCGAGCGCCTCCAGGTCACGGAAGTAGGCCACGGTGATGCCGATGCCGCCGGGCGTGCGGGCGGACTCGTACCCGAGGAAGCCGGGCACGCCGGCGACCCGCTCGCGCAGCTCGGCGGCCGTCTCGGCGTACCCCTCGGGGGCGTCGGGCCGCAGGGAGGTGAACACGGCGGTGTAGTAGGGCGGTTCCAGCCCGGAGACCAGCTTCTGCGTCATGCGATCACCCTCGCCGGGCGGGCCGGGCGCTGTCCACGGCCGCCGGTCAAAGGGATCCAAGACTTTACGATCAGAACAGTCCGTCCTGGCCGGCGCCGTCCCCGAGGGGTGCGCGGCCCACCGGCACGCTCCAGGCGTCGTCCTCCCCGCCCCGCTCCAGCCCCCACCCGCCGAGCAGCCGCCCGTCGAGCACGAGGTGGCGCCCGCCGGGGGCGAGCAGGTGCAGATCGGGCCCGGCGGCGGCGAGCACCCGCCCGGTGACGACCCCGCCGTCCACGAGCTCGGCGACCGTCCCGTCGAGCGCGGGCAGCTCCCCGAGGCCGAAGGCGTCCCCGTGGTCGTGCGCCGCGAACGGCAGCGCCTCCAGCGTCTCGCCCCACCCCCCGACGCCCAGCGCCCGCCCGTACAGCTCCTCGATCTCCGCGGCCCGGGCGCCGGTGTCCGGGAGGGCGGCCCGCAGCGCCCGCTTCCGGTCGTACGGCACCCGGTCGGGCACGCCGAGCGCCTGCCGCAGCACCTCCTCCGTCCGCCGGGCGGCCATCAGCGGTCCGCGTCCGAGCCAGCAGAAGGCGACGGCGCCCTGTTCGAGGAGGCGCGCGGACCCCCGGTGCTCGCCGGTGATGCCGACCTTGACGGTGCCGGGCCCGAACCAGGCGAGGTACACGCGGTAGGGCCGGGGGTCGTCGGCGAAGGTGTCGGCGGCCACGGAGCGGGCCCGGTCGAGCCGGGCGCACTCGGGGCAGAGCCCGCCGGTGGACCGTCCGGGCACGGCGGCGGCGACGGGGCAGCCGCTCCCCCGCGCCCCCGCGCAGACCCGTCCTCCCACGGCCCGGAAGACGAGCCCCCGCCCGTACGCGACGGGGCTCGTGCGTCCGCCCCACCACCGCAGCACGGCTGATCCCCCGCGCCATCCGACGCCGCCACTCCGCCACACGGCCGGTCACCTCCCGCGTCCCTGTCCCGCCGCTCCCATCCTCCCCCTCAGGGCAGGACGTAGATCCGGGTGCCGTCCGGGCAGGGGTCGCCGACCTCGCGCATGCAGCCCCGCTCGATGAGCAGCCGGACGCAGTCGCGGACGCGCTCGCCGGAGAGCCCGGTGCGGCGGGTGACGTCCTGGGGCCGGCAGCGGACCCCGCCGCGGACGAGGGCGGGGGCGAGGAAGCTGGCGACGGCCCGCATGTCGCCGCTGATCTCCCAGGACTCGACGAGCTCCCGCGCGCTGAGCCGGGGCGGGCCCTCGGCGCCCCGCTGCCGGGGGACGGCGAAGGACCGCTCAAGGGAGTCGGCGACCCTTGAGAGGCTGTGCCGCGTCTCGCGCAGCAGCTCCGCGTAGTCGGCGAGGTCGGCGGCGCCCTCGTCGAACCGTCCTTCCAGCCGGACCAGGACGTCGACGAGTTCGGGCGGCAGCACGGACCCGCCGTGCGCCGGCGCCGGTTCGAGGCCGTAGCCGCCGTGCCGCTGCACCTCGGCCACCAGCTCGCCCACCCAGGCCCGGAACGGCCCGGCCTCGGGCGAGCGGCAGGCGGTGACGAGCTGCACGAGCCCGGGGAGGCTCACCATGCGCGCGGTGCCGCGGATGCCGCTGCGCGCGAGTATGTCCGGACTCGGGGCCAGCTCACGGGCCGGCGCGAGGCACCAGGCGGGCAGCGCCACGCTCCGCAGCGCCTCGCGCGGTCCCGCGTACCCCAGCCTCCGGGCCACGTCCACGACGGGGAACCAGTGCGCCCCGTCGACGGCGGTCAGCCGCCTCAACCGGCCTCCCGCGGCGGCCCGTACGAAGTCATCGATGTCGATCGCGTCCAACGATGATCACCTCCACCCGCACGCTAGGCCGAAGGCATATTCAACTGACATGCAAATCAGATGGGTTCACCCGAAAGTGGAAGGCCCCGGGCAAACCCGGGGCCTCCGTACGAGTCTCGCCGTGCGTCAGCGGGCGACGAACTGCGTGAGGATCGCCTGCACCTCGTAGATGTCCACGCCCTTGGTGAACGTCTTGGTGACGGGCAGCTGCTGACCCGAGATCCAGATCTTCAGCTCGGCGTCGAGGTCGAAGGTGCCGGCCGTCTCGACGGCGAAGTGCGTGATGCTCCGGTACGGGATCGAGTGGTACTCGACCTTCTTGCCGGTGATGCCCTGCTTGTCGACCAGCACGAGCCGCCGGTCCGTGAAGAAGATGACGTCGCGGATCAGCAGGTACGCGGCGTGCACCTGCTCCCCCTGCCCGAGCAGCCGCGCGTAGTCCTGCTGCGCCTGCGCCGGATCGATCGCGTGCGCGTTGCCGAAGAGCGCCATGCCCTTACCCCCCACTTTCAGACAAAAAATACGATCATCAGAACCTAACCCCACCTGCCCCGCCCCTGGCAACGCCCGCCGGGGAAAAGGTCAGAAGACCGACTTGTACGTGGTGGAGTCCCCGTTCACGGGCACCTTGGAGGCGGCCGCGAAGGGCGTGCTCGTGTTGCCGAGGCCGTAGTGGATCGCGGAGCCGGCGGGCCCCGTGGCGAAGAGATCGGCCACGCCCCTGCTGTTCAGCCCGGCCGGGGCGACGTGGGTGTACTTCTGCCAGCCGCCGCCGACCTTGCGGCGGGCGGTGAAGGTGCCGTCGCCCTTGCCGAGGTACATCCAGAGGACGCCGTCCCTGTCGCGGGCGAGGAGGTCCCCGCCGGTGGCTCCGGCGACGTTCCCGGGCGCGACGAGGAGGTTGTACTGCTGCCAGCCGCCGCCGATCCTCTTGCGCGCGTCGAAGGGCCGGGTGGCGGAGCCGGTCGAGGTGTAGAGCCACAGGACTCCGGAGGTGTCGGTGGCCAGAAGGTCGCCGCGCCCGTCGCCGTCGAGGTCCGACCCGCCGACGATCTTGTTGTAGACCTGCCAGCCGCCGCCGACCTTGGTGCGCGGCACCAGCTTCCCCTGCTCGCTCCGGTGCAGCCACAGCACGCCGTCCCGGTCCCGCCCGACGATGTCGTCGGCCGCGCCGCCGGCCGCGTTCCCGGGCGAGGCCATCAGCGTGTACGTGTTCCACCCGGTGCCGAGCGTCGTCGGGGTGGTCGCGCCCAGCACCGGCCGGCAGCCCTCCTCCCAGCAGTCGTAGTCCCGCCCCAACGCCTGGAGCTGGGAGACCTCGTAGGAGGACAGCTTCCCGGCGGCGTCGCGGACGAGCACGTCCGCGACGCCGTTGTCGGTGAAGTCCCGCTGCCTGGTGCCGCGGACCACGGTGAGCGCGCCGCTGCGGGTGACCGAGGTCCCGAAGACGCTCTCCGTCGTCATCTTCCAGGTGTGGGCGCCGTTGGGGGCCCCGAAGTACTTCTCGGAGAGGCCGTCCCAGGCCACGTGGGCCTCGAACTCGTCCGGTGCCCACCAGGATCTGAGGGTCGTCTTCCGGCCGGTGGCGGTGTGGGTGAGCTCGACCGTCAGGCTCACGTCCCGGTGGTTGAACCCCCAGCTCATCTCCTGGCGGGGCTCGCGGTCGAAGTCCACCACGGTCGGCACGGTCTCGCTCTTCACCGTGAGGTCGAGCCGCTCGCCGGTGTCGGCGACCTTCCGCACGTCCGGCTTCCCGTCCGCGCCGACGGAGACCCTGAACAGCCCGACGCCGTCGGCGAGCGTGCCGCCGTGCACGAGGGCCGTGCCGTCGCCCCCGACGACGACCTGCCGCGCGGAGTCCAGGGCGTAGACGGTCTCGCCGCCGCCGAGCGGGCTCAGCCCGAAGCCGTCGCCCACGGTCATCCACCCGCCCGGCAGGAGGAGCCCCCAGGACGACCACCGCACGGGAGCTCCCCCACTCCGGTCGGCCACCATCGTCGAGTCCGGGCCCGGCCGCCAGGCGACGTACTCCGCCGAGACCTGTGCGGTGTCGGTGTGGGAGTGCACGTCGTAGGTGGCGGTGACGGCGCCCGTGGCGACGTCGACCACCGAGAGCCTGTCCTTCAGGAACTCCGTGCCGGCGGTCTGCACCGCGAACGCGCCGGGAGCGGTGGAGTACACGTGCCGGACGGCGCCCGCCGGCAGACCGCCGACGGCCCGGTCGACGACGTCGCCGCCGGGGGCGCGGCTGACGAGGTGGACGCCGTCGGCGCCGTCGCGCATGACGAGCGTCGACCCGTTGACCCCGCGCAGCTCGTACGCGCTGTCGATGACGACGGGTTCGGCATCGACGCCCCGGGCCAGGTCGTGGACGAAGTACCGCATGCCCTCGTTCCACACGAGGACGTCGCTCTGCGCCGAGGCCCGGTAGGCCCCCGCTCCCTTCCGCGGCAGCGGGGTCTCCACCCCGTCGGCGTACCGCGTCCAGTAGTGGGTGTCCCCGACGGTGGACAGGAAGCCGGTGGGCCCGGAGGAGACGAGCCGCGCGTCGGCCCGGAACGGTACGACGACACCGTCCGCGGCCTCCGCCGCGACCTCCGCCCCGGGTGCGGCCACCGCGGCCCCGGGCAGGGCGAGCCCGCCCGCGACGGCGGTGGAGGCGACCGCGACGGCGACGGCGCCGAGCCGGAGACGGGACGACCAGGGGCGTGTCACGACAGGTTCCTCCTCGAAGGACCACGGCGAATGCGACGGATTCCGCCACGCCCTCAAGACCGAGGAGCCCCCCGGAAGGTTGTACGCCCCCGGCAACGCAAGAGGCCCGGACTCTCGTCCGGGCCTCTCATCTATGTGCACTCGGCAGGATTCGAACCTGCAACCTTCTGATCCGTAGTCAGATGCTCTATCCGTTAAGCTACGAGTGCTTGTTTTTAGTTCTTGTCTCCGTTTCCCGGCCCTTTCGGCCCGCTGTCCCGGCGACAGGAAGAACATTACATGAGTCCCGGCGTCATGTGAAATCCGATTAGCTCACCCCATCTGACCTGCGGAAACGTCGCCGGAGGGGTCGCCGGCCGGCAGGGTGGAGCGGGGGGTTCCAGCGGGCGGAACGGGGCTGGAGGGGCCGGAAGAGACCGGGGTCACAGGTGAGTCGGCCGGGTGGTGCCCCCCTGGCAAGAGGGCGGGGGAGAACGGTCCGGGAACGGCGGAAGCCCCGGCCGTGGGGCCGGGGCTTCCTGAGGGCGGAGGCGGAGGGATTTGAACCCTCGATGGGCGGTAAAACCCAAACCGCATTAGCAGTGCGGCGCCATAGACCGGACTAGGCGACGCCTCCTCGCACCCCGCGCATGCGCGGAAGGTGCGTGCAGATGATGACACAGGCGAGCCTGGTGTCACCAATCGCTTTCACCGTACTAGGCGGGCGGGGCCCAGGGCAAAGCCCTCGGCGCGCCCCGGGGCGCCTCCCGCACCGGCACCGGCACGACACCGCGACCGGCACCGCGACCCGTGCCGTGGCCGGTGCCGTGACCCGTGCCGTGACCCGTGCCGTGGCCGGTGCCGCCCCCGCCCGGCGCACCCCGGTTGCGCAACGCCCGCGGGGCCGGAGCGTTAGAGGGGTGGTGGGGTGCCCCGCCCGTGACGCCCCGCCGATTCCCGTACCGCCCGATCCCCCTGCCCGTACGCACGCACCCGGAGTCCCTCCATGGCACTGCGCCGTCTCGTTCTCGCCGCCGCCCTCGCCGCCGGGCTCGCCGGCACCGCCGCCGGTGCCGCCTCGGCCGTGCCGCTGCCGCCGCTGCCGCTGCTCTCGCCGCCCGACTCGCTGACGGTGACCGTCACCGGCAGCGGGAACCCGGCCGCCGAGGGGAGCTGGAAGCTGACCTGTGACGACCGTCCGCAGGGCGACCATCCGGCGGCCGGGCGGGCCTGCGAGCGCCTGGAGGGCTTCGCGCGCGCCGGGGAGGACCCCTTCGCGCCGGTGCCGGCGGACGCGCTGTGCGCGCAGGTGTACGGCGGCCCGGTGACCGCCCAGGTGACGGGCACCTGGCAGGGGCGGCGGATCGACGCCCGTTTCTCCCGCGCGAACGGCTGCGAGATCGCTCGCTGGGAGAACGTGGAACCACTCCTTCCGAGCGTCCGGAGCTGAGGACCGGGGGCGCCGTTAGACTCCCTCAGTGACAGGGCCGCCGCCCGAGGGGCAAGATGGGGCCGGCCCGCCGTCACGGCACATGCCGGACGGCGCACACCGCGGGCACGGCCCGCAGGCAATTGCAGGCGTCAGGGAGGAAGCGTCGTCGTGAGCAGCAGGCCATCCCGAGGCGCTGCTCGCCTCGCAGCCATACTCGATGCCCTCCCCGACGGCCTCGTGCTCGTCAACTGCAACGGCACGGTCGTCAACGCCAACACCATCGCGCTCGGCATGTTCGAGACCCCCGGCACCGCGCTCGTCGGGCGCGGGCTGCTCGATCTGCTGCCGTCCTTCGACTCGCGCCTGATCCCCGGCTCGATGCGCCGCCCCGACCCGGCGGACGAGCGCGGCCGGACCACGCCGACCCGGATGATCGCCCGCCGCACGGACGGCGGCGAGTTCCCGGTGGAGGTGACCAGCGCGAGCCTGGAGGACGGGCGCGAGGCGTACGACTCGTACAGCAGCTACACCGGCGACGAGCTGCTGATGCTCGTCGTCCGCGACCTCACCGGCACCCTCGACACCGAGGCCGAGCTGGCCCGCTCGCAGCGGCAGACCGAGATGATCCTGCGGGCCGCCTCCGAGGGCGTCGTCGGCACGGACACCGACGGCCGGGTCGTCCTGGTGAACCCCGCCTTCGCGCAGATCCTCGGCTACCGGGCCGGCGAGCTCGGCGGCGCCGAGCTGCACCCGCTGATCCTCGCCAAGCGCGCCGACGGCACGCCGTTCCCGTACGAGGAGTCCCCCCTCGCCGACACCCTCAAGTCCGGCCGCAAGCACCGGGTGCGCGGCCAGGTGCTGTGGTCGAAGGCCGGCGACCGCGTGCCGGTCGACCTGACGACCGCTCCGGTGCGGGACGGGGACCAGCTCGTCGGCGCCGTCATGACCTTCACCGACCGCAGGCCGCACCAGGAGCTGGTCGAGAAGCACGCCGCCGAGCTGGCCGACCTGGCCGAGCGGCACGCCGCCGAGCGCGAGGCGCAGGCGGAGAAGTACGCGGCGCTCGCCTCCCGGCACGCCCAGCTGACCGCCGTACTGGCCGACTCGCTGCGCGGTCCCCTGGAGGAGCTGCGCGCCGAGCTGGGTTCGCTGGCGGCCGACGACGGCGTGCAGCTGTGGCCCGAGGCCAACCAGGTGCTGCACCACCTGGTCGCCGGGTACGCCCGGATGACCGCGCTCGTCGACAACGTCCTCGGCTACCAGCGGCTGGACGCGGGCGAGGAGGAGCTGGACCGGAAGGTCGCGCTGCTCGACGGGATCGTGACCGGCGGCATCGACGCGGCCGTGGAGCTGATCGGCCCGGGCCGCGCGCAGTTCGCCGTGCACGCGCCGCCGATCGAGGCCGAGGTCGACGCCGGCCGGCTGACGACCGCGCTCGCCCACCTCGTCGCGGACGTGGCCGGGGTCGACGCCACCGGCAAGACCCGCGCCTCGGCGCAGGGCGTGGCCACCCCCGCCGACTCGACGATCGTGGTCGCGGCGGCGCAGCGCGGCGAGGTCGTCCGCATCGAGGTCCGCGGTCCGTACGCGGGCGGCGACCCGGTCCACGGGCCCATCGTGCGCGGCATCGTGACGGCGCACGGCGGTGTCGTGCAGACCCACGAGGTGCCGGGGACGAGCGGCGGCGCGTACGTCCTGGAGGTGCCGATCGGGGCGGGGCGGGGAACCGTTCCCGCAGCGGAGCGGAAGCCCGCGGCGCAGGAGCCCGAGTCCGGTCCGGAGACCGGGGCGGAGACCGGGGCTGCCGAGCCGGAGACCGCTCGGGGCATCGCGCCGAAGGCCGCGCCGGGGCCGGAGGAGGCTCCGGCAGGTGGCGTACCCGCGCTGCCCGCTCAGGCTTCCGGTCCCGCGCAGGATTCCGGTGACGGCGGGACCGCGGGCGGTTCCGGGCGGCGCCGGGCCCGGCGCGGGTCCACCGACGCGTTCCTGGAGAGCCCGGTCTCCCCGGAGGGCGGCGCCGGGGCCGTCGCCGTGCCGGCCACGGGCGGCGGACGCCGCCGCGCCCGTACGGAGGAGGCCGCGGGCCCCGCCGAACTGATCCCCGCCCAGCAGTCCACGGGCGCCGGGCCGACCGGACGCCGCCGGGGCCGCCCCGCAGAGGGCGCCGTGGTGACCGCCGCCGAGGGCGCGCAGGAGCGGCCCGCGCTCGGCGCCGCCGTGCCGCCGCAGGGCGTTCCCGTCGAGCCGGCCGGTGCTCCCGCGCTGGCCCCGGCGCTGCCGACCGCGCCGCAGGGGGCGCTGGCCGTGGCCTCCCTGGAGGGTCCCGAGGCCGCCGAGCGGCCGACCGGACGCCGCCGGCGCGCGCTCGCCGCCGCGCAGGAGCGGGCCGCCGCCGCGGAGGCGGGTCCCCGGACGCCGTTCGCGCTGCCGCCGGCCGAGGCCGACCGCGAGGAGCCGGAGGCCGTACGGGACGGGGCCGGGGCCGGGACCGACGACCACCAGCAGCAGCACGGGCCCGTCCGGGACGTGCCCGCCGGCCACACTCCCCCGCAGCCGCATCCCCTTCCGGCCGCGCCGGCCGCACCGGCCGCACCGGTCACGGAGGTCCCGGCGGCCACTGCGGGCCCGGGGGCCACCGCGGTCCCCCCGGCCGCCTCGGTCCCCCCGGCCACTGCGGTCCCCCCGACCACTGCGGTCCCGCCCGCCGGTCTGGCACCGGCTGCCGGGCCCGCACCGGCTGCCGGGCCCGCACCGGCTGCCGGGCCCGCACCGGCTGCCGGGCCCGTACCGGCTGCCGGGCCCGTACCGGTTGCCGGGCCCGTGCCGCCCCACGCCGTACCGCCGGTCGCGCCGTCGGCCGTACCGCCGGCCGTACCGCCGGTCGCGCCGTCGGCCGTACCGCCGGTCGGTCCGGCGGCCACGCCCACGCACGACACCGGCGTCGGTACCGGCAACGGCACCGGTTCCGTCCCGCTGCCCCCCGAGCTTCCGATGCCGACCCCGGCACCGAGGCCGACCCCGGCCCCGGCCCCGAGGCCCCTGCCGGGCCCCGTCCCGCCCGCGGCGCCGCTGCCGAAGGACTCCACGCAGGGGCGGGCGTTCAGCGTGCGCACGCTCGGGCAGGGCGTGCCCTTCGCGCCGCCGGCGCAGGCCGGGACGCCCGTGGCCGCGTCGTCGAACGGCTCGGGCCGGCGCCGCAAGCTCGCGACGCCGCCGGAGCTCGACCCTCCGGCCCCGGTCCCGGCCCCGGCCGCGGGCCAGGCCCCTGCTCAGCTCCCCGCCGCCGCACCCGCGTCCGCGTCCGTACCGGAGCCGGTCGGGCTGCCGCACGCCGCCGGGTCCGAGGGGCGGGGGCGCGCGTACGCGATAGGGGCGCCCGCCGAGGGGTCCGCCGAGGGGCCCGAGCCGCTCGACGGTCCCGGCGGCGCGGTCGAGGTCGTCAACCGGCCCGCGCCGCTGCCCGTCGACGACGAACTGCCCCCGGAGCCGCTCGACAACCCGCGCCGGCTGCTCGTCTGGCCCGCGCCCGACGTCTCCACCCAGCAGGCGCTGAGCGACCGCGGCTACCGGCCGGTGATCGTGCACTCCCGCGAGGAGGTCGACGCGCAGATCGCCGCCTTCCCGGCCGCGCTCTTCGTCGACCCGCTGACCGGGCCCATCACCCGGACCGCGCTCCAGTCGCTGCGCCAGGCGGCCGTCGCCGCCGAGGTGCCGGTGCTGCTCGCGGCCGGGCTCGGGCAGGCGGGCCGGGAGGAGGCGTACGGCGCCGATCCCGCCGTCCTGCTCAAGGCGCTCGCCCCGCGCGACAGCGAGCAGCACCCCTCCCGGGTGCTGGTCATCGAGGAGAACGAGCACATCGCGGACGCCCTCGCCGCCACCCTGGAGCGGCGCGGGATGCAGGTCGTGCGCGCCGCCACGGACACCGAGGCGGTGGCGCTGGCCGGCGAGACCCGGCCGAACCTGGTGGTCATGGACCTCATGCAGGTGCGCCGCCGGCGGGCCGGGATCATCGACTGGCTGCGGGCGAACGGGCAGCTCAACCGCACCCCGCTGGTCGTCTACACCTCGACCGACCTCGACGCCGGGAAGCTGCCCGAGCTGTCCTCCGGCGAGACGGTCCTCTTCCTGGCCGAGCGCTCCAACAGCGCCGAGGTCCAGGCCCGGATCGTCGACCTGCTGGCGAAGATAGGCACCAACTGAGGAGAGGGGGAGGGCCCTTTCGGCGTCCTCCCCCTCTTCCCGGCACCGGCTCAGTCCTGTTCAGACCGGACCAGACCGGACCAGACCGGACCAGACCGGCTCGAGCTGGCCCGGGCCGGCTTACAGCTGGGTGACGTCCAGCTCGCCCTCCGCGTACTGCCTGCGGATGACCTTCTTGTCGAACTTGCCGACGCTGGTCTTCGGGACGGCGGGCACGATCGCCCAGCGCTCCGGCAGCTGCCACTTGGCGATGCCGCCCTCGGTGGCGAGGAAGTCCCGCAGGGTCGCGTAGTCGGCGGTCTCGCCCTCCTTGAGGACGACGGTCGCGAGCGGGCGCTCGCCCCACTTCTCGTCGGGGACCGCGACGACGGCGGCCTCGGCGACGGCCGGGTGGGCCATGATCGCGTTCTCCAGCTCGACGCTGGAGATCCACTCGCCGCCGGACTTGATGACGTCCTTGGCGCGGTCGGTGAGGGTGAGGAAGCCGTCGGGGCTGATCACGCCGACGTCACCGGTCTTCAGCCAGCCGTCCTCGCTGAACTTGTCCTCGGGGCGGATCGGGTCGGCGCCCACGCCACCGAAGTACGCGCCGGCGATCCAGGTGCCGCGCACCTCCAGCTCGCCGGCCGACTCGCCGTCCCAGGGCAGGTGGTCGCCGCCGGGGCCGACGAGGCGGGCCTCGACTCCGGCGGGGAACCGTCCCTGCGTGACGCGGTACGGCCACTCCTCCTCCGGGGTCAGCCCGGCCGGCGGATTCGCCATCGTGCCGAGCGGGGAGGTCTCCGTCATGCCCCAGGCGTGACAGAGGCGGACGCCGAGCCTGTCGTACGCCTCCATGAGGGAGGGCGGGCAGGCGGCGCCGCCGATGGTGACCTGCTTCATGGAGGAGAGGTCGCGCGGGTTGGCGGTGACCTCGGCGAGCAGGCCCTGCCAGATGGTGGGGACGGCGGCGGCGTGGCTCGGCTTCTCGCGCTCGATCATCTCGGCGAGCGGGGCGGGCTGGAGGAAACGGTCCGGCATGAGCATGTTGATGCCGGTCATGAAGGTGGCGTGCGGCAGGCCCCAGGCGTTGACGTGGAACTGGGGGACGACGACCAGGGTCGTGTCCTTGTCCGTGAGGCCCATCGACTCGGCCATGTTCACCTGCATGGAGTGCAGGTAGATCGAGCGGTGGGAGTAGACGACGCCCTTCGGGTCGCCGGTGGTGCCGGAGGTGTAGCACATGGCGGCGGCCGTGCGCTCGTCCAGCTCGGGCCAGTCGTAGGTGGTCGGACGGCCGGCGATCAGCTCCTCGTACTCGTGGACGCGCGGGGCGGCGCCCTCCAGGAGCGAGCGGTCGCCGGGACCTGCGACGACGACGTGCTCGACCGTCGGCAGGTGCGGCAGGAGCGGGGCGAGCAGGGGGAGCAGCGAACCGTTGACGAGGACGACCCGGTCGGCGGCGTGGTTGACGATGAAGACCAGCTGCTCGGGGGGAAGCCGCAGGTTGAGGGTGTGCAGGACGGCGCCCATGGACGGCAGCGCGAAGTACGCCTCGACGTGCTCCGCGTTGTTCCACATCAGCGTCGCCGTCGCCTCGCCCGGCCGGACTCCCAGCTCGTCGCGGAGCGCGTTGGCCAGCTGGGCGGCGCGGTCGCCGATCTCCGCGTAGGTGCGGCGCTGCGGCTCCGGCTCACCGGTCCAGGTCGTGACGGTGGACCCGCCGTGGACCCGCCGGCCGTGCTCGAGGATGCGGCTGATGGTGAGCTGTACGTCCTGCATGGTGCTGTACACGGGGCGTCCTCCCGGTGGGCGCTACGTGGCAGTAAGGATGTGCAGATTCTGCGCACGTACCGAGCGGTATGTCACTACCCGGGAGTACCGAAATTGCCAGTGATCACTGGCAGATGCCAAGGGCACACCGAGGGCGACGGGCCGGACGTCCCTGGTCCGGGGGCGGTTCGCGGGTGATCCGCGGGCGGTTCGCGGGCGGTTCGCGGGTGATCCACGGGTGACGGGCTCGCCGGTCCGAGGCCCGTGGGCCGGTCGTGGGCCGGTCCGTGGGCCGGTCCGTGGTCGGGTGACGGGCCCGCCGGGCGGGGCTCAGGCGGCGAGGTCCGCCGTGAGTTCCGGGTCTTCGCGCAGGCGGCCCAGGGCGCGGGAGACCGCGCTCTTCACCGTGCCCACGGAGACCCCGAGCACCTCGGCCGTCTGGGCCTCGCTGAGGTCCTCGTAGTACCGCAGGACGACCATCTGCCGCTGCCGCTCCGGGAGCTTCATCACGGCGCGCCACATGGCGTCGTGCAGGACCTGGCGCTCGGCCGGGTCCGGCTCGCCCGGGCCGGCGGGCTCGGGCAGCTCCTCGCAGACGAACTCCTCGACCTTGCGCTTGCGCCACTGCGAGGTGCGGGTGTTCACCAGCGCCCGGCGCACGTACCCGTCGAGGGCCCGGTGGTCCTCGATCCGCTCCCAGGCCACGAAGGTCTTGGTGAGCGCGGTCTGGAGCAGGTCCTCGGCGTCGCTCGGGTTCGCGGTCAGCGAGCGGGCGGTGCGCAGCAGCAGCGGCTGCCGCGCCTTCACGAACGAGGAGAACGAGGGGTACGCGGACGGGCGCGGGCCCTGGCGCGGGGAGGTGCGCGGGGCCGTGCGCTGTGCGGGCCGGGTGGCGGCCGTCGAGGCACCGGCGCAGACGGGGCCAGTGGGTGGCGGAGTCATGGCTCCACGCTAGGAGCGGCGGGGTGCCGGGCGGATCGGCCCCAGGTCCCGAACCCGGCTCCCCCTCAGGTCGGAGTCCTCGGGGTGGCCCCACCTCCTCTGGGTGGAGCCGCCGTCACCCCGGGGTCAGGGTCGCCCCCGCGTCGGGGTCACCTCGACGTCGGACGTCGGGGTCACCTCGACGTCGGACGTCGGGGTCACCTCGACGTCGGGGTCACCTCGGCGCCGGGGTCACCTCGGCGCCGGGGTCGCGCGTCAGGTGTCCGTGCCCAGGACCAGGCCCGAGGTCGGCACGCCGGTGCCGGCCGTGACCAGGGCCCGGGCCGCGCCGGGTATCTGGTTCACGGAGGTGCCCCGCAGCTGCCGCACCGCCTCGGCGATGCCGTTCATGCCGTGCAGGTAGGCCTCGCCGAGCTGCCCCCCGTGGGTGTTGATCGGCAGCGCGTCCGCCGCGACGAAGTCCCCGCCCTCGCCCGGCCCGCAGAAGCCGAACTCCTCCAGCTGCATGAGCACGAACGGGGTGAAGTGGTCGTAGAGGATGCCCACGTCGATGTCGGACGGGCGGAGTCCCGAGGTCTGCCACAGCTGCCGCGCCACGACCCCCATCTCGGGCAGGCCGCTCAGCCCGTCCCGGTAGAAGCTGGTCATGGCCTCCTGCTTGCGGCCCGCCCCCTGGGCGGCGGCGAGGACGACGGCGGGCGGGCGGCGCAGGTCGCGGGCGCGCTCGGTGGTGGTGACGACGATCGCCTGGCCGCCGTCGGTCTCCTGGCAGCAGTCGAGGAGCCGGAGCGGCTCCGCGATCCAGCGGGAGGCCGCGTGGTCGGCGAGGGTGATCGGCCTGCCGTGGAACCAGGCGGCCGGGTTGGTCGCCGCGTACCGCCGGTCGGTGACGGCGACGTGCCCGAAGACCTCCGGGGTGAGCCCGTGGTCGTGCAGGTAGCGCTGGGCGGCCATGGCGACCCAGGAGGCCGGGGTGAGCAGCCCGAAGGGCAGCTGCCAGCCGAGCGCGGCGCCCTCGGCGGACGGCTCGCGCCGCTGCACGCCCGAACCGAAGCGGCGGCCCGACCGCTCGTTGAAGGCCCGGTAGCAGACGACGACCTCGGCGACGCCCGCCGCGACGGCGAGCGCGGCCTGCTGGACGGTGGCGCAGGCGGCCCCGCCGCCGTAGTGGACGCGGGAGAAGTAGGAGAGCTCGCCGATGCCGGCCGCCTGGGCGACGGTGATCTCGGGGCTGGTGTCCATGGTGAAGGTGACGAGCCCGTCCACGTCCCCCGGGGTGAGCCCGGCGTCGTCGAGCGCGGCGCGCACCGCCTCGACGGCGAGGGAGAGTTCGCTGCGGCCGGAGTCCTTGGAGAACTCGGTCGCGCCGATGCCGGCGACGGCGGCCCGGCCGCCGAGGCCGTCGGGGCGGCGCAGGCTCATCGGGGCACCTCCACGGTGACGGTGCCGGTGACGTGGTGGCCGAGGCCGTTCGCCCCGGCGACGCGGACCAGGGCGAGGGCGGTGCCGTCCGGGCCGTCCGTCACCCCGGTCACGGTGCCGGTCAAGGTCATCGTGTCGCCGGGGTGGTTGGGCGCGCCGAGCCGGATGGCGACCTTGCGGAGCACCGCGCCCGGACCGAAGTGGTCGGTGACGTACCGGCCGACGAGGCCGTTGGTGGTGAGGATGTTCATGAAGACGTCCGGGGAGCCCTTCTCCCGGGCGGCCTCGGCGTCGTGGTGCACGTCCTGGTAGTCGCGGGAGGCGACGGCCCCGGCCACGATCAGGGTGCGGGTCACCGGGATCTCCAGCGGCGGCAGCGCGTCCCCGGTCCGCACCGCGGGCCGGTCCTCCATGGGCTTCACGCCGGCTCTCCCTTCGCGAGCAGGTCGCCTAGTTCGGCGAGGAGTTCGGTGCCGTGACCGAGGTAGGCGTCGAGCTGGCGGCCCCACAGGAAGTGCCGGTGCACGGGGTGGTCGAGGTCGGCGCCCGTGCCTCCGTGGAGGTGCTGGCCGCTGTGCACGACCCGTTTCCCGGCCTCCGAGGCCCACCAGGCGGCGGTCAGCGCCGCCTCCGCGCACTCCAGGCCCGCGTCGGACCGCCAGGCCGCCTCGTAGGCGGTGACCCGGATGGACTCGGTGTCCATGTAGGCGTCCGCCGCCCGCAGTTGCACCGCCTGCCGGGTGGCGAGCGGCCGCCCGAACTGCTCCCGTACGGAGGTGTGCGCGACGGCGCGGGCCAGCGAGCCGGCGCAGACGCCCGCCTGGAGCCCGGCGAAGGCGGTCCGGGCGGCGGCGAGCACGTCCTCGTACGGTCCGGGCCCCTCCTGGTCCCCGAGCCGCTCCGCGGGCGTCCCGTCGAGCACCAGCCGCCCCGCCGACCAGGGCGCGGTCAGCTCGACGGCCTCGACCCCGGCGTCCTCGGCCCGCACCAGCCACAGGGCGCGGTCGGCGTCCGGGACGAGGACGTGGTCGGCGTCCCGCAGCCAGGGCACCCAGGCGACCGCCCCGGTGAGCCGCCCGTCCCGCGCCGTGACCGCACCGGTCGCCGCGACTGTCCCGGCCGTCGCGACCGTCGCCGTCGCCGTCGCCGTGACCGTCGCCGTGACCGTCCCGGTCGCAGGGAAGGCCCCGGTCGCGACGGCCGTGCCCTCGCCCAGCGCCGGCAGGAGGCGGGCGCGCTGCTCCGCGGTGCCGTGCCGGGCGACGGCGAGGATCCCGTACACCCCGGTGGCGGCGAGCGGCACCTGGGCCGTCACCCGGCCCTGCTCCTCCAGGAGGAGGACCAGGCCGAGCAGGCCGATCTCCCCGACGGCGGCGGGCAGTCCGGCGGCGCACAGCGCCTTCCACAGCCCGTCGTCCGTGCCGGTGCCGGCGGCGGCGAGCCGCTCGTGCGTGGAGAGGTCGCCGAGGATCCGGGCGGCCAGCTCCCGCGCGGCCTCCTGCTCCTCGGTGGGCGTGAAGTCCATGTCAGCGCTCCCCTTCCCCGGATCCCGCGGCCGGCCCGTCCTCCACGGCGCGGAAGACGGGCAGCTCCAGCTCCTCGTCGACCCGCTGGAACTCCAGCCGGACCGGCATCCCGATCCGGACCTTGTCGTACGGCACCCCCACCACGTTGCTGATCATCCGGACGCCCTCGGCCAGTTCGATCAGCCCCACCGCGTACGGGGGGTCGAAGGCGGGGAAGGGCGGGTGGTGCATGACCACGTACGAGAAGACCGTGCCCTCGCCGCTCGCCTCGACGGCCTCCCACCCCGCCGCGCCGCAGTCGTTGCACCCCGGCAGCCAGGGGAGCCGGAGGGCGCCGCAGGCCGTGCACCGCTGGATCAGCAGCCGGTGCGCGGCGACGCCCTCCCAGAACCCGGCGTTGTCCCGGTTGATCACCGGCCGGGGCCGGCGGGGCCGCTCGGCGGACGTCGCGGGTGTCCCGGACGTCGCGGGCTCCGTGGACGTCACGGATGTCGCGGGGGTCGCGGTCCTCGCGGTCTTAGCGGGCTCCGTGGACGTCACGGGTGTCGCGGTCTTAGCGGGCTCCGTGGACGTCGCGGACCTCATGGGCGTCGCGGACTCCGTGGACTTCGCGGGCTCCGTGGACCTCATGGGCGTCGCGGACTCCGTGGACTTCGCGGGCTCCGTGGACCTCATGGGCGTCGCGGACTCCGTGGACTTCGCGGGCTCCGTGGACTTCGCGGGGCGCGCGGCGGGGGCGTACTTGAGGATCCGGAAGCGGTGGGTGCCGGCGAGCTCGCCGCCCGCCCGCACGTCCGTCCGGGTGGTCACGAAGTGCCCGGTGCCGAGCCTGGTGGTCTTGCGCGGTGAGACGGACTCGACGACGGCGTCGAAGCTGATCTCGTCCCCGGGCCGGAGCGGCCGCAGGTACTCCTGCTCGCAGTCGGTGGCGACCACCGCGGTGTACCCGGCTCGGTCGAGGAGGCCGAGCAGCTCCCCGTACGCCTCCGAGCGGTCCTGGTGCCCGGAGAGGCCGCCCATCGTCCACGCCTGGAGCATGGCCGGCGGCGCCACCGCGTCCGGCCCCCGGTACGCCGGGTGCGCGTCCCCCATGGCCTCGCACCAGTGGCGGATCATCGGCAGGTTCACCGGGTCCTTCCCCCGCCCCCCGGTGGCCGCGGGCCGCCCCTCGTACGCCTTCAGCCGGTCGTACAGCCCGTCCTGGGCGTCCCGCGCGTCCCGGGCCTCGTGGGCGTTCTGAACACCCTGGCCCTCATGGCCCTCATGGCCCTCATGGCCCTCGCGGCCCTCATGGACGTTCTGGGTGTCGTGCGCCCGCTCCTTCCCGCTCATCGCCGCCCCCTTCCCCGCATGCCGAGCCGCGCCCGCGCGACGATCTCCCGCTGCACCTCGCTCACCCCTCCCCCGAAGGTGTTGATCTGGGCGGCGCGGTTCATGCGCTCCAGCTCGCCGCCGTCCCGCTCCCCCGGCGATCCCGCTCGCACCGTCCCCGCGTCACCCGCGATCTCCTGACATATTCGGTACACCTCCACCGCCGATTCGGTTCCCGCGAACTTCACGCCGCTGGCGTCCCCCGGGGTCAGCCGGCCGGCCCCCGCGTCCCCCACCAGACGCCAGTTGAGCAGGCGTGTAGCCGCCAGCCGGGCATGCGCCTCGGCCGCCCGGATCCGCACCCACGGCTCGTCAACACGACGCCGTCCGGTCACCGGATCAGGTGTACGGGCGCGGTCGAGGGCGGCGGCGAAGAAGCCCTCCGCCTGCATCCCGATCGCGGCCAGCGCGACCCGTTCGTGGTTGAGCTGGTTGGTGATCAGCCCCCATCCGCCGTTCTCCTCTCCGACGAGGTTCCCGGCCGGGACCCGGATGCCGTCGTAATAGGTCGCGGTCGTGGTGAGCCCGCCGACGGTCTCGATCGGGGTCCAGGAGAAGCCCGGGGCGTCGGTGGGGACGAGGAGGATGGAGATCCCCCGGTGCGGGGGCGCCTCCGGGTCGGTGCGGCAGGCGAGCCAGACCCAGTCGGCGTTCTGCGCGTTGGAGGTGAAGATCTTCTGCCCGTCGACGACCCAGGAGTCTCCGTCGCGCACCGCGCGGGTGCGGAGCGAGGCCAGGTCCGTACCGGCCTCGGGCTCGCTGTAACCGATGGCGAAGACGCACTCCCCGCGCAGGATCCGCGGCAGGAAGGCGGCCTTCTGCTCCTCGGTGCCGTACCGCATGAGGGTGGGGCCGACGGTGTTGAGGGTGACCATCGAGACGGGTGCGCCGGCGCGGTATGCCTCGTCGAAGAAGACGAACTGCTCGTCGGAGCCGCGCCCCTGGCCGCCGTACTCCTCCGGCCAGCCGAGGCCCAGGAGCCCGTCGGCGCCGATCCGCCGCAGCAGCCGGCGCTGGGCGGCGCCGTCGGTCGCCGGGGGCGGCCCGTCGGGCATCGTCTCGCGGAAGTACGCGCGGAGTTCGGCACGCAGCCGGAGCTGGCGCTCGGTCGGGGCGAGGTGCACGGGGCGGCCTCCCGGAGGGGACGACGAAGGTTTCTGACTGTCCGTCAGATCCACTCGCCCTGTCAAGGCACCCAGGTGGAAACGGAGGGGCGGCCCGGCGGGCAGGCGTGGTGATCCGGCTGGCAGGCGTGGTGATCCGGCTGGCAGGCGCGGCGGTTCGACTGGCAGGCGTAGCGGTCCGGCCGGCCGGCGAGGCGGCCCGGCGGAACGGCGAGGCGGCCCGCACGCCGGTACCGAAGTACCGCCGCACGGGCCGCCGTTCACACCGCGGTCACACCGCGAGCACACCCCCCTCGGGCCGGGCCCGTGGGATGGTCACCACCACGGGAGGAAGTTGACCGTGTTGTTCGCCTGGGAGATGTGGGTGAACGCCGAGCCGTTCACACTCGCCGTGTTGTTCTGGTTGGAGGCACCGGAGCCGGTCGCCACCTGCTGCGTGGTGGTGGAGTTGCCGTTGTTGTCGCCACCCACGCCGCTGCCGATGATCGTGGCGACGCTCGTGTTCGATCCGTCGTCCGCGAAACCGCCGTTGTCGGCCTGCGCCACCCCGCCGAAGAGGGCGGCGGCGAGCGGCAGGGCGACGACGGCGGCGGCGATGCGGGCGGTACGGATGCTTGCCATGTCTGTTCCTCCGGGAACTGAAGCCAGTCTGCTGTGCACGGAATGATTCGGTGGTGAAGGAAGGCCGAGAACTCCGGCCCTGACCAGGGAAGTTGGCCTACCGCCCCGGTCGTTTTCTGCTCGACGTCGCGAATCCAGAGTTGCCCACCGAATCCCCGGCGAACCACCCCGGAGCGGCTCATTCCCCCGCAAGCGTGAGGACAAGCCGATAAACCCTTCGTAGCCGAGAAAGGCCCAGCTCAGCCCGGCCCCACGGCCCCAGGCCCCATAGATCCCTTACCCCCCAAGAGAGGAAGCGTTCCGTCACCCCGCCCCAAAACCGGACGACCCGCCTCCGCCAGCCCCCACAACCCCCCGAACACAAAGCCGCCCTTTCGAGCTAGAACTCGAAAGGGCGACAGGACGGCAGGACGGCAGGACGGCAGAGCAACAGGACGACCGGACACCCGGGTGCCGGAGCCTCAGGGGCGAAAGCTCCGGATCAGCCGCCGTCACCGCCGCCCACCGCCGCCTCGAAGGCCGCGTACGCGGTCGCGTCGAAGAGCACGAACCGCACCTCCCCGACCTCCGTCCGCGCCGCCCGCACGGTCTCGACCGCGATCCGCGCCCCGTCGTCGATCGGCCAGCCGTAGACGCCCGTGGAGACGGCCGGGAAGGCGACCGTACGGGCCCCCAACTCGTCCGCCACCCGCAGGGACTCGCGGTAGCAGGAGGCCAACAGGTCCGACCGGTCCTCGCTCGCCGACCAGACCGGGCCCACGGTGTGGATCACGTGGCGGGCCGGCAGCCGTCCGGCCGTGGTCGCGACCGCCTGACCGGTCCGCAGCCCCTTGCCGTAGTGCGAGCGGCGCAGGTCCCGGCAGGCGGCGAGGATCTCCGGCCCGCCCTTGCGGTGGATGGCCCCGTCGACCCCGCCGCCCCCGAGCAGGGACGAGTTCGCGGCGTTGACCACCGCGTCCACCGCCTCGGCGGTGATGTCCCCCCGCACCAGCACGATCCGGACCACGACACCCTCCTCAGCCCCTGGGGCTCCCTGCCTCCCGGCCTTCCGGCCTTCCGTCTCCTCAATCCTCCCGTCGCCCCAGCGAAAGGAGGAAGCGCTTTTACCCCACTCCGCCGCCCCGCGGGCCACGGACCGGGGCCCGGAACGGCCCGTACACGGCGCAATGCATACCTACGAGCCGGTACCGAGGAAGCGATGTCACACGTACGAGTGGGTGTTCCGGCCTGCGCGACCACCCCCGGAACCACCGCCTCCGCACCCGACATCCATGGGTCCCCGACGGGCACGGGGAGCGAAATGGCCGGTCCAACAGGTGTTTCACCCTGAAGCGGAAGGAGAAAAGCGCGTGTCTAACCTCGCACCCGCGCCTAAATTATCCAGAATTTCACCTACTGCCCCAGTTGAAACCACGACGTCTCGTCGCCTAGGAGCGTGTCATGCAGATTCGCAGGTGGCTCCCGGACCAGCCCACCCTCATCGGCCGCCACGACTGGCCGGACGAGGGAGACGAGGGAACCCATCTGCGGCTGCGGGCCGGTTCCATCGTCGTGCTGGACCGGCGCGCGTGGCGGGTCCTGGAGGTCACCGGTTACCCCAACGACCACTGGCCCGAGGCCTATGAGAAGGCCTGGCGCGACCACATGGAGCTGTGGTGGCACGCCAACGAACTGCGGAGGGTCAACAACCAGTCGGTCAAACCGGCTTCGGACCGCGGCAACTTCTACAAGCGCCCGGTGGTCCTCGTCCTGCGCGACGAGAACCTCCCCCGCTCCGCGCCGAAGCACTGGTGCGCCCCCGCCAGCCTGGGCTGGCAGGTCCTTCCCGAGCACTACGCGGTCTGCCGGGCCTGCGGCGAACTGCCGCCCTGCCACCACGGGGAGTACAGCCCCGAGGCCGGTCCCCGCGTCCCCGAACAGAGCGGCGGGATCCCGCTCATCGTGCCCGAGGGCTGCTGCATGGGGTGCGCCGAGCTGATCAAGCCGCGCATGCGGACCGTGCGCTTCCCCGGCCCCAACCTCTGGTACCCGGACCTGGGCGACGACACCGCGGTCTTCCACTCCCGGTCCGCCTGCGAGGACCAGGTGGCGCTCTACCGGGCGCAGTGGCAGGCCAAGTACCCCCAGCCCGCCGTCCACCCGCCCACCCCGGCCTTCCCCGGCTTCGACCACTTCTTCCTGCCCCAGCCCCGCCACGACGCCGGCCCGGCCTCCGCCCTGGCCCCCAGCCACGGCCACGACCTCGCCCACAGCCACGGCCAGGGCCACGACCTCGGCCACAACCAGGGCCACAACCACGACCACGCGCCGGCACAGGGCCAGGTCCAGGGCCAGAGCCAGAGCCAGAGCCCCTCACACGCCCACGGCCAGAGCACCTCCCCCGCTCACGGCCAGAACCCCTCCCCCACCCACACTCCGGGCACCGCCCCCACCCACGCGCCGGGCGCCTCCTCCACCCGCACTCCGGGCCCCTCACACGCCCATGGCCAGGGCCTCGTGCCGGTGCACGGCCAAGGACTCGTGGCGGAGCACGGGCAGGGCGCCGTGGCGGCGCACTCCCCGGAGGAGGCCCGCTCCTCCCTGGTCACCGGCTCCGGTGCCTTCTCGCCCGCCTTCGAGGACTACCGGCCGGAGCCCGACCCGTACCCCTCGGCGCCACACCCGGCCCACCAGGCCGCCCACTCCGCACAAGCCCCCCAGGCCGCCCACTCCGCCCACTCCGCGCAGGCCGGCCCGCCCGCGCCCGCCGCCGGCCCGGCCCCCGCTCCGGCCCCCGCCCCCACGGCCACCCCGATGGCCGCCCCCATGGCCGCTCCGGCGACTGCCCCGATGGCCGCCCCGGATGCCATGCCCGTCGTCCGGGCCGCGGAGGAGCTGAGCCGTTCCCTCACCTCCCCGCCGGTCTTCCACAACGCGGAGCAGGCGGCCCGGGTGATCGAGGAACTCACCGCCGCGGTCCGCAACATCGCGCTCTGCCTGAACAGCCCGCAGGCCCGCAGCCACCCCCTCTCCTGAGGCGCCGGGCCGCCGTAAAACCGAGAGCCCCCGCCCGGTCTCGCCGGGCGGGGGCTCTCGCGCACCGCGGTGGGTGTGGGATTTGAACCCACGGTGACTCGCGCCACGACGGTTTTCAAGACCGACCGGCGGACAGCGCTCGTACGCCATCTGACCTGCATCTTCCCCACGCCGAGGGCGCAGTGTCGAGATCCTGGCCCACACATGGCCCGTGAGACCCCTGCGAGAGGCCATAGCAGTGCCCCCGGCGACCGCTTGCCGAGCCTCAGCCTGCTGCCAGTCCCCAAGCGGTCGCCACCAACCCCCAGCCGCCAACCAGCACGAAGACTCCGCCGAGAAGCCGCTGGAAATCATATGAGGCGAGGAAACCCGGCTGTCGGCTCCTCTGACGCTCGTGCAGCCGCCCCGGGACACCATGGAAGTTCGTCACCAGAGCGAGCCCCAACAACACGAGGACAGCACACAGCGGCAGTGCCAGCCACGGCGACGCCACGTCACGACTGGCCATCGTGACTCCACCCTCGTACAACTCCACGCCAAGCTTCATGCGGCCATCGTCCCAGCCATGGACCCCGTCAGGGAAAAGATGTTCGGAAGAGAGGTTCCTGTGGCCGAGTCATCCGTTCTGCTCCCCGGATACGCTGGCTGTCACCAGCCGACGATCCGGGAGTGTGCGCCGAGGATGGGACCCAAGACGCAGAGGGTCTACGAGACGATCCGTTCATGGATCGAGTCGGGGCGCTTCGGCCCCGGCGACAAGCTGCCGTCCGAGCGGGCGCTGAGCGCCGAGCTGGAGATCGGCCGTACCGCACTGCGTCAGGTGCTCGCCCGTCTGTCGAACGAACACTTCATCAAGGCACACGACCGCAGCTCCTACCGCGTCCTCGGCGGCGAGAGCGTCCCGACGCCGGCGGAGATGGAGCCGTGGAAGATCCACGGCTCTCGCCACGTCTACGAGAACCGGTGGGTGAACCTGGACCTGGTCGACGTCGAGCCGCCCGGAGTCGACCGCTTCGAACATCACGTCGTCCGGCTCTTCCGCGTTGCGGTCACGGCTGTGCTCGATGACCAGGACCGCGTGCTCATGCTGTGGCGGTACCGCTTCGTGCCGCAGCAGTGGGGCTGGGAGCTGCCCGGCGGAATCGTGGACGCGGGCGAAGACGCGGCCACCACGGCGGCCCGCGAGACCGAGGAGGAGACGGGCTGGCGCCCTGGCCCCGTCGAGCACGTCGTGAGCTACCAGCCGATGATCGGGATGGTCGACTCGCCGCACGAGATCTTCGTGGCCCATGGCGCGGAGAAGGTCGGCGAGCCGACTGACGCCGAGGAGGCCGGGGAGATCGCCTGGATCCCCCTCGACGACATCCCGCGCCTGATGTCCGAGGGCAAGCTCATGGGCTCCGGCACGCTCGTCGCCCTACTCCACATCCTCGCGTCCCGCTCTAGAGGCGCCCGGTAAGAAGCTCCACCCGCCGGCGGTACCGCACGGACCCCGTGCGGTTCGCCAGCAACCGGGCTTTCTGGAGATGCGTCCGCGCTTCGTCCAGCTCGCCGCGGGCGAGGTGCGCCTGGGAGAGGTCGCAGTGAATCCCAGAGTTCGCGCGGACGAAGGTCTCATCCGCGCTGCGGAGCGACGCGTACAGCTCCTCCATCGCTGAGGCGTCACCGAGCTTGGCAAGGACGTTCCCGCGCCACCTCGACAGGTGGCCGGTGTTGAGAAAGATGCTCAGCATGTCGGCGTCACGGACTTCGCCGTCGTCCGGGAGAAGCGCGGTTGCACGCTCAAGGGCGGCCCGCGCGGCCGATTCCATCTCCGGGCCGCCGACGGCGGCACACAGCTCTGCCTCTGCTGCCGCAAGCCATGCTCTGAGACGGGGAGACTGGCGCTCGGTGTGGGCGCGCTGCGCGTCGCGTACCAGCTCGACAGCCAGCTGCGGCCGACCGGCGTCCGCGAGTACGTACGCCTGCTCTCCCATGGCGTGCGCGAGGTACAGCGGGGACTCGGCATCCTGTGCCGCCTTCTTGGCGAGCTCGTACCGTCGCCATGCCCGATCCACGGCGCCGGCGTCCAACGCCTGCCAGGCGGCGAGGGTGGATGCTCCCGCGAGGGCAGTGGCGATGGGCCGTCGCGCCCCCGGCAGCACGGCGAAGGTCAGCGCTTCCTCCATCGCCGCCAGGTGGCCGTTCATCTGGTCGACGAGGCCGGTCGCACCCATCTGCCGATCCATGGTCCGCAGTAGCTCGGTCTGGGCCAGGAACGCCGGGACCATGGACTGACTCAGACTGCCGGCCGCATCGATCCGGCTCAGCAGGTCCGCGTAGCCGTCCGCCTGCGGCTCGGGGGTCTCGTCCTCGCCGCGCAGCTCGACGTCTGTGGCACCCAGGAGCGGCCGCAGGATCGCGGCGTAGCGATCCGTGATGGTGCGGCGCCCGTTCTCCCACTCCGACACGTAGGTCTTGAGACTGGCTGCCGAGGCGATGTCCAGCAGCCGCTGCTCCGCGAATCGCCGCATCTCGTGAATCAGTCGGTCTTGCGACCACCCTCGCGCGGTCCGGATCGCCTTTAACCCCTTAGCCACGCCGCCTCCGTAAAGCCGCAGGTGAGAGCTGGTTAACACCCTTGAGGTTAACCCCAGTTGGCTACCGAGGGGCCCTACTTGAGCCGTTCTCTGGAGGAGCACACCGACACGCAACCCGAACCAGGGGTTGCATCTGGTGCGCACCAGATGCCAATCTGTTGGTGCGCACCAGATGGGCCGCGAAGGCCCTGACGGCGTGTGCTCAAGGCGGGGACGCTGCAATCCCGCTGAAGGCCAGGGGACAGGGCTTCGGCCCGACTGGCGAGGTGGCCCGGTGACCGCGAGCAACGGCCGGAGAGTGGGGACACGGTCCCCTTTGCAGTGATCCATCCCTGTTTTCCGAGGTCGAGGAGGTCCCAATGTTCCGACGAAGACCCTGGGCGCCGCCCCGCTGGACCGGCGGGGCCGGCCATGCCCACCGCGTCACCTGACTACCGCGGCCGCTTCGGCTGCGGCCGGTTGCCTCCCCCGCCCGTCCGGCCCCCGTTCGCGGGGCCGCTGGACGGGCGGGGTCGAGGGGAGCCGGAGGAAGTCCCCCTGGTTCTGACGGCGAGAGGCCCCGGTGCGGGAACACCGGGGCCTCGGTTCGAGCCGTCCCTACCCCTTATCTACGAAGGGAGCACGACCCAATGAAGTCCATCGCTGCACTTCAGGCCGTTGTTACGGCCGCCCCGTTCGACGGTGAGCCGTCGGACGCGGAGCTGGACGCGATCGAGCGGGAGATGCCGCTGATCGTGGCGGAGATCGACCTGCTCGACGTGGAGATCTGGATGCTGGACCGCCCCTCCACGGTGCTGGACGAGCGGCGGATCCGCCGGGCCCGTAACCGGGTCCTGGACGAGCGCCGCAACCTGACGAACCGCGCCGGCGTGGCGCAGGCGGGCGGTGCCGCATGATGACCACCGCTCCCGCTCCTGAGGTGCTGCTCGACCACCGGGGCAACCCGCGGGCGACCATCGAGATGGGCCTCAGCTACGAGCAGGCCCGACTCGGCTCGGCCTTCCACGAGGCCGGGCACGCGGTGGTCGCCATGGCCTACGGCGTGCACGTGGTCTCCAGCGAGGTCATCGCCTGGCTCCCGGAGCCGGGCCGGTACGCCGTCACCGGGTACACGGCCTACGAGTTCCGTCCGAGCATGCCGTGGCAGTTCGCCGCGCAGTGCGCGGCCGGCACGCTCGCCGAGGTCCAGTACCTGATGGTCCACGGTCTGTGGACGCCCGACCGGGCCGTGTCCTGCGCCGCCGTTCACGACCGTGAGCAGGCCATCGACCTGCTCGCCGAGAACGGCTTCCGTCTCGATCGCGACCGCGTGCCGGCGGGCGGGAAGTCGTGGGGGCAGGTGCGGGGTATGGCTCGGCGCCGGGTCGGGCTGCTGTGGCGGGAGATCCGCACCGTGGCCCACGCCATGAACGAGAACACCAAGCTCACCGGCGAGCAGATCGCCGCCATGACCGGCCTGGCCAACGCCCCCATGCAGGTGGGGGGTGCGGCATGAGCGAGTCCGACACGCTCCCGGCCGACGTCGTGGACCTGTTGACGGCGGTGGTGGAGGCCCTGGACCTCCCGATCCCGTCGATCGAGACCGCCGACGAGCGCAAGCACTACCGGCTGCTCGAAGACCGCACGATGCACGCCCGAATCGCTCTGCAGTGCCTGCTGCGTCACCGCGACCACCCGGACCTGCCCGACGACACGGCCTACATCCGCCGCTGCACGGCCGAGCACCCGATCACCTACACCCCCTACGACTCCGCCCGGACGGAGGATGAGGGGTGAGCGCCACCGAGCGCAGGAAGCTGGGCACGCTCCAGCGGGTGGTGCTGGGGGCGGCGTTCGTGCCGATGCTGGTCACGGGCGGCGCCGGCGGGTACGGCACCTACACCAACCTCACCGCCGCCTACGGCTCCGGCACCGCCGTCGGAGCTGTCGCGGCCGGCGAGGGCGCCACCGGCGTCCTGGCGATCGTGCTGCTGGGGCTGACGCTGCTGGGGCAATCCTCGCCGCGGGTGATCCGGGCGGGGCTGTGGGCTCTTCCCGCGGCCGCCGCCGCGATGTCGGCCACGGCCGCGAAGAGCCCGGGCGAGATGGTCATTTACGCCCTCACCCCGATGGGCATGACCGCCTCGGCGGAGGGGGCGGCGTTCCTGGCGAGGCGGATCGTGGTCTACCGCGACGGCCGCGACGCCGAGGCCGAGGCCCACGCCGCCGATCTGGTGCAGGCGATCGCCTACCAGCGGGCGATGTCCGAGCGGCACCCCAACCCCAAGGTCCGCAAGAAGGCGGAACTGGAGTACTGGAAGCTCGGCAAGAAGGTCGGCGCCGGGGACATCGTTCTGGGCACCCGGCTGGTCGACGCCCAGCGCGAGAAGGTCACCGCCGGCGCCCATGCCGCCCTCGCCGACATGTTCGGGGCGACCATCGTCGCCCCGAACATCACTGGACCGGTCGAGCCGGAGCGGGCGGTCACGGTGGAGCTGGAGGTAGACCGGTCCACCCGACTGATCGACTCCACGAATGCGGAGGAATCGGAATGGACCGGCACGGAACGGTCTACCTCTGACCAGCCGCTTCCCGCCCTCGCCCCCGCCCCGTCCGACCCCGGCCCGGCGGGCGAGGAAGAGTCCACCCCGCCCGCTGCGGTCGAGTCGACCGGTCGAGTGGCCATGCGGGTCGTGGCCGCCGAGCAGTCCGCTCCGGTCGCACGGGTCACCCGCCGGGTCCCGGACGCGGCCAAGGCACCCGTGCCGCGCCGTACGCGAGATGAACTGCTCTCTGAGGCACGGCAGTTGACCGAGTCGTGGCCGGTGGAGCACCTGACGGCGGACCGGATCCGGCGGGCGGTGCGTACGTCGCCTGAGAAGGGCCGGTGGCTGCGCGAGATCCTGCGGGCCGAGCGGGGTGAGGCCGCGTGAGCGCGCTGCCGGTCTATCGGTGGCGGCTCGCGCCTGAGGGGCTTGCGACGTTCCGGCAGCTTCGGGCGATGGGGTTGCGGCCGGGCGGTGCCCCGGTCGTGGCCCAGCTCGAACGCCCCCGCCGCCGGCGCGGCCCCCTCGTCGCCTACCTCTACCGCGTCGACACCGCCCGCCCCGTGCGGCCGATGACGCCCGCCCGCTGGGCGGCCCTCGCCGCGGCGAACGCGGCCCGGCGGATGTGCCCGGAGTGCGGGCGGGACGCCGGATACCGCATCCCCGCCTCGCTCGGCATGTGCACCCCCTGCGCCTACCCCGACACGACGGCCGCGTGAGCGGCACCCAGGAGACCGGCATGCGCCCCGTCATCCTTCACTCCCTCGTCCACACCACCGACCGGCCCGGCATCCGCCACTGGGGCCCGGAACGCATCACCGCCGCCATGGCACGCAAATGCCTGCGCATGGGCCACCGGGTCGCCGACGCGGTGACCGTCTACGAGACCACCGACCGCGACGGCAACCCCGTTCGTGTCGTCCACGTCCACCACGGGCCGCGCCGCTGGTCCCGCGTGCTGTTCGTGACCGACATCTACGAGATCCCCGCCGCCCTCACCGACATCTGACCAGGGAGAACACCGTGTTTGCGACCGTGTTCGTGCTGCTCTACGTCGGTCACCTGCTGGCCGACTACCCCTTCCAGACCGACCACCAGGCCGCCCACAAAGCCGAGGGCGGCGCCGCTGGGTGGCGGGCCAACCTCACCCACGCCGCCACCCACATGGCCGCCTGCGGTCTCGCCCTCGCGGCCGGGGCCGCCGTCCTCGGCGTCACCGTGTCCCTGCCGGCCGCCCTGGCCGCGCTGGTGTGGATCGGCGGGACGCACGCCTTCATCGACCGCCGCTGGCCCGTGCGCTGGTGGATGACCCGCATGCGCCAGACCTCATGGGCCGCTCACGGCGGTGCCGCGCACGTCGACCAGAGCGCCCACATCCTCGCCCTCGCGCTGGCCGCCCTCGCGCTGGCCGCCTGAACCGCCGGAAGGACACCCCATGACCGTCACCGCGTCCACCGAGGTCACGTACCACTTCGTCCTCACCCTCCAGACCGACGACGGGAGCACCGTCACCGACGACGGCACCATCCCGGTCCAGCCCGGCACCCACACCCGTGCCCAGGTCCTCAACGCCGTACGGGCCGGCATGCTCCAGCGCTTCGGCCTGACCGGCTGCTCCGTCCTGTTCTTCTCCCTGGCACCCGACCAGCTCTGAAAGGAGCCCGCACCGTGAGCAACCTCCCCGAGCCCGCCCCGATCGTCCGGCTCCCCGACGGCACCTACACCTACGCCGACCACCTCCCCACCCCCCTCCAGCCGGGTCCGGCGCCGCAGGTCATCCAGCACATCCACCACGCCCCGCCGGACCGGACGGTGCAGCGGGTCGCGCTCGGCTCCGGCATCGGCGCCGGCACCGTCGCGGCCGGCGTCTACTTCGGCCCCCTGCTCGTCGGGGCTCTCACGGCGATCGCGGCGAATCTGGCGCTGCTCGCGTTCCTCGCGGCCGTCCTGGTCTGGGGCGTCCACACCGTCGTCAAGTCCGTCGGCGGCCCCGACGGGCAGCAGGCCGCGAAGGCCATCGGCAAGGCCCGCCGGGCCCGGAAGGGGAAGTGACCGTGTTCCGAGGCGGACAGAAGGTTCTGATCGTCGCCTGCGAGGACGACTCCCGCGCCGTCGGCAAGACCGGCCGTGTCCTGGACGAGGTCCCCCCGGGCCCGCTCACCGACGGCCGGTGGACTGTCGACCGCATCAGCATCTGGATCGCCCCGGTGCTGTGCCACGCCCACGAACTGCGTGCCATCGACTGACGGCTGCCCGCCCACCCCCAACCGAGCTGGTCGGGGGTGGAAGGGGAGCCGGGACAGCCCCGGCACCGGAAGGGACCTGATCGTGGCCGGCAAGAAGAACGACGCGTACGACCCGAACCACCCGCCGCTGACCCTCGGCGAGGGCGTGAAGTTCGGCTGGTACATCGCCCGCATGGCCAAGCGCGGCATCGCGAGCGAGACCGTCTACCAGGGCGACCTGGAGAAGAAGGTCGACCGCCTCCTCGACCGCGCCCGCGAGCGCGCCGAGAAGAACGCGAAGAAGAAGTAGCTGTGCCCCGGGGCGGCCGACAGCCTCCAAGCATCACCGGCCGCCCCGGGCCCATCTCCCCTCCCACTCTTTCGAGCAGCAGGAGAACCCCCAGCATGACCGAGACGCCCACGTCCGCGCACCTGCGGCCCGTACCCGACATAGACCGTGACGACGAACTCCCCGCCGTGCCGGTCGCGGTGGACAACCCCAACCTGCCCGACCCGAAGGTCACCATCGAGAAGCGCAAGCCGGTCCTCGCGGGGTGGCTGACCAACCGCCGCGACTTCCTCGCCACCGCCCGCCACGCGGGCGCGAACGTTGGCTACGCCGCGCTCTACCACGGTGTCCGCGTCCCCGTGTACGCCGGACGGCTCGCGCTGATGTCGCCGCGGGGAGCGTGCCGGTTCATCGCCTCGACCAACCGGTGGGTGTGGGACCGGGAGGCCGCGCCGCTGCGGGACTACGCGGTGCGGACCGAGGACGTCGAGGAGTACATGCGGCTGGCCCGGCTGCGGTCTGGGCGGATCCGGCTGCGCGGTCTGGTCACCCTGGTGGCCCTCGTGTTCGGCGCCGGGTTCGCGCTCTGGCTGTACGTCGTCGCCCCGGTCTACCTGTTCGTGTTCGCGGCCGGCGGGGTGCTGCTGCTGGGCACGGCAGGGCAGCAGCCCGACGCCCCGGTGGTCGGCCCGGCGGTGCTGAAGACCGAAATCCAGAAGCTCACCGGGTCGATCGTGCTGCGGGGCCTGGACTCGATCGGCAACGCGAAGATCTCCGCCGCCATCAAGAAGGGCGGCGACATGAACGGCCTGCGGTTCACCAGCGAGATCGTCCGCGACGGGCCCGGCTACCGCGCCGACCTCGACCTGCCCTACGGCGTGACGCCCGAGGACATCATGGAGGCCCGCAAGCCCCTGGCCTCCGGCCTGCGCCGCAAGGTCGGCTGTGTGTGGCCCTCACCCGATCCGACCGAGCACGAGGGACGGCTCGTGCTGTGGGTCGGGGACAAGCCGATGAACGAGACCACCAAGCCCGCCTGGCCGCTGCTGAAGACCGGCACGGTGGACCTGTTCAAGCCGGTGGTGTTCGGCAACGACCAGCGGATGCGGGACGTGACGGTCACGCTCATGTTCGCGGCCGTCGTCGTCGGCTCCGTGCCCCGCATGGGCAAGACGTTCCTGATGCGGCTGCTGCTGCTCATCGCCGCCCTCGACCCGCGCGCGGAGATCCACGCGTACGACTTCAAGGGCACCGGCGACTTCGGCGCCCTGGAGCCGGTCTGCCACCGCTACCGCGCCGGCGAGGAGGACGACGACATCGGCTACGTCGTCGAGTCCCTGCGCGAGCTGAAGGAGGAGCTGCGGCGCCGGGCGAAGGTCATCAAGTCCCTGCCGCGCTCGCGCTGCCCGGAGTCGAAGGTCACCCCGGCCCTCGCCGACGACAAATCCCTCGGCCTGCACCCGATCGTCGTCGGGTTCGACGAGTGCCAGGTGCCCTTCGAGCACGCCGAGCACGGGGCGGAGATCGAAGCGATCTGCACCGACCTAGTCAAGCGCGGGCCCGCGCTCGGGATCGTGACCCTGTTCGGCACCCAGCGCCCCGACGCGAAGTCCCTGCCCACCGGCATCTCCGCCAACGCGATCCTGAGGTTCTGCCTGAAGGTCATGGGGCAGCCCGCCAACGACATGGTGCTGGGCACCTCGATGTACAAGTCCGGGTACCGGGCCACGATGTTCTCCCGCTCCGACCGCGGCATCTGCTGGATGGCCGGCGAGGGCGACGACCCCCGCATCGTCGCCTCCGCGTTCGTGGACGCGGTCGCCGCCGAGCAGGTCGTCACCCGGGCCCGCAAGGCCCGTGAGGAGTACGGCAACGTCACCGGCCACGCCATCGGCAAGGGCCCCGACAAGACCGTCAGCACCGACATCCTCGCCGACGTCCTCGACGTCATCGCCGAGGGCGAGAAGGCCGTGTGGTGCGAGCGGATCGCCACCCGCCTCGCCGGCCTCCGCCCCGACACGTACGCCGGGTGGAAGGGCGAGAACGTCACCGCCGCCCTCAAGCCCCACGGCATCAAGCCCGGCCAGGTCTGGGGCACCACCGACGACGGCAAGGGCGCCAACCGGCGCGGCATCGACCGCACCGACATCACCACCGCCATCACACGCCGTAACAGCCAGCGGACCGCCGCCTGACCCCAGCACCACCGCTAGACCTAGCAGCGCCCGCCGCTAGGTCTAGCACCCGCGCTAGCACCCCAAAGGGGTCCTGACCTGCCCACTAGCGTCTAGCAGTCCACCTGCGAAAACCCCTGGAAACCGCCCCATCGACGGGATGGAGACCCCATGACGGCCCTCGCTAGTCTCGCCGCCTTGCTCACCCTCGCCGGTTACGCACTGTTGTGTGCGGCCTCGCCGTTCGGGACCTGCCGCAAGTGCCGGGGCCTGGGCGGCAAGGTCGTCCTCGACCGCAAGGGACGCCCCAAGCGGGCCAAGCCCTGCCGCCGCTGCAAGGGCCAGGGCAAGCGGCTCCGCGTCGGCCGGCGTCTGCACAACCACAGCCGTGCCATCCACCGCGCCGGCACCCGTTGAACGTCTTGGGACCGGTGGCCGCCCGCCTGTCGGCAGACCCCCGAAGGTAGGCCCTCGCCAGCACGACCACCGGTCCATGTCCCCGAGCTTGCGAGCACCCGGGGCCCGCGCAGCCTACCCACCCACCACACCTTGCGATCAAGGGAGTTCCGGCATGGCCGTCACCGTCTCGCTCGTCGTGCTCTTCGGACTCGTCCTGTTCTTCCTCCTCCGCGCCGGAAACCTCGGCTACGGCTCCGCGTTCACCGCCGCCATGTTCGGCTTCTTCCTCGCCTCCACCGGCGCCGCGAAGCCCATCAACCACCTCACCGCCACCTTCGTGGACGCCCTCTCCAACCTCTGACCCACCCCAAACAAGAAGGGCGGCCCCCGTCTCGCCAAAGCCGGGGCCGCCCTGTTCCAGACCGCTACCAACGAACTGGAGACACCCAGCATGACCCATGCGAACCAGATCCGACGAGACCGCACGGTGGTGGCCGCGTGAACAGCCTCGCCATCAACGCCATGGCCCTCGCCGACGGCGCCCTGCCCGTTCTCCCCCTCGGGGCCGACAAGCGCCCTCTCGGAAACTGCCCGGACTGCGCCGACCTCGCCTGCGGCGGCCGGCCGAACATGAAGACCCCCGGCCCGTGCGTCTGCCCGTGGCCGTGCCACGGCTGGGCCGCCGCCACCACCAACCCCCGCGTCCTCGCCTCCCGCCAGTGGGGCCTGGCCTGGCGGCGGGCACGGGCCATCGGCTACCACCCCGGCGGCGCCCGGGTCACCGTCGTCGACCTCGACAACACCGCCGCCGTCGACTGGGCCCGCGCCACCCTCCCGCCCACCACGACCGTGCCCACCACCCGCGGGGAGCACTGGATCTACTCCGGCACCGTCCGGTCCGTGAACGCCGTCCGGCCCGGCGTCGACATCAAGTCCCTCATGTCCTACGCCCGCTGGCTCGGCCCCGGCGAGGGCGCCATGGCGGATGTCCCCGCCGCCGTGCACGCGCTGGTCGAGAAGAAGCCCGCCGTCGTCCGGCCGGTGCCCGGCGCTGTCGCCGTGCCCGCCCCGGCCGGGGGTGGACAGTGCCGTCACCGCTCCCCGGCCTACCTGGAGCGCGGGATCGCCATGGCGGAGCAGCGGATCACCGACGCGGCGAGCGGGGTGCACGCGACGGTGTACGCCACGTTCCTGGCGGTGCTGTCCGCGCACGGCCGGTGCGGCTGCCTCACCGAGGCCCACATGGCCCGTCTGTTCACCGCCGCGCAGGCCAAGGGCGAGTCCCCCCGGCACTGCACGGACGCCTGGGTCAACGCCACCACGGCACTGGGGATCTGACCATGTCCGAGGACGAGAAGAACCCGGCCCGCGAGGTCATCACCGACTACGCCCAGGCCCACTTCCGGTACTTCCGCACCGTCGACGGCACCGTCTACGCCCAGCGCAACGGCCACCCCGTCGCCCGCCCGATCCGCTCCCAGGGCACGACCGGCAGCCACCGGCAGGAACTCATGGTCGGCCTGTTCCGCGACGGGCACGGCGTCTTCAACGGAACCGCCTTGAAGGAGGCACTCGACTTGATCGAAGCACTCGCGCTCACCGAGGACGTCCAGCCCGTCCACATCCGCGTCGCCCCCGGATTCGACGGCGCCACCTGGCTCGACCTCGGCCGCGACGACGGCCAGTCCGTCCGCATCCACCCCACCGGCTGGGACATCCTCACCCCCGACCCCCGCGAGGTCTGCTGGCGCCGCACCCAGCTCACCGGCGAACTCCCGCTGCCCGTCAAGGACACGAACGGCAAGGGCGTCGACGCGTTGATGCGGCTGTGCAACTTCTCCGACGCCCGCGCCGAGTCCCTGGCCCTCGCGTGGCTGGTCGGCTGCCTGGGCCCCGACGTCCCGGTACCCGCCCCGTTCCTCACCGGCCCCCAGGGCGCCGGGAAGTCCACCGCCGGGAAGATGCTCGTGCGGATCATCGAGGGCATGAGCGGCGACCTCCGACGGGCCCCGAAGGACGAGGAGAACCTGATCACCGCCGTCGCCGCCGGGTGGGTCACCGGCCTGGACAACCTCTCCCACCTCGGCCCCGACCTGTCCGACCTGATGTGCTGCATCGTCACCGGCGCTGAGAACATCAAGCGCGCCCTGTTCACCGACGGCGACGTCGTCCGCGCCCGCTACCGCCGGCCGATGCTGCTGACCGGCATCGACGTCGGCGTCATCCGCCCCGACCTCGCCGAACGCCTCCTCCCCCTCCGCCTGGAGCGCCCCCGGGTGCGGCGGACGGAGGCGGAGTTGTGGGCGGAGTTCGCCCAGTCCCTGCCGGTGATCCTCGGGTCCGTCCTCGACCTCGCCGTCGAGGTCCGCGCCGCCCAGGCCGACATCCCGACCGACCTGCGCATGGCCGACTTCGCCCACCTGTGCGCGCAGCTCGACACCGCCCGAAACTTCGGCGCCCTGGACGCCTACCGGGCCAGCCTGGACGACCTCAACGACGACGTCATCGAGGGCGACCTCCTCGCCCAGACCGTCCTCAAGCACGCCGCCGGCATCGAGCCCGGCACCGACGTCCGCATGACGTCCGCCGAGTGGCTGCACGGCCTGACCCAGCTCTACACCGGCGAGGGGGAGTTCCGGCCCCTGCCCAAGGGCTGGCCCACCACCGGCAAAGTCCTCTCCGACCGTCTCAAGCGCCTCCAGCCCGTCCTCGCCGCCCGCGGCGTCCTCATCGACTGGGGCCGCACCAAAACCGCCCGCTACATCGAGATGACCCGCCCCAAGCCCACGCAGGACGAACAGCAGGAACTGCACTGAGCCGCGCCCCGTACCGGAGCTACGACAGGCGGAACCCACCGAGCTGGTAATCGAGGTCAGCCTTGAACTCCAGCCGAGGGACCGCGGCTCGCATGGCCGCGTAGCGCTCAGGCGCGACCGGATACACGGCGGTGGCGAGGAGTTCGTCTTCCCCTCGCTCCGGAAAGAGCGTGCTGAGGCTCAGGATCTCGTCTCTCGTCAGAGCGGTGACATGGGCCGCGACCTCGTCACCGTCCCACCCGATGAGTTCCCAGCCCAAGTCTTCAACATCGTGATCGAGCATGCTGCTCACACTACGAGCAGGCCCCAGTGACGCCTACAGCGATATCCACAGGGGCCCGGCCGCCCACGGAAGGGCCGCGGCCCACCCCGGCCCCGGTTCGGCTCACCGCACAGGCAAGAGGAGCACCCCCGGCCCATCGGCGGCGGGTGCTCCTCTTGCTCTTCGGCGGCTTGCCGCCGCCCAAGGGGCGTGCCGCTTCGCGGCTCCCCATTCACGCCTGAAGGCGCGCACAACAACAGAACACAGGCCCCACTTTTTCCTAAGTAGGAAGACCCTGCGTCACCTGCGTCACCACGCCCCCGAAAACCTGGCCTGACCTGCGCCAACGAGGGTGACGCAGAGCCTGAATCTCTGCGTCACCCTTCGTCACCTGCGTCACTTCATGACGGACAGCTGCGTCACCGATGACGCAGCCCGTCACCGTCTGCGTCACCGAAACCCGCAGGTCAACGCACCGAGTGACGCTGATGACGCGATGACGCAGAAATCCTCACCTCGGACACACACGCCTGCTGCCCGCTCTGGCACCGGCCCATCTCTTGCCAGTCCCGAGCGGCCTTCACGACCTAAGGAGTCGCATGGCACGTCAGCCGATGCTCAAACTCCCCGAAGTACTGGCGGAGCTCCACATGAGCCGCGCCGCCTTCTACCGGATGCGCGCCCGCGGCGATGGCCCGCGTCTGCTCAAGCTCCCGAACGGTCAGCTCCGCGTTCGTCGTTCGGACCTCGACTCCTGGCTGTCCCAGTGCGAGGAAGCCGCCGCCTGACCCGTCCCGCAACGAGGGGGCCCGCCGCTGGTGGGCCCCCTCGCCTATCTGGAGAGACATGCTCACGTACGACGTGGAATTCTGGTCCATCCGCCAGCGCAACCGCCCGAAGCCGTTCGAGCTGCGGTGGCGGGTCGGTGAACGCAAGCACTCCAAGAGCTACAAGCTCAAGCCGCAGGCTGAGGGCCGCCTGAACGAGCTGATGTCCGCTCTGCGCAAACGGGAGCAGTTCGACGAGGAGACCGGCCTCCCGGTTTCCGAGCTTGAGGTGCTGACCACGCCCACCTGGTACGAGCACGCCACCGCGTACGTGCTCATGAAGTGGCCGAAGGCGGCGGCAAAGCACCGCGCGAGCATCGCCGAGACGCTGGCCACCATCACGCCAGTGTTCGCGTCCAGCTCGCGAGGGGCCCCGAAGCCCCCTGTGCTGCGGAAGGCGCTCTACGGCTGGGCCTTCCGCGCGGTACGGGACGAGGAGGGGACCTTGCGGCTGCGGCACCAAGTCGAAGAACCGCCGGCCGACGTCGCCGCCGCGCTCGCCTGGATCGCCGAGCACACGTACAAGATGACGGAGGTCGCCCGGTCAGACCGGCTGCGGACCGCCCTGAACGCCATCTCCGTGAAGCTCGACGGGAACCCCGCCGCCGACAACACGGTGAACCGCAAGCGCATGGTGCTGAGCAACGTGCTGCGGTACGCCGTCGAGCGAGCGATCCTGCCCGCGAACCCCCTGGGCAGGGTGGACTGGACGGCCCCGACGACGGACGACGAAGTCGACTTCCGGTACGTCCCCAACCCGAAGCAGGCCGCCGCCCTTATCGAAGCCGTGCGGCAGATCAGCGACAGGGGCGAGCATCTGGCCGCGTTCTTCGGGTGCCTCTACTACGCCGCCATGCGCCCCTCGGAGATCGCGGCCCTACGGGATGCGGACTGCACGCTGCCGGAGTCCGGATGGGGCGAGCTGGTCCTCGCTGGAAGCCGCCCCGAGGTCGGCTCCGGCTGGACGGACGACGGGAAGTCGTACGACGAGCGGGGCCTGAAGCGGCGAGCACGGAAAGCCACCCGTCCCGTGCCGATCCCCCCGGTGCTCACGGCGATGCTCCGCGAGCACCGAGACCGGTACGGGGTGGCGGCGGACGGCACGCTGTTCCGGGCCGCCGAGGGCGGACGGGTCAACTCAACGGAGTACTGCGCGCTGTGGGACGCGGCCCGGCTCAAAGCCCTCTCGGCGAGGGAGGCGGAGACGCCCCTCGCCGACGTGCCGTACTCCCTCCGCCATGCCGGGGTGTCCCTCTGGATCAACTCCGGCGTGGACCCGGTGGAGGTCGCCCGGCGGGCCGGCCACAGCCTCACGGTCCTCTTCCGGTTCTACGCCAAGATCCTGCGGGGTCAGCAGGACAAGGCGAACGCCCTCATCGAGCAGGGGCTCAACGGCGGCTGAGGAGCCGATCCTGGCCCACGTCTGGCCCACACGCGCTGGTCAGGACCGGGATACGGGCGAATCAGGGTGAGACAAGGTGCACGCAGAGGGCGGGCCCCGGGATCCGGGACCCGCCCTCTGACCAGTCTCTTCTCTGACCTGCAAGCGGTGGGTGTGGGATTTGAACCCACGGTGACTCGCGCCACGACGGTTTTCAAGACCGTTCCCTTAGGCCGCTCGGGCAACCCACCTGCGCTCCCGCCCGCTTGGGGCGGAGCGGCTACAGCGTACCGGGTGGGGAGAGGAGGAGGGGGCCGGGAGGCGGCGGGCGCCGCGAGACCGGCCGGATCAGCGGACTAGAGTCCCTTCACATCATCTCCACATTTCTTGAGAAGAACAGAGGGACGCACGGTGCAGGGCACGATCGACGGGTTCAGTTACGGCATGGTCACGCCCCTCGTGGGCTATGTGATGGCCTGCCTGGGCAGCGCGCTGGGGCTGCGCTGCACCGTGCGGTCGCTCGCGACCGGGCGGGCCCGGAAGCCCGGGTGGCTGGCGCTCGGCGCCACGTCGATCGGGTGCGGGATCTGGACGATGCACTTCATCGCGATGCTCGGCTTCGAGGTGGGCGAGACGGCCATCTCGTACGACGGCGGGCTGACCTTCCTCAGCCTGCTCGTCGCGGTGCTCGTCGTCGGCGCCGGCGTCTTCACCGTGGGCTACCGCGGCGCGCGGCCGGTCCCGCTGCTCACCGCCGGCGTCTTCACCGGACTCGGCGTCGCCGGGATGCACTACCTGGGCATGGCCGCCATGCGCATGGACGGCTCCCTCACCTACGCGCCCGGCGTCGTCGCGCTCTCCGTCCTCATCGCCGTCGTCGCCGCGACCGCCGCCCTCTGGGCCGCCGTCTCCGTCCGCGGCTTCCTCGCCAGCCTCGGGGCGAGCGTCATCATGGGCATCGCCGTGACCGGCATGCACTACACCGGGATGGCCGCCGTGGGCGTCCGGGTCGCCCATGACGCCCACGCCGCCTCGGGCGAGGGCTCCTCGGCCGTCGACGTGCTGCCGCTGCTCGTCGGCCCGCTGATCTTCCTGGTCCTGGCCGCCGCCGTGGTGATGCTCGACCCGATGCTCATCATGGGCGACGAAGAGTCCGCCGCCGGGCCCGCCCGGCGCATCGACATCGGCGACATCCAGACCGGCCTGAACGCCGACAACAACTGGGGCGTCACCAGCGGGAGCCCGGGGCGCGAGCTCTAGGCCGCCGCGCGGACCGACGGAGACGGCGCCGGGGGTGCTCCCCCGGCGCCGTTCCACGTTCCCGACCGCGTGTCCCCGGACCGCGTGTCCCCTCCCGCACGTCCCCTCCCGCGCGTCTCGGGACCTCGTGCCCCACGCCCGCGCGTCCCCACGCGCGCGTGGGGACGGTCAGCTGTCGCCGGTGCGCTCGCCGAGGACGACCGTCGTCGTCGCCTTCTTGCCGTCGCGCTCGTAGGTGATCTTCACCGAGTCGCCCGGCTTGTGGGTCCAGATCTCGCTGATGAGGGACGGGCCGCTGTCGATCGGGTGGTCCCCGAAGGCCGTGATCACGTCGCCGGGCCGCAGGCCCGCCTTGGCCGCGGGGCCGCTCGGGGTGACCGCCGCCGTGCCGCCCGCGCCCTGTTCGGCGATCCTCGCGCCCTCGCCCTGGTCGTTCATGTTCACGGTCGCGCCGATCACCGGGTAGACCGGCTTGCCGGTCTTGATCAGCTGCTCGGCCACCGCCTTCGCCTGGTTGACCGGGATCGCGAAGCCGAGGCCGATGGAGCCCGCCTGAGACTGGCCGTAGCCGCCGCCGGTGGACTGGATCGCCGAGTTGATGCCGATGACCGCGCCGGCCGCGTCGAGCAGCGGGCCGCCCGAGTTGCCCGGGTTGATCGACGCGTCCGTCTGCAGGGCGCTCATGTACGAGTTGCTGCCGCCGCCGTCGCCCGAGGCCACCGGGCGGTTCTTGGCGCTGATGATGCCGGTCGTCACCGTGTTGGAGAGGCCGAAGGGCGCGCCGATCGCGATCGTCGAATCGCCGACCGCCACCTTGTCCGAGTCGCCCAGGGGCAGCGGCTTCAGCCCCTTCGGGGCCTCCTTCAGCTTGATCACGGCCACGTCGTAGCCCTCGGCCCGGCCGACGACCTCGGCGTCGTACGTCCTGCCGTCCGAGAAGGTCGCGGAGAGGGTGCCGCCCTCCGCCGCCGACGCCACCACGTGGTTGTTGGTGACGATGTGGCCCTCCTGGTCGTAGACGAAGCCGGTACCGGTGCCGCCCTCGCCCTGGGTGCCGCCCGACTTGGCCTGGATGGTGACCACGCTCGGCAGCGCCTTCGCGGCGACCGCCGCGACCGTGCCCGGCTCCCTCTTGAAGGAGGCGGGCGCCTCGCCCGAGACGACCGTCGTCGACTCCGGGCCCCGGTCCTCGCGCTGGGCGGCCCAGTAGCCGATGCCACCGCCGATGCCGCCGGCGACGAGCGCCGCCACCAGGACCGCCGCGACGAGACCGCCGCCGCGCTTGCGCGGGGCCGCGGGGAGGGCCGGGACCGGCTCGCCCCAGGCCGGCACGGCCGGAGGCGCCGGAGGCCAGCCACCGGCCCCGGCGGCCGCCACGGCGGGCGCCGGGGCGTGCGCGGGCGCCGAAGCGGGCGCCTGCGCGACGGTGGCCGGGTCGGGAGCGGGCGCGGCGGACGGAGCCTGCGCCGGCGGTACGGAGGGGGCCGGCGGCTGGACCGGCGGCTGGATCTGCGTCGGGGCCTCCGGCGCGGGCGCCCCGGCCTGCTGCGGCGCCGGCGCGGCGGGGGGCGTGGCGGGGACGGGCGGCGTGGCGGGGGCGGACGGGGCCGTCGGGTCCGCCGGAACCTCGGTGCCCTCGTTCTCGGTGCTCACAGCTCGCTCTCCTCGTTCACAGCGCGGGGACGGTGATACTCGCTCCAGGGTGCTGGACACAGCTTTTCCCACCCGGCGTCAGGCCGCGGTAAGGCGGAGCTGTGCGTCCGCACCCCCTTCTTTATAACCGGGCAGAACGGACAGGTCTGGTGTGCCCGCCCCGCCCCGCCAATGGCACCATGACGCGGTGACCCACGCACGGCAGCAACCGCACCCCGGCCCCGTCCAGGTCGTCGCCCACCGAGGGGCTTCGGAGGACGCGCCGGAACACACCCTGGCCGCCTATGTGAAGGCCATCGAGGACGGCGCCGACGCCCTGGAGTGCGACGTACGGCTCACGGCCGACGGCCACCTCGTCTGCGTCCACGACCGTCGCGTCGACCGTACCTCGAACGGCCGCGGGGCCGTCTCCACCCTCGAACTCGCCCACCTCTCCTCGCTGGACTTCGGCGCCTGGAAGCGGTTCAAGGAGCGCGAGGACTCCGGCGAGCCGGGGGAGAGCCCGGACTGGGGCGATCCCGAGTACACCTCCGTCCTCACCCTGGAACGGCTCCTGGAGCTCGTCTCCGACGCCGGGCGGCGGGTCGAGCTCGCCATCGAGACCAAGCACCCCACCCGCTGGGCGGGCCAGGTCGAGGACCGGCTCCTCGCGCTCCTGAAGCGTTTCGGCCTGCACGCGCCCGTGGCGGCCGAGGAGTCCCCGGTCCGGGTCATGAGCTTCTCGGCCCGCTCGCTGCAAAGGATCTCGACCGCCGCGCCGACGCTCCCGACCGTCTCCCTCACCCAGTTCGTCACCCCCCGGCTGCGCGACGGGCGCCTGCCCGCGGGCGCGCGCGTGGCGGGGCCCTCCATCCGGATCGTCCGTCATCATCCAGCCGTCATCCTGCGGCTCCAGAAGGCCGGTCACCAGGTCCACGTCTGGACGGTGGACGATCCGGAGGACGTCGAGCTCTGCCTGCGGCTCGGGGTCGACGCGATCATCACCAACCGTCCCAAGCAGGTCCTGGAGCACATCGGCCGCTCCTGAGCCACGGGCCCGGGCGCCCCGCCGGGGGCGGTCGGGGGGAGCACACCGGCGCGTTCGGCGCGTACGCGATCGTCACTTGTGCTCCACCCCACCCGGAACAGGCGGTTTCCGGTCGCGGTCCCCGGGGCATCCACACGGTGGCGTGGGGCGAAGGAGGTCTCGGGGGTGGCGTTGGTGGTGGCACAGAAGGTGCCCACGTCGTCGAGCATGGCCGTACCCCATGGCCCTGCGGGCGTGGGGGAAGCGCGACACCGGATGCGGGACGAGCTGTACCGCGGCGGGGTGTCGGAATCGGTCGTCGACGACGCGGTCCTGATCCTGTCCGAACTGCTCAGCAACGCCTGCCGGCACGGCAGGCCGCTGGGCCGGGGCGACCGGGGCGAGGGCGACGTGCTGGCGGCCTGGCGGCTGGATCCGTCGGGCGGACTGATGGTCGAGGTGACGGACGGAGGCGGTCCCACGAGACCCGCCCCGTCCACGCCCTCGGTCACGGCACGCGGCGGACGCGGACTCCACATCATCGGTGCCCTGGCCCAGGACTGGGGCGTGCGCGACAGCGCGACGGGCGAGGTCACCGTCTGGGTGCGCGTGACGGAGGGCCACCGCCGCGAGGACTTCGCGGCCCGGGTCGGCTCCGGCTCCGGATTCGACCTCCTCGACGCGTACGACGACCTGGACTGACGACTCCGAGGGCCCGCCCCCGAACGCCCGTCCTTAGGACCCGTCGCGAGCGCCCGTCCCGAGGTCCCGTCCCGAGCCGCCCGTCCCGAGCCGCCCGTCCCGAGGAAGCGCTTCGACGGACGGTCCCGGGGAGGGCGCGGACGGCCGGCCCCGGAAGACGGGCCCAGGAGACGGCCCCGCCGGTCGGTCGGCCCCCGGCCGGTCCGGCCCGTACGGCTCCGGCTCCGGGTCCGGCGCCCGCGCCGCCGGAGCCGTACCGACGCGCACCGCGCCATCGGGTGGTCGTGGCACGGCTGAGCTCCCGGGGCCGCGCGGACGGCTAGGCTCGCGCCCGACACAGCACCGCGATCGGGAGAAAGCCACACCATGGCCAAGAAGCGCCCCCAGACGAAGGCCGCCAAGAGCGGCCAGGCACAGGTCACGAACGGGGAGATCCCGGTCGTCGGCGCGCGCGAGCCGTGCCCGTGCGGTTCGGGCCGCCGCTACAAGGCGTGCCACGGCCGGGCCGCCGCGCACGCCGCGACCGAGCACGTCCAGCGCCCCTTCGAGGGCCTGACCGGCGAGTGCGACCTGGTCGCGCTGCGCGAGCTGGTGCCCGCCGCCACCGTGCCGCTCACCCTCAAGGGCGGCCTGCCCGAGGGCGTGCCGTCGGTGACGCTCGCGACGGTCCTGCCGATGGCCTGGCCCGCGCTCCGCCGCGACGACGGCTCCGTCCTGCTCGCCCTGCAGAACGACGGCACTTCCGGCGACCTCGCCCGCGACCTCGCCGACACGCTCCAGCGCGCGCTGGAGACCGAGCCGGGCAACCCGGTGCCGCCGCGCCGCGTCGACCCGGAGGGCCCGCGCCTGCAGGACCTGCTCGACGCGGACGCCGCCTTCGTGCCCGAGGTCCACACCGGCTTCGAGTTCTGGATCCCGCAGTCGGCGGACGGCGCCGACCCCGAGGTCGCCGCCTCCCTGGAGCGGGCCAACGCCGCCGCCATCCCGACGGTGAAGCTGGCCTCGGTCGACGCCGCCTACTGGTGCGAGACCCCGGAGAAGAACCACCTGCGCTGGGTCATGCCGCACCCGGAGGAGAAGCTCCTCGACGCGCTCGCCCGCCTGCACGTCGCCGGCACCACCTCGCTCGGCCCGGACACCCGTCTCGTCGGCTCCTTCCGCGCCCACGGCCTGATGGTGCCGGTGTGGGACCTGCCGTCGGCGATGACGGCCGAGGAGTGCGAGAAGCCCGCCGCCGAGTTCGCCGAGCGGCTGGCGGAGGCGCTCGGCGTCGACACCCCGCTCACCGCCGAGGAGCGCCGGGCGCGCGGCGGCCTCACGAACCGTCAGGTCACTCTCAGCTGATACCCCAGGTGGTATCGGTGACTGACAGACCGACCAGTCGGTGACTTCCGCCACAGCGGAACCTACGGAGCGGTAATTCCCTGTCCGAATAACCGAGATCGAATTTGCGAACAGCAGATCTCTTGTTACCGTTCTGGAAGCCCGGTCGCTGGTGCATCCCCCGTCGCCAGCGACCGGGCGTTTCCATGCCCGCCCCGCCTTCGCGCCGGGGCCGCTTCTCAACTCGCTTCGTCGTCGGCCGTGTTGCTGCCCGAGCGGAGCAACAGCGGCGCATCGCCGCCCTCGTCGCTCCCCGCGAATTCCGCCACGGCCGTATACGAGGTCGCCGCTCCCGTCCCCGGTTCCCCCGGCGTCTCACAGGTATCCGGCTCATCCCGCGCGGACACCGCGCAGCGCACCTGGACCGTCCGCCCTCCGGGCGCCATGAGGGTCAGAATCGCGTCGATCTCCCGGCCGGTGGCATTGCGGTAATAGGTGCGCGCCCAGACGTCCGGTCCCTCGGAGAGGACACAGGTCTGCGCCTCGACGCCCTCGGGCGAGGCGACTTCGGGACCGCAGCGGCTGATCCGCTCGGGCGCCCCGGCGGAAGCCGCGGCGGCCTTCCCGCGTGCCGGCGCCGCCGGGGAGGACGGGGCGCTCCCGGGCGCACGGGCCTCCCGGTCGAGCCCCAGGTCACCGATCAGCTCCCCCACCGGTCCGCCCTCGCCGCCGCCCGGACCACCGCCGCCCTGACCCTCGGCGCCCGGGCCGTCGGCGTCCGGAGCACCGACGGCCGGAGTGCCGGCGCCCGGACCGCCGGGCTTCGCGTCGGCCGATGCCGGGGGCGCCGCCTTCGGCGGGGTCTCGGCGCCGTCGCCCGCCTTGGCGGCCAGGGGCACCAGGACGGCGATCGCGACGGCGGTGCCGAGACCGGCCATGCGGAGGTGCGCCGGGCTCAGCCGACTCATGCGACCCACCTGCTCTGTTCGGGAGACGATCGAGGACGGTGGGGCGAACCTACCGGCGCCGGACGGGCGCCCGGCGGGCCGCGCGCCCGATTCCCGTACGCGTCGGCCCGGGACACACCCGTTCGGGTGAACGGGGGCGGGCGGCGGGCTCACCCGGCACGCGCGCGTGGACCCTTCCGTACCGGGGCCGGCTCAGTACGCGAGCCGGCTCCCGCCGCCCGGCGTGGCCGTGCTCGCCGCGACCAGGGCGTCGACGACGGCCTCCACGTCCGGCAGCCACGGGCGGGCGGAGCCCGCGAGCGGAGCCCGCTCCCAGCGGACCTGTCCGGTGCCCGCCGTGGACGGCGGCAGCAACAGATAGCCGCCCTCTCCATGGAAGCGCAGCGAGCTGGGCACGCTGTCCTTCGCGTACAGCAGCTCGCCGAGCCGTTCGAGGCCGTACGGGGCGACCAGGATCGACCAGCGGGTCGGCGTCGCCACCACCGGGCCGAGCCGCATGCCCATCGCGTCGAGGTCCCGCAGGGCGCGCGCTCCCGCGAGGGCCGGGAGGCTCACCGCGCACGGGGCGCGCCCGCCGGTGGCCAGCAGGACCGGGGCGTCCGGGCGCCGGGTCCACCACCAGCGGATCATCCGCTCGTCGGTGGTGGCGGCCAGGAGACCGGGATCGAAGGGGTGGGCGCCGGGGACCACGCAGCCGGCGTCGGGGCAGGCGCACACCGGTCCGTCGCCGCCGGTCCGGGTCCCGCCTCCGGGCCCCCCGGCCGCGCCGCCGGCGCCGGGCTTCCGCGCGCGGCCCGCACCGGACCGCTCCGCGCCGCCGGCTCCGGTCCCGGACCGCAGGCCGCCACGGCCGGAGGTCTCCGCCGTGCCGGCGGCCTCCGCCAGGCCCACTCCCGGCAGGACGGGCCAGTCCCACCCGACCGCGAAGGCGACCGCCGCTTCCTGTCGTGCGGTCCTCGCCTTGCGCCGGAACCGGAGCCTGCGTCGCCTTCCGAGGATCTCGCGCATGAGCGCTCGTTCCTTTCCGTTGAACGCCGAATCCACATCACACCATGTGCGTATCTCTTCACCGTGCGTATCAGCGCGTACAGCGTCGGCGGTGCGTCGCCCCGCTCGGAGCGGGGCCGGCCGGAACGGGGCCGGGTCACAGTCAGGTCGAAGCCGGTTCAGAACACGATCCCCGCCACGCGGGGACGGGCCGCGGCCTGCGGCACGTACGACGCCGGGGTTCCGCTTCTCGATCCCGGGGCGCTGTCAACTGCCCCTGCCTGTCATCGATTACGTACCCCACACGCTCAGGATGACGCGCTTTCAAACGACGCCAGTCGACCGCAAATGGTGCACACCGGGGGCAATTTTCAGCCAACTTCAAGCCCACTTCAATCCCTGTGCACGACCTCCTGGAACGCCTCCCGGACACCACAAGTCCCACGGGGACAATGCTGGACATCGCTCCTCGGGTGCGTGTACATGTGGAGACATCGAGCGGTGCTCTATGACATGGGGGTTTGCGATGCCATGGCGACAAACGCACCGGTCGGAAAGCCGACCGAGATGACTTCCCCACACCTGCCGAAGCACCTTGCGAAAGTGGCCGGAATCGACTCCACGGTTCCCGCTCCACAGCACACTAAGGCGCCCCTCGCGGGCGTCCCCGCCGCCGCGGCACCGGCCGACGCGGCCCCCGCGCCCGGCGCGCTGATCACGGACCGCCTCGCCGGCTGGGTCTCCGACCTCACCACCCTCCACGAATTCACCGAGCGGCTCATCAGGACCGCCACCCTCGACGACGCCCTCCACGAAGTCCTCGCCGCGGGAGCCGCCCTCGTGGGAGCCCGCCGCGGCATGGCCGTCCTCGAACCCGCCGACGGCCTCGGCCCCACCACCACCGTCGGCCTCGGCCTCGCCCACGCCGACCTCGGCACCATCGAGACCGTCCCCCGCGGCGCCACCAGCTACGGCCGTCTCCTCGACGGGCTCCCCGACCCGGCGGACCCGCGCGGCCCCGCCCGCGTCCCCGACCCCATCGCCATCCCCGACGTGCGCACCGAGGAGGGCCTCGACCCCCGCCACCGCGAGGTCGCCGCCCGGCTCGGCTACGCCGCCAGCTACGCCCTCCCCCTCGCCACCGAGGAGGCCGGCCGGATCGGCGCCGGCGTCTGGCTCTACGACGAACCGGCCGCGCCCACCGACCGCCAGCGCCACCTCGTCGGCCTCTACGGCCGCTTCGCCACCGAGCACCTCGCCCGCCTCCTCCAGGTCGAGCGGGCCCGCGTCCAGGTCTCCACCGTCGCCGAGGAGCTGCTCCCGAGCCGGCTCCCCCGCGTCCCCGGGGTCCGGCTCGCCGCCCGCCACCGCACCGGCCCCCGGGGCGGCGGCGACTGGTACGACGCGCTCCCGCTGCCCGAGGGCGCCCTCGGGCTCTCCGTCGGCTCCGTCTCCGGCACCGGGCCGAGCGCGCTGGCCGCGATGGGCCGGCTGCGCGCCTCGCTGCGGGCGTACGCGGTGATGGAGGGCGAGGATCCGGTCGCCGTCCTCTCCGACCTGGAGCTGCTGCTCCGGCTCACCGAGCCGGCCCGCTCGGCCACCGCCCTCTTCGCCCACGTCGAACCCGCCCGCCGCCGGCTCGTCCTGGCCGGCGCCGGGCACGCCCCGCCGCTGCTCATCGGCAAGCGCCGCACCGAGTACGTGGAGACCTCGCTCTCCGCCCCGCTCGGGATGCTCTCCTGCTGGGAGGCGCCCAGCGTGGAGCTGGAGGTCGCGCCTGGAGAAACGGTGCTGCTCTACACGGACGGGCTGCTGCGGCGTACCGGCGACCCCGTCGACCGGGCCTTCGCCCGGCTCCACGCGGCCGCCGCGAGCGTGCCCCGGGCGGACCGGGACGACCCGGGCGCCGTCGCCGACCACGTGCTGCGGACCGTGCTCCCGGACGGGCTCGGCCCCGCCCCCGAGGGCGAGGACGTGGTGCTCCTCGCCGCCCGCTTCGACTGAGCGCGCGGGTGACCAGGCGGTAACGGGTCTTCCGGCCCTGGGCCCCCTTCCGCACGACCGTACGATGGAGGGGGTTCAGTGTCGTACCAAGAGGAGGCAGACCCGTGGCCGAAGAGCTCACTCCGGAGACCCCGGACGAGGCCGAAGAGCCGATCAAGCAGCGGAAGAACGGCCTGTACCAGGGCGTGTCCGACGAGCTCGCCGAGAACATGAAGTCCGGCTGGGCCGACACGGAGCTGACCGGCCTCGCGCCGATCCCGCAGGCCGCCGAGACCGCCGCGCGCCGCGCCGCGCTCTCCGCCCGCTTCCCGGGCGAGCGCCTGGTGATCCCGGCCGGAAACCTGAAGACCCGGTCGAACGACACCGAGTACAGCTTCCGCGCCTCCACCGAGTACGCGTACCTGACCGGCGACCAGACGCACGACGGCGTCCTCGTCCTGGAGCCGACCGGGGCCGGGCACGACGCCACGATCTACCTGCTCCCGCGCTCGGACCGCGAGAACGGCGAGTTCTGGCTCGACGGCATGGGCGAGCTGTGGGTCGGCCGCCGCCACTCCCTCGCCGAGGCGGAGCAGCTGCTCGGCGTCCCGGCGAAGGACGTGCGCGAGCTGGCCGCCGCGCTCACCGAGGCCACCGGCCCGGTCCGCGCCGTGCGCGGCCACGACGCCGGCATCGAGGCCGCCCTCGCCGACAAGGTCACCGCCGAGCGCGACGAAGAGCTGCGCGTGTACCTCTCCGAGGCCCGGCTGATCAAGGACTCCTTCGAGATCGCCGAGCTGGAGAAGGCCTGCGCCTCCACCGCCCGCGGCTTCGAGGACGTCGTGAAGGTCCTCGACAAGGCCGAGGCCACCAGCGAGCGCTACATCGAGGGCACCTTCTTCCTCCGCGCCCGCGTCGAGGGCAACGACGTCGGCTACGGCTCCATCTGCGCCGCCGGCCCGCACGCCTGCACCCTCCACTGGGTCCGCAACGACGGCGCCGTCCGCTCCGGCGACCTGCTCCTGCTCGACGCCGGCGTCGAGACCACCGAGCTGTACACCGCCGACGTCACCCGCACCCTGCCGATCAACGGCCGGTACACGGAGATCCAGCGCAAGATCTACGACGCCGTGTACGAAGCGCAGGAGGCGGGCATCGCCGCGGTGAAGCCCGGCGCCGCCTACCGCGACTTCCACGACGCCGCCCAGCGCGTGCTCGCGGAGAAGCTCGTGGAGTGGGGCCTCGTCGAGGGCCCGGCCGAGCGCGTCCTGGAGCTGGGCCTCCAGCGCCGCTGGACCCTGCACGGCACCGGCCACATGCTCGGCATGGACGTCCACGACTGCGCCGCCGCGCGCACCGAGGCGTACGTCGACACCACGCTGGAGCCGGGCATGTGCCTGACCGTCGAGCCGGGGCTCTACTTCCAGGCCGACGACCTGACCGTGCCGGAGGAGTACCGCGGCATCGGCGTCCGGATCGAGGACGACATCCTCGTCACCGAGGACGGCAACCGGAACCTGTCGGACCAGCTGCCGCGCCGCTCCGACGAGGTCGAGGCGTGGATGGCGGCCCTGAAGGGCTGACGGCCGCGTGCGGGCCCCGTCCGGTGACCACCGGGCGGGGCCTTCCTCATGCCATCAGCAGGGACGGGCTGTCCTTCCACTTGAGGATCTTGTCGAAGCTGACCACCGCGCCGCCCCGGCCCGAACGGCCGAAGTGGACGTGGTCGGAGAGCTCCTCGATCAGGCGGAGGCCGCGGCCGTCCTCGGCGTCCGGACGGGCCGCCGGGGCGGGCGCCGCCGGCCCGCCGGGGAAGCCGGGACCGGCGTCCGTCACCTCGATGCGGCAGGTCTCGCCGTCGAGGAAGGCCGTCACCCGGTACGCCTCGGAGCCCCGGCCCGCGACCGGGCCGCCCCCGTGCTCGACCGCGTTGGCACACGCCTCGGTGAGGGCCACCGACAGGTCGTAGGACACCTCGGGATCGACCCCGGCCGTCTCCATGGTGCCGAGGAAGAGGCGCCGGGCGAGCGGCACGCTCGCGGCCTCGCGCCGCAGATGGAGTGACCACCAGATGCTCATGCTCCAGCCTCCCGGCAGCGGCTCGACATACCCCTAGCTATTGCCGCCGGCGGCGGTCCGTAAGCGCGCGGAAGCGTCAAGAGCGCCCGTTCGGCGGATGCGAGGGGCCTCGGACCCGGTGTATGTCCGCCCTAACACCCCCAAGAACGACCTTGCGGACCTGCCTCATGGAGGCGGGCGCCCTGGTGCGATGATGGGGCCGCCATGTCTGCCCCCGCGCTCGCTCCACGGCTGCTGAGGGCCGCGGTGTTCACCGCGGTCTGCGTCGTGCTGTCCGCGCTGGGACACGCGCTCGCCGCCTGTGCGGGCATCGCCCTGTGGACCCTCCTCGCCGGACTCCTCGGCGTCTTCGGGGTCACGGTCCTGCTCACCGGGCGCGAGCGCTCCCTCGGCTTCGTCGTCGCCGCCCTCACCGGCGGACAGCTCGGCCTCCACCTGCTCTTCGGCCTCGGCCAGCGGCAGCTCGCCCTGAGCGCCCAGGCCGACGACGCGCTCGTACGGATGGCCGCCAAGCTCGTCTGCGGGGCGGGCGCCGCCTCCCTCACCCCCGGCGACGCCGCCGGGATCCTCAGCCGCGCCGGCATCGACCCGGCCGCCGCCGCGCACGCCCACGCGGGCATGCACGCGGCCGGTGCGGCGCCCGGCGACGCGCTGCTGCCGAGCCTGCCGATGCTCCTCGGGCACCTGCTCGCCGCCCTGGTGGCCGGCTGGCTGCTGCGCCGGGGCGACCTCGCCCTGGTCCGGCTCGCCGGACTCTCCGAACAGCGGGCGGCCGAAATCGCCGAGGGCAGCCTGGTGCGCGCCCTGCGCACCGCGCTCCAGCTCGTCCGGGCCCTGCTCGCCGGCCTGGCGGCGCTGGCCCCGGCCGGTCCGCGCGGCCGGACCCGCACCGCCTTCGACTCCTCGCCGCCGCCGGTGGCGGGGGCACTCCAGCACACGGTGATCCGCCGCGGCCCGCCGGCCGCCGCCTGCGTCCTCGCAGCCTGACGCGGTCCGCTCCACGGGGAGCGGGACCGCGCCCGTCCGCGCCCGTCCGCCCGGCTCCGCCCGTGGCTCCGGGGCGCAGGACCGGACCGCCTTCCCTCTCCGGGGTCCCTCCGCGGACCCCCTCACCGAGCCGGAGTGTCTCTCCATGAACCTGTCCCGCGTCGCCCTCGCCGCCGGCACCGCCGCCGCCTCCGTCGTGCTCCTCTCGGGCACGGCCTTCGCCCACGTGAGCGTGCAGCCGCAGGGCGAGGCCGCCCAGGGCGGCTACGCGACCGTGAACGTCAAGGTCCCGAACGAGCGCGACAACGCCTCCACCGTGAAGCTGGAGGTCAACTTCCCGCTGGACCACCCGCTCGCCTCCGTCATGCCGCAGCCCGTCCCGGGCTGGAAGGCCGAGGTCACCAAGACCAAGCTGGACAAGCCGCTGACGCTGCACGGCAAGCAGATCAACGAGGCCGTCTCCAAGGTCACCTGGACCGCGGACGGCTCGAAGATCGGCCCCGGCCAGTTCCAGCAGTTCCCGCTCTCCCTCGGCCGGCTGCCGGAGGACACCGACCAGCTCGTCCTCAAGGCCGTCCAGACGTACGACAACGACGAGGTCGTGCGCTGGATCGAGGAGCAGAAGGGCTCCGAGGAGCCCCAGAACCCGGCCCCCGTCCTGAAGCTCTCGCCCGCGGGCGAGGACCACCACGGCGGCGCCGCCACCTCCGCCGCGCCCACCGCCTCCGCCTCCGGCGACGCGAAGGCCGGTCACGGAGCCGACGGCGACCACGCCACCACCGAGACCGCCTCGGCCTCCTCCACCGACACCATGGCCCGCGTCCTCGGCGTCGTCGGCATCCTCGTCGGCCTCGCCGGCGTCGCCTTCGGCGTCCTCGCCGGCCGCCGCCGCTCGGCCTGACGGCCCCTCCCGCCCGGCACGCCGGCACCCCCGGCGTGCCGGCACCCCCGGCACGTCCAGCACGTCCAGCACTCCGAAAGACAGTCACCGCAATGTCCACAGAGAAGACGTCCCCGTCGCAGAGCGGCGGGGACGGCACCACCGGCCGCCCCGGGCGGCGCACCCCGCTGATCGTGGCCGCCGTCGCGATCGTCGCCGCCCTCGGCATCGTCGCCGCGGTCGGCCTCGGCGACGACACGAAGGACACCGCGTCCTCCGGCGTCGCCCAGATCGAGGGCGTCACCGAGAAGACCCGGGCCGCCACCGTCCTGGACCGACCCTTCACCAAGCCCGACCTCGTCCTCACCGACACCAAGGGCGAGCGCTACGACCTGCGCGAGCGCACCAAGGGCAAGGCGACGCTCATCTACTTCGGCTACACCAACTGCCCCGACGTGTGCCCGCTGACGATGAGCAACATCGCCATCGCCAAGAAGCAGCTCCCAAAGGCCGACCAGGACAAGATCCAGGTCGTCTTCGTCACCACCGACCCCGAGCGGGACACGGCCGCCTCGCTGGCCAAGTGGCTGCCGGGCTTCGGCGACGCGTCCTTCACCGGGCTCACCGGCGACTTCTCGGCGATCCAGGCGGGCGCCCGCTCGATCGGCATCGGCATCGACCCGCCGAAGAAGGAGAAGGACGGCACCGTCGTCTCCATGCACGGCGCCCAGGTCGTCGCCTTCTCCCCCACCACCGACCAGGGCTACGTCCTGTACGGGGAGGACGCCACCGTCGACGACTACGCCAAGGATCTGCCGAAGATCATCAAGGGGGAGAACCCGTGACCCGCCGCACCACCGCCCTGTCCGCCGCCGTGGCGCTCGCCGCCGCGCTCGCGCTCACCGGGTGCTCGTCCGACGGCGGGAAGCCCGAGCTGAAGGTCAGCGGCGCGTACATGCCCCAGCCCGTGATGGACATGGCCGGCGGCTTCCTCACCATCGAGAACACCGGTGACACCGCCGACAGGCTCACCTCGGTCACCAGCCCGCTCTCGGACGACGTCACCATGCACGAGACGAAGAACCAGAAGATGCAGATGGTGAAGGCCTTCGACGTCCCCGCGAACGGGGAGCTGAAGCTGTCCCGGGGCGGCAACCACCTCATGTTCATGGAACTGAAGAAGAAGCCGAAGCAGGGCGAGAAGGTCAGCGTCGAGCTGCACTTCGAGAAGGCCGACCCGATCACGGTCGAGCTGCCCGTCGAGGCCACCAACCACAACCCGCAGCAGCACTGAGCTCGTTGACGGAGTGAAACTGTGACGACACCCACCGCCCCGCGCCTCGGCACCGCCCTGTCCCGGCTGCTCGTTCTCGCGGCCGCGCTCCTGGGCGTGCTCCTCGCCGGCGCCGCCCCCGCCTCCGCGCACGCGGCGCTGACCGGGAGCGACCCGCAGGACGGGGCGGTGGTCGCTACCGCCCCCAAGGAGGTCGGCCTCACCTTCTCGGAGCAGGTCGCGATGAGCCCCGACTCGATCCGGGTCCTCGACCCCTCGGGCCGGCGCGCCGACACCGGCGAGATCATCGACCTGTGCAGCGGCGCCGTCGTCAAGTACGGCGTGGCCCTGCGGGCCGGCCTGCCGGACGGCACCTACACCGTCGCCTGGCAGACCGTCTCCGCCGACAGCCACCCCATCGCCGGGGCCTTCACCTTCTCCATCGGCGCCCCCTCCGCCACCTCGGTCGCGCTGCCCGACCAGGCGGCCGGCGGCGGGGTCGTCGGCGCCCTCTACGGGATCGCGCGCTACCTGTCGTACGCGGGCTTCGCCGTCCTCGTCGGCGGCGGCGCCTTCGTGCTGCTGTGCTGGCCGCGCGGGGCGAGCGTGCGGCCCGTGCAGCAGACCGTCGTCCGGGGCTGGCTGGTCCTCACCGGCGCCACCCTGCTCATGCTGCTGCTGCGCGGTCCGTACACCGGCTCCGGCAAGCTCGCCGACGTCTTCGACCTGGGCGGGCTCCAGGCCGTGCTCCAGACCAAGACCGGGGCGGCGCTCACCTCCCGGCTGCTGCTGCTCGGGGCGGCCGCGCTCTTCGTCGCCGTCCTCTTCGGCGCGTACGCCCGGCGCACCGACCCCAAGGAGCGCAAGGACCTCGTCTTCGGTCTGGGCCTCGGCGGCACCGTGGTCGCCGTGGGCATCGCCGGCACCTGGGCGCTGGCCGAGCACGCCTCCACCGGCATCCAGCCCGGCATCGCGATGCCGGTCGACGTCCTGCACCTCCTGGCGGTCGCCGCCTGGCTCGGCGGGCTCACCACCCTGCTGGTCGCCCTCTACCGGGCGCCCTCCGTGGAGCGCGCGGCGGTCGAGCGCTTCTCCCGGGTCGCCTTCGTCTCGGTCGCCGTCCTGGCCGCCACCGGCCTCTACCAGTCCTGGCGCCAGGTCGGCTCCTGGTCCGCCCTCACCGGCACCCGGTACGGACAGCTGCTCCTGGTGAAGATCGGCCTGATGGCCGTGCTCGTCGGCATCGCCTGGATATCCCGCCGCTGGACCCGCCGCCTGGCGGACCGGACCCCGGCGCTTCCGGAGCCGGAACCGGAACCGCGAGGTGAGACGGATCCGGAGCCGGAGGGCGAGGAAGAGGGCCCTGAGGACGAGGGCCCTGGGGACGAGGGCCTTGAGGACGAGGGCCCTGAGAGCGACGCCGCCGAGGAGGAGGCCCCCCAGGAGGCGACCGACCCCGAGCGGGCCGCCCAGCTCGCGCGGCAGCGGGCCGCCGTGGCCACCGCCCGGCAGAAGAAGGCGCGGGACGCGGATCCCGAGCGGACCGGGCTGCGCCGCTCGGTGCTGACCGAGGCCGCCGTCGCCGTCGTCCTGCTCGCCGTGACCACCGTCCTCACCTCCACCGAGCCCGGCCGCACCGAGGAGGAGGCCGCCCGGACCGGCGGGACGACGGCCGGCTCGACCGCGGTGCCCGACCGTCCGGTGGACTTCCGGCTCCCCTTCGACACCGGCGGCGTGGACGGCGAGGGCGTCGTACGGCTCAGCCTCGACCCCGGCCGCACCGGCGCCAACGCCCTTCACCTCTTCGTGGAGCGCCCCAACGGCAAGCCGCTGGACGTCCCCGAGATCAAGGTGAACCTCACCCTGGAGGAGAAGGGCGTCGGCCCGCTGCCCGTCGCCCCCGACCGGATCCAGACCGGACACTGGAGCGCGAGCGGCGTCCAGCTCCCGCTGCCCGGCGAATGGCGGATCCAGGTGACGGTCCGTACCTCCGAGATCGACCAGACCACCATCGAGAAGAACGTCAAGATCGGCTGAATGCCCGTGAGCAACCCCGTGACCGGCCCCGCGTTCGACGGCGCCTCCGCCCCCGGAGCCGCCTCCGCCTCCGACAGCGGCCACCTCGACATCTCCCGGCGCCGGCTGCTCGGCACGGTCGGCGCGGCGGGCGCGGCCGGCCTGGTGATCGGCGCCGCCGGCGGTGCCGGGATCGCGGCGGCCGTCTCGGACGACGGCTCCGCGACGACCGGAGCCGGCGGCTCCCGCGCCCTCGCCTCGGTGGGGGCCACCGAGGTGATGTTTCACGGGAAACATCAGCCGGGGATCACCACCCCGCTCCAGGCCCGCGGCCATCTCGTCGCCTTCGACCTCGCGCCGGGCGCCGGGCGCAAGGAGGCCGCCGCGCTGCTGCGCCGCTGGTCGGCGACGGCGCGCACGCTGATGGCCGGGGAGGTCCCGTCGGGGGACACCGGGATCGCGCTGGACGCGGGCCCGTCGTCCCTCACGGTCACCTTCGGCTTCGGACGCACCTTCTTCGACCGGACCGGCCTGGCCGCCCGGCGCCCGGCGCAGCTCGACCCGCTGCCCGCCTTCTCCTCCGACGCGGTCGACCCGAAGCGCTCGGAGGGCGACCTGTGGGTGCAGATCGGGGCGGACGACGCCCTGGTCGCCTTCCACGCGCTGCGCGCGCTGCAGAAGGAGGCCGGGGACGCGGCCCGGGTGCGCTGGCAGATGAACGGCTTCAACCGTTCCGCCGGGGCGACCGCCCGCCCGATGACGGCCCGGAACCTGATGGGCCAGGTCGACGGCACCAACAACCCGAAGACCACCGACCCCGACTTCGACCGGCGGATCTTCGTCCCCTCCGGGGCGACCGGCGCGCAGGACTGGATGGCGGGCGGCTCCTACGCGGTCGTCCGGCGGATCCGGATGCTCCTGGACGACTGGGAGGGGCTGTCGCGGGAGAAGCAGGAGCGGGTCATCGGCCGCCGCAAGGCGGACGGGGCCCCGCTGTCCGGCGGTTCGGAGACCACCCCGCTGGACCTGGACAAGAGGGGCCCGAACGGGAAGCTCGCCATCCCCGACAACGCCCACGCCCGGATCTCCGCCCCCGAACAGAACGGCGGCGCGGCGATGCTGCGCCGGCCCTTCTCCTTCCACGACGGGATCGGCGCGGACGGCACCCCGGACGCGGGGCTCCTCTTCGTCTGCTGGCAGGCCGACCCGCTGCGGGGCTTCGTGCCGGTGCAGCGCAAGCTCGACCGGGGCGACGCGCTGTCGGCGTTCATCCGGCACGAGTCCAGCGGGCTCTTCGCCGCGCCGGGCGGAGCCGCCGAGGGCGAGTACGTCGGCCAGCGGCTGCTGGAGGGCTGAGACCCGCCGGCCGCCGGCGGCCGGCGCCCGCCGGGGGCCGACGGCCGGGACGGGGAGGGCGGGGGCTCCGGTCCGCATTAGGGTGACGGTATGTCCGCCACCCGGTACACCTACCTCGGCCCCGAAGGCACGTTCACGGAGGCCGCGCTGCGGAGCCTGCCCGAGGCGGCCACGCGGGAGCTCGTCCCCATGGTCTCCGTCCCGGCCGCGCTCGACGCCGTACGGAACGGGGAGGCGGCCGCCGCGCTCGTCCCGATCGAGAACTCGGTCGAGGGCGGTGTGACGGCGACCCTCGACGAGCTGGCCTCGGGCGAGCCGCTGATGATCTACCGCGAGGTGCTGCTGCCGATCGCCTTCGCGCTGCTGGTGCGCCCCGGGACCGCGCTGTCGGACGTCAAGACGGTGACGGGCCATCCGGTGGCCCAGCCGCAGGTGCGCAACTGGCTGCGCAAGCACCTCCCGGAGGCGGTGTGGGAGTCGGCGGCGTCCAACGCGGACGGCGCCCGGCTGGTGCGGGAGGGGCGGTTCGACGCGGCCTTCGCGGGTGAGTTCGCGGCGGCGACGTACGGCCTGGAGGCACTGGTCAAGGAGATCCACGACGCGGAGAACGCGGAGACGCGTTTCGTGCTCGTGGGCCGGCCGGCCCGGCCCGCGGCGCCGACCGGCGCGGACAAGACCTCGGTGGTGCTGTGGCTGGGTGACGATCATCCGGGTGCCCTTCTGGAACTCCTCCAGGAGTTCGCGGTGCGTGGGGTGAACCTGATGCTGATCCAGTCCCGGCCGACCGGGGCGGGGATCGGTAACTACTGCTTCGCGGTGGACGCCGAGGGCCATGTCTCGGACCGGCGGGTCGGCGAGGCCCTGATGGGCCTGAAGCGGATCTGTCCGCAGGTGCGCTTCCTCGGCTCGTATCCGCGGGCGGGCGCGTCCCGTGCGGATGTCAGACCGCTGCGGCGGGGGACCTCGGACGAGGAGTTCACGGCTGCCTCCGACTGGCTGGCGAGGGCCCAGGACGGCAGGGCCTGACCGCGATACTGACCGAGCGGCGCGGTTCGTGCGTTCGGTCGTCCACAGGCAGGCTTCATTAGTCCTACCTGCATACTTTTCGGTTTCCCACATCAGTTATCCACAGGCTTGGCGTGCAGGCTGGGGACAAGTCGACAGCCGCCCCCGACAAGGTCGACAAATCACCCTCGTCACCCCTCGCGCGCATGCACTCCATCCACAGGCCCTACCAGGGCGTACGTCAGAACGGCCCCGCACCACTCACTCTTCAGGGCGATCGATTCCCCTCGAAATGAGTGCGTGAATGGCGTTTGGTCACGCAATTCGGAGGCGACGACTCCGGAATCCACAGAACTTCCTCACACCCTGTGGATAACTCGGGGCCGTGGAATTCCCCAGCCATCCACAAAACCCTCAATTCGGGCATATCAACACGCCCCCTCATATCCGGTGGGGTCGCGCGAGCGCACACCGGTAGCCTGGTGGGGTGATTGACCTTCGCCTGCTCCGTGAGGACCCCGACCGTGTTCGCGCCTCCCAGCGCGCCCGTGGAGAGGACGTCGACCTCGTCGACGCCCTGCTCTCCGCCGATGAGCGGCGCAGGTCGTCCGGCGTCCGCTTCGACGAGCTCCGCTCCGAGCAGAAGTCGCTCGGCAAGCTGATCCCCAAGGCCACTCCGGAGGAGCGCGCCGAGCTCCTCCAGCGGGCCGAGCAGCTCAAGACCGACGTGAAGGCCGCCGAGGCCGAGCAGAACGAGGCCGACGAGACGGCCCGCGCGCTCCTCCTCCGGCTCGGCAACATCGTCCACACGGACGTGCCGGTCGGCGGCGAGGAGGACTTCGTCGTCCTCGAGACGCACGGCACCATCCGCGACTTCGCCGCCGAGGGCTTCGAGCCCAAGGACCACCTGGAGCTGGGCGAGGCGCTCGGCGCCATCGACGTCGAGCGGGGCGCCAAGGTCTCCGGCTCGCGCTTCTACTACCTGACCGGCGTCGGCGCCCTCCTGGAGCTCGCACTGGTCAACGCGGCCATCGCGCAGGCCACCGAGGCCGGCTTCATCCCGATGCTCACCCCCGCGCTGGTCCGCCCGCGCGCCATGGAGGGCACCGGCTTCCTCGGCCAGGCCGCGGAGAACGTGTACCACCTGGAGAAGGACGACTACTACCTGGTCGGCACCTCCGAGGTCCCGCTCGCCGCGTACCACATGGACGAGATCATCGACGCCGACAAGCTGCCGCTGCGGTACGCGGGCTTCTCGCCCTGCTTCCGCCGCGAGGCCGGCACGTACGGCAAGGACACCCGCGGCATCTTCCGCGTGCACCAGTTCGACAAGGTCGAGATGTTCTCGTACGTCGCGCCCGAGGACGCGGAGAACGAGCACAAGCGGCTCCTCGACTGGGAGAAGCAGTGGCTCACCTCCCTGGAGCTGCCCTTCCAGGTGATCGACGTCGCCACCGGCGACCTCGGCGCCTCGGCCTCCCGCAAGTTCGACTGCGAGGCCTGGATCCCCACCCAGGGCAAGTACCGCGAGCTGACCTCGGCGTCCAACTGCGACAGCTTCCAGGCCCGCCGCCTCTCGGTCCGCATGCGCGAGGAGCAGGGCGGCAAGAAGACCGTCCAGCCGCTCGCCACGCTGAACGGCACGCTGTGCGCCGTCCCGCGCACGATCGTCGCCATCCTGGAGAACCACCAGCTCGCCGACGGTTCGGTGCGCGTCCCGGAGATCCTCCGGCCGTACCTGGGCGGGCGCGAGGTCCTGGAGCCGATCGCCAAGTGAGCGCCTTCCCCTACCGCTTGGTCGCGACGGACCTCGACGGCACGCTGCTGCGGGCCGACGAGTCCGTCTCGGACCGCACCCGGGAGGCGCTCGCCGCGGCGACGGCGGCCGGCGCCGCGCACATCGTCGTCACCGGCCGGGCGGTGCCCTGGACCCGGCACATCCTCGACGGCCTCGGCTACGAGGGCATCGCGGTGTGCGGCCAGGGCGCGCAGGTCTACCACGCCGGCGAGCACCGGCTGCTGACCTCCCTCACCCTGGACCGGCAGCTCGCCGGGCTCGCCCTGTCCAAGATCGAGGCGGAGGTCGGCCCGCTGGCGATCGCCGCGAGCCGGGACGGTCTGGAGGGCGAGGTCCTGATCGGCCCCGGCTACCGGGCGCAGGAGGGCCCGCTGCCGTACGTGCCCTACGAGGACCCGGCCGAGGTGTGGGCGGCGCCGCTCACCAAGCTCTACATCCAGCACCCGGCGATGACCGACGACGAGCTGACCGCCGTCGCGCGCGCCACCGTGGGCGGCCTGGTCGACGTGGTCATGGCGGGCCCGGGGATCGTGGAGATCCTGCCGCTCGGCCTGAGCAAGGCGACCGGCCTCTCGCTGGCGGCGCGCCGGCTCGGCGTGAAGGCGGCGGACACCATCGCCTTCGGCGACATGCCCAACGACATCCCGATGTTCGGCTGGGCCGCGCGCGGCGTCGCGATGGGCAACGCGCACGCGGAACTGCGGGCGGTCGCGGACGAGGTGACCGCTTCCAACGAGGAGGACGGCATCGCGGTCGTCCTGGAGCGCCTGCTGGCCTCCTGAGAGCCCGCTGACACGCACGGAAGGGCCCGCCTCCCCAGGGAGGCGGGCCCTTCCGCGTACGAGAAAGGGGCGGCCCGCGCGGACCGCGGTCCGCGCGCTCGAAGCGGCCGCCCCTCGGGAGATCCCCCGTGTCCCCCGCACAACTAGTTTGCGCCGGGGCGCCGTTCGGGGGCGAACGGTTTTCCGTGCGGCCCGCCGCCGTCCGGGTTCCGGGTGAGCGGATAGCAGGCGAGACCGATCGCCAGCGAGATCGCGTGCCCGAGGTCGGTGTACGTGCGGTCCGCGAGCAGCGGGACGAGGAAGAATGCGACGGCCCCCGCGAGGTACAGCCCGCGCCGGACTCCGTGCAGCCGGTAGGCGAGGACGCCGACGGAGGCGGCGAGCCCGTAGCTCACGCCGATGTCGACGACGTGCGCCATGCTGCGCGGGACGTCGTGGTGGGCGATCGCGTGGAGGACGACCTGCTGGCTGACGAGGGTGGCGGCGATGTGAGCCGTGGCGACGGTGAAGAGCCACTTCGCCGTGCCCAGCCAGCGCTCCACGGGCGCGTGGAACAGCTCGAAGAGGACCGCGTAGAAGAGCAGCGAGGCCGGGTCCTGGATCCAGAACGCGCTGCCGAGCAGGGCGCGGACCGGGTGGCGGGCGAGCTGGTAGAGGTTGCTGCTGTTGCGGTGCAGCAGATAGGTATCGAAGCCGTCGGGCGAGAGGGCGAGGACCAGACTGGTGATCGCGATGACCGCGAGCCAGAGATGCGTACCGGGTGACGAACGCACCCACGACCTGATCGGTCGGGAGGGTTCGCCACCCGGGAAGGTTTCGCTCGGCACTTCTCAGTGCCTATCACCTGGGACCAGGAGAAACCTATGAGGCCAGGCGGGACTCAGAAGTTGATCATGTGGCCGGCGATGCCGTGGATCGCTTCCTTGACGGCCTCGCCCAGGGTCGGGTGGGCGTGGACGTTCCGCGCGACCTCGTGGACGGTGAGGTCCCACTGCTGCGCCAGGGTCAGCTCGGGCAGCAGCTCGGTGACGTCCGGGCCGATCAGGTGGGCGCCGATGATCTCGCCGTACTTCGCGTCGGCGACGATCTTGACGAAGCCGGTGGAGTCGCCGAGGCCGTGCGCCTTGCCGTTCGCCATGAAGGGGAACTTGGCGACCTTGACGTCGTAGCCCTTCTCGCGGGCCTGCGCCTCGGTGTAGCCGAAGCTGGCGATCTGCGGCTGGCAGTAGGTCGCGCGCGGGATCATGGCGTAGTCGAGCTCCATGGTCTCGGCGTCCGCGATGGTCTCGGCGGCGATGACGCCCATGGCCTCGGCGGTGTGCGCGAGCATCAGCTTCGCGGTGACGTCACCGATGGCGAAGATGTTCGGCACCGAGGTGCGGCAGCGGCCGTCGACGTCGATCGCGCCGCGCTCGGTGAGGGCGACACCGGTGTTCTCCAGGCCGTAGCCGGAGACGTTCGGGGCGAAGCCGATGGCCTGGAGGACCTTGTCGGCCTCCAGGACCTTGCTCGCGCCGTCCTTGCCTGTGACGGTGACGCGGACCTGCGGGCCGGTCTCGTCGATGGCCTCGACGCGGGTCGAGGTGAGGACGTCGATGCCGAGCTTGCGGTACTGCTTCGCCAGCTCCTTCGACACCTCCTCGTCCTCCAGCGGGGCCATCCGGTCGAGGAACTCGACGATGGTGACCTTGGTGCCGTAGTTGTTCAGCACGTACGCGAACTCGATGCCGATGGCGCCGGCGCCGGCGATGACGATCGACTTCGGGGCGTCCTCGGCGAGGATCTGCTGCTCGTAGGAGACGACGCGGTCGCTGAGGGCGGTGCCGGGCAGCAGGCGCGGGGTGGCGCCGGTGGCGATGATGCAGTTGTCGAAGGTGATCGTCTGCGTGCTGCCGTCGGCCTTCGCCACCTGGAGGGTGTTCGCGTCGAGGAAGGTGCCCCGGCCGTCGAACTCCGTGATGCCGTTCTTCTTCATCAGGAAGTGGACGCCCTTGACGCGGCCGTCCGCGACCGTGCGGCTGCGGCGGTAGGCGTCGCCGTAGTCGAAGGTCACCGTGCCGTCGACCTTGATGCCGAAGGTCTTGGCCTCGTGGTTGAAGATGTGCGCCAGTTCGGCGTTGCGGAGCAGCGCCTTGGTGGGGATGCAGCCGACGTTCAGGCAGACACCGCCCCAGTACTTCTCCTCGACGACCGCGACCCGCTTGCCCAGCTGGGCGGCGCGGATGGCGGCGACGTAGCCGCCGGGGCCAGCTCCGAGTACGACGACGTCGAAGCGGTCTGACATGACTGACTCCCGAAGGTGATGAGGGTGTTCGGTGCACGTACGAGCCCACAGTAGTCCGGACACCGGGCACTGCCCCGGTGACTGTGAGCACTCCTGTGGATTACTTGTAGGATGACTGGGCAACCGGGCGAATCGGACGGTATGCGGAACGGCATGGAGGTACGGAACGGATGGCGGCACTGAGAGCGGCGGGGCGGACCTCGCTGGTGGACTCCGCGGTGGAGCAGCTGCGGGCGCAGCTCGCCGGGGGCGAGTGGACCGTCGGCGACCGCATCCCGACCGAGCACGAGCTCGCGCAGCAGCTCGGCGTCGGCCGCAACACCGTCCGCGAGGCGATCCGGGTCCTCGTCCACGCCGGGCTCCTGGAGTCGCGGCAGGGGAACGGCACCTTCGTCCGCTCCACCGCCGACCCGGCCGCCGTCCTGCACGGGGTCCGGCACGCGGGCGCCCGTGACGTCCTGGAGGTGCGGGCCGCCCTGGAGGCGGAGGCGGCCCGGCTCGCGGCGGAGCGCCGGGGCACCCACGACCTGCTGCGGCTGCGGGCCGCCCTGACCACCCTGCGGGAGGAGGGCGACCGGGACGCCGACGCGGACCTGGCCTTCCACCTCGCCGTGGTCGGCGCCACCCACAACGCCGCCTTCATCGAGGTCTACCGCTTCTTCTCGACGCAGGTCCACGAGGTGCTGGTCGAGGCGCTCGGCGACCGCGCGATGCCGCCGGTCGACATCGACGCCCACGAGGCCCTGGTCGCGGCCGTCGAGGCGGGCGACGCGGACGCCGCCGAACGCCAGGCCCGCGAGCTGCTGCGGATACCGGCGGAGACGGTGGCGGCGCTGCTGGACCAGCGGCCCGGCGCGGCCGGCCCGGACGGCGGGGCGCGGTCGTGAGGGGTACGGAGACGGGCCCCGCGCGCGTGCTGGTCGACGCCGAGGCCGACGTACGCCCTTCGGCGGCGGGGGCGGCCGCGCGGCGGGCGCTGCTCGCCCATCCGGTGCTGCTGCTCGTCGGCATCGTCCTCGCCTCGCTCAACATGCGGGTGGCGCTGGCGAGCGTGGCCCCGCTGGTCGGCGAGATCGCCGGGAGCTTCGGCCTCTCCTCGACGGCCGGCTCCCTCATCACCTCGATCCCGGTGCTCTTCCTGGGCCTCGGCGCGCTGGTCGCGCCCTGGCTGGGCCGCCGCTTCGGCGCCGAGCGGACGGTCCTCGCCGCGCTGCTGCTGCTCGCCGTCGGCATCCTGGTGCGCCTGCTGCCGTCGGTCCTGGCGATATACGGCGGCGGGGTCCTCGTGGGCACCGCGATCGCCCTGCTCAACGTGCTGATGCCGGGGCTGATCAAGCGGGACTTCCCGGACCGGGCCGCCACGATGACCTCCGTCTACACGGGGGCCATGGTCGCCGGCGCCACGCTCGCCGCGGCGGCCGCCGTCCCCCTGGAGGACGCGCTCGGCGGGGGCTGGCAGGGTTCGCTCGGCTTCTGGTCGCTGCTCGCCGTCGTGGCGGCGGTGGGGTGGCTGCCGCAGGTGCTGATCGCCCGGGGCCGCACCGGTCACGAGGTGCGGACCGTCCCGGCCGCCGGCGCCGCTCCCACGCGCGTGTGGCGCTCGGCGCTCGCCTGGCAGGTGACCCTCTTCATGGGCCTGCAGTCGCTGTGGTCGTACGTGCTGATCGCCTGGATGCCGACGATCTTCACCGACCACGGGATGAGCCGCTCCGAGGCCGGGGTGGTCTTCGCCTTCAACAACCTGATCCAGATCGCCGGGGCCTTCGTGGTGCCGCTGCTGGCGGGCCGCAGGCGCAGCCAGCGCCCGCTGGTGGTGCTGGTGACGGTGATGGTCGCGGCCGGTTACGCCGGACTGCTCGTCGCCCCGGCCGAGGGCGCCTGGCTCTGGTCGGCGGTCCTCGGCATCGGTCAGGGCGGGGCCCTGGGGCTCGCCCTGACCCTGATCGTGCTGCGGACCGGGGACGCCCCGACGGCCGCCCGGCTCTCCGGGATGGCGCAGACGGTCGGCTATCTGATGGCCGCCGCCGGTCCGCTCGCGGCCGGTGCCCTGCACCAGGCGACCGGGTCCTGGACGCTGCCGATCGCGCTGGTGCTCGGTGTCTGCGCGGCGGCCGCGGGTGTCGGACTGCTCGCCGCCCGCGACCGTACCGTCTGACGGTCCGGCCCGCGGTCCGACCGGCGGGCCGTCAGGCGGACCGCCCGGGTGCCTACTCCTCGCCGGCCAGCGTCAGGGTGCGCAGCTTGTGGCCGGCGAACCAGGTGGCGCCGAGGGTGACGGCGACCAGGAGCACCGTCGCCGTCGGCAGGGCCACGTCCGAACTGATCAGCCCCTCGCCGGTGACCTTCTCGGCCAGGGCGAGGGCCCACTGCTGGACGCTGAGGGTGCGGGCGCCGGCGATCAGGGAGCCGAAGAGCGCCTCCCAGACCAGGGCGTAGACGAGGCCGATCACCACGGCGTGCCGGCTGATCGTGCCCAGCAGCAGGAAGAGCGCGCTGTAGGCGATGGAGGCGACCAGCGCCGCCACCATGTAGGCGACGGCGACCTGCTGTCCGTTGCCGTTCAGGATGAAGCCGGCGATCAGCGTGGGCACGGCCGAGAAGACCATGGTCACGGCGATGGCCACGATCAGCTTGGTGACGATGATCGTCGGCCTCTTCACCGGCTTGGAGAGCAGGTAGACGATGGAGCCGTCGTCGATCTCCGGGCCGATCGCGCCCGTGCCGGCGATGACGCCGATCAGCGGGACCATGGTGGCGAGCGCGAAGCCGCCGAGGAGGTCGGCCGCGACCTGGTCGTCCGCGCCGTTGATGGCCCGGACGGCCGCGGCGATGATCAGGAGCAGACCGGGCAGGAGGAAGAGGATCGCCGCCCGGCGGCGGCCGAGGAGGGCCCGGTAGGTGAGCCGGGCGACCGTGGGGTCGTACATCGGGGTCGTGCTCCTTTCAGGCCGCGACGAGATACGAGAAGACGGATTCGAGGGACTCGTCGGAGGGCGAGACCGTCAGCAGCCGGATGCCCCGCTCCCGCGCGACCTTCGGCAGCAGCTCGGTGAACCGGCCGAAGTCGACGGCCTGGATCCGCAGTCCGCCGTCGACCGCGTCGACCTCGATGCCGGCCGTCGACGGGTCGGCGATCAGCGCGGCGGCGAGCTCCCGGTCGTCGCTGGAGCGGACCAGGTAGCGGTGCGGCCGGTCGGTCATGAGGCGGCGGATCCGGCGGAAGTCCCCGGAGGCGGCGTGCCGGCCGGCGACGATCACCTCGATGTGGGAGGCGAGCTGCTCGACCTCCTCCAGGATGTGCGAGGAGAACAGGACCGTACGGCCCTCGGCGCCCATCCGGCGCAGCAGCTCCATGAGCTGCATCCGCTGGCGCGGGTCCATGCCGTTGAACGGCTCGTCCAGCAGCAACACCGACGGCTCGTGGACGAGGGCCGAGGCCATCTTCACGCGCTGCCGCATGCCCTTGCTGTACGTGGCGATCTTCCGGTCCTGCGCGTACTCCATCTCCACGGTGGCGAGGGCCCGCTGGGCCTCCGCCGCGCCGAGGCCCTGGAGCTCCGCGTTGGCCACCACAAACTCGCGGCCGGTGAGGAAGTCGTACATCGCCTCCCGCTCGGGGACGACGCCGACGGAGCGGTAGACCGACTCGTTGCGCCAGACCGGCTCGCCGTCGAGGGTCACCTTGCCCGTGGAGGGGTCGAGGAAGCCACCCATCATGTTGATGAGGGTGGACTTCCCGGCGCCGTTGGGGCCGAGGAGACCGGTCACGCCGGGGCCGATCGACATGGTGATGTCGTTGACGGCGACGACGTTCCCGAACCAGCGCGAGACGTGGTCGATGTGCAGGGTGCTCACAGTCCGACCTTCCGGTAGCGGGCCATCAGGATGCCGTAGCAGGCGGCGATGAGGCCGAGGACCACCACGAGGTAGACCGCGCCGGTCCCGGCTCCGACCGGCACCTCGCCGGGGAAGGAGGCGGGCGCGCCGAGGAAGGCGTTCTGCAGGCCGATGACGAGGGTGATGGGGGAGAAGAGGCCGAGCCAGGCGATGGCGTCGGTGTTCTCGGTGGCGTAGGAGATGCCCTGGAGGGTGGAGACCGCGCCGTAGGTGATGGTGAGGACGGCGATCACGGCGGCGACGCCGAAGCCCCGGCGCGGGGTGAGCGCGGCCATGACCAGGCCGATGCCGCCGAAGAGCACCGAGAGGACCGCGACGGAGACGAGGCCCTGCCCGAACAGCTTGGCCTGCTCGGCGAAGTCCATCTTGGCCAGCATCGAGCCGATCCACAGGATCAGCAGGGGGGAGGCGGTGAGGACGAAGAGCGCCGAGGCCATCGCCCCGTACTTGGCCAGCACGTAGTCGACCCGCTCGATGGGGCGGGAGAAGTACAGCGGGACCGTCCGGAACCTGAGGTCGCGGGAGACCGACTGGGGCGCCTGGGAGGCCAGGTAGACGGCGATGACGAGCTGGAGGAGGACCGCGTACTGGGTGTACTCGACGAAGAGCTTGTCGGCCTTGGTGTACACCGAGATGGCGACGATGATCAGCGCCGGGGCGCACATGACGCCGAAGAGCAGCATCGGCAGCACCTTCGACTTGGCGCTGCGGCCCAGGCCGTACGCCCCGCGCAGGGACTGCGAGAAGAGCGAGCGGCGGGCGTAGGAGCGGCCGAGCCGGGGGCCGTCGTAGGACCGGTATCCGATGTTGTGGATCCGGGTGGTGTCGGGGGCGGCCTCGGGGGCGGGGTTGCTCATCGGGCCTTGACCTCCTCGTGCTGCTCGGCGGCCTCGGGACGGAAGACCTCGGCGATGTGGTGGCGTCGCTGTTCCATGCGGACCAGGCCGAGGCCGAGGTCGGCGACGGTGTCGCGCACCAGGTCGTACGTCTCCTCGCCAGGGGCCTCCAGGAGCAGGATGTGACCGGCGCCGGGCAGGCCCTCCTCCACGCCCGCGTGGAGGGTGACGCCGGCGGCGGCGAGGGCCGCGCGCAGGGAGCCGGCGCCGTCCGGGTGGACGTCGGAGTCGGTGACCTCGACCGCGAGGGTCGTGGTGGTGCGGGTGAAGTCGCTGGTGGAGCTGGACCGCAGCAGCTTCCCGCCGTCGATGACGACGACGTGGTCGCAGGTCCGCTCCAGCTCGCCGAGGAGGTGGGAGGTGACGAGCACGGAGATGCCGAAGTCGGTCCAGACCCGGCGGATCAGGCCGAGCATCTCGTCCCGGCCGACCGGGTCGAGGCCGTTGGTCGGCTCGTCGAGCAGGACCAGCTTGGGGTCGTGGACCAGGGCCTGGGCCAGCTTCACCCGCTGCTTCATGCCGGTCGAGTAGCCGCCGATGGGGCGGTAGCGCTCCTCGTACAGACCGACGTGGCGCAGGGTGTCGGCCGTCCGCTCGCGGGCGGCGGTCGGCGGCAGGCCGGACATCCGCGCCATGTGGACGACGAACTCGGTGGCCGAGACGTCCGGCGGGAGGCAGTCGTGCTCGGGCATGTACCCGACGCGCTCTCGGATCTCGGGTCCGTGCGTCGAGACGTCGAGGCCCAGGACCTCGGCACGGCCCTCCGTGGCGGGGGAGAGCCCGAGCAGGATCTTGATCATCGTGGACTTGCCGGCTCCGTTGGCACCCACCAGTCCGGTCACACCGGGCCCGATGTCCAGGGAGAGCCGGTCGAGAGCGGTCACCCGGGGGAACCGCTTGCTGAGGCTTTCGGTGGCGATCACAGTCACATTCCGAAGGTAGTGGCGCGTGCCACGGTGGTCGTCAGCCCTACGGCTCGATCCCTCTCCGACTTCGGGAGTACGGATCCCGGGGGAAGGTCGAGACGAAAGTCGTTCGGGTCCCGGCCGGGGGGAGTTTTCCACAGGCGGTCGTGCACACCCCTTGACGTAGCCGCCGAGCATTGTCACATTCATCGGTGTCAAGTTACGGACGCGTAGCGCGATCGGACGCTCACACCGGGACGGCGGGTGGCATGACCTCAGCAGTGGCAAGCGAACTGACCGCGGAACTGCGGGGGTTCAGGGAAGTGCAGCAGCTCTCCTACGCCTGCGCGGAAGCGGTCGCGGCGCAGCTCAGGCCCGGCGTGACCGAGCGCGAGGCGGCGCGGATGCAGCGCGAGTGGCTGTACGAGCGGGGGGTGAAGGACTGGTTCCACCGTCCGTTCGCCTGGTTCGGCGACCGCACCGCCTTCGTCGACTTCAAGATCCCGCTGCAGTTCTTCCCCACCGACAAGCGCCTGGAGGCGGGGATGCCCTTCATCCTCGACATGGCGCCCGTGTACAAGGGGTACACGGCCGACATCGGCTACAGCGGCTGCCTCGGGCTCAACCCGCTGCACGACAAGCTCCTCGCCGATCTGCGCGAGCACCGCGAGCTGATCCTCCGCGAGGTGCGCGAGCGCCGCAGCCTGCGCGAGATATACGAGGACGTGGACCGGCTCATGGTCCGCCAGGGGTACGCCAACCGGCACCGGGCCTATCCGTTCGGCGTGATCGCCCACAAGATCGACCGGGTGAAGGAGCGGCGGTTCGCCCCCACCCTGTTCGGCTTCGGCGCCCAGTCCCTCAAGGGGCTGCTGAGCGATGCCGTGCACGGGCACCGGGACGGCTGGTCGCCGCTCTGGTCTCCGTACAAGTTCTCCGACCACCCGCCCACTCCGGGCCTCTGGGCGGTCGAGCCGCACCTCGGTTTCCGGGGGACGGGCGCGAAGTTCGAGGAGATCCTGGTCGTCACCGACTCCCGGGACCCCGAGCAGAGCGCGTTCTGGCTGGACGACGACCTGCCGCACGTGCGGCGGTGGAACGAAGGAGCGGTGTGATGGCGGGCGCGGGACTCGAGGGGGCGCGGGAGCGCCGGGTCCGGACGGGCGGGATCGAGCTGTGTGTCGCCGAGCTCGGCGACGCCGACCGGCCGACGGTACTGCTCGTGCACGGTTACCCGGACTCGAAGGAGGTGTGGTCCGAGGTCGCGGTGCGGCTCGCCGGGGAGTTCCACGTCGTGCTGTACGACGTGCGGGGCCACGGGCGTTCGACGGCGCCGGCGCCGCTGCGCGGCGGCTTCACCCTGGAGAAGCTGACCGACGACTTCCTGGCCGTCGCCGACGCGGTCAGCCCGGACCGGCCGGTCCACCTCGTCGGGCACGACTGGGGTTCGGTGCAGTCGTGGGAGTTCGTCACGGTGCCGCGCACCGAGGGACGGATCGCCTCCTTCACCTCCATGTCGGGCCCCTCGCTCGACCACTTCGGGCACTGGATCAAGAGCCGGATGGCCCGGCCCACCCCGCGCCGGGTCGGGCAGCTCCTCGGCCAGGGCGCCAAGTCCTGGTACGTGTACATGCTGCACACCCCGGTGCTGCCCGAGCTGGCCTGGCGCGGCCCGCTCGGCAAGCGCTGGCCGAAGCTCCTGGAGCGGATGGAGAAGGTCCCGGCCGGCGACTACCCGACGCCCTCGCTGCCCGGCGACGCGGCCCACGGCGCCTGGCTCTACCGGGACAACGTCCGGGCGCGCCTCTCCCGGCCCCGGCCCGACGCCTTCGCGCACGTGCCCGTGCAGCTGATCACCCCGACCGGGGACGCCTTCCTCTCCGAGCGGCTCTACGACGACCTGGCGTCCTGGGTGCCGGACCTGACCCGGCGCAGTCTGCCGGCGAAGCACTGGGTGCCCCGCACCCGCCCCGACCAGCTGGCCTCGTGGATCACGGACTTCGTCCGCACCCACGAGGAGCCGGAGACGCGGGCTCCCCGGCCGGTGGCGGAGTCGGCGGCGAAGAGCGGGGTGCGGCCCGAGTACGCGGAGCGGTTCGGCGGCCAGCTGGTGCTGGTCACCGGCGCCGCCAGTGGCATCGGGCGGGCCACCGCCTTCGCCTTCGCGGAGTCCGGGGCCCGGGTCGTCGCGGTGGACCGGGACGCCGAGGGCGCGGCCCGGACGGCGGAGATGGCCCGGCTGATCGGCGCCCCGGAGGCCTGGGGCGAGGCGGTGGACGTCTCCGACGAGCAGGCGATGGAGAAGCTGGCCGCCAAGGTGGCCGAGGAGTACGGAATCGTCGACGTCCTCGTCAACAACGCGGGCATCGGCCTCACCGGCTCCTTCTTCGAGACCACCAGCGAGGAGTGGAAGCGGGTCCTGGACGTCAACCTGTGGGGCGTGATCCACGGATGCCGGATATTCGGGGCGCAGATGGTGGCGCGCGGCCAGGGCGGCCACATCGTCAACACCGCCTCGGCCGCCGCCTTCCAGCCCTCCCGGGCGCTTCCGGCGTACAGCACCTCGAAGGCGGCGGTGCTGATGCTCAGCGAGTGCCTGCGGGCCGAACTGGCGGGCCGGTCGATCGGGGTGAGCGCGATCTGCCCCGGCATCGTCAACACCAACATCACCGCGACCGCCCGCTTCGCCGGGGTCACGGACGCGGCGGAGGAGAAGCGGCGGCAGCGGAAGGCCTCGCGGATGTACGGGCTGCGCAACTACCCGCCGGAGAAGGTCGCGGACGCGATCCTGGGCGCCGTGCTGCACGACCGGGCGGTCGTGCCGGTCACCCCGGAGGCGCGGGGCGCCCACGCTCTCTCCCGGCTGGCCCCGGGCGCGCTGCGCGCCCTGGCCCGCTGGCAGCCGCCGGCGTAGCGGCCCGGCCGTCCGCCCGGGGCCGGGGGCCGGGCGGACGGCCGTACGATCCCTCGCAGGAGGGGCCCCGCGCGGGGTGGAGCGATCGTCCGGTGGGAGCGGTTTTGTCCGAGCAGTCAGCAGTGCGACCGGAGTACCGGATCGAGGATCTGGCCCATCACAGCGGGGCCACGGTCCGGACGATCCGTGCCTACCAGGACCGCGGCCTGCTGCCCCGTCCGGAGCGGCGGGGCAGGTCGAACGTGTACGGCGACAGCCATCTGGCCAGGTTGCGGCAGATCGCCGATCTGCTGGACCGCGGCTACACGCTGGCTTCGATCAAGGAGCTCCTCGACGCGTGGGACACCGGCCGGGGGCTCGGCGGGGTGCTCGGGCTCGTCGCGGAGGTCCAGGGTCCGTGGACGGACGAGGAGGCGGCCCGGATCAGCCGCGCGGAGCTCGACGCCCGCTTCGGCGGCGCCCCGGACGAGGACGCCGTCCGGGAGGCGGTCGAGCTGGGCGTCCTGGAGAGGATCCCGGGCGGGGGCACCGAGGAGTACCTGGTGCCCAGCCCCCAGGAGCTGGCGGTGGCCGTCGAGTTGCACGCGGCGGGGGTCCCCCTGTCGGCGATCACCGGTCATCTGCGGGAACTTCGGGAACAGGTCGAGCACATAGCGGTGCGTTTCCTGGAGTTCACCACCGAGCACGTCTTCTCCCGCTATCTGGAGAACCGGCCTCCGACGGACTCCGACGCGGCCGAGGCGGCGACGATGGTGCGGCGGCTCCGTCCGCTCGCCCAGCAGACCGTCGACGCCGAACTCGCCAGGGCCATGCAGGTTCTGGCGACCCGTCACCTCCAGATCCACCTCTCCCCCGACGCCCCGCCGACGCAGGGCGACGAGCCGCGCCCGGTGCAGATCCCGGCGGACACGATCAGGGCCGTACAGGCGCTCGTCGGCCCGGAGGCCGTCGCGGCCTTCATGACGGCGGCGGCCGAACGCGAGATCAACAAAAGGACATTGGACGCATTGACGGCAAATGCCCTCAATTCCCATAGAGTTCAATAAACCATTTGATTTCCCTGGGTCGTTGTCCACAGAATCACCAACTGGCCTGTGGATAACCCATGTTGGCTGTGGATCAAACCTGGAGGGGGAAGAACGATGGACGAACGCCGAACGGTACGGGTGTCGAAGTACCTGTCGAAGCATCTGCGGCACCAGCCCGAGCGGATCGGCCTGGTCCTGGACGCGCACGGCTGGACCGGGATCGACGCCCTGCTCGCCGCCGCGGCCTCCCACGGCTTCCCGATCAGCCGCGCGGAGCTGGACCACGTGGTCGCCTCCAACGACAAGAAGCGGTTCGCCGTCGAAGGCGGCCGGATCCGCGCCAGTCAGGGCCACACCATCGACGTCGACCTGGACCTGCCGGCCGCCGAACCGCCCGCGTACCTCTTCCACGGTACGGTCGCGGACCGGCTGCCCGCGATCCGGGCGGAGGGGCTGCGGCCCATGGCCCGCCACGACGTGCACCTCTCTCCCGACCGCGAGACGGCGACCCGGGTCGGGGCCCGGCGCGGCCGGCCGGTGGTGCTGAGCGTGGACGCGGGCGCGATGCACCGGGCGGGTCATGAATTCCGGGTCAGCGCCAACGGGGTCTGGCTGACCGGAGCCGTACCACCGGAGTTCATCCGCTTTCCGGGCTGAGCGGAGGAAGCGCGCCGGGGCCTCTCTCCGGGAGCCTCTCCTCCAGGGGCTTCTCTCCAGAGGCTCCTCGCGGGGCGTTCCCGCAGAGCGTTCCCCCAGGGCGTTCCCGCAGGGCCTTCTCATGGCTGGGGCATGATCGGGACATGGTTCTTCCGCACCTGCCCAGTACCCAGGCCGCCGTCAGCGCCGTCCGCGCGCTCGCCGAGGAGTTCCGCCTGGAGATCACGGTCACCGACGACATCGGCGCGGACCAGACCTCCCGCCGCACGTCCGCCGGCTCCTTCGGTGTGCTCGACGAGGACGGCTCGCTGCCGCACGAGGCCTTCATCGAACTCGGCGGCTCCCCGTACCTCTCCGTACAGCTCTATCCCGAGGACGACGCCCGGATCACGGTGGACGGCGTCGAGTTCGCCGATGTGCCGAGGGACGCCGTCCCCGGCTTCGTCCGGGCGGTCCACACCGGACTGGCGCACGTGAAGGGACGGTTCTTCCCGCCCGGCCAGTGGCTGATCGTCCCCGTGCCGGGCGGCGAGACCTACAAGGAGCTGATCCCGACGATGACGCTCACCCCGTGGCTGAGCAGCCGCTTCCGCTGAACCGCCCCCTCTTCGGCCGACCTGATCAGCCGAGGCGTCCGAGGGCCTCCGTGGCGATGGTCTCGAAGACGGCCAGGTCGGCGGCGAAGACCGAGTCCTGGATCGGCCAGTGGATCACGATCTCGGTGAAGCCGAGGTCGCGGTGGGTGCCGGCGAAGTCCACGAAACCCTCCAGGGAGGAGAGCACCGCGTTCTTCTCCGGGGTGAAGCTGGTGAGCAGGATCTTGTCGAGCTCGGCCACGTCCCGGCCGGTCTCCGCACACGCCTTGCCGAGCCGCTCGATCTGCCCGCGCAGGGCGTCCACCGACTGGGCCGCCGTGCCCGACTCGTACAGCTTGGGGTCACCGGTCGTCACCCACGCCTGCCCGTGGCGGGCGGCGAGCCGCATGCCGCGCGGGCCGGTAGCCGCCACCGCGAAGGGCAGCCGGGGGCGCTGCACGCAGCCGGGGATGTTCCGGGCCCCGTCGGCCGAATAGAAAGTGCCGCTCTCCGTCACGGCGTCCTCGGTGAGCAGCCGGTCGAGCAGCGGCACGAACTCGGCGAACCGGTCGGCCCGTTCCTTCGGCGTCCACGCCTCCTGGCCGAGCGCGGTGGCGTCGAAACCGTTGCCGCCGGCGCCGATGCCGAGGGTGATCCGGCCGCCGGAGATGTCGTCGAGCGAGATCAGCTCCTTGGCCAGCGTCACCGGGTGCCGGAAGTTGGGCGAGGTGACGAGGGTGCCCAGGCGCAGCCGGTCCGTGGCGGTCGCGGCGGCGGTGAGGGTGGGCAGAGCACCGAACCACGGGCCGTCCCGGAAGGTGCGCCAGGACAGGTGGTCGTAGGTGTACGCGGTGTGGAAGCCGAGCTCCTCGGCGCGCTGCCACGTGGCGCGTCCGCCCTCGTGCCAACGGTCGACAGGCAGGATCACGGTGCTCAGACGCAGACTCATGCCCCGAGCGTACGTCGGCGCGCGGGAGTCCTCCCTCCGGCAGCGGCAGAGCCCCGCCCTGCCGCAAGCCGGCTCACCCACCGACAGCCCGGCCTCGTCCACAGCCCGGCCGTGCCGACAGCCCCGCCTCGTCCCCGGCCCCGCCTCGCCCACAGCCCGTCCCCACCGGTAGCTCCGCCCGTAACCCCGCCCCCGACCTCCACACCGACGGCGGCGTCCGCCTCCCCGCCGGCCGGCGAGCCCTCGCCGAGGCCCCGTACGAGCCCTCACGACGTGACCGGCCCTCACGACGCGAAGCCCTCGTACGGCCCCTCATGACGTGACCCACTCAAATGTGCGGGGACCCGCACGCCCGTGCGTCGGGTGCGGCACCATAAGAAGGTGACCTCTCCCCGCCCGTCCTCCCGGCCCGCCGCCCGTCTCGTCGCCACCGACCTCGACGGCACCCTCCTGCGTGACGACAAGTCCGTCTCCGAGCGGACCGTCGCCGCCCTCGCCGCTGCCGAGCGGGCGGGGATCGAGGTCTTCTTCGTCACCGGCCGCCCGGCCCGCTGGATGGACGTCGTCAGCGCCCACGTCCACGGCCACGGCCTCGCCATCTGCGCCAACGGCGCGGCCGTCGTGGACCTGCACGCGGGCGGCACCTTCGTGGAGGTCCGCCCGCTGGCCCGGCCCGTCGCCCTCGACGTCGTACGGGCCCTGCGGACCGCCGCCCCCGGCACCAGCTTCGCCGTCGAGCTGACCACCGGCATCCACTACGAGCCGCAGTACCCGCCCTTCTACCTCGACCCCGGCGCCACCGTCGCCACCGCCGAGAAGCTGCTGTACGAGGAGGCACCCGGCACCGCCGCCCCCGTCCTCAAGCTGCTCGCCCAGCACCCCGGACTCGACCCGGACGCCTTCCTGGCGACGGCCCGCGAGGCCGCCGGCGACCTCGCCTCCTTCACCCGCTCCAGCCCCACCGCGCTCATCGAGATCAGCGCCCTCGGCGTCTCCAAGGCCTCCACGCTCGCCCTCTGCTGCGCCGAGCGCGGCATCACGCCCGACGAGGTGGTGGCCTTCGGCGACATGCCGAACGACATCGAGATGCTGAGCTGGGCAGGCCGTTCGTACGCGATGGGCAACGCCCACCCCGAGGTGGTCGCCGCCGCCTCGGGCCGCACCGTCGGCAACAACGACGACGGCGTCGCCGTCGTCATCGAACAGCTCGTCGCCGAAGCGGCGGCCGAAGCGGCCGCGGAGAAGAGCCCCCGCTAGAGAAGAGCCCCCGCCGGCCGGACCGGCCTAGAGCGGCGCCTCCCACACCACCGACGTGCCGCCGCCGTCTTCGGCGAGGCCCGGGCCGCACCAGCTCGCGCCGCCGAGGGACTCGGCGCGGCGGGCGAGGTTGCGCAGTCCGCTGCGGCGGCCGCCCTCGGGCAGGCCCACGCCGTCGTCCGCGACCGTGAGCCGTACGCCGGGCGAACCGTCCGGCAGGGTCACGGTCGCGTCGACGACGACCTCGATGCGGCCCGCCGACGCGTGCCGGAAGGCGTTGGAGAGCGCCTCGCGGAGCGCGGCGATCAGGTTCTTGCCGGTCAGCTCGCCCACGGTGGCGTCGATCGCGCCGAGGAAGCGGTGCGCGGGCTTGAAGCCGAGCGGCACCGCCGCCATGTTGATCTCCCTCAGCACGCGCGTGCGCAGCCCCGACGGCGCCTCCGCCGGACCCTGCTGGAGCGCGAAGATCGCCGTGCGGATCTCCTGGATGGTGACGTCCAGCTCCTCCACGGCCTTGCCGACGCCCTCCTGGACGGCCGGCACGACCGCCTTCCGCTGGGCGCTCTCCAGCATCATCCCGGTGGCGAACAGCCGCTGGATGACGAGGTCGTGCAGGTCGCGGGCGATCCGGTCGCGGTCCTCGAAGACCGCGAGCCGTTCCCGGTCGCGCTGCGCCTCGGCCATCATCAGCGCGAGCGCGGCCTGCGAGGCGAACTGGGTGGCGAGGGTCCGCTCGGCCTCCGAGAAGGGACGGGCGCCCCGGGCCCGGGGCATCGCGAGCGCGCCCAGGACGCGACCGCCGCTCTGCAGCGGCAGCAGCATGCTCGGCCCGTAGACGGAGGTCAGCCGGCTGATCATGCGCGGGTCGGAGGAGGCGTCCTGGACGAAGACCGCCTCGCCCTCCAGGAGCAGCTCCACGACCCGGCTCTCGGGCGGGATCACCATGCCGAGGGACCGGGTGGACCGGGCCGAGGACACGGCGACGATCTCCAGGCCGCCGTCTTCGGCCGGCAGCAGCACGATCCCGGCGTCCGCGTCGGCGAGCCGCCGGGCCTGTTCGGCCACGACGGCGAGGGCGTCGTCGGCGTCGCCGCCCGAGAGCAGGGCGGTGGTGACGGCGACCGAGCCGTCGATCCAGCGCTCGCGCTGGCGCGCGGCCTCGTAGAGGCGGGCGTTGCCGATCGCGATGCCCGCCTCGGTGGCGAGGACCCGGACCATGTGCTCGTCGTAGTCGTTGAACTCCTCGCCGCTCCGCTTCTCCGCGAGGTAGAGATTGCCGAAGATCTCGCCCTGGACCCGGATGGGGACGCCGAGGAAGGACCGCATGACCGGGTGGCCGGGCGGGAAGCCGGCCGAGCGCGGGTCGGCGGAGAGGTCGGCGAGCCGGATCGTCCGGGGCTCTCGGATGAGCGCGCCGAGCAGCCCGGCGTGCCCGTCGGGCAGGCGCCCGATGCGGCGGGCCACGTCCTCGCCGACGCCGTGGGTGACGAAGTCGGAGAGCCCCTTCCCCTCGTCGTCGACGACCCCGATGGCCGCGTAGCGGGCGCCCGCCAGCTCGGCGGCCGTCTCGCAGATCCGGTCGAGGGTGGTGTGGAGTTCCAGCCCGGTGCCCACCGACCGCATCGCCTCCAGCAGCTGCGGCACGCGGGCGGTCAGCTCCGTGGACAGCCCCTGGAGACTGCGGGTGGCCTCGGTGGCGGCGACCAGGGGGTCCGGGGAATCGGGCGTGGCGGCGGCGGTCATGGACCTGAGCCTAGTTAGTCCTATTTAGAGAGAAAAGTCGGACGGTCGACGGTGGCGTTCGCCGCGACTCCGCCGAGGAGGAGATCGGTGGCCCGCTCCTGCTCCAGCATCCGCCGCAGCGGCCCGTCCTCGGCGGCGAGCTCGGCGTACGGTCCGCGCTGCACGGTCCGGCCGCCGTCCAGGACCACCACCTCGTCGACCGCGTCGAGCCCGTGCAGCCGGTGGGTGATGAGGACGGTGGTACGCCCCTCGGTGGCGCGCAACAGGTCGTCGGTGAGCGCGTCGGCGGTGGCCAGGTCCAGGTGCTCGGCCGGCTCGTCGAGGACGAGGACCGGGAAGTCGGCGAGGAGCGCGCGGGCCAGCGCGAGCCGCTGCCGCTGGCCGCCGGAGAGCTTCGAGCCGTGCTCGCCCACCAGGGTGTCGAGCCCGTCGGGCAGGCCGTCCACCCAGTCGAGGAGCCGCGCCCGGCGCAGCGCCTCGCGCAGCCGCTCGTCGCTCGCGTCGGTGCGGGCCAGCCGCAGGTTCTCCCGGAGGGAGCTGTCGAAGAGGTGCGCGTCCTGCGCGCAGAGCCCGACGAAACGGCGTACGTCGTCGCCGTCGAGCTCCCGGGCGGGCACCCCGCCGAGCCGGTACGTACCGGTCTCCGCGTCCAGGAACCGCAGCAGCACCTGGGCGAGCGTGGTCTTGCCGGAGCCGGAGGCGCCGACCACAGCGACCCGCCGCCCGGCGTCCAGGGTAAGCGAGAAACCGTCGAGCGCAGGGCGCTCCTGCCCGGCGTACCGGGCCCCGATCCCCGCCAGTTCCAGCGGGAACGGCCCGGCCGGGGGAGCGGCGGGCACGGCCGGCTCGTGGACGGGCACGGGCGCGTCCAGCACCTCGAAGACCCGCTCCGCGCTGTGCTTGACCCGCTGCCGGTACTGGACGGCCAGCGGCAGCCCGGTCACGGCCTCGAAGGCCGCGAGCGGGGTGAGGACGACGACCGCGAGGGCGACCCCGTCGAGCCGGCCGTCCCGGACGGCCTGCACGCCGACCCAGGCCGCGGCCACCACGGTCAGGCCGCACACCACCGCCGACAGCCCGGCGCCCAGCGCGGCCGCCGCGGACTGCCGGGAGGCGATGCCGGTGAGGGTGCGGTCGGCGGCCCGCGCCCGGTCGAGCCGGTCCCGCAGCGCTCCTGCCACGGTCAGCTCGGCGCAGCCGCGCAGCGGATCGGCCACGGCGGTCGCGAGCGTCCCGCGCGCCGGGGCGAGCCGGCGCTCTGCCCGCCGGGCCAGCGCGGCGCCCAGCGGCGGTACGAGCACGCCCGCCACGAGGAGGCCCACCGCGAGCACGGCGCCCGCCTCGGGCAGCAGCCAGGCGGTGAAGCCGACCGATCCGAGCCCGACGAGGAGCGCGGCGCCGGCCGGGAGGAGCCAGCGCAGCCAGTAGTCCTGGAGGGCGTCGACGTCGTGGACGAGCCGGGCGAGCAGGTCGCCGCGCCGGGTGCGGCGCAGTCCGGCGGGGGCGATCCGCTCCAGCCGGGCGTAGACGGAGACCCGCAGTTCGGCGAGCATCCGCAGCACGGCGTCGTGCGAGACCAGCCGCTCGGCGTACCGGAAGACGGCCCGCCCGATGCCGAAGGCCCGGGTGGCGGTCACGGCGACCATCAGGTGCAGCACGGGAGGGTGCTCCGAGGCCCGCGAGATGAGCCAACCGGACACGGCCATGAGCCCCACGGCCGAGCCGAGCGCCAGGCTCCCGAGCAGCAGCGCGAGCGCCATCCGCCCCTTGAGCTCCCCGGCCATCCCCCGGACCCGGGCGAGTACGCCGTGCCCCTCCGCCGCACCGGATCCGGGCCCCTCCTCCGCGCGGCCCGGAGCGGCGGGGCGCGCCCCGCCGGCGGACCCGCCACCGGCCTCCGCGGTCCCGGCGGCCCCGCCCTCGGGCACGTCCTCCGCCGTCGCCTCCGTGCTCGCGTCCTCCGTCGTCACGCCCTCCGCCGATACGTCCTCCGGCACGGCAGCCGGCGCAGCCGCCGTCCCGATCGTCACCACCCGGTCCGCGACGGCCAGCAACGCCGGCCGGTGCACCACCAGCAGCACCGTCCGGCCGCGGGCGAGCCGCCGCACCGCTTCGACGATCCCCGCCTCCGTCTCCCCGTCCAGCGCCGCCGTCGGCTCGTCGAGCAGCAGCAGCGGCCGGTCCGCGAGGAAGGCCCGGGCGAGCGCGAGCCGCTGCCGCTGACCGGCCGACAGCCCCGCCCCGTCCTCGCCGAGCACGGTCGCGGCGCCCTCGGGCAGCCGGTCCACGAAGGAGTCCGCACCGGCCTCCCGCAGCGCCGCCCGCACCTCCTCGTCACCGGCCGTCGGCCGGGCGAGCCGCACGTTCTCGGCGATCGTCCCGGCGAAGAGGTACGGCCGCTGCGGCACCCACGCGATCCGCTCCCGCCAGGCGGCCAGGTCCAGCTCCGCCAGGTCCGCGCCCCCGACCCGTACGGCTCCGCCCGCCTCCGGCTCCGTGAAGCCGAGGACGACGTCGAGCAGGGTCGACTTCCCCACGCCGCTCGGCCCGACCAGGGCCACGGTCTCCCCCGGCTCCACGGTGAGGCTCGCCGAGTCCAGCGAGGGCGCGGCGCGCCCCGGGTGGCGGACCGTCACCCGGTCCAGCTCCAGTCGCACGTCGGCCGGCACCGCCCGCGTACCGCCGCCGCGCACCGGGGTCTCCAGGACCCCGAAGATCTCCTCGGCCGCTGCCAGTCCCTCCGCCGCCGCGTGGAACTGCGCGCCGACCTGGCGCAGCGGCAGGTAGGCCTCGGGGGCGAGGACCAGGATGACGAGTCCGGTGTAGAGGTCGAGGGTGCCGTGCACGAGCCGCATGCCGATGGTGACCGCGACGAGCGCCACCGACAGCGTGGAGAGCAGTTCGAGGGCGAAGGACGACAGGAAGGCGATCCGCAGCGTGCGCATGGTCGCCCGCCGGTAGTCGGCGGTGATGGCGCGGATCGAGGCGGCCTGGGCCTTGGCCCGGCCGAAGACCTTGAGGGTGGGCAGTCCGGCGACGACGTCGAGGAAGTGGCCGGAGAGCCGGGAGAGCAGTTTCCACTGCCGGTCCATCCGGGCCTGGGTGTACCAGCCGATCAGGATCATGAAGAGCGGGATGAGCGGGAGGGTGACGACGATGATCGCGGCCGAGACCCAGTCCTCGGTGACGATCCGCGCGAGGACCGCCAGCGGGACGACGACGGCGAGGCCCAGCTGGGGCAGGTAGCGGGCGAAGTAGTCGTCGAGCGCGTCCACGCCCCGGGTGGCGAGCGCGATGAGCGAGCCGGTGCGCTGCCCGCCGAGCCAGCCGGGCCCGAGGGCGGTGGCGCGGTCGAGGAGCCGGCCGCGGAGTTCGGACTTGACCGCCGCGCTCGCCCGGTGGGCGGCGAGTTCGGTCAGCCAGGAGACCAGGCCCCGTGCCACCGCGACCCCGGCGAGCAGCAGCAGGGGAGTGGCCAGGTCGGAAACCGGGAGGCCCTTCTGGAAGGCCCCCACCACGATCTCGGCGATGAGCATCGCCTGGGCGATCACCAGCACCGCCCCGGCCAGGCCGAGTACGACGACCGCGACGAGGAAGAAGCGGGTCGCCCGGGCGTACCGGAGCAGACGCGGGTCGATCGGTTTCACGTGAAACATGCCCCTCTGGATGAGCGCCCGGGCTGGTGAGGGCCCGGGCGACGACGGCCCTGGCAGGTGCCGGCGCGTGCCCTAGTGGGCGTCGGCGATGTGCTGGGTGCCGATCCGCTTGCGGAACACCCAGTAGGTCCAGCCCTGGTAGAGCAGGACCAGCGGCGTGGCGACGGCCGCGCACCACGTCATGATCTTGAGCGTGTACGGGCTCGACGACGCGTTGGTCACCGTCAGGCTCCACGCGGGGTCGAGCGAGGACGGCATGACGTTCGGGAAGAGCGCCAGGAACAGCATGGCGACCGCGGCGGCGATCGTCACCCCCGAGAGCGCGAACGACCAGCCCTCGCGTCCCGCCTTGATCGCGCCGATCGCGCCGACCAGCGAGACCGCCGCGATCAGCATCGCCGCGAGGCTCCAGCCGTCACCCGAGTCGACCTGGGTCCAGAGCAGGAAGCCGACCGCGAGGACCGCCGTGACCAGGCCCAGCCGCACCGCGAGCGCGCGGGCCCGGGCCCGGATGTCGCCGACCGTCTTGAGGGAGACGAAGACCGCCCCGTGGAAGGTGAAGAGGGCGAGGGTGACCAGTCCGCCGAGGATCGCGTACGGGTTGAGCAGGTCCCAGAAGGTGCCGACGTACTCCATGTCGCCGTCGATCTTCACGCCCCCGACGATGTTGCCGAAGGCCACGCCCCACAGGAACGCGGGGATCAGCGAGGTCCAGAAGATGGCCTGTTCCCAGTTGCGCTGCCAGTTCTCCTCGGGCCGCTTGGCGCGGTACTCGAAGGCGACACCGCGGACGATGAGGCAGACCAGGATGACCAGCAGCGGCAGGTAGAAGCCGGAGAAGAGGGTGGCGTACCACTCGGGGAAGGCGGCGAAGGTCGCGCCGCCGGCGGTCAGCAGCCACACCTCGTTGCCGTCCCAGACGGGCCCGATGGTGTTGATCAGGACCCGCTTCTCGGGCCGGTTCCGGGCCAGCAGCTTGGTGAGGACGCCGACCCCGAAGTCGAACCCCTCCAGGAAGAAGTAGCCGGTCCAGAGGACGGCGATGAGTACGAACCAGACGTCGTGGAGTTCCATGCCTCGATCTCCTGAGCCTCAGTACGAGAAGGCCATGGGCCGGTCGGGGTCGCGGGTGTCCCCGCCGATCCTGGTGGGCGGGTTGAGGTCGTCGTCGGTGAGCTCGGGCGGGCCGGCCTTCACGTACTTCACGAGGAGCTTGACCTCGATGACGGCGAGGATCGCGTAGAGCGTGGTGAAGACGATCATCGAGGTGAGCACCTCGCCCTGGGAGGTGCCGGGGGAGACGGCGGCGCTGGTCTTCATCACGCCGTAGACCACCCAGGGCTGGCGGCCCATCTCGGTGAAGATCCAGCCCCAGGAGTTGGCGATCAGCGGGAAGAGCATGGTCCAGAGGGCCACGATCCAGTACCACTTGCCGATCTTCGGGCTGAGCGCCTTGTTCTTGAAGAGGACGAGGTTCGGCACTTCGTCCTCACCGGTCCTCAGTCCGGGGGCGAGCATGAACTTCTTGCGGGTCAGCCAGAGCCCGATCATCCCGAGGGTGAGCGAGGCCATGCCGAAGCCGATCATCCAGCGGAAGCCCCAGTAGGCGACCGGGATGTTGGGTCGGTAGTCGCCGGGCCCGTACTTCTCCTGCTCGGCCTTGTTGATGTCGTTGATGCCGGGGACGTACGAGTCGAAGTCGCCGTTGGCGAGGTAGGACAGTATCCCGGGGATCTCGACGGCGACCTTGTTGTGGCCCTTCTCGACGTCGCCGTAGGCGAAGATCGAGAAGGGGGCGGGTGCCTCGCCGTCCCACAGCGCCTCGGCGGCGGCCATCTTCATCGGCTGCTGCTTGAACATGACCTTGCCGAGCATGTCGCCGCTGATGGCGGTGCCGAGGCCGGCGATGATCAGGGTGATCAGGCCGAGTCGCAGCGAGGTACGCATCACCGGGACGTGCCGCTTGCGGGCCAGGTGGAAGGCGGAGATGCCGACCATGAAGGCGCCGCCGACGAGGAAGGCGGCCGTCATGGTGTGGAAGAACTGGGTGAGCGCGGTGTTCTGGGTGAGCACCGCCCAGAAGTCGGTGAGCTCGGCCCGGGCGCCCTGGCCTCGGTCCTCGTTGATGCGGTAGCCCACCGGGTGCTGCATCCAGGAGTTGGCGGCCAGGATGAAGTACGCCGAGAGGATGGTGCCGATCGACACCATCCAGATGCAGGCGAGGTGGATCCTCTTCGGCAGCTTGTCCCAGCCGAAGATCCACAGCCCGATGAAGGTGGACTCGAAGAAGAAGGCGATGAGCGCCTCGAAGGCGAGCGGGGCGCCGAAGACGTCGCCGACGAAGCGGGAGTAGTCCGACCAGTTCATGCCGAATTGGAACTCCTGCACGATGCCGGTGACGACGCCCATCGCGATGTTGATGAGGAAGAGCTTCCCCCAGAACTTCGTCGCCCTGAGGTACTTCTCCTTCTCGGTCCGGACCCAGGCGGTCTGGAGACCGGCGGTGAGTGCGGCGAGGGAGATCGTCAGCGGGACGAAGAGAAAGTGGTAGACGGTGGTGATGCCGAACTGCCAGCGCGCCAAGGTCTCCGGCGCCAGAGCTAGGTCCACGTCGTCTTCTCCTTACATCGCCGTGGTCACATCGGCAGTTTGCCCCTTTGATCCCTGTCATTACGGGACGAACAGGGGCACGCTTGTGAACGCGTTCACATTCACAAGCATTATGACTCATACGAAATCCGTACTGGAGAGCGGGGGGCTGTACCGAAGGTCACACCTTCCCAGGGCCTTCAACATATTGTTGAATCCCGGGCATGAGCCTTCGGATACGCATGATCTGGCCGGCCGGACACACCACGGCCACCCTCGACGAGACCCCCACGAGCAGCGCGCTCCTGCGGGCCCTGCCGATCGTCTCCACCGCCCGCACCTGGGGCGAGGAGGTCTACTTCGACACTCCGGTCTCCGTCCCGCGCGAGGACGGGGCGCGCCAGGTCGTCGACCCCGGCACCGTGGCCTTCTGGACCGACGGCGACGCCCTCGCCCTCCCCTACGGGCCCACCCCAATCTCACGGGACGGGGAATGCCGACTGGCGAGCCCGTGCAATCTGCTGGGCTCGCTCGACGACGACCCGCGGATCCTGGCCACCGTCCGCGACGGCGACCCGATCCGCGTGGAACTGGTCTGAGAAGTACGTCCCCGAACCGTCAGGCTCCCTGACGGAAGCCCTCCGCCACCTTCAGGAACAGGTCGTTCGCCTCGGTCTCGCCGATCGTGACGCGCACGCCCTCCCCCGCGAACGGACGCACCACCACGCCGTGCCGCTCGCACTCCGCCGCGAACTCCACGGTCCGCTCACCGAGCCGCAGCCAGACGAAGTTCGCCTGCGCGTCCGGGACCGTCCAGCCCTGGGCCACGAGCCCCGCGCGGACCCGCTCGCGCTCCGCCACCAGCGCGCCGACCCGGCCGAGCAGCTCGTCCTCGGCGCGCAGCGAGGCCACCGCCGCGTCCTGCGCCACCTGGCTCACGCCGAACGGCACCGCCGTCTTGCGCAGCGCGGCGGCCACCGGCTCGTGGGCGATCGCGAAGCCGACCCGCAGCCCCGCCAGGCCGTACGCCTTGGAGAAGGTGCGCAGCACCGCCACGTTCGGCCGGTCGCGGTAGAGCTCGACGCCGTCCGGGATGTCGGTGTCGCGCACGAACTCCTTGTACGCCTCGTCGATCACCACCAGGACGTCGGAGGGCACCCGGTCCAGGAAGCGCTCCAGCTCGGCCCGGCGCACCGCGGTGCCCGTCGGGTTGTTGGGGTTGCAGACGAAGATCAGGCGGGTCCGGTCGGTGATCGCGGCCGCCATCGCGTCGAGGTCGTGCACCTCGTCGGCGGTCAGCGGCACCTGCACCGAGGTCGCCCCGCTGATCTGGGTGATGATCGGGTACGCCTCGAAGGAGCGCCAGGCGTAGATCACCTCGTCGCCCGGGCCCGAGGTCGCCTGGAGCAGTGACTGGGCGACGCCGACCGAGCCGGTGCCGGTGGCGATGTGGGAGACGGGGACGCCGAAGCGGTCGGCCAGTTCCTCCGCCAGCGCGGTGCAGGCCATGTCCGGGTACCGGTTGAAGTTCGCGGCGGCGGCCAGCGCGCTCTCCATCACGCCCGGCAGCGGCGGGTAGGGGTTCTCGTTGGAGGACAGCTTGAAGGCGACCGGGCCCCCCGCCGCGGCCGGCTTGCCCGGCTTGTAGGTGGGGACGCCGTCCAGCTCGGCGCGCAGCTTCGGGGTGGACGCGCTCGTCCCGCTCGTCTCGCTCACAGTGTGGCCTCCTCGACCGTCCGTACCGCCAATGCTTCTCACTTTATGAGGATTCCCCTCCGCTGCGAATGGGCTGTGGACAACAGCCCTGCAACGCTGTGGAAAACCTCCCCGCCGACACTTCTCGACGGACCTCCCCGAGGGTCTCCCGTCGGCCTCCCCGAGGGACCCGGCCGACCTCTCCGCCGGCCTCTCCGATGACCTTCCCGATGAGCTCTCCGGCGGTCTCTCCCGCGGTCTCTCCCGCGGTCTCTCCGGCGGTCTCTCCGAGGGGGGCGAACCCCGCTCCGCCCGGCCTCTCCCAAGAGGGGGGCGCGCGAGTGGGTGGCGTGCGCCGGTGGCGAGCGCCGTGGCGCGCATCCCCCGTAGAGGTGAGTTGAGACCTCTTCGAGACCTCGCCCCCACGCCAGGCCCATCCCCCCCGACGACATCGACTCGCATGGGAAATGCCTCAACTACCTTGGATTATCTCCCCATTGAGCCCTCTAGGCCATGCAGAAACGTGCCTGTCAACGCCTGCATATGCGGCCGTCTCACCCACCCCTCATCGCCCTACTATCGGCTCGCCATGACAGCAGCAGGGAAGCACCAGGTGAGCCGGGCACAGACCCGGGGAAGCCGGCAGGGCCGGGCAGGCATCCGGGACGTGGCCGCCGCCGCCGGGGTCTCCATCACGACTGTCTCCGACGCGCTCAACGGCAAGGGCCGACTCCCGGACGCCACCCGCCGACACGTCCGCGAGGTCGCCGACCGGCTGGGCTACCGCCCCTCCGCGGCGGCCCGCACGCTCCGCACCGGCAAGTCGGGGTTGATCGGCCTGACCGTGACCACGTACGGGGATGAACCTTTCACCTTCACGGAGTTCGCCTACTTCGCGGAGATGGCCAGGGCAGCCACCTCGGCCGCGCTAGCCCGCGGCTACGCCCTCGTCATCCTCCCCGCGACATCACGCCATGACGTCTGGTCGAACGTCGCCCTCGACGGCACCGTCGTCATCGACCCCTCCGACCACGACCCGGTCGTCACCGAACTCGTCCGGCAGGGCCTCCCCGTCGTCTCCGACGGACGCCCCGCCGGCACGCTCCCGGTGACCGCCTGGGTGGACAACGACCACGAGGCCGCCGTCCTCGACCTCCTCGACCACCTCGCCGACGCCGGCGCACGCCGCATCGGCCTCCTCACCGGCACCACCACCGACACCTACACCCGCCTCTCCACCACCGCGTACCTCAACTGGTGCGAGCGGGTCGGACAGGACCCCGTCTACGAGGCCTACCCGGCGCACGATCCGTGCGCGGGCGCCGTCGCGGCCGACCGGCTGCTCGCCCGCCCCGACCGTCCCGACGCCGTCTACGGTCTCTTCGACCCCAACGGCACCGACCTCCTCGCCGCCGCCCGGCGCTACGGCCTGCGCGTCCCCGACGACCTGCTGATCGTGTGCTGCAGCGAGTCCACCGTGTACGCCACGACCGAACCGCCCATCACGACGCTCTCGCTCAAACCGCGCCGCATCGGCACGGCCGTCGTCCAGCTCCTCATCGACGCCATCGAGGGAGTCGAAGGAGACGGGCCGGTCGAGCAGGTGATACCGACCGAACTCATCATCCGCACCTCTTCGCAGCGCCGGTCGCCGCGGACGACGGTCAGCCCGCCGCGCACGCCCGCGAACGACTGACGACACCCTCCGGACCCCGGCCGCGCCGAAAGAGCGGCCGGGACGACGACCCGCCGAAACCCTTCGTACGACCCCGCGCACGCCCCCTCGCACCACCGGTGCACGACCAGTGCACGACCGGAAGAACGAGCGCCGTCCGACCCCTGCCCGTGGGCGGAGACGGCGAAACCGGCCACTCCGCCGGACCCAACCCTGGACTGGACCTTCTCAATTCGGGCGAAACAACCGGTGAACCCGGAGCGAACCCGGATTCACCACCCCTGGTGCGTCACACAGGCGGACCCTCATTCCTATGATGGGCGCACGACACCGCGGACCCCCCGACCAGGCCGGTCCGCGATGTGCAGGGCATCGCGACGGTGGTGGAGGGGTCGATGACTCAGGGGGCCGGGCAGGATCCCGTGGAGCGCACGGCGACATTGCGTGACTTCCGCGTACCCCCGTACGCCCGGGTGCCCGTGCAGGGCCACCCGGCCGAGCCGCCCGCCGCGCCGGCCGATCCCACGCTCCACCTGGGCACCCGCCCGGCCGCGTACCCCGAACCGGTCACGTTCCCGGAACCGCCGGTACGCCCCGAGCCCGCCGCGTACCCGGAGTCCGCCGCACGCCCGGAGCCGGCCGCGCACCCCGAGCCGGCCGCGTACGCCGAGCCGCGGGTACGCCCCGAGCCCGCCGCGTACCGCGAAACGGCCGCCCCCGGCGCTCCCCTCGCCACCGGGCACACCACCGGCCACGCCACCACGCACACCACCGTGCAGGCCACCGGCCACACCACCGGACACGCCACCGCGCCCCACCCCGGCGGCGGCTACCCCGGCGACTTCCCGGACGGCTACACCCCGACCGAGCGCGACCTGCCGGTCATCCAGCGCGGCGACACCCTCCAGGTCCCCGTCGCCCCGGCAGCCGCCCCCGCGCCCGCCCCCACGGGCGACGGCCCCGGCCCGCTCTACGTCGTCGGCGACGTCCACGGCTACCTCGACGAACTCGTCGCCGCACTGCGCGCCCAGGGCCTCGTCGACGAGAACGGCGGCTGGGCCGCGGGCAACGCCCGCCTGTGGTTCCTCGGCGACTTCACCGACCGCGGCCCCGACGGCATCGGCGTCATCGACCTCGTCATGCGGCTCTCCGCCGAGGCCGCCGCCGCCGGCGGCTACTGCAAGGCCCTCATGGGCAACCACGAACTGCTCCTCATCGGCGCCAAGCGCTTCGGCGACACCCCGGTCAACTCCGGGGCCGGCACCGCCACCTTCCAGGCCGCCTGGCTGCTCAACGGCGGACAGAAGCACGACATGGACCGCCTCCAGGACGTCCACCTCCAGTGGATGTCCCGGCTCGACGCCGTCGTCCACGAGGACGGCCACCTGCTGCTGCACTCGGACACCACCGCGTACCTCGACTACGGCCAGACCATCGAGGACGTCAACGAGACGGTCCACGAGATCATCCGGCGCAACGACGCCGACGAGGTCTGGGACCTCTTCCGGAAGTTCACCAAGCGATTCGCCTTCCGCGACGAGGGCGGACCGCAGGCCGTCCAGGAGCTGCTCGGCACCTACGGCGGTTCCCGGATCGTCCACGGCCACAGCCCGATCCCGTACCTCCTCGGACAGGTGGGCACGGAGGACGGCGAGGAGGACTCCCGCCCGGCCGTCGACGGCCCGCACGTCTACGCCGACGGGCTCGCCATCGCGATGGACGGCGGAGTCACCATGGCCGGAAAGCTGCTGGTGGTCCAACTCCCGCTGGCGGACTGACTCTCACCCTGCGCAGCCGGGGAAGGCGAATTCCGGAAACCCCCTGTCAGCGCGCACGGTCACGGCCCTACCATCGTTCTCCCCAGCTAGGCAGGCTCTCCTCCGCTTCCGCCCGGACCGCCGTTCTCCACGGCCGGTCCCGGCCCACCGAGCATCGGGGGATGCACATGAACGTGGCTCCGCACCTGCTGACCGAGGACCGCGCCGAGTACGAGCGGCTCCTCGACGAGGCACTGCGCACCGCGCCGGAACGGCCGGAACTCGACGGTGCCGGCACGCGGCTGACGGCCGCCCAGCTCCGCGCGATGGCGCTGAACGCGACGGCGCTGATCACCGCGGCGGCGGCGAGCGAGTACGAGCACTTCACCAAGGTGCGCGAAGAGCACCGCGCCGCCTCCAACCGCCCCCGGACCCCCGGCCCGGAGGAGTCGCCGGGCGCCGTCGCGGTCCTCACCGTCCTCGTCCCGGTGCTCGCCGGCACGGCGGCCGCGATCTTCCTCCTGGTCGGCGCCGTGGTCCATCTGCTCGCCCCGGCCGCCGCCCTGGGCACCACCCTGCTCACCGCCGGCCTGGTCTTCGGCGCCCTCGCCGCCGCCGGACTGCTCTGCGCCGGCGCCGGCCTCCTCCTGACGGCCCTCCGCAACAGCCCGGCCGAGTCCGGCGCCCCCGACGACGAGCTCTCCCGGGCCCGCGCCGACTGGCGCGAAGCCCTCCTGGAGCGCGGTGTCATCCCCTTCCTCCAGGCCGCCCTCACCGCCACCGACCCGGCCCCGCCGCCTCCGGCACCCTGACGCGTCCCGGGCATCGCCCTGACGCGCCCCGGACGCACCCCCGGCACACTCCGCCGTAGGAAACGCGCCCCGGCCCGCGATCCCCCCGTGAACCGCGGGCCGGGGCGCGTCCCGTACGAGCGGCGGCTACTCCGCCATCGGCAGGTAGACGCGGTTGCCGGAGGCGGCGAACTCCGCCGACTTCTCGGCCATGCCGGCCACGATCTCCTCCTTCTTCAGGTCCCCGCCGTGTTCGCGGCGGATGTCCTGGGAGATCTTCATCGAGCAGAACTTCGGGCCGCACATCGAGCAGAAGTGGGCCGTCTTCGCGGGCTCCGCCGGCAGCGTCTCGTCGTGGAACTCACGGGCGGTGTCCGGGTCGAGGGCCAGGTTGAACTGGTCCTCCCAGCGGAACTCGAAGCGCGCGTCCGAGAGGGCGTCGTCCCACTCCTGGGCGCCCGGGTGCCCCTTGGCGAGGTCCGCCGCGTGCGCCGCGATCTTGTACGTGATGACACCGGTCTTCACGTCGTCGCGGTTCGGCAGGCCCAGGTGCTCCTTGGGCGTGACGTAGCAGAGCATCGCCGTGCCCCACCAGGCGATCATCGCCGCGCCGATGCCGGAGGTGATGTGGTCGTAGGCGGGCGCGACGTCCGTGGTCAGCGGGCCGAGGGTGTAGAACGGCGCCTCCTCGCAGATCTCCTGCTGGAGGTCGATGTTCTCCTTGATCTTGTGCATCGGGACGTGGCCCGGACCCTCGATCATCGTCTGCACGTTGTGCCGCTTGGCGATGGTGTTGAGCTCGCCGAGGGTGCGCAGCTCCGCGAACTGGGCGTCGTCGTTGGCGTCGGCGATCGATCCGGGCCGCAGACCGTCGCCGAGCGAGTAGGTGACGTCGTACGCCGCGAGGATCTCGCAGAGCTCCTCGAAGTTCGTGTAGAGGAAGTTCTCCTTGTGGTGCGCGAGGCACCAGGCCGCCATGATCGAGCCGCCGCGGGAGACGATGCCGGTCTTGCGGCGCGCGGTGAGCGGCACGTACGGCAGGAGCACGCCGGCGTGCACGGTCATGTAGTCCACGCCCTGCTCGGCCTGCTCGATGACCGTGTCCTTGTAGATCTCCCAGGTCAGCTCCTCGGCCTTGCCGTCGACCTTCTCCAGGGCCTGGTAGAGCGGCACGGTGCCGATCGGCACGGGGGAGTTGCGCAGCACCCACTCGCGGGTGGTGTGGATGTTGCGGCCGGTGGACAGGTCCATGACCGTGTCGGCGCCCCAGCGGGTCGCCCAGGTCATCTTCTCCACCTCCTCCTCGATCGAGGAGGTGACGGCGGAGTTGCCGATGTTGGCGTTGACCTTCACCAGGAACCGCTTGCCGATGATCATCGGCTCGATCTCGGGGTGGTTGACGTTGGCCGGCAGCACCGCGCGGCCCGCCGCGATCTCCTCGCGGACGACCTCGGGAGAAACGTTCTCCCGGATCGCCACGTACTCCATCTCCGGGGTGATCTCCCCGCGGCGGGCGTACGCGAGCTGGGTCACGGCCTGCCCCGTGCGGCCGCGGCGGGGCAGCCGCGGGCGGCCCGGGAAGACCGCGTCGAGGTTCTTCAGCCCGCCGCCGCGCGGCGAGGTGTGCTTGATGCCGTCGTCCTCGGGGCGGACCGGACGGCCCGCGTACTCCTCGGTGTCGCCGCGCGCGATGATCCAGTTCTCGCGGAGCGGGGCCAGGCCCCGGCGGACGTCGGTGTCGACGGCGGGGTCGGTGTACGGACCGGACGTGTCGTACAGCGTCACGTCCTTGCCGTTGGTGAGGTGCACCTGTCGGACCGGCACCCGGAGGTCGGGGCGGGAGCCCTCGACGTACCCCTTGTGCCAGCCCGGCGTGCGCGCGCCGTTCGGGTCCTTCTGGTCGGAGGCAGGCGTGCGTGCGTCCTGAATGGTCATGAGACCGAATCTCCCTACGCCGGCATTACCCGGTAACAGGTTCGGCGGTCGGCGCAGCCTCCTCCCGTACGTACGTCAGTCAGTACGCGCGTACGGTGATCAGCGCCCTCTCAGCCCGGTGCTCCGAGCTCCCGCGTGTGCAAAGGTGTCACGAGGCTAGCGCCCTCCCTGGCGTGCTGAACAGTGGGCCCCGGCCGTTCTTGCGATGATCGGGCGGTGACTTCCTCGCAGCAGAACCCCGATCCGCACGGCCATGAGCACGGGCACGGCGCCGGCCCAGGCGCCGGTCAGCACGGTCCGGGCCACGGCTCCGGCGCCGGCTCCGGTCACGGTCCCGGCCAGGGTTCCGGCCACGGCCACGGTTCCGGTTCCGGCCATGGCACCGGTTCCGGACATGGGCACAGCCACAGCCACGGGCCCGCCGCACCCGTGTCCCGCCATCTGCGAAGGGTCATCGCGGCCGTCCTCATCCCCTTCGCCACCGCCGTGGTCGTCGGTCTCGTGGTGCTCTGGCCCGGCGGCACGCCGGCGCACGAGCGGACCGGCGTGGGCTTCGACCGGCAGACCGAACAGGGCAAGGTCGTGGCGGTCGAGCGGGTGGACTGCAAGGACGTGAACGCCGCGCAGGTGCCGCCCACCGGCGACACCTCCACCCCCCAGGGCCGCGAAGCGGTCAACGGGCAGCAGGGGCAGTGCGAGAAGGCGACGATCGAGGTCACCAGCGGGCCCGACGCGGGCCGTCGCTTCACCGAGATCGTGCAGCCGGACGCCCCTCGTCAACTGGACCAGGGCCAGGGCGTGGTGGTCGCCTACGCCCCCGACGCCCCGAAGGACCTGCAGTACTCGGTGACGGACGTGAACCGCAAGGTGCCGATGGCGGTCCTCGCCGGCATCTTCGCGCTCGCGGTCGTGCTCGTGGGACGGCTGCGGGGCGTGATGGCGCTGATCGCGCTGGCGGTGAGCTTCCTGGTGCTCACGCTCTTCATCCTGCCCGCGATCCTGGAGGGTTCGAACCCGCTGGTCGTGGCCGTGGTCGGGTCGAGCGCGATCATGTTGCTCGCGCTCTACATGTGCCACGGCCTCTCCGCGCGCACCTCGGTCGCCGTCCTCGGCACACTGATCTCGCTGCTGCTGATCGGCCTGCTCGGTTCCTTCTTCATCGGCTGGGCCTCGCTCAGCGGCAACACCGACGACTACACCGGACTGATCCACGGCCTCTACCCGGAGATCGACATGTCCGGCCTACTGTTGGCCGGTGTGATCATCGGTTCGCTCGGTGTCCTCGACGACGTCACCGTGACCCAGACCTCGGCGGTCTGGGAGCTCCACCAGGCCGACCCGGGCATGGGGCCGCGCGCGCTCTACCGGGCCGGGATCCGGATCGGCCGCGACCACATCGCCTCGGTGGTCAACACGCTGGTCCTGGCCTATGCCGGTGCCGCGCTCCCCCTGCTCCTGCTCTTCACCATCGCGCAGAGCAGCATGGGGACGGTGGCCAACAGCGAGCTGGTGGCGGAGGAGATCGTCCGGACCCTGGTGGGCTCGATCGGTCTGGTCGCCTCGGTGCCGGTCACGACGGCGCTCGCGGCGCTGGTGGTGTCGGCCGACCGCCCGTCCGAGGAGGCCGGCGTCCGGACGGCGGGCCGCGGCGGACGGCGGCGCCGCGCGAAGTGACGGACGCGCGGCGGCCGTACGGGAAGCGGGCCAGGTCGGCGGCCGTACGCGGGCGGGGCGGATCGGCAGCCGTACGGAGCGGGCGCCGGTCGGCAGCCGTACGGAGCGGGGCGCCTCGGGTCGGGCGTACGGAGCGGGCGCCGGTGTCAGCCGTACGGAGCGGGCGCCGGTCAGGCGGGGCCGGCGCTCTCCTCGGCGAGGATCCGGCCGAGCGCGGCCTCCAGGCTGTCCTCGAAGTCGCCCAGTGTCTGTTCCTGACCGAGTGGGACGAGCTTGTCCGTGCGGTCGAGGAAGGCGACGAGCGGCGGGGCGCTGGCGCGGAAGAGGGCGCGGTCGCCGCCCACCTGGAGCCGGATGGAGACGTCCGACAGGCCCTCGGGGTCGATCGGGGCGATGTGGACGTCGCCGTCACCGCTCGGGCGGTTGATCCCGTCGAGCAGCAGCTCTCGGCCGAACGCCCAGGTCACAGGCGCGTCTCCGGGGAGGTGGAAGGTCATCCGCACCGCGTAGGGATCCCGGGTCTCGTATCGCAGTTCGACTGGGATCTTGAAGGAGAGCTCCTCGGAGACGAGGAAGCTCATCAGGACCTCGGCCTGAACCGACTCTCGCATCATGTACCCCGCAGTAGATGGAGCAGTTGTGTAAACACAGCTGCTGAAAGCTGTGACCGAAACGGCCAGGAATGATCCCCCGTGGCCCTCTTGACGCAATCGTGCTGTACGCGCTAGCGGATCACAAGGAGTGATTTTTCAGATACTGATAGAGAAGGCGAGCGAACTGAAGAGGCTTCCGATCTCCGTACGTAGTCGCTCGACTGCTGGGAGCAACCGTTCTTCCTGGTGAAGAGGGAGGGAAATGGCCAGAGTGGCCGCTGTGGAACCCGCTGTGATGGGGATGGCCGCACAAACCGTGCCGAGCGCATATTCCTGACGCTCCACCAGGGGCTCCATTCGCCCCAAACCACCCAAACGCTCCAAAAGCATCCGCCGGTTACGCACCGTGTACGGAGTGATGGCTTCCACCGGGTGCCGGTCAAGGTGGTCTTGACGAGACTTCAGATCCAGTTGGCTGAGCAGACACTGCCCGATCGCATGGGCGTGACCGGTCTCCCGGAAGTCGGCCCACTCCTCCACCGCGGGGGAGTTGGGAGTGTCCGCCACCGAGACCAGTTCGATCTCGCCGTCGCGGTAGAGCGCGAAGTAGACCGGCACACCGATCTCGTCCCGCCAGTGGGCGAGGAAGTCCTCGATCTTGATGCGACGATTCTGCACAGCCCCGCCGCCGGCCAACCTGGCGGCTGCCTCCCCCAGATAGAAGGCACCCTTCTCGCGGAGCAGATAGCCCTCGTGCGTCAGGGTGCGGAGGAGGTGGTACGTCGTGGGCAGCGGAAGGCCCGTCTCCCGGGCGAGCTGCTTGGCGGGGGCGCCGTCCTCGTGGGAGGCCACGGCCTCCAGAAGTCTCAACGCCCGCTGCACCGAGCCGATCAGGGTAGGTGCAGCTGTCTGCGTAGCCATGGCCAAAGGTCACCCCCAGGCGTGACGACGGATGCGTGACCGCACCCGCCCGCGGGGGCCGCCCCCGCGCACCCGCCGGGCCTGGGGCCTGGTACACCGATGGGGTCCGTCGGACGGACCCCTCAAGGGACGAGCGGGAAACCGCCGGTCTGCCGGAGATCTACACCCGTAGCCCCCGACTCGGCGGAGATCTGCCACTCTAGTGGCTTGTCCTCACCCCACCCCGTTTCCACCAGCGCGTTCCCTCTGCCGGGCTAATGCCCGGCAGACACCGAATACCGATGAGTAGCTTGTGCTACCAATCGCGGTCGGACTTCGACGGGGTGCCGAACTTCCGTACGGCGTAGATGAGTCCGGCGACCAGCGCGACGAACAGCAGCACCTTGAACAGCAGCCCGACGACGAAGGCGAGGACGCTGGTGATGACTCCGCCGAAGACGAGCAGCACCAGGGCGGGTATCGCGATCCACTTCACCCACCACGGCAGTCCCGCGAGAATCTCCTGTACGGCCATGGCTCTCTCCTTCGCTCACGAAGCCCCGTCCGGAACCCTCCGTCCCCGACACCTCAAGGCTAGGCGGGAACCCCGCCCCGACGGGGCCTCGGGGGCCCGGGCTCTCCCCTGATCCGACCCCTAGGGGAATCGGGGGGTCCGGCCCCGAGACCCCGGGGGCGGGAAGACCCAGGACGGGAAACTCGGGGCGGAAAACCCGAGCGGAAAACCCGAGGTGGGAAACCCTGGGTGAAAACCCGTCACGCCTCCGGCGGGGAGAAGACCACCAGGACCCGCAGATCCTCGCTGATGTGGTGGAAGCGGTGCGGCACGCCGGCCGGCACGTAGACCACGCTGCCCCGCGCCACCTGCGTCGTCTCCTCCCCGACGGTGATCGCCGCCCGCCCGGAGACCACGAAGTACACCTCGTCCTGGGCGTGCGGCGACTGCGGGTCCAGCGCGCCCGCGTCGAGCGCGTACAGCCCCACCGACATGTTCCGTTCGCGCAGGAACTGGAGGTACGCCCCCTCGTTGGCGAGGCGCTCCGCCTCGAGTTCGTCCAGCCGGAATGCCTTCACTGCCGTTCGCCCCTGCCCTTTGCCCGATCGTCTCTGCCACGATCAGACACATGAAGAATTTCGTAGTCAAGACGCTCGCCAACGCGGGCGCCCTGGGAGTCGCCATCTGGCTGCTCGAAGGCATCACGCTGACCGGTGACGACGCGAGCACCGGCAAGGCGATCGGCACCCTGCTGCTCGTCGCGCTGGTCTTCGGCCTCGTCAACTTCCTGGTCAAGCCCATCGTCAAGCTGCTGACGCTCCCCCTCTTCATCCTGACCCTCGGCCTGATCACCCTGGTGGTCAACGCCCTGATGCTGCTGCTCACCTCGTGGCTGGCCGACCAGGTCGACCTCAGCTTCCACGTGGACGGCTTCTGGACCGCCGTCCTCGGCGGCCTGATCATCTCCGTCGTCTCGTGGGCGCTCAACGTCCTGCTCCCCGACGGCGACTGAGCGGACCCATGACCTACCGCGTCTGCTTCGTCTGCACCGGCAACATCTGCCGCTCCCCGATGGCCGAGCACGTCTTCCGCGCGCGCGTGGAGGAGGCCGGCCTCGGCGGAGCGGTCGAAGTGGACAGCGCGGGAACCGGCGGATGGCACGAGGGCGACGGGGCGGATCCCCGCACCGTCGCCGTCCTGGAGGAGCACGGCTACGCCTCCGCCCACACCGCCCGGCAGTTCCGCGCCTCCTGGTTTCCCGCCCTCGATCTGGTGATCGCGCTCGACGAGGGCCACGTCCGGGAGCTCCGCCGCCTCGCCCGTACCCCCGACGAGGCGGCGAAGATCCGGCTGCTCCGCTCGTACGACCCCGCCGCCGGGGACGCGCTCGACGTCCCCGACCCCTACTACGGCGGACGCGAGGGCTTCGAGAAATGCCTGAAGATGGCCGAGGCCGCGAGCGAGGGACTCCTCGACGCGGTCAGAGCCGGACTCCGGGCCGGCACATCGGGGGACGAGATCAAGGAAAGGACCCCGTAAGACCGTGAGCCCTCAGGAACAGAGCCACCCCGAGGGGGGTCCCGGCGACGGGACCCTCGCCGTGCGGGCCGGACTGCCCGAGCCCGTGAAGCACGAACCGACCCTGCCGGGGCCGGTCTTCGCCGCCCACTTCCACCTGCCGGGCGAGCCCAGCGGGCCGTACACCTACGGCCGTGACGAGAACCCGACCTGGACCCATCTGGAACGGGCCGTCAGCACCCTGGAGGCGCCCGGCGACACCGGGGTCGAGACCGTGGTCTTCGCCTCCGGGATGGCCGCGATCTCCGCCGTGCTCCTCTCGCAGCTCTCCGCCGGCGACGCCGTCGTCATGCCGACCGACGGCTACCAGGCCCTGCCGCTCCTCCACGAACAGCTGCGCGCCTACGGGATCGAGGTGCGCACCGCCCCGACCGGCGGGGACGCCCAGCTCGACGTGCTCGACGGCGCCAAGCTGCTGTGGATCGAGACCCCGTCCAACCCCGGCCTCGACGTCTGCGACATCCGCCGGCTGGTCCGCGAGGCGCACGCCGGCGGGGCGCTCGTCGCCGTCGACAACACCCTCGCCACCCCGCTCGGCCAGCGGCCGCTGGAGCTCGGCGCGGACTTCTCGGTGGCCAGCGACACCAAGGGCATGACCGGCCACGGCGACGTGCTGCTCGGCCACGTCAGCTGCCGCGACCCGCGACGGGCCGCGGAGGTCCGGCGCTGGCGCAAGATCGTCGGCGCGATCCCCGGCCCCATGGAGGCATGGCTCGCCCACCGCTCGCTGGCCACCCTCCAGCTGCGGATCGACCGCCAGTGCGCCACCGCCCTGGAGCTCGCCCGGGTCCTCGCCGACCACCCCGACGTGACCGGGCTGCGCCACCCCGGGCTTCCGGACGACCCCTCGCACACGATCGCCTCGCGGCAGATGCGCCGCTTCGGCTCGGTGATCTCCTTCGAGCTCGCCGACCGCGGCCGGGCCGAACGCTTCCTCGACGAACTGCGCCTGGTCGACGACGCCACCAGCTTCGGCGGGGTGCGCTCCTCCGCGGAACGGCGCGGGCGCTGGGGCGGGGACGCCGTCCCGGAGGGCTTCGTCCGCTTCTCGGTCGGCGCGGAGGATCCGGAGGACCTGATCGCCGACGTGCTGCGGGCCCTCGACGCGTCGCGGAAGGCGGCCGTCTAGCGGACCCGGGCCGGGGGACCCGGCCCCGGCCCGCCGCACCTGTGCGTCACGTGCGACGGGCCGGTTCCGGACCGGGGGAGATCGATGAGTTTCAGCCCGGCGGGAACGGGCCATTTTCTTCCCATGACCGAACGGCCCGTGGTCAAGCGCACCGCACGCGCCATCCTGCTCGACGGAAACGACCTCATCCTCATCAAGCGCACCAAACCGGGGATGGATCCCTACTGGGTGACGCCCGGTGGCGGCGTCGAGCCCTCCGACTCCACCGTCGTCGAGGCCCTGCACCGCGAGGTGCACGAGGAACTCGGCGCCAAGATCGTCGATGTGGTCCCCTGTTTCGTCGACACCGTCGAGCACATCGTCGACGGCGGGGTCTCCGGCGTGAAGGTCCAGCACTTCTTCGTCTGCCGGCTGGAGTCGATGGACCCGGGGCTGCGCCACGGCCCGGAGATGGACGAACCGATCGGCGAGTACGAGATCGTGAGGGTGCCCTTCAACCGCGTCGGGATCGCCGCCGTCCATCTGGTGCCGCTCTCACTGCGCCACTACCTCGACGGCAACATCGAGGGCGTCCGCGCCATGCACGCTCCCGACCTCGGCTGACCCGGCCCCCACCACGGCGAGTTCCGCCAGGAAGTCGTGGCGGATCCGCTCGTGGGGGACACCCGAGCCGCGGAGCACGTCGACGCCCTGCCGGACCATGCCGAGCGGTCCCGAGAGGTAGGCGTCGCGCTCCGTCCAGGGGCCTGCCTCGCGGACCGCCTCCGGCAGCGGGCCCTGCGCCTCGGTGACGGCGTGGACGGCCAGCCACGGAAAGGTCTTCTGGAGCCGCAGCAGGGTGTCCATGTCGTAGAGGTCGTGGCCGCTGCGGGCGCCGTAGAAGACGTCGACCTGCCGACGGTCGCCGTGTTCGGCGACGTCCTCCACCAGCGCCTTGATCGGGGCGATGCCCGTACCGCCGCCCAGGCAGAGCAGCCCGGTGTCGGCGGCGTGGTCGACCGTCATGGAACCGGCCGGCGGTCCGAGCCGGAGGACGTCCCCGGGCCGGGCCCGGTGGACCAGCGCCTGGGAGACCCAGCCGGCCGGGACGGCCTTCACGTGGAGGGTGAGCAGTCCGTCGGGACGGGGCGCCGAGGCGAAGGAGTAGTGCCGCCAGACGCGCGGCCACCAAGGAGTCTCCAGAGTCGTGAACTGCCCGGCGAGGAAGGGATAGGGAGCGTCGGGCCGGAGCGTGAGGACGGCGATGTCGGAGGTCCGCAGATCGTGCGAGACCACCTCCGCCTGCCACCAGGCGGGGGCCTTCGCCTCGTCCTGGGCGGCCGCGTCGATCATGATCTGCGAGATCGTCGTGTACGCCCGCACCCAGGCCCCCTCGGTCTCCGCGTCCCAGCTCCGCTCCGCGTACCGGGTGAGCGCGCCGATCAGGGCCTCGCCGACCGCCGGGTAGTGGGCCGGCTGGACGCCGTACTTCCGGTGGCCCCGGCCGAGATGGCCCAGGTACTCGCCGAGGAAGGCACTGTCGTCCATCCGCTCTGCGACCGTGAGCAGCGCCTTGAGCAGGCGGTCCCGCTGGGTGTCCATCGCGGCGGGGAACAGCTCCCGCAGGTCCGGGGTCCGGACGAAGAGCAGCGCGTAGAAGTACGACGTCACCTTGTCGGCGACCGGGGCGATCTCCTCCAGGGTGCGGCGGACGAGCACCGCATCGGGGGAGGGCTCTGATATTCGGGCCCCCGTCCCGCCCGTCGTGCTGGTCGGACCATCCATCATGTGCCTCGCCTCACGCAGCCGGCTTCCGTGCTCGCAGCATGGAGGCTGCCCGCCGGGCTCCGGGCGGAAAGCGGCGTTCTCGGGCCAAAGGACCGGGTTGCGGACTAGGCTCCACTCTTTCGGCGCGGGCCTGCGTTTCACGTGAAACATCAGCCGGAAAATCCCTGGACGAATGATCACCGCGTCGGAGAACCTGGCCCTCATGCCGATCTCCCCCGCCGCCCTCGCTCAGCTCCCCGTCCGGCGCCTCGACTCCACCGACCTCCTGGCCTGCGCCGACCTCTCCGAGAACCGCGGCTGGCTTCGCGAGGAACACAAGTGGGGCCTGCTGCTCACCGCGGGCACCGGGTACGGCATCGACGACCCGGACGGCGACGGGCTGCTCGCCTGCTGCGTGGTCACCTCCTACGGCCCCGGACTCGCGGCCATCGGCATGGTCCTCGTCGCCGAGCGCTACGCCCGGCAGGGCGTGGGACGCCGGCTGATGCGATACGTCCTGGAAGAGGCCGGCGAGACCCCGCTGACCCTCTACGCCACGGCGAACGGGCAGCCGCTCTACGAAGGGCTCGGCTTCACCGAGATCGGCCGCGCCGAGATGGTGAAGGGCCGCTTCACCGCCACCGTGCCCGCACCGCCGGTCACGGTCCGCGCGGCCACCGCCGAGGACCTCCAGGAGGTCCTCCGCCTCGACCAGGAGATCTTCGGGCTCGACCGCACCCCGCTCATCACCCGGCTCCCGGCCTTCGCCGACCACCTGCGCGTCGCCGTCGACGGCGACGCGATCACCGGCTTCGCCGCCGCCTGGCCCAACATGGACACCCATGTCATCGGACCGCTGATCGCCCGCGACACCGCCACCGCCCAGGCGCTGGTGGCCTCGCTGGCGGCCGCCACGGACCGTCCGCTCCGCACCGACGTCGACGTCCGCCACACCGGACTGCTGAGCTGGCTCAAGGAGAACGGCCTGGACCTGATCATCACCAACGCGATGATGATCCGCTCCCTCCCGGACCTGCCCGGCGACGCCGACCGGCGCTTCGCCCCGCTGACCGTCGCGGCGGGCTGACACCCCGGAACGGAGCCTCGGGGAATCCCCGGAGACGAGAGCCCGCGATACTTGCACACGCGCACTATTGCGTTCCATCGTCTACCCTGGATCCCGAGCAGCTCACCGCCGAGGAGAGGGACGAGGAGAGACCATGACCGCGACGGATCCCGCCCTCACCGGACTCGCACAGCGCTGGTGCGCCCTCTCCCTGCTGCACGGCCGGATCGAGTCCCACATCGAGCGCGCCCTGGAGACCGGCCACGGCCTGAGCGCCCGCGAGTACTCGCTCCTCGACGTCCTCAGCCGTCAGCACGACGGCCCGGGCGGACACCTCCAGATGAAGCAGGTCGCCGACGCCGTGGTGCTCAGCCAGAGCGCCACCACCCGTCTGGTCACGCGCCTGGAGGACCGGGGCCTGCTCACCCGCTACCTCTGCGCGACCGACCGGCGCGGCATCTACACCGATGTCACCGAAGCCGGCCAGAAGCTCCTGGCGGAGGCCCGCCCCACCAACGACCGCGCCCTGCGCGAGGCCCTGGACGAGGCCGGGAAGAACCCCGAGCTGGCCCCCCTGGTGCAGGTGCTCGAAGGCGAGACCGTCACCGTCTGACGGCCGGTCCGCGCCGTACGCTGCGGGCATGAGCGATCTTGAGATCCGTCCCGCCGCCGTCGAGGACGTGCCCGCGATCGTCGCGATGCTCGCCGACGACCCCCTCGGTGCCCAACGGGAGTCCCCGGACGACCCTAGGCCGTACCTCGCCGCCTTCGCCCGGCTCGCGGACGACCCGAACCAGCACCTCGTCGTCGCCACGCGCGCAGGACAGGTGGTCGGCACCCTCCAGCTGACGATCGTCCCCGGACTCTCCCGGCGCGGCGCCACCCGCTCGATCATCGAGGGGGTGCGGATCCATTCCGGCGAACGCGGCAGCGGTCTGGGAACCCGGCTCATCGAATGGGCCGTGGAAGAGTCCCGGCGCCTGGAGTGCGCCCTGGTCCAGCTCACCTCCGACGCCACCCGCACCGACGCCCACCGCTTCTACGAGCGGCTCGGCTTCGAGGCCAGTCACGTGGGGTTCAAGCGGGCCCTCTGACGCTTCCGCCGTGTGAGGGGCTCTGTTTCACGTGAAACAGAGCCCCTCACACTTCCGGACTCAGCAGGTCACAGCCCGCGCCAGCCCTTCTCGTCCACACCGCCCGGAACCGCGTCCCCGGGCTCGTACGGCTCCCGGGTGAAGACGAAGGAGCCGAGGTCGAGGTGGCTCACACTGCCGTCGGGACGGCGCACCACACGCAGCGTCTCCCCCGCGTAGTAACCGTCCAGACCGATCCAGCCGCCCTCCGGCAGCGCCCGGAAGCGGGCACGGCGGCCTGCTCCCCGCAGCGGCTCCAGGACCACCCCGCGCTCCGCACCGAGCCGCAGCCCGAAGGCGTACGTCCCCCAGTACCAGGGGCCGGTCAGCGCCAGGAGCTCCTGGTCCACTTCGGACGCGGGCAGCGGCCGCCACGGCTCGGGGAACCGCGGCTCGGCCTCGGCCACGATCCGTACGAGGTCGGTGGCCACGACCCCGGTCAGCGGGCCGCTCGTCGCGTTGGCGAGGGCCACACCGACCAGGCCCTCCTCGACGTCCACCCAGAGTCCGGCGACGAAGCCGGGCAGCGAGCCGCCGTGACCGATGAGCGTGCCGCCCTCCTTGTGCGCCACCTGAAGGCCGAAGCCGTACCCCATCAGCGGGTCACCGACGGCGGGCGGGCCGACCGGCACCCGCATCTCGGCGACGGAGGAGGCGCTCAGCACACGGTCGTCCCCCTCCACGAGAAAGGCACCGAAGCGGCAGAGGTCGGCGGCGGTCGACCACAGCCGGCCGGCCGCGCCCATCACGCCCAGGTCCTCCGCGGGCTCGGGGAGCATCACGTCGGCCCAGGGGTGCACCGCCCAGCCTCCGGCGTGCGGGGCGACCGGCTCCCCCGTCGTCCGGTCCAAGCCCAGCGGCTCCAGCACCTCGGTGCGCAGCGCCTCCTCCCAGGAGACCCCGCGCACCGCCTCGACCAGCGAGCCGAGGAGGGTGTAACCCGGGTTGGAGTAGTGGAAGCTGCGGCCCGCCGGATGGAGGGCGGGCGTCTCCCCCAGGACGTCGGCGAGTTCGGGCCGCGTCGCTCCGGGCGTCCGCTCCCACCAGGGCGAGGGGGTCTCCGCCGCGAGCCCTGCGGTGTGGCCGAGCAGCTGGGCGACGGTGACCTCGCCGACCCCCGTACCGGGCAGGTGCTTCTCCAGCGGGTCGTCGAGGCCGAGCAGCCCCTCGTCCCGGAGCCGCAGGACGAGGACGGCGGTGAACACCTTGGTGATCGAACCGATCCGGTACTGCGTGTCGGCGTCCGGGGCGTGCCCGTCGACACAGCTGCGGGAACCGCTCCAGACCATCGCTCCTCCGCGGGCCACGGCACCCACGAACGAGGGCGCGCGGCCCTCGCTCTGGGCGCGGGCCACGCGGTGCAGCAGGGAACGCTCGGTGGTGGGCAACAGGGGCTCGAAGGCTGAGGTCATGCGACTGATCATGCCTCGGCTCCTCACCCCGGCACGATCAGGTTTGTGCCATGTCCACGAAGCGCGAGTAGTGGCCCTGGAAGGCGACGGTGATGGTGGCCGTCGGGCCGTTACGGTGCTTGCCGACGATGATGTCGGCCTCCCCGGCCCGCGGGGACTCCTTCTCGTAGGCGTCCTCGCGGTGGAGCAGGATGACCATGTCGGCGTCCTGCTCGATGGAGCCGGACTCACGGAGGTCGGAGACCATCGGCTTCTTGTCGGTGCGCTGCTCGGGGCCACGGTTCAGCTGGGAGAGCGCGATCACGGGGAGTTCCAGCTCCTTGGCGAGGAGCTTGAGGTTTCGCGACATGTCGGAGACCTCCTGCTGGCGGCTCTCCTGCCGCTTGGACCCGCCGGACTGCATCAGCTGGAGGTAGTCGATGATGACGAGCTTCAGGCCGTTGCGCTGCTTGAGCCGGCGGCACTTGGCGCGGATCTCCATCATCGACAGGTTCGGGGAGTCGTCGATGTAGAGCGGGGCCTGGGAGACGTCCGGCATGCGGCGGGCGAGCCGGGTCCAGTCCTCGTCGGTCATCGTGCCGGAACGCATGTGGTGCAGGGCGACCCGGGCCTCCGCCGACAGCAGGCGCATCGCGATCTCGTTGCGGCCCATCTCGAGGGAGAAGATGACGCTGGGCAGGTTGTTCTTGATCGACGCGGCCCGGGCGAAGTCCAGGGCGAGGGTGGACTTACCCATGGCGGGACGGGCCGCGATGATGATCATCTGGCCGGGGTGGAGTCCGTTGGTGAGCGAGTCGAGGTCGCTGAAGCCGGTGGGCACACCGGTCATCTCGCCGCTGCGGGAGCCGATCGCCTCGATCTCGTCGAGCGCGCCCTCCATGATGTCGCCGAGCGGCAGGTAGTCCTCGGTGGTCCGCTGCTCGGTGACCTTGTAGATCTCCGCCTGGGCCGAGTTCACGATCTCGTCGACGTCGCCGTCCGCCGCGTAGCCCATCTGCGTGATCTTGGTTCCGGCCTCCACGAGCCGCCGCAGCACCGCCCGCTCGTGGACGATCTCCGCGTAGTACGAGGCGTTCGCCGCGGTCGGCACCGACTGGACGAGGGTGTGCAGGTAGGAGGCTCCGCCGACGCGGTTGATCTCGCCGCGCTTGGTGAGCTCGGCGCCGACGGTGATGGGGTCGGCGGGCTCGCCCTTGGCGTAGAGGTCGAGGATCGCGCCGAAGACGGTCTCGTGCGCGGGCTTGTAGAAGTCGTGGCCCTTGATGATCTCCACGACGTCGGCGATGGCGTCCTTGGAGAGGAGCATGCCGCCGAGCACGGACTGCTCGGCGTCGAGGTCCTGCGGAGGAACCCGCTCGAAGCCGGAGAGGCCGCCGTCCCATGGACCTTCGCTGCCGCGCTCGTGCTGCTCGTCGCGACCCCGCCCGCGCCCGCGGCCCTCGCCACGACCTTCGCCGCGGCCCTCGCCCCGGGTGCGGACGGGCAGCCGGTCGCTCGGTCCGCCGTCGGCCCAGGGGTCGTCCATGGGCTCGGGAACGCTCACCCGCCACCTCTTCCCGTCCGCTCCGCGGACCTCGCCGCGCCACTCCTTCTTACGCCACGGCCTTGATCAAAGAGTGGCTTTGCGTCCGCTTCTGGCGCGTCGGGCGCCGGACCACGGTAGGCCCGCGAGGGGCATGAGCCAATCTGGTTATCCACAGGCTCTGTGGGTGAAGGCCCAGATGCTGTGGATAAGCCGCCAGATCCTGTGCACGGACCGGGGGACAGCCATGTGGACAAACTCATAACCCCCTCCAGCCCAGGGCTCTGACCTGCGCTTTTTCCATCCACGGGCTGTGGGGGAGAAAAACTTTTCCCCCGGGACCACGATCAGAACAAACAGCCCACACCCGAAGCCTCGATCCCCTCGCAAGTAAGGATCACTTGTGCATTGCATCACTTACCTGTGGACGATTAGATTGGCCACATGACCCAGGTCCCCACGAGCTCCAAGGCCGCACTGCGCCGGCACGACCGCGAGATCCTCTCCCTCGCCCTGCCGGCCTTCGGCGCCCTCGTCGCCGAACCGCTCTTCCTCATGGTGGACAGTGCCATCGTGGGGCACCTCGGCACCCCCCAGCTCGCGGGGCTCGCCATCGCCGGAGCCCTGCTCTCCACCGCGGTCAGCGTCTTCGTCTTCCTCGCCTACGCCACCACGGCCGCCGTCGCCCGGCGGGTCGGCTCGGGCGATCTGCCCGCCGCCCTCCGGCAGGGCATCGACGGCATATGGCTGGCCCTCCTCCTGGGCATCGCCGTCGTCGCGGTCACCCTGCCCACGGCCCCCTGGCTGGTCGAGGCCTTCGGCGCCTCCGACACCGCAGCCCCTTACGCCACCACGTATCTGCGGGTCTCCCTCCTGGGCATCCCCGCGATGCTGATCGTCCTGGCCGCCACCGGCGTCCTGCGCGGCCTCCAGGACACCCGTACCCCGCTCTACGTGGCCGTCGGCGGCTTCGCGGTCAACGGTGCCCTCAACGTCGGCCTGGTCTACGGCGCCGGGCTCGGCATCGCGGGCTCCGCCTGGGGCACCGTGATCGCCCAGTGCGGCATGGCCGCCGCGTACCTCGTCGTGGTCGTCCGGGGCGCCCGACGCCACGGAGCCTCGCTCCGGCCCGACGCGGCCGGCATCCGGGCGAGCGCCCAGGCAGGCGTCCCGCTCCTGGTCCGCACGCTCTCGCTGCGCGCCGTCCTGATGATCGCCACCGCCGTCGCCGCCCGACTGGGCGACACCGAGGTCGCGGCCCACCAGATCATCCTCTCCCTGTGGAGTCTGATGGCCTTCGCGCTGGATGCCATCGCCATCGCCGGCCAGGCCATCATCGGCCGCTACCTGGGCGCGGGCGACGCCGAGGGCGCCCGCCAGGTCTGCCGCCGCATGGTCCAGTGGGGCGTGGTCTCCGGGGTGGCCCTCGGGCTGCTGCTCGTCCTGGCCCGTCCCCTCTTCATCCCGCTCTTCACCGGCGATCCCGCCGTCCAGTCCACCCTGCTGCCGGCCCTGCTCGTCGTGGCGGTCTCCCAGCCGGTCTCCGGGGTCGTCTTCGTCCTCGACGGCGTCCTGATGGGCGCGGGCGACGGCCCCTACCTCGCCTGGGCGATGCTCCTCACCCTGGCGGTCTTCGCGCCCGTCGCGCTGCTCGTGCCGGTGCTCGGCGGCGGGCTGACCGCCCTGTGGTGGGCGATGACGCTGATGATGGCGGTCCGGATGGGCACGCTCTGGTTCCGGATGCGCTCCGGCCGCTGGATCGTCACGGGCGCCGCCCGCTGAGCGTGTGCGGTGTTCCACGTGAAACACCGCATACGGACCCAAGCGAACGTTCCACGTGAAACGGCGGAAGGGCCGCCCCCGTGAGGGGAGCGGCCCTTCCTTCTGCGTGGGCGCAGAACTGCTGAGAGCAGCGTTACGCGGCAACGACCTCGATGCCGAGCTTCGCGGCGACCTCGGGGTGCAGACGCACGAGCACCTGGTGCGAGCCCAGGGTCTTGATCGGCGAACCGAGCTCGACGCGACGCTTGTCGACCTCGGGACCACCGGCGGACTTGATCGCCGTGGCGACGTCGGCCGGGGTCACGGAGCCGAAGAGACGGCCGGCGTCGCCGGAGCGAACGGCCAGGCGCACCTTCGTGCCCTCGAGCTTGGCCTTGACCTCGTTGGCCTGCTCGATGGTCGCGATCTCGTGGATCTTGCGGGCGCGGCGGATCTGCGCCACGTCCTTCTCGCCACCCTTGGTCCAGCGGATCGCGAAACCACGCGGGACCAGGTAGTTGCGAGCGTAGCCGTCCTTGACCTCGACGACGTCGCCGGCCGCACCGAGGCCGGAGACTTCCTGGGTGAGGATGATCTTCATTTTTCGGTCACCCTTCCCTTATCGCGCGGTGGACGTGTAGGGCAGCAGCGCCATCTCACGGCTGTTCTTGACGGCCGTGGCGACGTCACGCTGGTGCTGCGTGCAGTTGCCGGTCACGCGGCGGGCACGGATCTTGCCGCGGTCGGAAATGAACTTCCGCAGCATGTTCGTGTCCTTGTAGTCCACGTACGCGGTCTTGTCCTTGCAGAACGCGCAGACCTTCTTCTTAGGCTTGCGCACAGGCGGCTTCGCCATGGTGTTTCTCCTGTGTGATCAAGAAGTGTGGGGTACGAGCCACTTCCGGGGCCTCTTCCGGAAAGCCGGAAGGGGATCCCTAGAAGGGGGGCTCGTCCGAGTAGCCGCCGCCGGAGTTGCCACCCCAGCCGCCACCGCCGCCGCCACCGGCCTGCTGGCCGCCGCCGGAGGAGGAGCCGCCAGAGGCCCAGGGGTCGTCGGAGGAAGCTCCGCCGCCGCCCTGCTGGCCGCCGCCGGAGTTGCCACCCCAGCCGCCGCCGCCCTGCTGGCCGCCACCGCCGCCGCCGAAACCGCCGCCGCCACCCTGACCACCGCGGCCGGTGGTCTTGGTGACCTTGGCCGTGGCGTTGCGCAGGCTGGGACCGACTTCTTCGACGTCCAGCTCGAAGACCGTGCGCTTGACGCCCTGGTTGTCCTCGTAGGACCGCTGCTTGAGCCGGCCCTGCACGACGACGCGCATGCCGCGCTGAAGGGACTCGGCGACGTTCTCCGCCGCCTGACGCCAGACCGAGCAGGTCAGGAAGAGGCTCTCGCCGTCCTTCCACTCGTTGGTCTGACGGTCGAAGGTGCGGGGAGTGGACGCGACGCGGAACTTCGCGACCGCCGCACCGGACGGGGTGAAGCGCAGCTCGGGGTCGTCGACGAGATTGCCGACGACCGTGATGACGGTCTCGCCTGCCATGGGTGAACCTCTCGGCGGGATTGCTTCTGGCTGCTTGCTGCTACTCGGACCCGATTACCTCTGAGCGGAAGCTCAGTGGGTCTCGGGGCGGAGGACCTTGGTCCGGAGGACCGACTCGTTCAGGTTCATCTGGCGGTCGAGCTCCTTGACGACCGCAGGCTCGGCCTGCAGGTCGATGACCGAGTAGATGCCCTCGGGCTTCTTCTTGATCTCGTAGGCGAGACGACGACGGCCCCAGGTGTCGACCTTCTCGACCTTTCCGTTGCCCTCACGGACGACGGAGAGGAAGTTCTCGATCAGCGGGGAGACAGCGCGCTCCTCGAGATCGGGGTCGAGGATGACCATCACCTCGTAGTGACGCATGTGGAACCCACCTCCTTTGGACTCAGCGGCCACGGTCGTTCCGTGGCAGGAGGGTCGTGATGCGTGAGCGACGGTATCGGCCACCACTGACAACGAGCCCCGACGGGCGGGGTGTGTCGACGGCCCCCAGGAATCAGGTCCTGGCATAACCAGGGCAGACACCGGCGCAGACCGTACAGAGTACCCGCACAACGCCTTGCGGTTGAAATCCGGTGGGGAGGGGACGCAATCTGTACACATCGGACGTCGGCGGCGCTAGGATGCGCCGCCCTCCGCACGGCACGCCAGGAGGTGCCCCATGGCACAGGCAATGCGACCCGACCCCGGCCACTCCCTCTTCGCGACGGACGGCAAGCCGCACCCCCTCCAGGACACCCTGCTCGCGGTGACCCTGGTGCTCGGCATCCTGTCCTTCGTCACGGCGCAGTTCCACAGCCTGCACCTGCTCAGCTCCTGGTCGGGCCTGATCGGCATCCTGACCGGGGCCTACGGACAGTTCATCTCCGTCACCACCCGCGAACGCTTCTTCCTGATCATCGGCCTCGGCGCCTCGGCCGTCGGCTTCTACCTCGGCATGGCCCACGGAGGGCTCTTCACCGGCGTGATCAACTGACACCGGGCACGTCAGGGCCCACGCGGCCCTCCGGGGCGCTCCTCGGTCGCAGTAGGCTTCGGCGCGAGAGCCGGAGCCCCTGACCGATGGGGACACACCTGCCGAGGAGCGCCCCGCATGAGCCTGACCCTGAGGACCATCAGCCGAGAGCAGCATCTGGCGTACATCCAGACCCTGCCCGGCGCGAGCCACTGCCAGGTCCCGGCGTGGGCGGACGTGAAGACCGAGTGGCGCTCGGAGAACCTCGGCTGGTTCGACAAGAGCGGCGAGCTCGTCGGCGTCGGTCTGGTGCTCTACCGCCAGCTCCCCAAGCTCAAGCGCTACCTGGCCTACCTCCCCGAGGGCCCGGTCATCAACTGGCACGCCCCCAACCTCGACGAGTGGCTCCAGCCGATGCTGGCCCACCTCAAGCAGCAGGGCGCCTTCTCCGTGAAGATGGGCCCGCCGGTCGTCATCCGCCGCTGGGACGCGGCCGCGATCAAGTCCGGCATCCAGGACCCGGACGTGAAGCGCCTCAAGGACGTCCAGGCCACCGAGGTCGTGCCGCAGGCCTTCGAGGTCGCCGACCGGCTGCGGCGGATGGGCTGGCAGCAGGCCGAGGACGGCGGCGCCGGCTTCGGCGACGTCCAGCCCCGCTACGTCTTCCAGGTCCCGCTGGCCAACCGCTCCCTCGACGACGTCCTCAAGGGCTTCAACCAGCTGTGGCGCCGCAACATCAAGAAGGCCGAGAAGGCCGGCGTCGAGGTCGTCCAGGGCGGCTACGAGGACCTCGCCGAGTGGCAGCGCCTGTACGAGATCACCGCCGTCCGCGACAAGTTCCGGCCGCGCCCGCTCTCGTACTTCCAGCGCATGTGGACCGTCCTCAACAACGAGGACCCCAACCGGATGCGGCTCTACTTCGCCCGCCACAACGGCGTGAACCTCTCCGCGGCGACCATGCTCGTCGTCGGCGGGCACGTCTGGTACTCGTACGGCGCCTCCGACAACATCGGCCGCGAGGTCCGGCCCTCCAACGCCATGCAGTGGCGGATGCTGCGCGACGCGTACGCGATGGGCGCGACCGTCTACGACCTGCGCGGCATCTCCGACTCGCTCGACGAGACGGATCACCTCTTCGGCCTCATCCAGTTCAAGGTCGGCACCGGCGGCGAGGCCGTCGAGTACGTCGGCGAGTGGGACTTCCCGCTGAACAAGCTCCTGCACAAGGCGCTCGACATCTACATGTCGCGTCGCTGACGCTCCGCGCGGGGCTTGCGTAACCTCGTAGTTCCACGAGTCTCGTACACACCTGCGAAACCCCCCACCGCAGCCATCAGAAAGGTTCCGGGCCGGCCATGGCGCTCTCCCTCTACGTCGACACCGCTCGCTGGCGGGCGCACCAGAAGACCGTGATCGACCAGTTCCCCGGTCTGATCCCGGTCTGCAAGGGCAACGGCTACGGCTTCGGCCACGAACGGCTCGCCGAGGAGGCGGCCCGCTTCGGCGCCGACATGCTCGCGGTGGGGACCACGTACGAGGCCGCGAGGATCAAGGACTGGTTCGGCGGCGACCTGCTGGTCCTCACCCCGTTCCGGCGGGGCGAGGAGCCGGTGCCGCTGCCCGACCGGGTCGTCCGCTCCGTCTCCTCCGTGGACGGCGTGCACGCCCTGGTCGGCGCCCGCGTCGTCATCGAGGTGATGAGCTCGATGAAGCGGCACGGCGTCCGCGAGGAGGAGCTCGGGCTGCTGGCGTCCGCGATCGAGGACGTGCGCCTGGAGGGCTTCGCCCTGCACCTGCCGCTGGACCGCCCGGACGGCACGGACGCCGTCGAGGAGGTCATCGCCTGGATGGACCGGCTCCGCGCCGCCCGGCTGCCGCTGCACACCATGTTCGTGAGCCACCTGCGGGCCGAGGAACAGGCCCGGCTCCAGCAGCAGTTCCCGCAGACCCGCTTCCGCGCCCGGATCGGCACCCGGCTCTGGCTGGGCGACCACGAGGCCACCGAGTACCGCGGTTCGGTCCTGGACGTCACCCGGGTCGCCAAGGGCGACCGCTTCGGCTACCGCCAGCAGAAGGCCGCCTCGGACGGCTGGCTGGTCGTCGTCGCCGGCGGCACCTCGCACGGCGTGGGCCTGGAGGCGCCGAAGGCGATGCACGGCGTGATGCCGCGCGCCAAGGGCGTGGCCCGGGCCGGTCTGGCCACGGTCAACAGGAACCTGTCGCCGTTCGTCTGGGCGGGCAAGCAGCGCTGGTTCGCCGAGCCGCCGCACATGCAGGTGTCGATCCTCTTCGTGCCGGCCGACGCCCAGGAGCCGCAGGTCGGCGACGAGCTGGTGGCGCACCTGCGGCACACCACGACGCAGTTCGACCGGCTCGTCGAGCGCTGAGCCGGCCGCAGCGCCGTCGGGACGTCACCCCCGGGAGCCCTCGGCCCCGGGGGTTCCCCATGTCACGAGGAGTTCCTGCTCGCCGTTCTCGGGCGCGGGGGCCGCGTGCCGGGCCGGCCGGGCCGCCCTGCCCACCACGAAGACGTCCCGCGCGCCGTCCAGGACGCCGCCCGAGGGGTCGTCGGAGCCGTCCTTGCGGACCGGGTCCTTCTCGGGCGCCAGGATGTCCCGTACGACCACGGCGCACAGGTACAGCGTGCCCAGCAGGTGCAGCACGATCGCGAAGTGGTAGCCGTCCAGCGGCAGTCCCTGCTTGCTGCCGCTGCCGGTGAACGCGAGGTACATCCAGATCCCGAGGTAGTACAGGACCTCGCAGGACTGCCAGATCAGGAAGTCGCGCCAGCGCGGCCGGGCGAGCGCGGCGAGCGGCACCAGCCACAGCACGTACTGCGGCGAGTAGACCTTGTTGGTGAGCACGAACGCGGCGACCATCAGGAACGCCAGCTGGGCCAGCCGGGGGCGGCGGGGCGCGGTGAAGGCCAGCCAGGCGAGCCCGCCCGCGGCCAGGAGCAGGAGCAGCAGCGCGTACAGGTTGGCCCGCTCGGGCGGGATGGTCTGTCCGCCCCGCTGGCTGACGAGCAGCCAGACCGAGCCGAAGTCCACGTTCCGGTGGCGGCTGAAGAGGTAGAACTGCTTCCAGCCCTCGGGCGCGAGGAGCATCACCGGCAGGTTCACCACGAGCCAGGAGCCCGCCGCGCCGAGCAGCGCGCTGCCGAAGGCGCGCATCCTCCCGGCCCGCAGGCAGAGCAGCAGCAGCGGCCACAGGATCAGTACCGGGTAGAACTTGGCGGCGACGGCGAGGCCGAGCAGGATGCCGGCGGCGAGCGGCCGGGAGCGGGACCACATCAGGATCGCGGCGGCGGTCAGGGACACGGCCAGCAGGTCCCAGTTGATGGTGGCGGTGAGGGCCACGGAGGGCGCCAGGGCGACCAGCAGGCCGTCCCAGGGCCGCCGGCGGTGCGTGCGGGCCACGCAGACGGCCAGGACGGCCGCGCAGGCCATCAGCAGCCCCGCGTTGACCAGCCAGTACGCCTGGCCCTGCTCCTGGAGCGAGCCGCCGGGCGTCAGCCAGGCCGCGACCTCCATGAAGAGCCCCGTCAGGACGGGGTACTCCAGGAACGGTATGTCGCCGGCGAGCCGGTCGAAGTAGGGCACCAGCCCCTCGGAGAAACCGCGTCCGGCGAAGAGGTGCGGGATGTCCGAGTAGCAGGCGTGGGTGTACTGGGAGGTGGTGCCGCGGAACCAGGCCCAGTTGTAGCAGGGCAGCTTCTGCACCATGCCGAGGGCGAACATGCCGATGGCCACGAGGGCGATCACCCGCACCGGGGTGAACTGCCCGCCCGCGGGCCCGCTGCCGGGCAGCGCACGGCGGCCGTAGCGCCCGCCGATGAGCTCGCTGCCGGCGGCGGCCACCTCGTCCCGCCGGGTGGGGGCGACGACGGGGGCGGCGGCCGGGAGCGTTCCCCCGCGCGCCCCGTCCGGCGCCGCGGCCCCGTCGTCCGCGGGCCCGTCGAGGGGGCCGCTCGTCTTCTTCAGGCTCGGCATGGGGGACATCCTGCCGTACGCCCCTGGGAATCCGGCCGCGACCGGGGCGGAAACCGGCGCCACGGCGCTCCGTGTTTCACGTGAAACACGAAGGGCCGCCGCGGCCCGCTCCGTACGTGCTGGCCGGGGCGGGGGCGGCGGGGGCACCCGCGGGCCGGAACCCCCCAACGGGGGGCGGGGCCGCGGGCGCCGGGGGGAAAAGT